>NZJX01000011.1 GCA_002692065.1 Flavobacteriales bacterium | reverse complement strand
TATCAGAAGGGTTATTTATTTCTAAATTATTCAATTCAACAAAAGCTGTGCTAATAAAAAATGGATCAATATCGTATTTAGTAGAGATTAAACTCATAATAGGTATACTAAATAATAGCAATAAAAAAATTTTCATAATGTAATATTTGAATATCTGATTTTTAAAATTTGTGAAATTATTTCATAATCTTGTTTGGCTCATTATAAACTCTTTTGATAACAGTATCTGTCATCCTTCTCATTTGTTCAAGTGAATCATCGTCTTTGTATTCTTTTCTGAGTGCTTCAAGTTCTTTTTTCAAGCTATCAATCAAATCTTGAGGCGCGTCAGAATATATATTATTCATTTCATTTGGGTCTGTTTTTAAATCATATAATTCCCACTCATCCATTGTATAATAGAAATACATTAATTTGTATCTATTAGTTTTTACCCCATAATGTGGTTGTACTTTATGCCAAATAGGATACTCATAATAATGATAATAGACTGATTTTCTTTTATTTTTTTGATTACCACCAAATACCTCTTTGAAGCTTTTTCCCTGCATTTCCCCAGGAATTTCTATACCGGCCATATCAAGAAGAGTGGGAGCGAAATCAACATTCATTAACATTGCATCTGAGGTGGTTCCAGCTTTAATAACTCTTGGATTTTTAATCAAGAAAGGCATCTTAAAAGATTCTTCATACATCCATCTTTTATCAAACCATCCATGCTCTCCAAGATAAAACCCTTGGTCAGAGGTATAAACTACAATCGTGTTTTCACTTAATCCATTTTCATCTAAATAATCTAAAACACTTCCAACTGCCCGATCAACTCCAGCAACACATCTTAGATAATCTTTTATATAAGTTTGAAATTTCCAGTATTTTAAAGCATCTCCTTTTAATGTATCATTTGGTGACCAATATTGCCCCTTATCTCCATAGGCAAGCCAACGTAATGAATCTCTTCTTGACAATCCCTTAGGAGGTATTTGCTTCATATCTCTTCTGTTAAGGTGCCTTCCAATTTCCATCATATTTTCACTAGCTGCAATTCTTCCCTCATAATTATCGTTAAAGGTCTCTGGAAGTGGAAAATCAAAATTATTAAACAAATCATGATACATTGAGTCTGGCCTCCAATCTCTGTGAGGAGCTTTAAATTGATACAACAGCATAAAAGGCTTAGTAGTATCTCTATTTGATAACCAATCTAAACAATCATTTTCTATTACTTTTGTTAAATGCAGTTTTGTTTCTGTCACAGTATCTTTTCCATTTATACAAAATTGGGGATTAAAATAAGTTCCCTGTCCACCTTGATTTATTAGAACTTTAGAATAGTCAAACCCAGTAGGCTTAGTTCCTAAATGCCATTTCCCAATTACTGCAGTTTGATAGCCGTTTTTTTGAAAAACTTTTGGAAATGTTAGCTGCTCCCCATTGAAATCTCCTCCATCAACGTTTTTATAAAATCCATTGACATGTGAAAATTTACCTGTTAATATGGAGGACCTACTGGGTCCACATATAGAATTTGTACAGTAAACAGCGTCCATTCGAGCTCCTTCCTTTGCGATACGATCTATATTAGGAGTTGGCGCAAGTTTACTAATTTCAGATTCATATGCACTAATAGCCTGATAAGCATGGTCATCAGCCATAATATAAATGATATTTAGCGGTTTATTTTCTTGAAATTTTTCTTTAGTTGAATTGCATGCACAAAGCGAGATTAGAAAAAGACTAATAATGTTGAACAAACTGAAAAAATTGTTAGACTTCATATTAAAATTATTAATCAGATAAATACTTCTTAGGGCTGAATAAAAAAGCATAAACTAGATAACTTTCAGACCTAATTTATTATCTTAAGTTTTTAAAGATACTAAAATAATTAATTTAATTAAATTTGACTATTTATAAACTACACAACTTGAAAACGAGTCTATTTTATCTATTTTTGAGTATATCCACTTTTTCTTTTGGACAAGGATCACCAAATTTTTTATGGCTAGTTTGTGAAGATCAATCCTTATTTTTTCCAATGTATGGTGATTCAAGTGCAAATACTCCAAACATAAATCAGCTGGCTAAAGATGGATTGGTGTATCAAAATTGTTACACACCTTCTCCTGTCTGTGCCCCAAGTCGAAGTTGTCTAATTACAGGAATGTATCCTACATCAATTGGTACACAACATATGCGAGCTTATAAAAAATCGAAAGAAAATAGTGCAATTAATCCTCATAACTCTCTACCATATTATAGTGCTAAACCAAAAAAACCAATTCGTTTCTTCACAGAAGATCTTAGAGCAAAAGGCTATTATTGTACTAATAATTCAAAAGAAGATTATAATATGAAAGCATCTCCGTTAGCCTGGGACGAAAGTAGTCAAGAAGCACATTGGAGAAATAAACAAGAAGGTCAACCTTTTTTTTCGGTCTTTAATTTCAATGTAACGCATGAGTCTAATATCTGGAGGAATAAAACTTCATATTCAAAAAAAGAATTAGAAAATATTCTAACTCCAAAAATTTTTCCTGATGACGATGAAATTAAAAGGGATATACTAACTAACTATAAAAATATAGAAAAACTGGATGAAAAAATTGGTGCAATTTTAAACCAGCTAAAAGCGGACAACTTGTATAAAAACACTATTATATTTTTCTTTAGCGACCACGGTGGCCCCTTCCCCAGATATAAACGATCAATTTATGAAACTGGTCTTAATGTTCCAATGATAGTTAAATGGATTGATGAGACTAATAGAGGAAAGAATTTTCAACTGATTAGCTTTGTTGATTTTGCTCCAACTTTACTTGACGCAGCAAATATTGAAAGAGAATTACCGTTTGAAGGTGTTTCTTTCTTTAAAAAAGACCAACGTAAGTATGTCTATGGAGCTACAGACAGGTTTGATAGTGGGGTTGATATGCGAAGAAGTATTCGTGATAGTAATTTTAAACTAATTTATAATGGAGATACCTCAACTACCATATATAAACCGATTATATACCGTCGACAAATGAAAACGATGCAAGTACTTGATTCTCTTATGAAAAAGCAAGAACTAAATTCTTACTTTTCAAATTGGTTCTTGAAACATAAAGATCGTTTTGAACTTTATGAAGTTTCAAAAGACTTCTTTGAATTAAACAACCTAATCCATAATCCCAAATATGAAGAAATTTATAATACATTAAAATATCATTTATTTAAATGGATGGAAGAGTCTGATTTTGGTAACATGAGCGAATTAGCAATGCTAGATTCCATGTTTACCAGTTCCATATCTATACCAAAACTCAACTTACCAAAACTTATTATGAAAGATTTAGGTTATATAATTGAATCTAATAATCTATATACCTCGGTAGGTTGGCGAAATAGGAATGAATCAGGTTGGAATATTTATAAAGCAAACGAAATAATTAAACCTAAAAAAGATTTCGAGGTGCTTCTCTTTAGACCTGGTTATAAAACACTTATTCAACTATTTAACAACTAACTAACTATTCTACTAGGAATGGAATGTTAGCAACAGAGCATTGTCCTTTATTATTTTTTACATAAGCAAAAATACGATAAGCTCCTTTTTTACTTGGAGTTATAAAAGTTAACTCCGAACCAATTTTCTGTATAATTTCAAAATTTATGGGATCTGGCGATAACTGAATATCACCACCAATTTTATTGCTAAAGGCTTCAGGATATAATATGTATTCAAGCGTTACTTGTTCGTTGTTGTATTTAAAATAATCTATCCTCAAAGTCGCTTGTTTAGATGGAGATAGGACGTGATCTTTTCTCCATCCTATATTTTCTAATGATATATTTTTAATAGAAGGTGCTCTTGATTTTGGCCATTCTCCAGTCCAACAATATTGCATTACATCAACTGCCTCTGTTGGATTTCCATTACTTAAAAACATTCCATGCCAAGTAGCTGTTGATTCTTGTTTTTGTCCCCAAAGAAAACAATAACTCCCAAGGCAAAGTTCGTTATCTTTTTCAATTATCTCAAGATATCTTCGCTTTCGCTGGTCAGCTTTTACTCCATTTGGTGGTTCAATCTTCGCATTCCAAGATGTTTTTCGAGCTTCAAAAGGCCCATTTACTCCCCATTCAGAAACTATGTAAGGTTTTTCCCAATTAAACTTTCTTAAATTAGCTCCTGCATTTTCAATTGAACCATAGACATTAAGCCCCAATATATCAATACTTGGGCAATTTTTTTTTATATAAAATGCCTTAGACGGATCTACCCCAGCAATTACTGTCATAGTGGGATGATAAGGGTCTACCTCCTTTATGAATTTTGCTATGATCTCAATGGTTTCCCAAACTTTAAAATTACTATATCTCAAATCAACCTCATTACCAATACCCCAGACCAATAGAGCTGGGTGATCCTTGTATCTCAAGACTTCATTTTTAAGATATTCGATTTGACCTTTAACTGCATATTCATCATTATAATCCATACCGCTTCTTTCAGTTCTTACATATAAACCTAGTGAGACGGTAAAGTTGTGATTATAAGCAGAATCTAATAATTCATTATTATTAGTACTCCAAACTCTAATTGAGTTAGCTCCTGACTGGGCTAATAGATCAAAATGAGCTTTAGCACCTGCACCTTTAATGTAGTATGGCTTTCCATTTCTTTGTAATTCAAAATTACCTAAAGCATTCTTAATCACTTGAACTTTATTTACCTGTGAATAGGTGTTGAGAGAGTATGCCATAACAAATACTAGGCAAATAAATATATTTATATTCCTTTCCATTGTGTAGGTTTTTTAGGATTTCCACGAAATTCAATTAGTTGAAAGTCCCCTAATTCAAATTGCCCCCCCTCTAATATTTTAAATCTGATTTCCTTGAGTTCATCCCATCTAAATTCTCCATGGCCTTTTATTGCTTTTAAAGGAAGATAGGCTTCATATATGCCATTCCCTTTATCAATAAAATGACTTTCATTTAATATTTTAAATAACCTTCTTTTTTTTCCTGTATAAGCAAAAAAATTAGCTTGAAGCTTTGGAATTTGAGTTGCTTTTAACTTAAACTTTAGAGCTGATGTACTATAAATAGTGGATATATCAATACGCAACCATTGATAGGGAGAAAAACCAAATATATTCCAAGATGATTCTTTAGATTGGGGAAGATCAACAACTATACTTTCGTTTTTAAAGGAGTTGCCAAATTGCAGACTAGATGAATATTTTGTATTAATCCCCCACCAATATTCTTTGCCAACTCCAAGCTTAATAGGATTTGACTTAAATACTTTTTTAAATGTACCCTTTGTCTTATGATAATTATGATCATGAGGTACAATTAAAATATTATCTATATGAAGATCTCCCTTTCTTTGAAATTCAAGACGAAGCTCTTTTATATTACTCATATTAACACCTCGTTTTTCGTAATTAAATGCCTGAAGAGGAATGCGTATACGTCTCCATTGTGTATCAATTTTTCCTCCTTCAAGATCTAAATAGTTAATATTTGCCCTACATTGATTACCTCCGTAATCTAATAATATAAAAAACATAGGTGTATTTGAAATAGAACCCGAATCAATACGAACACGAAGTTCTATTGCGGTCGATTCTATAATAGGTATCAGATTTTTAGGTTTGTAATTACTCCATTTCAGCCCCATTCCAATATAATTACATTTTGATGCATCCCACTTTATATGAAGATGGTCTTTTCCAATGAAGCTATTATTAGTATCAAAATATACTTCCTTACAATTATTATTTTTTACGCCCCATAATCCATTTTCACTAGAATTTGTAAAGAGTGTTTTATAGGGAAATTGATCAAATGCTGAAATAGATCTAGAAGGTTCATAAATACTAACCTCACGCATAGAACCGCAGGAGAGGCTGCAAAAAATAAAAAATCCTATAATTATTTGTATATTCAATTTCATTATTGGTCTAATAAGCTAGAATTTGTAGTGAAAATAATATGATCTATATCTGTTCTTACATCTTTTCCAAAATTTTCAGGACAAACTGGATTTCCAACAGATGAGGGGCATGCTTGACAAGAAATTCTAATTGCCCTAATGTCATTTGGATTCATATTAAAATTAATATTTGTATTATTTGGTGATACAGGTTCAAAGTCTGAATACCTAAACGATTTAATTTGCCAACCATCCCAATCTACAGGGACCTTCATTTTATATACCTCCATTGATGATTCAAATAAGTCTGAAGCATTATTGTTTAGATTATCATTAAATGGAGTGTCTTTTTCCTCAGAAATTAAAATATTTATAAATTGACCACTATGTAAGTCTTGGATATCTGACAGTATGCCTATATTAATATAAAAATTGTTTGAACTTTGGCTAGCATTAGCAATATTAATAGGTATATCAAGATTTCCCAAAGGCCAGTCCCAATTAACTCTACCACCCATCTTAAAATAATTATTCCCAAGTAATGGGTCATCACTTGCTACAAAAAAAGTCATACCTCCACCATCAGAATTATAGTGAATAAGACTGCCTTCTGGAAGACCATCTTCAAAATCTTCAACCCAGATACCATTTTCATAAGTTTTAGTTGAAACAATAGTGATATCGTCTCTTAGGGTGTCAATTTCATTTTCAATAGTCAATTCGACAGAACAAACTTCTTCTGAAAAAAAAGGAAGTTGTGATGGCCCGCCATTCCAAAAAACAGTATTTGAGTCAATAAGATCAGAAAAACCCGAAATTTCCTTATAAGCAGAAGAACTTAGACCCGAGATAGCAATTTTCCATTGAACTGGTTTATTAAACTCACAATGAAAACCAACTTGTTCGTTGATTGAAAAACTTGGATTTTTATTTGTAAGTATAAGTGGTTCAATTAACTCAAAGTCCCCGTATAAATTTGCAATTGATGGTCCTTCAAATTCTGTTTTTGTGCAACTATGTACAAAGAATAGTAAGCTGTAAAAAGTAATAAGT
This sequence comes from Flavobacteriales bacterium, assembly GCA_002692065.1. Taxonomy (GTDB): domain Bacteria; phylum Bacteroidota; class Bacteroidia; order Flavobacteriales; family UBA7430. The sequence goes on along the minus strand of NZJX01000011.1, from coordinate 224,907 downwards.
TTTATTTTAATTTTCATAACTCCACAGATAAAATTAATATTAGTCTATTATATTTGTAATCTAAATTCGGTTGATCAGTAAATTCAGTACCCCACCAATTATAATTTAGCGACGCATAAGCATTTTTTCTAAATTTATACAACATTCCTAGTGATAGAATATGATCTTTTTGGTCTATCTCTGTTGATGCAAAATAAGTAATATTCCCATAATCATCTCGCTGAGTTAAAAATTCATTACCATTTGCATTAAAAAGCTTATAGGATGCTTGAATGAAAAGATTTTTGGTTAACTCTGCATTTACTGATGTATTCATTTGGTGACTAAATAAATTTAATGAAGAAACAGCTTCACCACCTCTTTTAGTAAATTCACTTTCAGATGAAGTAGAAACACTTAATTCTTTTTTCCAATTTAACCATCGATGAAAATTAATTTTGAAAAAACCTTTAATTAAGGCAAAATTTCTTTTTTCTGAAGCACCTTGACCAATTACTTCTTTAAAAAATCCTGAATTAATTTTAGAAAGAAATACATTTTTTTCATTATTTATTTTAGCCTTAAGGTAAATCCCTGTTCTATTGGGGGTGGCGTCTCCAAAAGGCAATATATTTGAATAAATAGGATTGAAGACCATTAAAACACTAGATAGGTCTTGGTTATACAGTTGGTCATCAGATACGAGGTCAAAAACAGAAGGTGGTCTAATTAAAGACATATTAGTGTATATCGGATAAGTAGTGTTGATATTTCCGGAGGCATAATCTAACCGACGAGTTTGGGCTCCAGCACTTCTAAAATTTGGATCTACGTAGCGATAACCAAAAGTTAACAATAGTGAAGAGTCTCTTTTAATAAATTTATTATCTAATTCAAAAAACATCCCTTTCGTGTGATTTGATATTGTGTCTAATTCTCCATTAGCAAGCTCTGAATGAAGCCAAAACCTTTTGGAGAAGCCAGTTTGGATCTTATTTTCAATCCGATACTTATCTTTGCTAAGATGGTGTAAAATTGACAGATCATAAACTGGATTTCGAACAGAAATATTGCTCGTGCCGCTAGATGGCACTTCAAATAAGTTAACGTAGTTTAGTGATACTATTAGTCTTTTATTAATTTCAGAAACCATAGAAACTCCTGAAAGTAAAAGATCACTTGAAGCTGTAGTTTCACTAATTTGAGAAGATCCACTAGGACGAGTGACAAATAAATCAAAACTTAAGTTCCTTATAAATCTATCAAATTCATAGGAGAAGTCAGTTTGAATACCCTGTAATCGCCATCTATTTTCTATGTAAAAGTTTTCATAGTGAATTATATCACGATAAGGCTTAAACATATCATTTTCAAAACCTGAAAGTTCTTCATCATAGTTGTAAAGAGTAAATTTAGATTGCTTTAAAAAAAGATCACCAACACTAAAACGTAACTTATTATTTATGACTCCTCTCGCCTTAAGTTGTCGCACATTTATTTGTGTTCCTGACGCTGATCCAAAAAAGCTTCCAAAAGAATTTCGAATTCGGAGCTGTGCAAAAATTTCAATATCCTTAATTGGATTTATATGAGTATTGAGATCTAATAAATTGTAGCCATTTGATGTATTTCTAGGAGATAATGTATCATCTGTTGTACTGTTGTTTAGTGCATCTCTTGTAAAATACGAACGATAAAGTCCGTCAAACCAAATATTACCATTCATCTGAGCTTGAAGATTATATTCAGATGAAAGGATTGCAAAAAAAACAAGTAAAAGTTGTATCCTTCTTTTCATAGGTTAAAATTTTATTTTTAATTCAAGCATTGTTTCCCAGCCTTTTAAATGATTTTCTATAAAATTGGGGTCAAAATATCTGTACCGGTTGTGACGAAAAAAAATCATTGCATTTGGACCTATCATATAATCAAAACCTAAACCAAAAAGTGTGTTTTTTTGATTTCTTGCTTTCGTATATCTGAAAAGCTTTTTAAGACCCAACCTCTCAAAAAAAGCACTTGTTGCAGAAGGTTCTGGGCTGTCTCCTATATCTGTAGAATTATTACCTAATATTTTTTCTACACCATAGCTTAAAACAAATGTTGATTTCTTTGTTAATTCGATACTAAAATCTATTTCTTCGCTAAGTTGACTAATCAGTGCTTGGCTATTAACCTGTGGAAGAGCCTTTAAATTTTTTTGACAAGAATTAAGTCGTGTTAGAGAAAATATATAGTAGTTCTTTCCAAATATCTTATTATTGTATTTGGCTTGGAATTCAATAGTGTTGTAAAACTTTTTAAAATTTGCAAATCCACTTGCAGTGGTATCACTAATATTTACATTTTCAAAGACTCCTCTGTAAGTAGAATTTAGGGCATTATATGGTCCCCAGTTTTGTGCAAATATATTTAGCCTTGATAGTGTCTGGCTATTAACATTGTGGACATAAGACAAAGCAGCATATGAAGTATCAATCTCAGCATATATTCCAATACCTCCGTTTAATTTCAACCTACCAAGACTAGCATCTGCATTAATAGAGAAACCTTGTCTATTATTTACAGGTCTTCCAAGCCCTACAATTGGACTTTGAAAAGGTGTTCTCACTGTAGTTCCTATACCTTCCACATTTGGGAAGACCTCGAGAACTGAGGTGTTTAAAAAGTTTCCTGTAACGTTTACAAATTGTGGTGAAATTCTATAAAACTGAACATTTAAGGGGACTTTATTTGATTTTGCTGTTTTAATATTTAAAAGGATAGCTTCTCCATAGCCCAAATTCTGATTAGGATCACTATACTTCCCTAGTCCTATCTCCATTTCGAATTGTATTTTATTCCACTTCTTTACCAATTCAAAAGAATGAATAAAATAGTTTCTTTTATCATCTCTCAAAGAGTCTGTATCTGCCCATGAGGAAAGGTAATTGTAAGCAACTTTTAAATTGGGACTGAGCATATTTTTAAGTTGAAAGCACCCTGTGAAATTATCACTAGTTTCAAGTAAAGATCGGTTGAAGTTAGTTTTCCCAATAACTCCTTTTACAGAAAAATTTAATGGAAGCTTAGATCCTTGAAGAAAAATACCTTGAAAGGCTCGATTCCCATATCTAATTCCTTGATCTACCAATCCACTATTGTAATAATTTGAATAACGATTAATAGGTAATTTATTCAATAAAGTTTGAGGTCTTCTTTCAAAGATACTGGTCCTATTAAAGGATCTGTTTCCCCAGACAGTGAGTCGACTTTGTCTATACCATGAAACACCCCCTGATTTAAAATTAAAGTTTCCGTATTTCGTAGCAAATGATGTTGTTAGATTAAGTCCAAGCTCTAGGGTCAAAGCTCGAGTATAAATAGCTGAAGGGCCTTTATATAAACTATTGATCATTAAATCAGCGCCAAAACTAATGTTGTCTCTCGTTTTTCCATTTAACTTTAAAAGAAGCATAGGTTCTCTAAACACATCTCCTGAGTTAATAAATACTGTTTTGCCAGCGTTATTTGGAAATGTCTCTTTTTGATTTCGCACAAAACCTAAAAACCTGTAATAACCTGAAAATGCTATTGAAGTTGAAGGGTTCTTAAAACTCAAAATATTACTGCTAAAAGGTTTTTGCTGGATAATTGTATCTTGAGAAAAAGAAGCCCCCCACCACATAAAAAGAATGAACCAAAATGATCTCCTCATAACATACAAGATGTGTAAACATGGCAAAAATAATAAATTAAAATTGTAAGACAAGACTTTTTATAGTTAATGTAATAAACACTTTAACAAAATTTTATTGGAATCAATAATTGTGATATCTATTTATAATTAAATTGAGAATAACAATATAAAGTTAATTATGGAGTGACATCTTTTACACATCTGAATCCAGTGTGACTCATACCTGTATCTTGAGAATAAGGCATTCTAGCTGAAACCCTATAGCTTGAGCAATAACTATCATTACATAAAAATGATCCTCCACGAATAACACGTTTTGGATCCATTGGTTCCATGGGATAATTCCATGTCTTTGGTCCCTTTGGATTATCTTGAATTTCCGTTAGATTTAAAGATGAATAATAATTTTCATCATACCAATCTTCACAAATTTCCCAAACATTCCCTGCCATATCATAAAGACCATAGCCATTTGGTTCATATTGCATCACTGGTGCAACCCCTTCAAAACCATCTGTCTCAGTATTTTTAGTTGGGAAAATTCCTGTCCAATAATTACATTTGGGGGTTCCTTTTTCCACAGATAAATTCCCCCAGGGATAAACTTTATCTTTTAACCCCCCTCTAGCTGCCCACTCCCATTCTGCTTCAGTAGGTAAGCGCTTTCCACACCATTTTGCATATGCTAAAGCATCATGGTAACAAATATGAACAACAGGTTCTTGTCCTTTACCCTTAATATTACTTTCTGGACCATAAGGATGCTGCCAATCAGCTCCTTTAATCCATCTCCACCATTGGGAGATATCAATCAAATTATAGATATCTTTACTCGAGACAAATACCATTGATCCGGGTTGTAGAAGATCAGGATTAGGTTTGGGAGTATTTTTTGGAAGTTGTTTTTTAATTATATCCCAATCAATTTGACGCTCTGCAACAGTTTTATAATTAGTTGCCCTAACAAAAGCAGAAAACTGAGAATTTGTTACCTCGTGAATATCCATATAAAAGGCGTTTACTTTAACTTGATGTTGAGGGAGCTCCCTTTTAAGAGCCATGTCTATGTTACTTGAACCCATACTATATATCCCCCCTGGAATATAAGCCATACTCTCATTGGAGTCTGGGTTTAAACAATATAATGAATCATTTATTTTGTTAACAACATTTGTATGGTCTATTTCCTTAAGGAGACTCTTTGTTCTTGAATTTTCAAGGCATGTCTTTTGGCAATTGTTATTTTTGATTTCTTCATTTGTATTTGAATTTTTATCTCGAATCTTACATGAAGTTAGAAGAAAAGTCAGAGTCCCAAACAATATATATTTTTTATTACTGATCAAGAATTAGTAGTTTGAGTTAATTTCATTTAAAGGTGTCTTTTTCCAAGTAATTCCATCTTGCCATTTTGGGGCATGGACCTCAATTAGATAATTATCTAACATTTTTTCCAATTCTTTTGCTTTCTTTAGATTTTGAGGGGCTAAATTTATTTGTTCCATTTTGTCTTCTACTAAATTATACAAAAAGATTGATTTATCATCTTGAAATTTAACTAGCTTATAATCTCCTTTTCTTACTGCAGAATGTGGTCTTTTTAAAGCAATACCATTTTTATAGGGAACATGAAAGAAAATACCATCAACCGCTCTTTTAATTTGGTCATTATTTTTATTCAAAAGTATTGGCGCAAAACTCCCTCCATCAATCTCATTCAATGTGATTGTTTTATTGCCAGCTAATTCTAATATAGTAGGTAAGAGGTCGCTTCCAGAGACAGGTATGGAAGACTCTGAACCATTTTTAATTCCTGGTCCAGAAATAATTAGTGGAACACGAACTCCTCCTTCTAGTGCATCCCATTTACCTCTACTCAAAGGGTAGTTATAACTTTTTTGATACTTCCTGGCTGCTGGGATATTAGGCACTGAACCATTATCAGACATGTATATGATATAAGTGTTGTCTTCGATGCCAAGTTCTTTTATATTATTCAAAAGTATACCAAGCCCTTCATCTAAATCAAAAGTCATTGCAGCAAATCCTAGATTTTTTTGTTGTTCCCCCTTTGGCTTATCTTTTAACCGAGAATAGCTTATTTCTTTGGATTCAATGTTGGCATGAACAGCATAATGAGAAATTTGAAGATAAAAAGGGGTTTTTTCTGCTTTACAAGATTTCATGAAATTTAATGCTCTGTCAGTTATAGAGAAAATTTTTTTCGGATCCTTTTTAAATGTATTTTCCCATTGACTTTTATTATTAATATGCCCCCCATCCTTATTTTTAGTGGTCCCATCGCTTAAATCATAACCTAAAACATCAGGATTACTACCCATTCCCCATTTTCCAAAATGTGCTGCTTTATATTGTCTATTTATTTTTTTAAGCGCCTTAGGTATACTTATAAATCCTTCATGATCAATATGATCTGTATTCATTCCAACACGAATCAATGATAGCCGAGCTGGTGTTTTTCCAAATTGAATACTATACCTTGAAGGAGCACAAACAGGAGCACTTGCATAAGCATTAGAAAACCGAATACCTCTTTTAGAGAGAATCTCTAAGTTTGGTGTTTCAAAGTAATCACTTTTTGATCCTGGCTCGTTATCCATCATTTTAACTGAGGTGCCATTCCAACCCTGATCATCAGCTAAAATAAGTATGAAATTAGGAGAGGATGTATAAAAATTTTTTTCTTTAGAAACATCATTAAAATTACATGAAAAAAAAAGTAACAAAATTCCAACTAGGAAAAATACTTTTTTATTAACGCTAAATGGTATTTTTTTTAATGCTTCTTGTAATATCATAATATCAAATTTTATAATTTTAATGTTTAAAATGAATCCATTATTTCTTAAAATACAATATTTCTCCATTTACAGCGTGGATGTCCCCAAAAGTAATATTTTTTGCTTTTGGGGTGGGTTTGGCATCTTCAAATTGTCTGCCTAAACCTTTAGGTTTAATTGAGGCTTCAATAATTCTTTGTTCGATTACTAATTTTAAAGAATCCATTATTTCATTGTAATCTTGGTTTCTAGCAAGATTAATTAGCTCTTTCTTATCGTTCTTATGGTCGTAGAGCTCATAACCTAACTCTCCATTACTTCCCCACTTTGTGAGCCTGAAGCGTTTAGTTTTGATTGAATATCCTTTTCGCCATCTGGTAAGTGCACTTCCTCGAACTGAAGCTTTCAAGTTTTTCATTAATGGTTCTAGACTTTTTCCAACAACATGTTCAGGTATATTTATTCCAGTCAAATCCATTAAGGTAGGATAAAGATCAATTAATTCAACTGGACTCTTAGATATACCTCCTTTATTTTTCATGTTTGGAAAAGAAATTATTAATGGAATTCGGGTTGCATTATCAAAAAGTGTTTGTTTTTGCCAGTGACCATGTTCTCCCATATGATAGCCATGATCAGATGTAAATACTACAATTGTATTTTTGTCTAATCCAGATGATTTAAGATGATCAAGAAGTCTACCAACCTGAGCATCCACAAATGAAATGGTTGAATAATAAGCCTCTTTAATTTCTTGAGCAAGTTCTTTTTCGAGATTTAGCTGATTTTTTTTTGCTCTAATTGATTTTACAGCAGGCTCTGGAAGAGTTGCTAAATAGTCACTAGAGATTTTTGGAATTTCAATTTTTTCTCGATCATAAAGATCAAAATATTTTTTAGGAGCTACAAATGGGGTATGAGGTCTAAAAAACCCTACAGTTAAAAAAAATGGAGTGTTATTCATAGCAAAATCATCAAGCTTTTTGATAGCCTCACTTGCTCCAATACCATCTGTTTGCTCTTCATCTTTACCATCAGCAGCTAACCAACTTAAAGTTCCACCATACCTTCTTGGTTTTAGGGTGTTAATTTTATATTCTTCAATTTTATCTCTACCATATGGATTGACGGTTTGGTCCCAAGAATAAATGTCATCATTCCCTGATGTTCCTATTGCACTTGGGTTGTCATAGTGAAAAACTTTACCAATTCGAACGGATTGATAACCTTGTTGTCTGAAACGTTGACCCAAGGTAATAACATCAGGAACGGAATTCCTAAGATTCATATTATTCTCGGTTATCTTAGTTTGATTGGTATACATGCCCGTCATAAATGAGGCTCGTGATGGACCACATAATGGATATTGATTATGAGCGTTTTCAAACAGTACTCCCATTTCAGCAAGACGATCAATATTAGGGGTTTTTACAACTGAATTTCCGTAAGAGCCGAGATCACAATTTAGGTCATCTGCAATAATAAATAAAACATTCATTTTTTCTCTTGTATGAGAAATTAACTCAGGTTCTATTTTATTATTTTTTTGACTTTCAGAACAACTGAATAGACAAAACAATACAACAAATAATTGGACATTTACTATGTTTTCAAAAACATAGAAATATAGTGTAAATTGATTTGTTTTTGATTGGAAATAATTTTTTTTGTTAAACATTAGTAATTTGATTCAATAATAAAGTTAGATTAGTCTCTCATATAAAATGTTTCGTCAATAATGAAGCTTTTACTCTTTAAGTCCTCAACTCTTGATGAATTACCTATTAGAATATTAAATTCACCTGCCTCAACAACTTGTTTCATCTCTATATCATAATATGCAAATGCAGATTTATCTATATCAAATGTAACCTTTTTTAATTCACCTGGTTTTAAATTAACTCTTTTAAAACCTTTAAGTTCTATAACAGGTCGGGTAATTCTACTATACTTATCAGAAATATATAGCTGAACTATTTCATCACCAGAAATTTGACCAATATTTTTGATGTCAACTGAAACACTTAAAATTCCTTTTTTGAATTTTAAACTATTAAATTTTGGTTCACTAATTTGAAATTTTGTATAACTTAAACCAAACCCAAAAGAATATAGTGATTTATTAGTATTCATAGTATAATCTTTATAATACATAGAGTTCTTATGATTATAAAACATTTTTAATTGACCTACTGATCTTGCAATAGTTAAGGGTAGTTTACCACTAGGGTTTATCTTTCCAAAAATAATTTCAGCAACTGCTAATCCGCCAAAACTGCCTGGCTCCCAAGCTTCTATAATTGCATTTATATTTTCAGAAATCCAAGGTTCTGAAATTGGTCTTCCATTTACATAAACAACAATAACATTTTTACCAGTTTCTTTTAATTTCTTGACTAAATTTAATTGATTTCCAGCTAAATTAAGTTCCATCCTTGCTCTATTTTCTCCTGCTGTTTTTTGTTTCCAATTATACCTCATTGAATTATCTCCAACTACTACAATTACAATATCATATTTATTTGCAATTTCAATCGTTTTATTGATATCATTTTCTGAAATATTCATTATGTTTTGATTACTATCATGATGATCAACTATATATCCCATATCTGTAGCGATTTTTTCAACACCTTTGTATATAGTATATACATTTTCTTTGGGCTGAGGGCTATGCCAATCACCTAATATTGATTGATTATCAGAATTTGGACCTGTAACTAATATTTTATTTTTTTTATTTTGAGGATTTCTTAGAGGGAGAATATCATTATTTTTTAATAAAACTATACCTTCCCTTGCTAATTTTAAAGCTGTTTTTTTATGGGATTGATTAAATATTTTTTTTGAAATATTATTTTCATCTACATACCGATTTTCAAATAGCCCTAACTTGAATTTAGCTTCTAATATTTTTGAACACGCATAATTTACTCTATTTTCTGATAATTTTCCTTCAGCTACTAATTCGACTAATAATTCAGGAAAGTTAGGACCATGCATATGCATATCAATTCCTGCATCAACAGCAATATAAATAGCTTCTTTGAAATTCCTAGCAACTCTGTGAAGAGTTTCCAACCTTTCAATATCTAACCAGTCGCTAACATAAAACCCTTTAAAACCCCATTTATTTCTGATTAAATCAGTCAAAAGTTTTTTATTTGCATGGCATGGTATTCCATTAACTTCATTATGAGCTGCCATAATTGAAAAAACACCTGCATCAACAGCACTCTTGTATGGTGGTAAATAAATTTCATTTAATGTTCTTTCTGAAATATCCATAGGAGAAAAATTCAATCCATTGATTGGTTCACTTCCAGCTATAAAGTGCTTTGCACACGCTATAACTTTATCTATTCCTATAAAATCATCTTGCTGAAGTCCATTTATCATAGCCTTACCCATTTGAGCAACTAAATATGGGTCTTCACCAAAGGTTTCGCCTACCCTTCCCCATCTGGCATCTCTCATTACATCTACATTTGGAGTAAATGCCCAATGAGACCCTGTCGCTCTCATCTCAAAAGCAGTTTGCACACCCACACTATATGAATTAGTTTGATCCCATGAAGAAGCAATTGTTATTGGAGAGGGATAAACAGTTGCTCCCTTATATAATGCATTTCCATGTATTGCATCAATTCCAATAAGTATTGGGATTTTTAATTTAGATTTAAATGCTAATTCTTGTAAATAATTAGCTTCCTCTGCTGTAACTACATGAAGAAAAGAACCAATTTGTCCATTAACAATCATTTGTTCAACCTCATAAGAAAATACCCCCTTATAAAACCCCTGTGCATCACTTTTTTTTAAATCCTCAGGAGACAAATCTTCTTCCGCTTTTTTCATGTGTTCTAGTCCAACAAATTGATTCATTTGACAAGCTCTTTCATAAAGAGTCATTCTCCCCATTAAGTCATCTATTCTTTTATCAACAGACAAAGTACTATCCAAATAAGGAGGTTTAGTTTCCTGCGCATAAGCTGAAATGAAAAATAAACAATAAAAAAGTAAAATACACCTCATTTTAGAATTAATCATTTTGGTAAATATATTAATAAATTGATTAAAATTTTATGAATTTATTTTAATAAAAGAAAATACCATTTAAAATAATTAAATGGATATATAATTATTAATTTGGATGAGTAAAAATATTTATTCCTAGATTTAAATTAGGAAAAGATAATTACATATTGGTATTAAATTTATACCCTACACCTTTAACTGTAGTTATGTATTGTTTTGTTAATTTTTGTCGAATTTTTCTAACATGAACATCTATTGTTCTTCCACCAACTAAAACATCGTCTCCCCATATTTTATCAAATATTTCTTCTCTTTTAAAAACTTTTCCCGGTTTAGAGGCTAAAAGATAGAGTAATTCAAACTCTTTTCTGGGTAAAAATATATTTTGATTTTCAACATTTACAGAATAAGTTTCTCTATCAATTCTTAAGTCAGAAATTTCTATCAATTCTTTAGAACTTTCATGATATGGATTTTCACTGCTCTTTCGTCTTAATAAAGCTTTTACTCTACTAACTAAAACCTTTGGTTTGATAGGTTTCTTTATATAATCATCAGCTCCAGCTTCTAGTCCAGCAATCTGAGAATAATCTTCAGCTCTAGCTGTCAAAAAAGCAATAATAATATGATCATATTTAGGATTAGATCTGATAGCCTCACAAGTTTCAATTCCATCTATATTTGGCATCGTTATATCTATTAATATTAAACTAGGTTGGAACTCTTCAATTAAATTTAATACTGAGTTACTATCATTGCATGTCATAACTTCAAATCCCTCCTTAGTTAAATTATAACTTAAGAACTCTAAAATATATTTTTCATCATCTATTAATAAAACTCTTTTGGATATATTCATAAGTCTTATTTTGAAATAATTTCTTTATCAACATTTAAAAGTAACAAAAGTATTATAGATGAAAAAAAATTATATTCATTTTATCATTAAATTTAAAAAAAACTCTTTCATACTTGCATTAAATTCATTGGGAACTGACTGTGTCATTTTAGTAAATGTTAATTCTTCGTTCACTTGAATTGCAATAACAATTGAGATAATTAGACCAATAAAAGCAAGTGTAAAATCTTTTAATAATAGTTTTATGGAAAATAAAAGACCATGAGATCCTGTATTTCTCAATGACATTGCTATTTCTCTTCCTCCTAATAATCCAATAAATACCCATGTTGTACTCATAGGAATTTGAGAATAAAGTTTAAAATAAAATAATATTAAACAATAAATAAAATCTATGATCGTAGCAAAACGAACATCATGAACTACAGATTTCTCAGTAACTATTTTTTGAATTCTACCTCCTTTGAAATAAAGTAACATTCCTAACCCACAAAATATTGTAGCAGCGAATCCTAAAAATTCTAAAAAATTCATATCCCTTGGAAGATATACTGCAATATTTGCGGCATCCTGCATTAACCATACTGACCATAAAGTACCTGAAGTAATCCATTGAATTATAGTCCAGATAAATTTAGGCTTGCCTATAAAGTATTTTTTCGAAAGTTTAGAAATTAATAAGAAGACTGATAATCCTAAAAATAATGCTAATATATAGCCACTCATACTTTTAGCTAAAACCTTACCTATTGCAGCAGGCGCAGTGGCAAAAGATGTTAAAAGAATGAATGTTGTTGATACAGGCATTCTTAATCGAGTAAGAATCAATAAAAAGATAGGTGCAGCAATCTGTAAAAAGTGAAATTTTTTTGGGGCAATATCAAATCCTTTAGATAATAATCGTCCATGAGAGACATCTCCATTATAAAAAAACCAACTATAACCAACAGTGAGTAAAAAAATACTACCTATGAAAATCCAAAGGACCCACCATTTCTTGTCTTGATTTGAAGCAATAAAAGTTCCTAACGTTTGTATACTATCATTAGCAACTGCTGCATATGCTGCAAATAAAAACCCAACCCACATTGCAATATTAGGATTTGGTACACTAAATATTGCTAATAACAATGCAATAATTATAAATGTAAGGAAAGATCTTTCATCTTTTTGAATCCACAAATTAATTGGATAACTAAATCTCTTTAATATTTTTAGCATAAAGTTTTCTAAAAAATAGCATTGTAAAAGAACAAAAAAAATTATAGAAAACCGAACTATATTATATAAAAAAAAAGGCCCTAATATTAAGACCTTTTTTTTTATTGTAAATTAGATAAATTAATTTTTGTATATAATTTTACTGACAGAAATATCATTTTCAAAATTAATATTAAGAATATATATTCCTTTTGAATTTATGTCAGTAATATTAATCATTCTACCGTCTATAAATCCTTTTTTAATAACTTGACCTAAAGAGTTTGTCAATTGAAAATTACCAGTTCTAGTTTCATTGAACTTTACATTTAATGAATTAATAACTGGATTTGGGTAAATAGTAAAATCTTCTGAAATTATTTTATCAATATTTACTGAGAATCCTGGTTCTACCCAACCTGAAGTCATTGCTAATGTCCATGTCGCCCAATTTGCATGTCCTCCCATGTTTACTTCATTTGGTGTCCAAGTAATCCCATGATTAGAAGATTTGGTATTACCATTTTCTTCAAAATAATTAGACAAATCTTCCCCCTGAGATGTAACAAATGCATCTGAAGCAACATCTACAATATTATTTGTAAAAGTTAACTCTCCACTTAAAAATCTTGAATATGAATCTTCACCTTGTTCTAAATCTTCAATATCAACTCCCTTAGCCCAGTTCACAAACATAGAGTTAGTGTAATTACCTCCTGCGTTATCTCTAAAGGTTAATGCTCTTTTTCCAGCATCAGATCCTCTTCCAACAAAAATTGCATTATCTATAAATGGTATTGCATACGGTTGCGCTGTCTCTGGATCTGTCCCTCCATCATGTTCTCCACCTCTATCACCATCATCTGAAGAAACTATGCACACCCAGTGTGAATTTAATTGACCTCGCCATCCCTAATCATAATCAAAGCTATCATCACCACATGCAGAAACAAAAGCATGTTGAATACTTACTGTCCCTCCAAAAAACTCGATACCGTCATCCATATTTGCAATAACTTCTACATTATTTATCGAAGTTTCAGATCCAACTCCACCTAGTGTAAGTCCATTTATTTCATTACCTGCACCAATTTCTGTGCCTCCATGACGAATTGAAACATATGAAATAACTCCAGAATTATCTGTATCATTATTCCCTCCATATATTCCACGAGGATCATTTGTTGGAATTCCCTCAACAGCTGATTCTCCCGGAATTGAATTCAATGTAGCATAACCAAGTACAATTAGTCCACCCCATTGTCCTCTTGTAGTTAAAGGAACTGAGCCGTCTAATGGATCTTGCTCAAATGTAAAAATAATTGGAGCATCAGCAGTTCCTTCTGCATACAACTTCGCCCCCCTTGCTACGCACAAATATGACGATTCTTGACCAACTCCTGGCATACCTTTTATTACTGTACCCGCCTCAATGTAATGAGTTGTTCCAGCATCTACAAACACTCCACCATCTAGGTGATATGTATTGTCAGAGGCCCAATAAACTTCTCCTACACCAACGTTGTTTGAAATAGTAATATCATCTGCATAAATTGAGAAAATAAATAAAAAAGATAAAGAATTTAAAAAGAGTAATTTAAAATTCATAACAATATTTTTTGATTAATTTGAAAAAAAAGTTGGTAATGTAATATTATTTAATTCTTTAACTTATATTAATTTTTAGTTATTAATTCATATAAATTTATATTAAGTTAATATTAATGTCATAGTATGTTAACATAAGAGCATTTCATTTGTATAAATAATATTTTAAAAATGAAACATTACTTAGCCGTAATACTTTTTGTGTCTAATATTGTCTTTAGCCAAAATAATTTTAAGATATCTGGAAAAATTTCTGATAAATCAACTGGAGAAGGATTAATTGGAGCATCTGTTTATCTAGATGGAGGAAATAATGGAACAATCTCAGATTTTGAGGGTAATTACGAAATTTTAAATATTGAAAGCGGTATAGTAAAAATTATTTGCCAATACATTTCATATCTAAATGATACCATAGAAATAAATTTGGATAATAACTTAACAGTTAACTTTGAACTTATTTCAGATAGTTATACTATTGATGATGTTAACTTAGTTACAAAAGTTAATAGAAAAGATGAGTCATATGTAGTAAATGTTCAAAAAAAATCTATAGGATTAATAAATACTCTTTCAAAAAAACAAATGAGAATAACTGGGAGTTCAAATGCAGCTGACGCTGTTAAAAATGTTAGCGGAGTAAATATTCAAAGTGGCAAGTATGTATTTGTAAGAGGATTAAGTGATCGTTATAGTTTAGCAACATTAAATGGAGTTGCAATTCCTAGCTTAGATCCCAATAAAAACTCTGTTCAAATGGACTTAATCCCTTCAAATATTATTGATAATATATTAGTGTTTAAGACTTTTACTCCTGATCTTCCTGGAAATTTTACTGGAGGATTAGTTGATGTATATACTAGTGACTTCCCCGATTCTCTGGAAGTATTTTTTAATTATAGTACTGGGTATTCAAACTTATCAAATCTTAATAATAATTTTTTAAGACAAGACCCAAGTAACACTGACTGGATTGGATATGATGACGGATCAAGAGATATTCCAGATTTTGTTTTACAAAATGGAATTAATAACTACGATCCATCTTCATTTGAACAAGCTTTTTACTATGCTCAATCCCAAGATCCTAGTTACGCAAACATGACATTAAATGAAGTTCAAGATGATAATGGTAATTTTAATAGTTGGTCTGAAAGGTGGTTTTGGATAGAACAACATAGAATCAAAACTAACGACTCTCTTTCAATAGCTACAAATTCATTTTCCAAAAATTGGGACCCTGAAAGATATAGGTCTGGATTAAATAGATCACTTAACTTTAGCATAGGTAATAAATATATTTTAAAGGAAAAAGAGGTTGGATTCTATTCTGGTGTAAATTATTCAAAAAAATATTTATACTTCGAAAATGCTGAATTTGGAAGGTATAAACAAACAGGTAGTGCATCTCAAACTCTTAATCCTGATAAAGTTGGTTTGGAATCTAGAGGCGATGAAAATATTTTTGGCTCAATTTTCACAACTACTTCAATAAAATTTAATGATAACCACAAATTGGCTTTGATGGGAATGATTAACCAAAGTGGACAAAGTTCTGCAAGATACTTTGATGGTGAAAATATGTCTGATGCCTTTGGATTATATGAAGAACAGAGAACTCAAAGATATCTTGAAAGACAAATGAAAACCTCACAATTATCTGGTAACCATAAATTTTCTAGAAATAAAAATTCAGAACTAAATTGGAATTTAGGTTTGACCAAATCCTATCAAAATACACCTGATTTAAGAGTATTCACTAATTCTTATGAGTATATATATCTTGAAGATGATGAAACTGGAGATATTTATTTAGATACATTACCTACATATTCAATCCAAGCAAATCTATATCCAGCACCAACCAGATATTACCGTTATCTAAATGAAGATAATATTAATTTTAAATCAGATTATAAATTTAACCTGAATGATTCTGAATTTATAAAATTAGGATTTTACTATTTAGATAAAAAAAGAGACAATATTGAATATCGTTATACTTTTATTGCAAATGGGATTAACTATAATGATAATTTAAAGGAGTATTTTAATTCTGAAAATATGATTGTTGGACAGTCAAATACTGGCCTGGGGGGGCAAGGGGAATACATTAATGTAATCGACAATACTGAAATAAAAAATCAATATAATGCAGAACAAAAAATTTTAAGTTCCTATATAATGAGCACACTAAACCCAACTGATATTTTAGAAATTACCTTTGGGGCAAGATTTGAAAATTCTAAAATTCTTGCAGTGAGTTCAGATGGGGAACAAGATATTGGTAGACTAAATAATAGTGATATTCTTCCAGCATTGAATGCTAAATATAATTTAGATGAAAATTCATTTCTGCGTATTTCATTTACTAAAACTTTAGCAAGACCAAGTTTTAGAGAAATTGCTCCTATTTCTTGGTATGATTTTGAAACGACTTTTCAATTTATTGGAAATCCTAATTTAAAACGAACTCTAATTAACAATTTAGATTTAAGATTAGAGCGATATCTTTTAGGGGCTGGGATAGCTAGTATATCAGGATTTTATAAAAAATTTACAAATCCAATTGAACAAGTAATGAATCCTCAAGCTCAAAATATAGAATTATCGTGGAGAAATGTTGATCAAGCGTTATTATTTGGATTTGAATTTGAATTCAAAAAAAAAATTCTCTTAAAAAAAGAAAGAATTCTAAACTTAGGGTTTAATGCTTCGTATATTAAATCTCAAA
Organism: Flavobacteriales bacterium; assembly: GCA_002692065.1. Classification (GTDB taxonomy): domain Bacteria; phylum Bacteroidota; class Bacteroidia; order Flavobacteriales; family UBA7430. The sequence goes on along the minus strand of NZJX01000011.1, from coordinate 208,009 downwards.
CAAAAATTGATTCACAAGAGCTTGAGCTTATTCAAGCATTGGATCCCAATCATTCCGACACCAGACCAATGTTTGGCCAATCTCCTTATATAATTAATTTTTATTCCCAGTATCAATTTAATAAATGGACATCTAGTGCAAATTTTAATATTTCTGGAAAAAATATTGTTATTGTTCAAAAAGGAGCTGTTGACGTTTACCAGGCTCCTCAACCTATTTTAAACCTTAAAATAAATAGAAAGATCACTGAAAAAAGTAATATTTCTTTAAGTGCAAGAAACCTTTTAAGTGCTAAAAACAGATGGTACTATCCATTTAATGGGAAAGAATATAATTTTAGAAACTTTAATTATGCCCCTCAATTCAACTTAGGAGTTCAAATTTTACTTTAAATTGATTCTTTAACTTTTTATGTTTAGATAATAAAATGGCTCTATTTTTTGTCCCTCTTAACTCTGTAAATTATTACAGTAAAAATTAATCCTATCATTAAAATGATAATACATACAAGACTATTTATTTCTCCATAATATTTAGCAATTAGATTTTGAAAAAAAATTAAAACAATTGTAATTAAAAAGACTATTCCAGCTCCCTTATTTTCTTTTAAATATTTCAAAAATTTTTCGATTTAATTTTAAAGTAATTATTGTAACCCAAATATAAATACTAGATTGCAAGTAAAAATATTTATGAAGCAATTTTTAATTTTTTTTTCCTTAATTCTATTTTCATGCCAAAACAAGCCATCAAACGATTCAAATGAAATAACTATTGATATTCAAATTGACTCTCTTTTTTTAAATGAAACCCCTGATTCAATATTTGACAAAAAAGTATCTGTATGGAATATGTTTAATTTTTTGGATTTAAACAAAAATGTTTATAATGTAAAAATAAATTATCAAGGGAATGATTCTTTAATTAGTTTTATGGGGGGATTTGTTGAAGAAGATATATTTGATAAAGCTAAATACCAATGGAATTCAGACTCATCTATTATTATGACTCTATTTAATTCAAAAAATGGTGTTAGTAAAAATATATTTTTAACTGGAACTATGGACGGGAAAAGTGGACGTAACGGAATCTTAAAATAGGTATTAATTCACCTATAAAACTTTACCTTTATAGTTCATAAAGTATTTTAATAAATATTATAATTTACCTAAGCTAATACAAATAAAGAAATTAAAAGTGTGTTTTTATAAAATTTTGATTTGAAAAAAATTGTAACGCCTTATAAAAAATCTAGTTTATCAAAGAAAGAACAAATTGTTAAAATGTTTGATAAAATTTCCAATAAATATGATTTTTTAAATCACTTTCTTTCTTTAGGCTTAGATATTTATTGGCGTAACCAACTTGCTAACCATGTTAAAAAGCAACAACCAAAAAATATCTTAGACGTTGCAACTGGAACCTGTGATCTTGCAATTGCATTAATGAAAGCAAAACCTAATGAAATTATTGGTCTAGACATTTCAAAAAAAATGCTAGAAATTGGGAGTAAAAAATTAATTAAAAAATCATTAACTCATAAAATCAAGCTTCAATTAGGAGACTCAGAAAAACTTCCATTTAAAAAAGATGAATTTGATGCAGTTACTATTAGTTTTGGACTGAGAAACTTTGAAAATCTAGAAAAAGGACTATACGAAATTAACAGAGTTCTTAAACCAAAAGGCAAACTATATATTTTAGAATTCTCAAAACCTAAAATATTTATATTTAAAAAAATTTACCAATTCTACTTTTACCATATAATTCCAAGATTAGGGAAACTTTTTTCAGAAGATGGTAATGCATACAATTACCTCCCTAAATCAGTTGATACTTTTCCATATGGTTTTGAGTTAAAAAAAATTATTAAAAACTCTGGATATATAAATGTAAAAAGTTATTCATTATCAATGGGAGTAGCTTCAATATATATTGCAGTAAAATAAAAATTATTAAAAAATTATTAATGCATTAAAAAACTTTAAAAAATTTCTAAATTAATTATGAAAAATTGTTTAAGTAAAGAAGAACAGATAGAAATTCGAAAAAGATTATTTTTACATCTTGATGGATGGGCTGTTATTCCAACAATCTATGTCTTACATAAAATAGGCGCTCTAAAAATATTAATTGATAAACGTGAATTGGGATTTAACAAACTCAATTCCATGTTAAATACAAATTCCGGCTATTTAAATATTGCTCTTCGTATCCTTTCATCACAAGGATATCTTAGGAGAGAAATAGACAATGACATGGACAGAATATACTTAAAAATAACAAATTTAGGAGAACAAGCTTTTCGTCAAGTTCATTATTATGAGACATTTTTTAATCTTATAAAAAATTTCATAGTTCGGCCTAAGAATATGATTTCTAATACATTAAATGTTGAATATCTTAAAAAGGCTTATAACGAAATAAAATATCTTCATGTTAATGAAAGTAATTTATTAATTAGAAGAATGGTGAGCCATATGGAAGGAATAATTTTAGGACCATTAATGGTTGGACTAGGAATGAATAATAAATTAAAAAAAATAGAAGTTAATTCTCTTTTATCCCAAAAAAGTTTGGATATCCCAAAAAAAACTTATGAATTGATGATTGAAATATTTCAAAATTTAAAATTTATATCTAAACAAAATTCAAAAGTTCGAATTAATGAGAGAGGAGTATTCTATTTAAAAAAAGCAAGTGCTTATGGAGTAACTGTATCATATCTTCCCACATTTGCCAAACTTAATACACTATTAACTGGAGATCCAAATTTAATTTGGGTAAAAACTGAAAAAGGTGATGAGAGTCATGTTTACAGATATATGAATGTATGGGGTAGTGGAGGAGCTCATAATACCTACTTTAAAAAAGTAGATGAAATAATTATTGAAATATTTAATAAGCCTATAAATGAACAACCAAAAGGATTTATTGACATTGGTTGTGGAGACGGCTCTTTTATAAACCACATTTACAATGTAATTAAAGAAAAAACTTTGAGGGGAACATTTTTATCAAAATTTCCAGTCCAGATAGTTGGGGTTGACTTCAATAAAAAGGCAAGGTTGACTTCAATAAAAAAAATGAATTCCGAAAAAATAAAGGCAAAAATAGTTTTTGGAGATATTAGTGATCCTCATAAACTTAATAAAATGCTTTTTGATAGATATCAAATAAAATTAGTTGATTTGTTAAATACCAGAACCTTTTTAGATCATAATCGAATATATAAAAGACCTGTAAAGACACTATTAAAAACTAATTCAGAGGGCGCTTTTGCATTTCGAGGTAGAAGAATTCCAAATAACGAATTATTTCAAAATTTAAATAATCACCTTTTATCCTGGGCACCTTTCGTTAGAAAATTTGGTTTATTAATAGTAGAATTACATACTATTAACTCAAAAAATGCTGCATCTAATATTGGAGGAACACTCGCTACACCTTATGATGCAACTCATGGATATACAGATCAGTATATTATTGAGTACGAAAGTTTCATAAATGCTGCTAAACAAGCTGGACTTTCCCCCGTCCCAAAATTTACATTTAAATTCCCCAATAATGGACAAACAACCGTTAGTATTCAGCTTTTAAAAACAACATAGAAACATCTATTAAAAGTTAAATTTCAAAATTCTAAACTATAAAATAAACTCTCTTCTATGAACTTAGGCTTTATCTTTATTAGATATTCTTTTACTAAATAAATTTGTTGTAGTTTCGCAATCTTATAACACATACAATTAGTTAGTTAATAATGAATATTAAGTGATTTGAGTGTTAGGATTCTATAAAAACTTAATCTTAGATTATGAATGAAGATTTTTTTACCCTAGGACTTGAGAAAGATATCATTAAAGCGGTCAATTATTTAGGTTTTGAAAAACCTACTTCAATCCAAAAAAGATGTATTCCAATTGTTTTAAAAAAAAAAACTGACTTAGTTGCTTTAGCTCAAACTGGTACAGGGAAAACAGCTGCTTTTGGGTTACCTCTAATTCAAAAAATAAATAATCATAGTAATAACATTCAAGCATTAATTTTAGCTCCAACAAGAGAGTTGTGTATTCAGATCTCAGAAGATTTAAAAAATTTTGCACGAATTAAAAAAACAAAGATTTTAGCCCTATATGGAGGTGCAAGTATTTCAGATCAAGCAAGAAATTTAAAAAAAGGAGTACAAATTATTGTTGCAACACCAGGAAGACTTCAAGATATCATTAATAGACGTTTAGTCATTTTATCAAATGTTGATTATTTGGTAATTGACGAGGCAGATGAAATGTTAAACATGGGATTCCAGGAAGCTATTGACAAAATATTGGAAACAGTCTCAAAAAAGAGAAATACATGGTTATATTCTGCCACAATGCCAAATTCTGTTTCTAAAATAATATACCAATATATGAATGACCCAATAGAAGTTACTTGTGGAATAAAAAATCAATCGGCATCAACAGTTAATCATTACTATTATTTAATTGATCATAAAAATCGTTACAAAGTGTTGAGAAGAGTGATAGATTATAACCCTTCTTTTTATGCAATCGTATTTTGCAGAACAAGAGCAGAAACTCAAAATATTACTAATCGACTTCAAACTGATGGTTTCAACACTGATGGTTTACATGGAGATATGTCTCAAATGCAAAGAGATGCAGTCATGAAAAAATTTAAAAAGAAAAAAATCACTATTCTTGTTGCAACAGATGTAGCTTCAAGAGGAATTGATGTAGATAATATAAACCACGTAGTTCACTATCAACTCCCCGATGAAGTAGAAGTTTATACTCACAGAAGTGGAAGAACTGGACGGGCAGGGAACCATGGTAAATCAATATCTTTGATAGGAGCTAAAGATAGGCACAAACTCATCAAGATTGAAAAGACACTCAACTTTAAAATAGAAAAAAAAATATTCCATCTAGTAGTGAAGTGATCAAAGCTCTTGTAACAAAATCAATAGATGATTTATTAAATTCTAAAATAAATGAAAAATCTTTGAAACCTTTCAAAAAAATAATTGATGATATATCACAAAAAACTACATCAAATAAAATAATTGAAAAATTCATTTCACATTCATTATCTAAAATGATCAATTTCTATGAGGATTCAGAAGATTTGAATTCTTTAAATAAAAATCAATTAGTTGGCTCTGAGAGGGTATTTATAAATATAGGTGAAAAGGATGGATTAAATTGGGCTGCGTTAAAAGATTTATTAAAAGATAAGACTTCACTAAATGATGAGGATCTAAATGGATTTGATGTCAAAAGATCATTTTCATTTTTCAATGTATCCAAGGAAAAACTTAAGCTAGTATTTAAATCTTTAGAAGGGTTTTCACTAGGAGGTAGAGATGTTGTCATAGAAATTAGCAAAAAATCTAAAGAAAATAAATCTTTAAAAATTAAAAAAGGGAGATCTACTCACCCAAATACAAAAGGCCGAAGAGGAGGTGAATTTAAAAATAGAAAAAATGTATCTAAAAATAAAAGAATTAAAAAAAATAAATTATTGTAAATTTTAAATCAATTAGTTATTTTATTAAAACCACAGTAAAGCCCAATTATTATTGTCATTTTTTTCTAATATTGTTTAATATTTGATCTTTCTCATTCTTAAACTTGATGGCGTAATCTCTAAATACTCGTCTTCTTTAATATACTCCATCGATTCCTCAAGTGAAAAAATAACTTTAGGGGATATTTTCATTGCATCATCTGAACCAGATTTTCTCATATTTGTTAATTGCTTTCCTTTTATTAGATTTACCTCTAAGTCATTGTCTTTAGTATGTTCTCCAACTACTTGACCCTTATAAATCATATCTGTTGCCTCGACAAAAAATCTTCCTCGATCTTGAAGCCTATTTAGAGCAAAGCTCTTTGTTGAACCTTGTTCCATTGAAATTAAAGACCCTTTCATTCTCGTATGTATATCTCCTTTGTGTTGAGAAAACTCTCTGAACCTATGGGTCATAATGGCTTGCCCTGAAGTGGCTGTTAGCATATTATTTCTCAATCCAATTAATCCTCTGGAAGGAATATAAAACTCCAAATGTTGTAAATCGCCTTTAGGTTCCATCACAATTAGATCCCCTTTTCTTTGAGTGACTAATTCAATTACTTTCCCCGAAAACTCTGAAGGAACATCAACAACCAGAGTTTCAAAAGGTTCACTTTTAACTCCATCTATTTGTTTTTCAATAAATTGAGGCTTTCCAACTTGGAACTCATAACCCTCTCTTCTCATTGTCTCAACAAGGATAGATAAATGTAAAACTCCTCTCCCAAAAACATTAAACTTATCTTCAGAGTCTGTCATTTCAACTTGTAAAGCAAGATTTTTTTCTGTTTCTTTTAAAAGTCGCTCTCGAATATTTCTAGATGTAACATATTTTCCTTCCTTGCCAAAAAAAGGAGAATTATTGATTGTAAAAAGCATACTCATGGTTGGTTCATCTACAGAAATTCTTGGTAATGGTTCCGGATATTCTAAATCTGCAAGAGTATCTCCAATATCAAAATCATCTAAACCTATAACTGCACATAAATCTCCACCTCTAACTGAATCAACTTCTACTCTTCCAAGACCTTCAAAAACAAATAACTCTTTAATTCGAACTTTTTTATTTATCGCATCTTTACAAAGAATATAATCCTTCCCTTTAATCAAATCCCCGCGAAAAACTCTGCCAATAGCTATTCTCCCCTTAAAATTAGAGAAATCTAAAGAAGTTATCTGCATCTGGGGGGGGCCCTCAAGGTATGGTGCTTCTGGTATATTTTCAATTACTGCATCCAATAATGGAGTTATATTATGAGTTGGAGTTTCCCAATACTTACTCATCCAGCCAAGCTTAGAAGAACCATAAATCGTAACAAAATCAAGCTGATCTTCAGTTGCATCTAAATTAAACATAAGATCAAAAACTTGCTCCTGAACTATCTCAGGTTTACAATTTTCCTTATCTACTTTATTTACAACAACAATTGGTTTAAGGCCCAAAGAAATAGCTTTACTTAAAACAAATCTTGTTTGAGGCATGGGGCCTTCAAAAGCATCTACTAGAAGTAAAACACCATCTGCCATTTTTAATACTCGCTCAACTTCTCCCCCAAAATCAGCATGACCTGGTGTATCTAGTATATTTATTTTTACTCCTTTATAACTTGCTGCAACATTTTTTGAAAGAATCGTTATACCTCTTTCTCGCTCCAAATCATTACTGTCAAGAATCAACTCTCCTGTTTTTTTTCTTGAATCCATCATCTTACACTCATGAATTATTCTATCTACAAGTGTAGTTTTTCCATGATCAACATGAGCAATAATGGCAATATTTCGTATAGATTTCATATTCAATTTTATAGCGAAATTACTTAGAATTAATGAGTTATAAATACAATACTCTGAATTTTTTAATGTTAAATATAAATTATATCATTTAATTAAATTTTTGAAAGAAAATAGAGGCCTTGGTTATAGATAAATTTATCATATTCTGACTTTAAAAGGATACAGAATTGCGAGAACAAAAAGTATTCTTAAACAAAACTTTATTTACTCAATTTACAAGTAAGAGAAAATTAGGAAAAACCGATATAGGCGAGTGTTTGATTCCAAAATTGAGAATATATTTTATTATATTTTATAATTATATTTGTTGTGATTATAAATTGCCTTTCTTAAAAATGAAAAACTTTACACAAAAATTTATTAGATTATTCACTCTTGTATTTACACTGTGGTTTTTAGTTAATGCTCAATGTAACAAAACATTAGTTCTTACCTCGCAAGGAGGTGAAAATAACGAGGCATATGCTTCTTATGCTTGGTTTATAAATAATCTCACATCACTTGTTAACAAGGGAGGTGTAATTTATTATGAAAATAAGACCCCATACACTCTCTCTAGTTTACACTCTGGGTCGTTAGGGGCCGTAATAATAATAGAATTTAAATCTTCGGTTGAGGGTGCATTTACAAATGTTAACAATATATTTTAAAGAATGACTGCACAAACGAAATTAACTCGTTTTAATGAAAATGTTGTATCAAAATACCAGATTTACAATAGCCTTTTCATGACTCTACCTTTTGACTCGATAAGTAATACGGGCTTATTACTACCATTATTTCATGATGTTTGTAATAAAGGATTCACTATGGGTAAAAATCCTACAGAAATTATTGACAATTTTTTCAAAAGACAACAAGAAAATTTTTCTGAAGAAGAAAAAATAAATCTTCTTTTTAGATTTATTCAGTTCATCGAACGTCAAGTTGTTTTGTTTGATGCAATTGAAGATGCCTCATTTCCTATTGTGAACAATATGAATGGAATTGGTACACTAAGAAGTTTAAAAGAGATTGCCTATTCTAAAAACAAAAAAGAAGAACTGAAAAAATACTTAGAAGAGTTTAGAGTTCGAATTGTATTAACAGCACATCCTACTCAATTTTATCCCGGTGAAGTACTAGGTATAATTACTGATCTGGATAAAGCCATACAGAATAATAATCTAGTTCTAATTAAAAATCTTTTATCTCAATTAGGTAAAACAAGATTCTTTAAAAAAGTAAAACCATCACCTTACGATGAAGCAGTTAATCTAATTTGGTATTTAGAAAATGTGTTTTACCATTCTGTTAGCAAAATTTACAACTATATAGAAGCAAATATATTTGAAGGTAAAAAATCAGATAATCAAATAATTGATCTAGGATTTTGGCCAGGTGGAGACAGGGATGGAAATCCTTTTGTTACAGCACAAATCACGCTTGATGTCGCAGAGAAATTACGTCAAACTGTGTTAAAAAATTACCACAAAGACATAAAAAGATTGAAAAGACGATTGACTTTTAGTGGAGTTCAGGAAATTCTATCTTCTTTAGAAGTAAAAATCTACAAACACGTTGTACGAAGCTTTAAAACAATTGACTTATCTCAAGAATTAGTTTTAATAGAATTAGAAAAAGCAAAAAAAATAGTTATTGAACAACACCAATCTTTATTTATTGATGAATTAAATGATGTCATAAATAAAGTTAGAATTTTCGGGTTTCATTTTGCAAGTATTGACATAAGACAAGACAGTAGAATTCATCATGATGCTCTTACAAATATGGTTAAAAACCTAATTGACATAGGTGACCCTACCTTTCCAAAAAACTATTTAACACTTTCTAAAAAAGATCAAATTAATATATTATCACAAGTAAAAGGTATCGTTGACATGGGCATATTAAAAAATGAACTATCTATCAAAACTATGGAATCTATTTTTGCATTAAAAACCATTCAAGAAAGAAATGGCGAACGTGGTGCCAATAGATATATAATTAGTAATAACCAAAGTGCATTAAATATAATGGAAGCTTTTGCCATGCTTAATTTATCTGGATTTAAAGACAATGTCCCTGTCGATGTAATCCCCTTATTTGAAACTGTTGAAGATCTAAAGAATGCAGAGAAAGTAATGCGAACTGTGTACAAAAATAAAAACTACAGAATACATCTTAAGCAAAGGAATGATAAGCAAACGATTATGCTGGGTTTTTCTGATGGAACTAAAGATGGTGGATATTTGATGGCCAACTGGGGAATTTTCAAAGCAAAAGAAGCTTTAACAAAAGTATCAAGAGAATACGATATTAAAGTTATATTTTTTGATGGGCGTGGAGGTCCTCCTGCAAGAGGAGGTGGTAAAACACATCAATTTTATGCCTCACTAGGACCATCTATAGAACATAAGCAAATTCAATTGACCGTTCAAGGGCAAACTATAAGTTCAAATTTTGGAACACTAAGTTCATCCCAATTTAACTTAGAGCAATTACTGAGCTCTGGTATAAAAAATGAAGTTTTTAGAAAAAATCAATTGAACAATAAACATAGAGTTCTTATTGAAGATTTAGCCAAGACGAGTTATAATAAATATAAAGATTTTAAAAACCACCCTAAATTCCTCCCATATTTGGAAGAAATGAGTACACTAAAATACTATTCAAAAACGAATATTGGAAGTAGACCTTCTAAAAGACCTTCTTCATCTAAATTAGATTTTTCTGCTCTGAGAGCAATTCCTTTTGTTGGTAGTTGGAGTCAATTAAAACAAAATGTTCCAGGATTTTACGGCCTTGGTTCTGCATTAAAAACATATGAAGATTCTGGCAGGCTTGACGAAATCATTTCATTTTATAATGAATCTGATTTCTTTAAAACTTTACTGGAAAATAGTATGATGAGTTTAACAAAATCATTTTTCAAATTAACCAGTTACATGTCAAATGACCCAGTTTATGGAGACTTTTGGAAATTAATTTATAAGGAATATAAAACAACTAAACGATTACTATTGCAAATATCAGGTCAAAAAGAACTTATGGACAACTACCCTGAAGGTAAAGCCTCTATAGAAATTAGAGAACAAATTGTTCTCCCTCTTTTAACCATTCAACAGTATGCATTAAAACAAATTCAAGAACTTAAAAATGAAGACCCATCATCAAAAGAAATTACTATTTACGAAAAAATGGTGACACGTTCGTTGTTTGGAAATATAAATGCGAGTAGAAATTCTGCATAAACCCAAAAAAGACTCAAAGAGGCTAAAATTTACTCAACTGTCACCGACTTTGCTAAATTTCGTGGTTGATCAACATTACATCCTCTCATAACTGCAATATGATATGATAATAATTGAAGAGGAATAGTATTTATTAGTGGACTATATCTTTCGTCTGTTAGAGGGACTTCTATGACATGGTCAGCAATATTTCTAACCTCATTATCCCCCTCATTAATTATTGCAATTACTTTTCCATTTCTAGCTTTAACTTCTTGTATATTACTAACAACTTTTTCATAATTTTCCGTCTGAGACGCAATAACTACTGTTGGCATATCTTCATCAATTAATGCAATTGGCCCATGTTTCATTTCTGCAGCAGGATAACCCTCAGCGTGAATGTAAGAAATTTCCTTTAGTTTTAAAGCACCTTCAAGTGCAACTGGAAAATTAATTCCTCTTCCTAAAAATAAACAATTAGATGCATCTTTATAAATACTAGCGATATACTTGGCTTTTGAGTTAATATTTTTCAGTACATTATCAACTTTATTTGGCAAATGATTTAATTCATTTATTAGAGATTGATAATCTGCACTAGAAATTATTCCCTTTTTATTCGATAAAATTAGAGCTATCAATATGAAAACTGTTACTTGTGCCGTAAATGCTTTAGTTGATGCCACTCCAATTTCTGGACCAGCATGGGTATAGGCTCCTGCATGAGATTCTCTGGCAATACTTGAGCCTACAACATTACAAATACCAAAAATAGTAGCTCCCTTTCTTTTGGCAAGACTTATTGCAGATAATGTGTCAGCTGTCTCTCCTGATTGAGAAACAGCAATAACTATATCTTGTTCTGTAATTATTGGATTTCTATATCTAAATTCAGAAGCATACTCAACTTCAACTGGAATTCTTGCAAAATCTTCAATTAAATACTCCCCAACTAATCCAGCATGCCAGGAAGTCCCGCAGCCTAAAATAATTATTCTCTTTGCATTCAAAAATTTTTTCTCATATTCTATAAAACCTCCCAGAGTAATTATTCCTGACTTTGGTATTAACCTTCCTCTTAAAGTATCAAAAATTGATTTTGGTTGTTCGTTTATTTCCTTAAGCATAAAATAATCATAACCTCCCTTTTCTATATCTTGAAGTTCCATAGCCAATTCAAGAACTTTTGGTCTTTTAACTTGGTTAGAAATTGAAGTTATATTAATTCCTTTTTCTAAAGAAATTTTTGCAACCTCTTCATCTCCAAGATATATCACCTTATTTGTAAACTCTATAAATGGAGAAGGGTCAGATGCTATAAAGTATTCTTTGTCCCCAAGACCAAAAACTAATGGGCTTCCTTTTTTTGCAACTATAACTTGATCTTCATTACCTTGATCTATAATAACTATTGCATATGCACCTATAACTTGATTTAGAGCAATTTTGACAGCTTTTTCTAATGACACCTTTTCAGAGTCTTTAATAAATTCTATAAGATTGATTAGAACCTCAGTATCCGTATCGCTTGTAAAACTAAAGCCTCTTTTTTTTAATCCTTTTTTAATTACTGTTGCATTTTCAATAATACCATTATGAATTATAGCTAATTTTTTTGATTGGGAATAATGTGGATGAGAATTTATATCATTTGGGATTCCATGCGTTGCCCACCTTGTGTGTCCAATACCAATTTTTGAGGAATTAATATCTCCAGTGATTAATTCTTCAAGCTCTGAAACTTTTCCTTTTTTCTTAAAAATCTCAATTTTAGAATCTTTTAATACAGCAATCCCTGAGCTATCATATCCCCTATATTCTAATCTCTTTAGACCATTTATTAAATATTTGTAAATATTTTTTGAGCCAATATATCCAACAATTCCGCACATAAAACTAATTAATTATCTTGAAAGATATAATTTTAATTTAATTCCAATACTATCTTGATGAAAATTATTAATTATAACTCTATTTGGATTTGTGACAGAATATGGTACATAAACTATTAATTTTGATGATCTGTCATTCTCTACCACATCATGGATATACCTTGAAATATTAAATTTGTAGTTGTTGTTACTAACATTTATGTTACCGTCAAAATAAATTGAACCTTGAATACTTTGATCTTCATATAATAATGATAAATTTTCTTCATCATCAATCGCTGCTAACCCTAAATTACTTGGTGGAGGGAATATACTGTCTAAATTAGTAGACATATAAGGAATAATTATTTCGGCTTTATTGATGACAAAGTTTGAATCTTTTAAATTGTAAATTGTGGGAAAATTTATTTTAGATCTTATGCCTGCTCCACCTTGAATATAACCTATACTTAAATTGTCATTCAAAAATTGCTCATTAACTTGTGAATTAGAATAATCATTCTCCCAGTTAGTTAATCTATTACAACTTGAATTAATTTGAAAATCATAAATTATAGTATCTAAATTATTGGAATGAAAATACATGGTCAACTTACTTTCAGAACTTAATAAATCTAACTCGAGTAAAAGACCGTTCTCTGAGTTATTATTTGAAGAGAGATATAATCCATTAAAAAAATTTCTAAATGATGAATTATCAGCAAAATTTGATGAATCAGAATTTATAAAAGATTCGGCAATTAAATTATCAAGTTTTAATTTGATGGTTTTCTCAGAATTTGGTGTGATTAAGTGATTCCCCTGATACAAAAATTGATTATCAAACAAATAATTTTGATCACTAAAAGTATTATCATCATTTTCAATATTTTCCAAAACTTGATTAACATTTATATCAAAATTTGATAGACTATCTCCATAAAAATCAGCTATCTTGAGTGAAAGAACAACTGAATCTATAATTAGTGACTCATTGAAATTTACATTTGAATTTGAAAGTCTTATTTCTGTATAAATTGAAGCCTTTGTGTATCCAAAATTTTCATCATATATTTTTCCTAAATAAGAGGTTGGTGTATTGAAACTTGATAACGAATCCTCTTTTATAATTGATAAATTTACGGGCAAATTGTCTAAATATAGTATTTCTAATTCATTAGGATTAATAACACTATATCCAATAAGATTTGATTCTTTTTTACATCCAATAAAAATAGTAAATCCAGTTAATACGAAAATTAAAAAGAGATTTTTTAACATAAACTATTGAGAAAATAATTTTTCATAGAAAGGCTTATATTGCTCTCTATAATTGTCATCTGAATATTCTAAAGTTGGCAACTCTGAATTAGATAAAAAGTTTAGAAGTTCGGAATCTAAATCCGAACTACCTTTCACAATTGCGTCAGAAAAATTTATTGCTGTTTTTGAGAGCTCTTTGAAATTACCATTCTCTAGGCCTTTTAATTCTTTATCTAAATATCCATCTAGCTTCATTTTATCTACAAGCCCCTTACCTAAATTCCCACTAAATGGTTGGTTATAGAAAGAATATACTACTTTTGATTTTTCAAAAATAGGATCATCATGATAAAATTTCTTTAAATACATAGGGAGAAAACTAGCCATCCAACCATTACAGTGGATAATATCAGGCGACCATCCTAGTTTTTTAACGGATTCTAAAACACCTCTACAAAAAAATAAAGCTCTTTCATCATTATCTTTATAAAAGGTTCCTTTTTTATCTTGGGTTGTATATTTTCTTTTAAAGTATTCTTCATTATCAATAAAATAAACTTGCATCCGAGCTTGAGGTATTGAAGCAACTTTAATAATCAATGGCTGGTCAATATCGTTTACAATTAAGTTAATACCGGATAATCTTATTACTTCATGAAGTTGATGTCTTCTTTCATTAATACAACCAAATCGAGGCATAAATAACCTAACTTCAATTCCTGATTCATTCATTGCTTGAGGTAAAAATCTTGATGTCTTTGATAGGTCGTTCTCAGGTAAATAGGGGGAAATCTCTTGAGAAACATATAATATTCTTTTCTTCATTGCCAACATTATTATAATCCAGCAAAAATACAAAAATATATTATATTTACAGCATATTTAGTCAGTTAAATTAATTTAATTTACTTAACAATGGAAATCCTTTCTAACAATTTTGAGCTAAATATTTTCCTTAAAAAAAATCAATACAAATCAATTGGTTTTGTGCCAACAATGGGCGCAATTCATGATGGGCATATATCATTAATTGAAACGGCTTTAAATGAAAACGAAATTGTCATTTGCTCCATCTACGTAAACCCTACTCAATTTAATGATATTAACGACTTTACGAGTTACCCTAAGAAAATTAATAAAGACATAAAGTTATTAATAAAGCATAAGTGTTCTGCATTATTTATTCCTCAAAATAAAGAAATATATCCTAATGGATACAAAGTTTTAAAACATGAAAATAATCTTTTTAATATTCTAGAAGGAAAGTTTAGACCAAATCACTTTGATGGAGTTGTTTTTATAGTAAATAAATTATTAAAATTAATTAATCCAAAAATTGCTTACTTTGGCGAAAAAGACTACCAACAACTTATTATAATTAAAAAATTTGTTGGGGAAAAATTTAAAAATACTATAATTAGGTCTTGTCCGACTTTAAGAAATAATTCTGGCTTAGCCTTAAGTTCAAGAAATATTTTGTTATCAGATTCTGAATATAAAAAAGCAAATTTTATATTTAAGAATTTAAAATTAATTGAAAGGATTCACAAAAAACATACTATATCAGAATGTAAAAAAATTGTCGCTTTAAATTTTAAAAATAATAAAGCATTTAAGCTAGATTATTTTGAAATTTGTAATTCCCATAATTTGACAACTTCTTTTTCTTGGGATGACAATGTTAAACATGTGCTCTTAATTGCTGTTTTCATTGGTAGAATAAGATTAATAGATAATCTAGTGCTTAATGTTAACTAAATTTTTATAATTTTGAATTATGAATATTAGTATTATAAAATCTAAAATACATAGAGTTAAAATTACGAATGCAGACCTAAACTATATTGGAAGTATTACGATTGATAAAAAACTTATGGATGCTGCAAATTTGATTGAAGGAGAAAAAGTTCAAATAGTTAATGTAAATAATGGAGAACGCATAGATACATATGTAATTGAAGGAAAATTTAACTCTGGTGAGGTTTGTATGAATGGTCCTGCTGCAAGGAAAGTTCAAGTTGGAGATGTTGTAATTATTATATCCTATGCCTTAATTGAAATAAATGCTGCAAAAAACTTCATTCCAACAATTATATTTCCGAATGAAAATAAAAATACTATTGATTAAAAATTATGAAAATAAAAACATTTTTTAAATCTCTTATTTTTCTGATTTTTGGTTTTATTATAATTTATTTCATATTTAAAAATCAAGATTTAAATAAAATGGTCTTGAAACTTAAATCTGCAAACTATTGCTATTTAATAGTTTCCATGATCTTTGGATTTTGTGCATATATATTTAGAGCTCTAAGGTGGCAAATTTTAATAAATACAATGCAATATAGTTCAAAATTTGGTCCTGCCCTACATAGCATTTCAATTGGTTACCTGGCTAACGTTATTTTTCCAAGAGCAGGAGAAATTGTTCGTTGTACTTATTTTAATCAGGTGACTAAGGTTCCTGTTAAAAAACTCATTGGAAATGTAATTCTAGAAAGAGTGATAGATTTAAGTATTTTAATTGTATTGTTATTATTTAGTTTCACAATAAAATTTAATGAAATTTCGATATTTTTCTCAAATTTTAAAACCATTAATCCCAAAAATTATATTCCAATCTTAGTTTTAATTTCAATATTGATATGTCTATTATTTATTTTTCGAAAACGTATTTTACGTTTTAATTTTTTAAAAAAATTACAAAATTTTCTATCTGATATCCAAAGTGGATTCAAATCTATATTTTACATCAATAAAAAAAATTTATTCTCATTATACACCATCTTGATTTGGCTTATGTATATATTTATGACTCAAATTTGTTTTTACAGTATCCCTGAAACTTCTAATTTGAACTTTTTTGATGGAATTTATATTACAGTAATAGGAGGGCTAGGGATGATTATTCCTGTTCAGGGGGGGATTGGATCATATCATGCTGCGGTTACTTTAGCACTTTTGAGTTTAGGTCACTCTGAAACAACTGGAATCACTCTTGCAATTTTAATTCACACTGCCCAATCTGTAATGATTTTATTTTCAGGAACTATATCAACTGTTGTTTTATCTTTTCAAAAAATAAAAAGCTAAATGAAAAATATTATCCAACATGTTGAAAAAAAAATTTATTCTCTTGAAAAGTTAAAACCAACTTTATTGATGTGGAGAAATGATCAAAATAATATAATATTTACAAACGGATGTTTTGATTTAATTCACTTTGGTCATATTAAATGTCTAATTGATGCGAAAAGTTTTGGTGGTAAACTAGTAGTTGGTTTAAACTCTGACATCTCTATTAAAAATATTAAAGGGAATAATAGACCGCTCAAAGATCAAAAAACTCGAAGTTTTATTCTTGCCTCTATGGAATTTATTGATGCAATAATTATTTTTGATACAATAACTCCAAAAAATTTAATAAAGGAGATTAAACCTGATATTTTAATTAAAGGTGGGGATTATAAAAATAAAAAAATAATTGGTTCGGATATTGTAAAAGAGTATGGAGGTATTACCAGAACTGTGAGTTATGTAAATGATCAGTCTTCATCAACCTTAATAAATAAAATAAGTATTAGTGATTAATAAAAAAAAAATTAAATCAGCTTTTTTTTGTCAAAATTGTGGATGTGAATATACTAAATGGCATGGTCAGTGTAACAATTGTAATAAGTGGAATTCAATTATTGAAGAATTAGTAGTCAAAAATGAAAGTAATTCATTAGTTGATTCAAAGTCCTATGCAATAAAAGTTGATGAAATTGAAACTAATGATGAGCTCAGACTTAAAATCTCTGACAATTACTTGAATGAATTATTTGGAGGAGGAATTGTATGTGGATCTTTGATTCTTTTTTGTGGTGAACCAGGAATCGGAAAATCAACTTTAATGCTTCAAATTGCTCTCTCAACAAATAAACTAAAAACTTTATATGTTAGCGGAGAAGAAAGTACAAATCAAATTAAAATGCGAGCAAACAGACTCGGATTTACAAGCTCCGATTGCTATATCATGTCTGAAACTAACACTGAAAAGATATTTGATCAAATTAAAAAAATTTCTCCTGCATTAATAATTATTGACTCTATTCAGACTTTAAACACTAAATCCATAGACTCGTCTCCAGGTTCAATATCTCAAATTAAAGAGAATGCTTATTTATTAAATAATCTTGCAAAGCAGTGTTCTATGTCGGTTATATTAATTGGTCATGTTAATAAAGAAGGAAATATAGCTGGGCCAAAAATTTTAGAACATATGGTTGATGTAGTATTAAATTTTGAAGGAGATAAAAACAATATTTATAGAATTATTCGAAGTAAAAAAAATAGATTCGGCTCCACTCAAGGAGTTGCAATATTTGAAATGATGAGTAATGGTTTAAGAAATGTTAAAAATCCCTCTGAAATACTGATTTCAAACAAAATTGAAAAGTTAAGCGGAACTTCAATTGCGATTGCAATTGAAGGAATACAACCTATCCTTCTTGAAGTACAAGCACTTGTTAGTCCGGCTATTTATGGTACTTCTCAAAGAAGTTCAACAGGATTTGAAATTAAAAGATTAAACATGCTTCTTGCTGTTCTAGAAAAAAGATTTGGTTTTAAATTAAGTTTAAAAGATGTATTTTTAAATATAACTGGAGGAATAAAAATTGATGATCCGTCGATAGATTTAAGTGTTGTAATCTCCCTTATATCTTCAAGTCTAAATATTTCAATATCGGATAAATTTTGCTTTACTGGTGAAATAGGATTATCAGGAGAGATACGACCATCACCAAGAATAAATCAAAGAATATTAGAGGCTGAAAAATTAGGTTACGAGAAAATATTTATATCTAAATATAATAAACCCAGCTGTAATCATAAAATTGTCGTTTCAAAAGTTGGTACGATTGACCAAATTTATGCAAATCTTTTTAAGCTAAACTAATTACCACATACACCAGGAGCTTGACAACATCTTGGTAGATTATGAAAAATTTCTGGATCAGGATTTAAGTTGTCGGCTCTGTAACCTAAATTTCTAATCAATTCTTTTAAAACTTCTGGAGATGTTTTATTTGATTTATAATCAATTGAAATTATTCCATCTTTAAGATTTAACTCAGCATATTTAACGCCTTTTTCAAAAGCTAAGGTCTTATTGACAATTAAATCATTGCACATTCCGCAGACAGCACTTGTTTTAATTTTAATATTTTTGATTTTCTTTTCTTTGTCTTTCGCAATTAATGAGGTTACAGAACAAAATACAACGAGTAATAAAAAGTTTTTCATAGGTCAAATTTTAATTAAAGTTTTTTCTGATTCCAAAGTAAGCAATTCTACCCATAATTGGGCCCCATATCATTGAGGCATCAAAATTATCAGAATATGGGTTTTCAAAGCTTCTTATTGGATTTTTTTGTCTAAAATTTAAAATATTTTCAATTCCTAAATATACATCTAAATTTTTAAACTTTCTTGTTACTTGTAATGAAATTAAATTGAATCTATCTGACCAAAATTCACTAATATCCCCTTGAGATGGTACTCTCATTGAGCCAATGTTTTGAATTGTTAGAGATGTACTGTACTTATTTTGCCATGTATAATAATAAAATTGTAACAATTTACGATTTTTGGGAATAAATGGTATATACTTTTGAACTAATCTATCCTGAATTTTAAAGTATGATTTTGATGTGTTAAATTTTTGAGAAAATTTAATCTCAAAACTTCTAGATACTTCAAAATCTAAATTTACTTGAATGTTACTGGCAAACGAACTTCTGTATGAGTTGTAAATATTTATTTTATTACTTTCTTCCAGATCAATTATAATTTGATTTTGAAAGTCGATAAAATTATAATCAAAATCTAAATTAAAATCTTTATTGAATATTTCAAATTTAGTTAATATTGAAAATCCATAATTTGATGATGACTCCGGGTCTAATTCATTATAATTTGAAAAATGAATACTTCTTGTGCTATATAAATATGATAAATTTTCCGGTATAAAATTAAATATCCTATGAGCTTTACTTGCATTAATTTTAAATATTAAATTTTGATTATGATCGTATTTTAAATTTATTCTTGGAGAAAATTTAAAGCCTTTATCTCCTCTTTTTATTAAAAAATAGTCAAGTCTATTACCAATTAAAATACTAAGATTAGACAATTGAAACCTTTGAACTTCAGTAAAAGCACCAAAAATATGATCTGTCCGCTTTAAATTTATTATATCTATATTATTTCTATCTAGAAATTCGTCATAAGAATCTAAATAATAACTTGCGCCAACCCTTAATTCGTTTCTCATATCAAATATATTTGTATTATAAATAGAATTAAAGTAACCACTCATTTGATTTGCGTCATATAAATTTTCTCCAAAATTATTTACAATATTCTCATTTATGTAATTTATGTTGAGTTCTAAAACCTTATTATTTTTAAAATTTAAAATTAACTTTGAAAATAACTCTTGTTGATCATTATCAAATTTTACTTTATATCTACTAATCATAGGATTATAACTTCTAATCTGCCCTGTTTTTTTTAACTCTGACACACCTCTATATCCAAAATAAAAATTACTTTTTTTTGTCTGCCTCTCAAAACTTAATAAAAAAGTGTTTAAATTTTTCTTTGGGATATCAATAAAAGTGTCTCTATTTTGATCTCCTGGATTCTTATTTAGAGAACTATGAACTAAAACTGAAGTATTCCAATTATTATTAATCACTTTACTAAAAACTAAATTATTTTCAATAACTCCGAAATGATTTAAATAACTATTTAATAGAATCTTTTTATTAGTTGGTTTAAATAGTTTGACATTAATTTGACCAGAAATAGATTCATATCCTTCAGTAACAGAACCGGAGCCTTTTACTATTGAGATAGATTCAATCCATGCACCCGGAATGAAATTTAAACCATAAATATTAGATAAACCTCTAACTAGTGGTTTATTATCAAGTAATATCTGTGTATATATTCCATCTAATCCAAGCATTTGAACTTTTTTTGTTCCTAAAACACCATCTCTTACTACAACATCAACTGATGGATTTGTCTCAAATGATTGTGATAAATTACAACATGCTGCTTTTTCCAACTCCGTATTTGTTATTACTTCTAAATTTTTTACATCTAATTTAGATTTAAAATTAGATTTCTTCATACTCAAAATATCCACATCCATCAACTGCATTGGTTTTAAAAAAAACTCAACGTTTTCAATTTTACTAATTTTGATAGTGTCTGGAAAATATCCAACAAAACTTGCAATAAGATAAAAATCTTTAGAATTTTCAATGACTAATTGGAATTTTCCATTTGAATCTGAAATAGTTCCTTTTGATGAATTCATAACATATATATTTGCTCCAAACAAAGGTTTAATTTCATCTCCGCTTACCTCACTAACTTTTCCCTTAATCATAAAATTCTGTGAAAAAATATTGCTTGAATACAAAATTAATAATACTAGTATTTTTCTAATCATTTTTATATTTATATTGATATTTTTTTTTATGAATATTTTTTAAAAAATTATATAATTCAGATTTAAAATACTCCCAATTTGTTTTTTTAAATGTTGAAATGAATATACATTGAGTGTTCATTTTTGACATCCATGTTTTTTTCCAATCATTCAAAGATAAATTTTTTCTTTCTAAAGGCAGTAAATCATCTGGACTTTTTTTTTCATAGGTAAACATGTCAATCTTATTAAATACAAGTATTATAGGCTTGTCAATAATTCCAATATCTTTCAAAATTTTATTGACAGAATCTATTTGTTTTTGAAAATTTTTATTTGAAATATCTATTACATGAATGATACAATCCGCCTCTCTGGCCTCATCTAAGGTAGACTTAAATGATTCTATTAATTCTGTTGGCAATTTTCTTATGAATCCTACAGTGTCTGACAATAAAAACGGAAATCTGTTAATTACTACTTTTCTCACAGTTGTATCCAATGTCGCAAATAGTTTATCTTCAGAAAGAAAATTTGACTTACTTAAAGCATTCATAATTGAGGACTTACCAACATTGGTATAGCCGACTAATGATACTCTTATTAACCCATCTCTATTCTTTCTTTGATTAACTAGCTGTTTATCTATAATTTTAAGTTTGTTCTTTAACAGTGATATTTTTTGTCTTATAACTCTTCTATCCGTTTCTATTTCAGTCTCACCTGGACCTTTCATACCTATCCCACCTTTTTGTTTTTGGAGATGTGTCCACATTCTTGTTAATCTTGGTAATAAATACTGATATTGAGCAAGTTGAACTTGGGATGTAGCATAAGAAGTTCTCGCTCTTGAGGCGAATATGTCTAAAATTAAATTTGTTCTATCTAAAATTTTTACATTCTTGAGTATAAATTCTATATTCCTAATTTGAGAAGGCGAAAGTTCATCATCAAAAATTACTAAATCAACTTTATTTTTATTTATATATTCTGATATTTCATTTATTTTTCCAGGACCAATAAATGTTCTTGGATTAATTTTGTTTAATTTTTGGATAAATCTTTTTTTTGGAATTGCCCCTGCCGTAATTGATAAAAAGGAAAGTTCATCAATATTCTCGATTGATGTAATCTCATTTTGATTCTTGGTAATTGCTCCAACTAATACTGCCTTTTCTTTTACAAATTTAATTTGATTAACTTTACTCAAGTTTTATTTATTTAATTTTTAAATTGTATTTTAATAAATATATTAAATTGTATTATTAAATTTAAATTTGATGAAAAATTTTGTAGCATTATTTTTTTTCTTTTCGACTTTTTTCTTGAGCTTTAGTCAAGAAAACTTCCCTTTTAATGGTATTAAAGCTAAACATAAACCAACATATGCATTCATAAATGGAAACATTCATGTTAATGAAAACAATATAATTAAAAGAGGTATTATTTTGATTGAAGACAATATAATTATTGATGTTGGACTTGCCGTTGACATTCCTGAATATGCAATTGTTGAAAATCTCAATGGAGCTCATGTATATGCTTCTTTTATTGATCCACATACAAATTATGGATGTGAGAAATTAACTTCTTCAAGCTGGTCTCCTAAACCTCAAATTGAAAGTAAAAACATAGGACCATTTTCATGGAATGAATCATTAAAACCCGAATATCATTCATCAAATTATTTTTCACCTGATAATTCAGTTAGAAAGAATTATATTAAAAATGGTTTTGGTGTTTTACTCAGCTTTCAAAATGATGGAATAGTCAGGGGGACATCTTCAATAGTAAATTTGTCTAGTATTAAGCCTCAAAAGGCTTTAATTAAATCAAAAGCTACTGCTCACTATTCATTTAATAAGGGACAATCTAGACAATCTTACCCCAGTTCTTTCATGGGGTCTATTGCTCTAATTAGACAAGCTATTTACGATGCTCTTTGGGCAAATCACAATAATTTAATTTCTAATATTAGTTTAATTGAACTATATAAAAACCTAAAATTACCTGCATTTTTTGAGATAGATAATCATTATGCAATAAGAAATGTAATTAATTTAAAAAATGAATTTAAAATGACCTTTGTAATAAAAGGAGTTGGAGATGAATATATGAGCATAAACTCTGAATATATAGATAAATCTATGTATATTTTACCATTAAACTTTCCAAAAAAATATAATGTAAATGATAATTATAATTCTTTAGAATTAAGCTTAGCTAAAATGAAACATTGGGAGCTAGCACCTGCTAACCCAGCTATTTTAGAATCAAAAAATATTGAATTTGCTTTTACAACCAATAATCTTGAAAACATTGATGACTTTCTACCAAACATAAGAACTGCCATAAAACATGGTTTGTCTGAAGAAGGGGCACTAAGAGCAATTACAACCTTACCTGCAAAGATGTTAAATATTGACGATAAATACGGTAGTTTGAAACCCGGAATGGTTGCAAATTTTATTATTTGTGATGTTCCAATTTTTGATAATAATTCAACCATTTTAGAAAATTGGACTCTTGGTAAAAAAGAGATTATTAATGAAATACCTAAATATGACTATAGGGGAGAATATTTATTAAAAATTGATGGGGAAATGTTGCCTTTAGAAATATATGGAGAACATAAAAATATGAAAGGAAGATTGCTTTTAAAGGATACCATTAAGGTGGAAATTAACTTTGAAAATAATTTAATTTCACTAAAATATAATGATAACAATAACCAAATTGTTCGACTTAGCGGTTCGGGAGAAGAGTTAATTGAAGGAGAAGGGAGTTTGGGGAATGGTGATTGGACTTCGTTTGTTATTAAATTAAAAGGAAAACTTAAAAAAAATACTAAAAAAGATGCCACAAATAAAAAGTTCATTGATACTGATAAAGTAAAATTTTTAAATGAAATGGGTGAAAAATGGTTCCCAAATAATGCTTACGGTTGGATTGAAAAGCCCAAAGTTAGAAATATAATTTTTGAAAACTTTACACTTTGGACTAATGAAGCTTTTGGTATAATTAAAAATAGTTCAATCGCTATTGCAGATGGCAAAATTATTGCAGTTGGTAATGATGCAGTTGATATAGTTAAAAATAAATATGATTTTGAAATTATCAATGGTCAAAATAAACACCTTACTTCGGGAATTATTGATGAACATTCTCATATTGGGTTAAGAAGTGTTAACGAAAGTGGGCAAAATAATTCCGCTGAGGTTAGAATGACTGATGCGATTAGGCCAAATGATATAAATATATATCGACAATTGTCAGGGGGAGTTACTTGTGCTCAGCTACTTCATGGATCAGCTAATCCTATAGGAGGACAATCAGCTATAATAAAAATGAAGTGGGGTGGCGATGCTGAAGAATTAATTTACAATAAAGCTAAACCCTTTATAAAATTTGCATTAGGTGAAAATGTTAAACAAAGTAACTGGGGTGATTATAATTCTGTCAGGTATCCTCAGACAAGAATGGGGGTAGAGCAAGTCTTTTTTGATTCTTTTATTAATGCAAAAGATTATGTTAACAAATGGAAAAAATGGGATCAATTATCTTCAAACCAAAAAAAAGATAGTAAAATGCCAAGAAAAGATTTAGAGTTAGAAGTAATTTCAGAAATACTCTCTAAAAAAAGATATATTACTTGTCATTCCTACAGGCAATCTGAAATAAATATGTTAATGAATGTTGCCGATTCCTTAAATTTTAAAATTAACACTTTTACTCATATTTTAGAAGGATATAAGGTTGCTGATAAAATGAAAATTCATGGTGCTGGTGCTTCAACATTTTCTGACTGGTGGGCTTACAAATATGAAGTAAATGATGCAATACCATACAACGCTGCAATATTAAATAAAATGAATATTATAACAGCTATAAATTCTGATGATGCTGAGATGGGAAAAAGATTAAATCAGGAGGCGGCTAAATCTATTAAATATGGAAATATTTCTCAAGAGGATGCTTGGAAACTAATCACTTTAAATCCTGCTAAACTTCTACATATTGATGATAATTTAGGAAGTTTAAAAAAAGGAAAAGATGCTGATATTGTTATTTGGACTGAAAACCCCCTATCAATTTACTCTGTAGTTGAACAAACTTATATAGATGGAAAATTATACTATTCAATAGAAACAAATAAAGTTAAACAGGCTCAAAATAAAAAAGAAAAAAATAGATTAATTCAAAAGATGTTAAATACAAATTCATCAAAAGAATTTCAAAAAATTTCTGAAGATAAAAAATACAGATTTCACTGTGATGATGATTTATAAACTTGTAATATGGTCAAATACTTAAAATTCTTAATTTACATTTCTTGCCTTTATACATTTGCCCAAAATGATGGAGAAAAAATCAATAAAAAAACTCTCTTATATGGGGGAACTGCCCATATTGGAAATGGTGAAGTTATCGAAAACTCTCTCATTATTATTGAAAATGGTATAATTTCTACAATTGAAAGATCCGGAAACTTAAAAGTTGATATTTCTGATGCTGACTATTATGAAATTATCGGAAAACATGTCTATCCTGGTTTTATAGTTCCTAATACAACTGTTGGTCTAGCAGATATAGATGCAGTTAGGGCTACGGTTGACTTTGATGAAGTTGGGGTTATGAATCCAAATGTAAGGAGTATCGTAGCTTACAATACTGACTCTCCAATTATTCCAACTTTAATAACTAATGGTATTTTGATGGGGCAAGTAACACCAAGAGGTGGTGTGATTTCTGGATTATCAAGTGTTGTTGAGTTTGATGGGTGGGATTATGAAGAAGCATTATTTATTGAGGATGAAGGGCTACATATAAATTGGCCTAATAATTATTTTTACAAAGAAAAGTCTCAAAAAAATTATTATAAAAACCTAAAAATATTAAAAGATTTTTTTGAAAACGCAAAAGTTTATTATCTAAAAAATTCTAATGAGATTGATATTAAAATGGAGGCTATGAAAAAACTTTTTAGTGGTGAAAGAACTCTATTTATTCATGCTAATAGAGTCAAGCAAATCAAAGAATCAATAATATTTTGCAAAAATGTTGGAATTAAAAAAATTGTATTAGTTGGGGGAATAGATTCATGGCGAATAACTGACTTTTTAGCAGAAAATAATATACCTGTTATTTTAAATCGTATTCATAGGTTACCAATCAGATATGATGAAGATATCAATATCCATTTTAAAACACCTAAAATTCTTCATGATGCTGGAATATTATTTTGTTTAGACTACGAGGGAGACATGGAAAGAATGGGAGCACGAAACCTTCCGTTTTCAGCTGGAAACTGTGTAGCATTTGGCTTAAGTAAAGAAGAAGCATTGATGAGTATAACATTAAATACAGCAAAAATACTAGGTATTGACGATAAAGTTGGAAGTCTTGAAAAAGGAAAGGCTGCTACTCTATTTGTTTCAAATGGAGATGCTCTAGATATGATGGGCAATAATATCTTATTTGCTTTTATTGAAGGAAAATCATTAGACTTGAATAATATGCAAAAAGAACTGTACTTGAAATATCAAAATAAATACAAAATAGATTAGTAAGCTATCTTATTGTGTTCTTTTTAATAAAATTTTGACCTGTCATCATCAATATCAGCTAAATCTAATAAAGCAGAATTTAATTCATAATTAGCTCTTAATTGAAATTGTGGGTCTAATTGCTTTCTTATAGAATTATAGTTTTTTTCTATATTATTGATTTCTACTGAATCAACAAAAATTAAATATACACCACTTTCTCCAACTACAGGATTTGAAGCTAGATTTTTTTCAACTCCGTAAAATGCACCAACTACTTTTGGTTCAAAACCAGTTGGAATTGAATTATTACTAAAATTCAAAAAGGATGTGTTTTCAATTGATAAATTCATTTTTTCTGCTAATATTTCAAATTCAGAATAAACTTTAAGGGAATCCTCAAATTCTGCTATCAATTTTCTTGAAGATTTTGTCTTTTTTACTTCTAATTCTATTTCCTGCTTTACGTCATCTAAAGTTTTATATTCATTATCGACAATATTAGTTAACATAGATACAACTATTCTAGAATTTTGATCATCAAGTTTAATACTGTTAAGTGATGTTTTTTCATTAAATGCCCAAAAAACTAAATTTCTTGAAGGTCCAAGAACTGATATCTCCTTATCATTTTTCTTAACATCAACTGAAGTTATTGCAATATTTTTCTTCTCTGCATTTAATTCAAAACTTTGAAAGTCTTTAGATAAAGCAACCTCACTTGCGTTTACATAAACTTCATTAGAAGTCTCCTCACTTGGTTGTATTTCCATTTCAATCATTGCAACTTGAATAGAATCACTTTTTATATCATTTAACCTTGCAAGTTTGTAACTTCCGTTTTCTTCATAAGGGCCATAAACAAAACCAATTTTTTCAGACCTCATTATCTCTTCTATTAGTGGAGATAATTGACCTTTAGCGTAATAAGTTGAATCAAAAGTTTTATCTGAATATTTGTCAACAAATAATTTAACATTTTTTGTGCTTTTAAACCCTGGAATAATATCATTATTATTATTAACATTAAAGACTTTTTTATCTTCAATCAAATCTGTTAACCTATTTTTAATCATATTCTTATCTGATTCAGTAGGGATTATATCAAAAATTGCTATTGAAATTTCTCTTTGCTCATCTTGCTTATATGTTTCTCTATTTTCATTATAATAACTTTTAATTTCACTTTCACTTACTTCAATTGACATATCAAATGGTTTATAAATATATTTTCCTGTAATTTTTTTTGATTGTTCTGAAAAATGTATGTCTATATCAGATTTTGAAGTATTTAATCCTGACTTTATTAAATTTAAATATTTATTAAAAAGTCTTTCTTTTCTGATAATAGACTCAAAATATAACCACCTTTGAGGGTCATTTTCATTAATCTGCTTAATTATTGATGCTAACTCTTGAGAGGAAATATCATTAACCGATGTGCCAAAAAACTGTTTAGCAGTAGGCGACATTAGCTCTGAGTTGTAGCCAAAAGTTAAACCTGCTAATTCTTCTGAAGAAATATTAATACCAAGCTTATCGTATTGTTCAAAATATATAATTTCACTAACCTTTTCATCCCATAGATTATCTCTTAACGAATTTGGATCTTGAGATGAATTTGAAATCCTATCAAGCATTTTAGCTTTTAACTCAAAATCTCTGTAATCAATGACTTGCCCATTAACCTTTCCAATTGTGGTTGAGGTCCCAGAAAATAAGCTATTACCCGAGTTTAAGAGATCTCCAAGTAAAAAGGCTAACATTGCAATTCCTATTCCACCAATTACTAAGCCAGATCTCTTTCTTAATTTACTTAATGATACCATATAAATTTATTTAAATTTAAGATAGCGAATATACAAAAGTTCTATAAATTGTCATCATGTAATTTTCTAATAGTTAGCTTGACTTTTTGAATCTTAGTCATCTTTACCTCCAAGACTTCAAATTGAAATTGATTAATCTCAATAACTGAGTTTATTTTTGGAATATTTTCATTAAAATATACAATTAAGCCACTTAAAGTCTCATAGTCTTGAGAATCAGGTAATATCAAATTGTACTTTTCGTTTAAAAAATCAATTTTATGCCTTCCTGAAAAAATGTACTCATTATCTGAAATTTTTTTATTAATTAATTCAATTTTATCGTGTTCATCTTCAATTTCACCAAATAATTGTTCAACAACATCCTCTATTGTTAATAGTCCTGCAGTTCCCCCAAATTCATCAATTACAAGGGCAATACTTTTTCTTTTTTTTATAAACAAATCTAATATATGGTTTACAGTTTTTGTTTCAGGGATTAACAATATTGGAAGTAATATAGACTTTATATCTTTTGGTTTTTTAAATAATTCAAAAGAATGAATATATCCTATTATTTTGTCCATATTGCCCCTGTAAACTAATATTTTAGAAAGTCCCGTGTTAATAAATTTTTCTGATAAATTTTTAACAGAATCTTCTATATCAACAGATTTAATTTCGTTTCTAGGAATCATGCACTCTCTAGCTTTAATCTGAGAAAAATCTAAAGCATTTTGAAAAATTTGAATTTCTGGGTCAATATTTTCACTATTAGACTTAGCTTTTGTTAATTCTTCTACAAATTTATGAAGATCAACTCTTGCAAACACTGGTTTAGTATCTTTATTAGTAGAAGAGAAAAATACTTTCAAAAAAAAGTTTGAAATATTCAGTATGATTGAGGTTGGATAATATAAAAAATAATATATAATCCAAACAGGTATAATAAAAAACTTTAATAATCTGGTTGCATTAACCTCAAAAAATACTTTAGGAAGGAATTCTGCAGTTATTAAAACCATTAAAGATGATATAATTGTTTGTATAAGAATAACTAAAAAGTTTAAATCTGTATAAACTCTAATTTTTGGTTCAATTAGATTAGCCATTTCTATACCATATACAACTAATGCTATATTATTGCCTACTAGCATTGTTGCTATAAATCTTGATGGATTATTAAGTAATGGGGTAACAAATTTTGCTCCAAACCCTCCTTTTTGTTTCAAAAGCTCTAAATGTAGCTTATTAGAAGTAACGTAAGCTATCTCCATTCCTGAAAAAAAGGCAGAAAAAAGTAAGGAAATTATAATTATGATTATACTATCGGGGTCCACTAATTTTGCTTATTTTGATAATCAAATTTATAAAAAATTTAATTATATTTTTTTTTAAGATTATATATACAAAACTTAAAACTTAAATTCATATTAAAAATCTTTTTCCATGAAGTTTTTCTATTAAAAATTTGTTATTATATTAAAATTAAATCAATAACCTGAAACAAAAAATGAATAAGTTTATTCAGCTAATTCATTTATTATAAATTGAAATTTCACCTTTGGTATTTAATATTTTATATTCAGAAAAGTTAATGTTTGACTGAAACCCTTGACCAGTTATTGTATCATTAGTTTGAATTATTCTTACAAATTTATCGGTATAAATTTTTTCTTTTTTTTGATCCCAAACTAAAAAGTCTGTTTCTAATTTTTCATTTTTGAAGTTTTCAAGAATAATATTCCCCTTAGCCTCTGTAATTCCAGATTCAGAATGTTTAATCGCGTAATCCGCACTCCATAAAGATTCTTTCGTGCCGCTTAAATTATATGAAGTAACCTTTATCCCTTCAGGAAATTCGATATATTTTGATGTAGATTGAAAATTATCTACCTTTGGTGCTTCAATTCTTAAAACTATAGTTCCCTCCTCAGAATAAGTGTAAACCACTCCCTCAGAACTAATATCCGGACTTTTTTTATCTTTCAATAAATATTCAACCTCAGTTAAATTATTTTTACAAGAATACGAAAATATAAAAAATAATATTGTTATTAAATTATAATTGTTAAATTTCAAAATTATGGGACTCTGATTTTTACTTTTTCCGAATACCAACAATCTATTTGGTAATACTTAACGTCTATTAATCCTTCTTGAAAGATATCTGTTTTACTAGGAATTTGATTATAATACTTTAAAATTTTTTCTTCTACCTTTTTTGATGTACTTGGGTCTATTTTCTTAGCATATTCGTACTTGTCAATTGCGGCCCAATAGCCTACTCTTTTTAAAAACTCTGTTTTATATTCTCCACATTTTCTTGAAGTCTTAGCATATAAATCTCCAATTAAAATGAAAGGGGATCCCCAGCCTGACCTTAATCTTGATGCTTTGATTGCATAAGATTTTGCATTTATATTTTGATCAATAAATCCATATGTTTGGGCTAACCTGAATGCATATAAAGCCTTATTTAACTTATCTGATTCATTTTCGTAAGCATATAAATAAAATTGCAATGCTTTATCATAATCTTTTCTTTTTAATGATTTAATGCCCATATTAGCAGCAGACTGTGGTGATGGTTCTAAATTATACAGAACTTCTGAAATTGAAAAAAAAATATCAGAATCTGTACATTCTTTTTTACTCAACAACTTTGCCGCTCTTTTCATCCATTCAATGTTATTTTTTTGAGATTCATAATTTTTTGAATACAATTCTATTAATTTTTCACAAGTAGCATGTGGTGCTAAGGTTTTTTCAAGATTACTTTTAACATTTCCTAACTTCGATAGTTCTTTTTTAAAATTAGCTAGCTTCTTTTTATCCTTCAAAGATAATTCTGATTCTTGAAGATTTTCAAAATTGTAAATATCTTCAGATAACTTTGCTTGTTTATATGAAATAACACTAGAGAGGTCAGAGAATAATGCAATTAAATCTTGAACTTTTAACTCTTTTGCTTGAACAAGCTTTGTTGTAGCTAAAAAATAGTAATTTAATACAGAAGCGCTTGTTTTATTTTGACTGAGTTCAAATGAATTTTTTAGAACATCATGAGATTGTTTAAGGCCTAAGGTTGATCCTTTTAAATACTTATACATATCAACACCCTTTAATCCGAGTACATAAGGTTCTTGGCCAGGATAATAAATATTTCTTTGATCATAAATAGAAAACAACAACTCTTGTAATTCTTTCATTCTTTGAATTGAAATTTCAGTTGATAATATCCCTCTTATTATCCTAGGCCCCTGAGTGTAAATATTTTTTGTTCTTTTTGGAGCATTTTTGAATAAATAACTCCATGGCTCAAAAGCATCTTCATAATTCTTTTGCTTATAAAATTCTATGTAAACAGATAAGTTTTCTTCACATAATTCTTTATTTTTTCCAAATTTTAAAGAATCTATTTCTTGACTCATTAAATTTAAGCTACATAGAAAAATCAGATTTAATAATGAGTATTTAATTTTAAGCATAATAGTTAATTTTAATCAATTTTTCTCTTTTTAAACCATTTATCATTAAATGTATATGATAAATTTATTCTTAAATATTTTTCTTTTGGTAATTCAATGTCAGAGTTAGCTAGTTTCCCAAATTGAAACCCAGTGTTTATAACGCTTTTTGACTTTCTAATAGGAAAACCAAAACCTAAAGTATATGTATATTCAAATAGGTCTGCTAAATTAATATTTCCTTGAGTATTGTTTCCAAAATATCCTGAATTATATGAAAATCCAAACCTATATTCTATTATTTTCCAATACTTATGAATATCTTCTATATCAGGAATATACCATCCTCCAAATTTAATTGTATAAGCATCGCTGAAATTATTACTAAAATCAAATAATTCCAATTGTGACCACATAGCATAATCATAATCTAAAGATATGGACCAGTTATTATAATCTAATAATGAAATACCTAAATTTAATGAATTAGGTAAATTAAATGAACTATTATTTGTTTGGACCAAATCGAAAGTATCTCTAATAAACTCTATATTATTTATAATTTCATAAGAGTATGTCAATTTTTCATTAGTTGTATAAGAATTTGATGATAATGCTGAATTATGGTAAAATGCCCCTACCGTAAATAATTTATCATATAAGTTTTTATACAATTGAAGGCCCAAATCAAAATTAAAATTTATAATTCTTCTTAAAACTCTTTGCCTGCTAT
Source organism: Flavobacteriales bacterium (assembly GCA_002692065.1). Taxonomy (GTDB): domain Bacteria; phylum Bacteroidota; class Bacteroidia; order Flavobacteriales; family UBA7430. The sequence goes on along the minus strand of NZJX01000011.1, from coordinate 175,243 downwards.
TAAATAAATTTTCATCTGAATCGTTAAATGTTAAATCTGAATTTTGACTCAAGGTACCAAAAATCATATTACCTGAAGTCCCAATTGAAAATCCTTCAAATAATTCTACTCCAATTGATCCAAAAGCTCTAGATAACCCCCCTGTTCCATAGTGATTTATTTGATAAGGCACATTAACTCCATCCAAATCGACTTCACTGTTATTACTTATATCATAACCATAAAATGTATAGGGGGCAGAACCTGCCATTATTGCAACTTTTTCACTAATTGGAAACCCAATTCCTAAATGAGATAAAGTAGAATTAAAATATTTTACACTTGATAAATTATCCGATATTTTAACAAAATCTCCAATTAAGCTAAATTCATAAGCTGTATTAATTAAACTTGTTAGGGAGGCTGGATTTCTGGGATTTAAATAATTTTCTGATCTTAAGGCTACTCCTACTCCACCAGAACTTGAATTAATTGCAAATTCAATGTCTTGAAATTTACCTAAACCCAAATATGAATAAGGCGATATTGTATTTTGTTGTGCAAACAATAACGGTGAAAATACAAAAAAATATAATTTAAATATGTAGTATATCTTATTCATTTATTTCAATTAAAAAATTTAACCCATCAAGTAAAAGATTTTTTTCAACAAATATGGTGTTTTTTAATTTCCCAGCAAAGTATCTTGAATCTCCTCCTGTCAATAAAACTGTTAATTTTGAATTTTCATTTTGATACATATTTATTTTTCCATCTATTTCAGATAAGATTCCATAGAAAACACCAGATAAGATTGAGCCCTCTGTAGTATCTCCAATTAAGCTTGGGGGGACTTTAAAATCAATATTTGGAAGGTTATTAGTAAATCTATTTAAAGATAATAACCTTATTTTTATCCCAGGGGAAATGGCTCCACCAAAATAATAATTATTTTCATTTAAATAATCATAAGTTATACAAGTTCCTATATCAATTATTAATATTGGATTACCAGAAAACTTCTTTATTGCACCAGAAGCTAATGCAATTCTGTCTGAACCAATAGACTTATTAGAATTATATTTATTTTTAAATGGCAATTTAATTTTATCAGAAACAATAAGTAATTTTTTGACTTTATTTTTAATATTCAAATAATTAAGTTCTGAAAATTTACCAACATTGCTTACAATCACGGAATTTGTATTTATCATATATTTGTCAATAGTCTCCATAATTTGGATTTGATTCTTGGTATTTAAATCTAAAATTTCATTATGTAACATATTTCCTTCTGCAAAAACAGCATACTTAAATCTTGTATTTCCAATGTCAAATGTAATATTCATAGTTAAAAATAGTAATTTTAAAGCAATATTATAATTAAATAATTGGAGATTTCTTTGATAGAAGAATCATTGTAATTATATTTGATGGTTTAATAAAGGTACCATAGCTCAGTTGGTAGAGCAAAGGACTGAAAATCCTTGTGTCCCTGGTTCGATTCCTGGTGGTACCACTTGTACAGATAAGTTTCTAACTTCCTGTTTTATTTCTTGTTTTTCTAACTTCAATAAATGATTTTACGAAAGATATGAAAGCAAATAATGACGATATCATCATAGTTAGAACCCTAAGGGTGCTAAGATAATTTGATCTATTTATTGCTCCTAAAAGTGGTTTAATTAAACCGAAAAATATTAAAATAGTAAATATAACAGCTAAATGAGAGGCAATTTTTTGCTGTTTTTTCACTTTTGGATTAATAATTAATAAAATTGCTCCGAAGAAAACTGGAATTAATGCTGTTGGTGATGGAGTAATAGAAGATATATATCCCCAAAATCCAAAAACAATTAATATTATCGAATTAATTAAACTTGCTGTAGATGGTTTCATAAAATAAAATTAAGTTATAATATAAGTATAAAAAAACCCCCCCAGAAGGGAGGGTTTGATTTTTTTAATTTTTAAATCTTTTAATTACTCTTCCAGATGAATAGACATCAAAAACTATTTGATTTGACAGATTTCTATCAATTTTCTCACCTAAAATATTTACAGAGTAAAGGTAAATATCTTTGTTAATAAAGTTTGATTCTTTTATATCTAAATCTGGGGGGAGTAAAATAGAATTTACTACGTGAACAACTCCATTAGAGGCTAATAAATCCGCCTCTGTAACTAATGCATTATCAACCATAACTGTCATCATAACCTCATCAATATTTACTGTCAATTGATAGTTGTTCAAAGTTGGAATCACCATTTGATCACTTAAATCTGTTGAAAGAACATTACCAGAATGTACATGATTTAATAAAATGTTTGTCAATTGACCTGTAGGATCCGATAATAGCAAGTCTAATGTGCCATCAGGAAGTTGTGCAAAAGCGTCATCTGTTGGGGCAAATACAGTAAATGGCCCTTCACTCATTAAAGTTTCATTCAAACCAGAGGCGTTAAGAGCTGTTTTCAAAGTGGAGTGATTTTCAGAATAACTAATGATATCTGCTACAGTTAGTGGTGCTTCTTCAGGAACTAGCACAGCATCAATTACATGGACAATTCCATTATCTGCAACAATATCTACAACTGTAACTAGTGCTTCATTAATATATACCATATCATCAACAAAAGTAACTTCTAAGTCTCCTTGATATGAAGAAATAACCATTTGATCAGATAAGTCTGAAGAATATAAAACACCATCAACTAAATGGTATTTTAAAACTGATTGTAAATACTCTAAATCGGTTAAAATAGCAGCTAAATCTGATTCTCCAAAGACAGAAAATGCGGCATCTGTTGGAGCAAACAATGTAAATGTATACTGGTCACTTGACAAGAAATCAACAAAACCAGCTAAAGAAATTGCTTGACTAAGTGTTGAATGAATATCAGAATTAGATACAACATCATAAACTGTATTTGATGGAGGTGGTGGAGATGGTAATAAAATTGCATCAATTACATGAACAACTCCGTTGTCTGCACTCAGATCTGCGACTGTAACCATTGCATTATTAAAATAAACACCTGTTGAGTCAATCGTAACCATTAAGCTGTCTCCATAAAGAGTGCTGACCATCATTCCATCACTCAAATCTGTAGACATTGCTTGACCCGAATATACATGATTCAATAAAATATTTGTTAAATCTCCAGTAGGGTCAGATAATAAGGTTTCTAACGTCCCTTCAGGTAATGCAGCAAATGCATCATCCGTTGGGGCAAATATTGTAAAGGGGCCTTCACCAGATAAAGTTTCAACTAAACCAGCAGCTGTTACAGCTGCTTCAAGTGTTGTATGTGTTTCTGAACCTACTACAATATCCACTACTGTATTGGAAGTTTCAAGCACAACTACTGTTCCTGTCTGTCCATTAGCAGCATGATATCCTACAGAACAGTCATAGTTGAAAGTTCCTGCTTCGCTAAATACAATTGAGCCCATGAAACCTACACCTGAAACAGGAAGTGATTGATCTACTAAATAAACAGGGTTACCAAAAGATATTCCGGTTAAAGAATTAACATCAAAATTAACGTTGTGGTTGCCACCTACATTAGTCCAATTTACAGTATCACCAATATTGATATTTAATTCTTGTGGTGAATAATAAAATCCTCCAACCTCAACCTCGTGCGAGGTTTGAGCAAAAATAACTGTTGGTATAAATAATAATAATAATAATTTTTTCATTTTTGTATATATTTTTTTAGTTAATGTTATACATTTGTATAAAGTTTTGCAAAAGTAATTACTTTTTTATCAACATCAAAATTTAAATCTCTCATAATGATTTTAAAAACAAGTATTGATTCTAAATCTAAATTTTTTGAAATTCAAGAAGTTTGCGGGAAATCATTTAATCTAATTGAAAAATTTAGCTACGGGGTTTTTGGGTCACTAAGATATAGAATTAAAAACATTTTCACAAAAACAACACTAAGTGAAATTAGTAATTACAATTCCATTGTTTATGCAAATTTTGAGATTAGAAAAAAAGGCCTAGTTATGTTTTTTAGATTTAAAAATGATCAATATGCTATTTTTGGAAGGTTGAATCAAATTACCTTCCAGTCAAGCAAAAATAAATTTGATATTCAAATTGAAAATGAACTTATTTCTTTAGAAATTTTAAATTCAAAAAAACATAAAAGTTTTATTAGTAATCTAACTAAAATTCGGTCTCAGAATATAAAAATTTAAATACTCGCTTTGATCAAAATTTATCCCAAGAAGAGCCAAGCCTATGGAGAGTTTAACAATGGAGAAATAATTGAAAATAAACCCATTGGTTTCCCTCAAGACAATGGTCCTGTTAAACCATACTCTAATTTATTTTATTGGGCGTTTGCAGAGGCGAATAACGAAAGTACCATTGGTCTTCACCCTCATAAAGGGTTTGAAATTATGTCCTTTGTATTAAGTGGATCAATTGATCATTATGATACAAAAATCAATAAATGGCTAACATTAAAAAAAGGAGATGTTCAATTAATTAAATCTGGATCAGGCATTTACCATTCTGAAAAGTTACATAAACATTCTTCTATATTTCAAATTTGGTTTGATCCAAATATTTCTAAATCAATCACCATTCCACCTCAATACCAAGACTTCAAATCTAATAACTTTAAATTTGATGGTAACAGGAAATATTATGTTGGGAATAACTCCCTAATAAAACTTGACTCTGAAAATATACAAATTTTCAAATTAAAAATTTCAAAGTATACGATTTTACGTGTACCTGAAACTCTTGTATACTCAATTTATTGTTTAAATAATAGTTTTAAACTAAATAATATGACCATTAAAAAAAATGATTTTATAATTATATACGATGAAAAAGATGTTTATATATCGGTAAAAACTCCAATAGAATTATTTGTAATATCTTCGAGTAAGTTTGTCTCGTATAAAACCTATTTTTAAAATTTAAGCTTTAAAGGGTAAAGAGGAGTGATGTAAATCTATTTTTAAATCTCCATTTGATAGTTTATACCCAAATGTATATTCTACTTTTGTTTCAACTCCTGTTAAATCTGTAAAATAATAATTGCCCATTGCTATAGCTCTTGAATCCTCTATTATAAAACCACTATTTTCAAATCTAACTTTAGTCCATGGATTCAATGCAAAACCTTTATCCTCAGCACATGCTTTATTTTCTCCTGCAATAAAATAAGATAATGCTTCTAATATTGTCGGTCTAAATTGTTGTGATTCGCACTTGGTTGGTTTAAATAAAATGTCCCCTGATTCAAATGAGTAATGTTCACCTAAAAAATTAATTGCAAACATTTCACATTCATTAAAATCCTCCATTAATGAACCTATTTTAACAACGCCGTTCCCCCAAGATTCTTGAGCTTTTAATATTTGGTCTTTAGTAATCATAATTTTTAAATTTAATTGATATTATTGTTTATATATTATATTGGAAAAATTTTTAGGATCTGTAAAAGTTTTTTCCTTTGTTTTTATTTCAATTGTAATACCTTTATCCTTTGAATTAGACTTAAAGTTTTCAAAAACATCTACCAAATCATAATCTAAATACTTTGTTTTAGTGATATCGATTGTTAAAACGGTATTTTCTTTTATATTTTGCAAGTCTTTAAATATTGCTCCTTTATTTAAAAAAGTAACCTCTTCAGCCAAAGTCAGTACAGTTTTTTCATTTGCTTGATTTTGATTTGTGATTTTTAAATCATGAGAATTTCTGTAAGTATTAACTAAAGTAGCAGCTAATCCTATTATCATTCCTATTCCAACTCCGTACAATAAATCAATAAATACTATTCCTAAAACCGTTGATATATATGGTAAAAACTGATTCCAACCTAAATTGTACATTTTTAAAAATAGTTGGGGCTTAGCAAGCTTGTAACCAACAATAAATAAAACTGATGCAAGAACTGATAAAGGGATTAAATTTAATAATCCAGGAATTGTCATTATTGATATTAACAAAAAGAAACCGTGAAGTATACTAGAAAGTTTAGTTTTTCCGCCTGATTGTATATTCGCTGAACTTCTTACAATTACTTGCGTTATAGGAAGACCTCCAATCAATCCAGAAAACACATTTCCTACACCTTGAGCGACCAACTCTCTGTTTGTAGGTGTGATATTTTTATTTGGATCTAATTTATCAGTAGCTTCTACGCACAACAAAGTTTCTAAACTAGCTACAAGAGCTATTGTAAAAGCAACAATCCATATGTCTGAACTAAAAATTAAACTAAAATTAGGGGCAGTGAATTGACCTAAAAATGAAGAAATATTTTTTGGAACAGGTATCGAAACTAATAATTTGGAAGAGATTCTTAAGGTGTCGGAAGATATAGTTACTAAATAAAATAAAATTCCCAATATTACCGCAACAATTGGTCCTTGAACTATTGTAAATATTTTAGCTTTTTTTGATAATATATTATCCCAAAATAGTATTAAAATCAATGATACAATTCCAATAATTAATGAACCTGGAGTAATAAATTTGAAAATATTTGCTAATGTGAAATCTGTATTAACTGGACTAATATATCCAAAAAAGTGTGGAATTTGTTTAATTACGATAATAATACCTATTCCTGCAAGCATTCCTCTAATTACGGAAGAAGGAACATAGTATGCAACAATTCCAGCTTTTAAAAAACCTGAACAAATTTGTATCAAACCAGCTAAAACAACAGCTAATAAAAAGTTTTCATACCCCCCTAATGAACCAATTGATGTTAAAACAATTGCGGCTAAACCTGCTGCAGGGCCACTTACACCAATAGAGGATCCACTTATAAAGCCAACAATTATTCCGCCAATTATTCCTGCTATTAAACCAGAAAATAATGGCGCACCACTTGCTAAAGCTATTCCCAAACACAAAGGCAGAGCTACAAAAAACACTACAATACTTGCTGGAAGATCAGTTTTTAAATTTGATAACATTATATTTTAATTTTTTCAAATATACTAAAATTATATTTATTGATAGTATTACTATTTTTTTTTTAGTATAACTATTTTTTGTAACTTTCTCGCATTATTAAAAAAATAATATTAATGAGTGTTGCTATTAAGATTTCAGTTAACGAAGGGTTATATTTAAAAGAGCCACAAAACTCAACCCTAGGAAAAAAAATACTCAAACTCAGTATTATTTTGATTGACAAGAATGGTTTTGAAGATTTTACATTTAAAAAACTTGCTGAAGAAATTCATTCTACTGAGGCTTCTATCTATAGATACTTTAAAAATAAACATATTTTGCTTCTATACCTATTTAATTGGTATTGGGAGTGGGTCAATTATCTAATAATATTTAATACAAAAAATGTTTCTGCTCCAAGTATAAAATTAAAAATTATATTACACTCTTTTCTCCATGCACAAAAAGAAAACCCTTCCACAGAGTTTATTAATGAAAGTGCTTTACATAATATTGTTATTTCTGAAGGAGGTAAGGCCTACCACACAAAGATGGTAGATGATGAAAATTCAAAAGGATTTTTTAGCAGTTATATTTCATTGGTCAATTATGTCTCCAAAATTATTAAAGAGATCAATCCTACTTTCAAATATCCAAATGCTTTAGCCTCAAACCTATTTGAAATGTCCAACAATCAAGTTTATTTTGCCCGACACATTCCAAGCTTAAATGAAATTTCAAAAAAGGGGGAAGATGTTTCAGAGGTTGAAAAAATACTAAACTATTTTACTGAAATCTTATTAGAAAAAAGACAAAAATAACACAATTTAAAAAAATTGTGATAATTCAATTTTAAAGAAATGATCATTAATAAAAAATGGTAATAGAAGCTCTCTTGAATCAATATTTAAAAAATATTGGAATTCTAAATTTATCTTATACACTTCTTTAAACCTTCTTGAAAAGTCACAACTAAAAGACTGTGAATTATATTTAATATCAGACAATAATCCTACTAATAAACTTGTCCCACTAAAATCATTCCAATTAAAACGCGTACCAAAAAAAACATCATTTTGAAGAGAGTTAACGGCTAAAGCACCTCTATCATCATACGAATATTCTGAAATCATTCCAATATCTAAACCGTTACCATTTACATTGTTAAGTGTATATTCTAAGCCGACAACTTGAGCGTAAAAACTTTGAACATCTGCAGTTCTTTTAATTCCTTCAAACTTAAATAAGAATGTTTCAAATGTTAGTTGTAAGTCCAAGCCAAATTGACTGATCATAGGATAAAAAGCCATAAAAGTGTTGCGATTAAAAATTGGTTCACGACCATTACCGTTGAAATAACTTAATCCAATATCAACTATGTCAAAATAATGGCTCCACCTAAAAGCAAAATCTTTTTTTAATTTTTTATTATTTTCTTCATACTTTATAAAATTCCTGTTCAAAACTAATGGAAATCTAAATCTTGACTTCTTTCCAGGAAAAACTATCTTTCTGTGAAATGGCATTAAAAAAAAACTAAAAACTCCTGTATTTTTTGATGAATATGTGAACTTGGATAATGGTTGTCCTAGCTTATCATTACCAAAGGGCGATTCGACTGCATCGTTTTGATTTATAATATCAACTAAATTATTACTTTCAGCTACACCCCAAAAAATCTGGTGATATCCAATTGAAAAATCATATTGTGAAATCGAAGTTTGATAATAAAACTCTCTTAAATCGACATGTGTTCTTCTAATATCTTTATCATGTCTAAAAAACCCTCTGAAAATAATATTATTTTCTTTAAATTTTATATTAAATTTGGGAGTAAGGGAATATGATGGAAAAAAATCTTCTTGCCCCTGAAAAGAAGGTTCATTAAAAAAATACCTAAATTCTTCAGAGATTTTTATGTCAGAATCAAAATTAAAATTTTGAGATATTAATTTTACATGAAAAACTACAGCTAAAAATAAATTTATTTTGTACTTAGTCATTTAATTTCCAGCTTTTTTGAGAGCTTCTTGAGTAAAGTCATCTCTTGAAAAATTTGCATCAAAATTCCAATCACTAAACTCCAATACTGTTTCTTTGTTAGTTTGATGGTTTTTCATTGTAAACACATCTGCCCTCCAAAATTTTTCTTTATATAAATTAAACTTTTCATAACGAAGTGTTTTCAAATGATCACCTTTTCTGTCATAAAACTCTACTTTTTCAACCCTGTAATTTTTTTTTGAGTTATAATAAACTATTCTTTTACTATATCCTGATTTTTCATCTACAGGGTAGGCTTCAACGATTTTAAAGTCATCTTTTTCCGAAATGAATTTATAGGAATACTTCTCTAGCTCTGCAGAAGCAAGATCTTCAAAAGAAAATTCGCTCCCCATAAATGGTCCTGACTTATTGCTTGAGGATATTCTTTTCACTCTATTAACTGCTGGAAGAAACAGCCACTGATCATCTGGGCCGATTTTATGAGTATAAGTCAAAGTTGCTGTACCTTTAACATCTTTAGGGGTATTAAATATTATTAATGAAAAATCTCCGTCTTCGACTTGTTCTAATATTTTGTTTTCTAACAACCTTTCACTAGTTTGTCCATTTCTATTTTTTAATGTCATTTTTAATTTTGTTGATAGACTTTTAAATCCTTGGTCCATTAAAACTGCTTTTTGAGCAATTTCAAAACCTAACTTTTCATTAGATTGGGCAAATAAATTTAACGTTTGAATTAATAAAAGTATTACAATGATTTTTTTCATATTATTTTTCTTTAGAAATTAGTATTAAGAGTGAAGGTAGCAGTATAAAATCAATTATTAACGCAGAGAGAATGATGACCAGTGTTATTCTTGCCATATGACTATTAATTGCAAATGCTGATGTTGCCAAAATCCCAAAACCTATGAGGAGCACTACCGTTGTTATTACAAGCGCCCTACCTACAGTTTCAAAACTGTAAATGACGGCTTTTTTTGTATCATATCCATATTCTCTTTTTGCTCTCAAAAATTTACTCATAAAGTGAACAGTATCATCAACAATAATCCCCATAGTCATTCCAAAAACAACAACCATTCCTACATTTATCGTTCCCTTATATATTGCCCAAAAACCAAAACCAACTAAAATGGGTGTTACGTTTGGTATAATACTTAGCAGGCCTAACCTTAAACTTCTTAAAGCTATAATTAAAATAAATGAGATAATTAATAGAGCCAAGATATTCCCCTTAAACATTGCATTTGCTTGTCGAAACCCCAAATTTGCAAACATTAAAGGTATTCCTGCAGCAATAGCGTGCATGTGATTTTCAGTATTATTTTTTAACCATTTTTCAGCTTCATTAGATAATTTAATAATTTCTCGTGAAGAAGTGTTTTCCAAAATTGCTGTAAATCTTGTTTCTGACTTGTCAACATTGATTTGATTATTTAAGTCTAACCCAAATGGTAAAGATAGTTCGTATAAAAGTAAATATTGGGCAGCTTCTTCTCGTGTTTCTGGTATTTTTAAGAATGATTCATCATCACCATGCATAGATTTATTTAATCTTGTTGTAACTTCACTGTAACTTCTAACATGGACAACATGTGGTTGTTTTTCAAACCATTTTTTGAAATCATCAAGTTTTCTTAAATAAGAAGGGTTGCTAATTCCTCCACTCTCACCACTAGATATGGAAAATTCTATGTTGTAAAACCCTGTAAGATTATCATTTACGTAATCACTATGAACTCTAAACTCAACTGATTCATCAAAGTACTCAACATATTCGTCATTAATTATGTTAAACGAAGAAATGTATCCCAAAACAGCTATTATAAAAATTGAGATGACAGTTAGCTTTTTAGGGTGGGCTACAACCCAGTTTGCAAAATTTGTATACCAAGCACTAATTTGTCTTTCTTTTGTGTTATCTTTCTTCCAATATGGAAAAATACTCATTAAAGCTGGTAATAATGTAGTAGAGAATAAGAACGCCATTGTCATTCCAAAGGCAACAATATTGCCCAAATCATTAAATGGAGGGACCTCTGAAAAATTTAAAGTTAAAAACCCAATTGTTGTTGTCAAACTTGTGATGAAAACAGGCATAAAATTTAACCTCATACTTTCAATAAGTGCATCATTCTTAGCATAATCTTCTGTTCTTAATTTTTGGAGATAAGTTACTAGGATATGAATACTGTCAGCTACTGCTAATGTTAAAATAACTGTAGGAAAAATTGCAGAGGGGCCTGTTAACTTTATACCCATCAAGCCTATAAAACCCGTAGTTGAAAGTAAAGAAAACAAATAAACAAAGAAAGTTGAAATTAATGCGAAAATATTTCTGGTCAATATACCTGTTACTATCATTACAACCAAAACCATCACTGCGACTAGACCTAAATCTTTAACAGAATGTTGATAAAAAGAATAACTTAATGGCATATTACCAGTAGTGTAGACGTCAAAATTTGGGAATTCTTTTTTGAAATTTAAGATCATATTATCGTAATACTCCATCAAATCCACAACATCTTGTGTTTCGTTGCCATCAGGCATTTTTAATGTTATTGAAATTGCTGTCACTGTCCCTTCTTTGTTAATTACTCTGTCAACAAGCTGTGTCTCTTTTAACGCAATTTTTTTTATTTGATTAATTTCATCTTCATTTTTTCCAATAGCATTATAACAAAGGTCCTCAACATATAGGTCATCACCAACAGCTCTAGTATGTTGATAATTTGTAAGAGAATTTACTCTAGACGAGAATGGAACATTCCAAGATTTGTTAGTCAAAAACTCTACAGCATTTAGATTTTCTATGGTAAATATATTCTTGTTTTTTGGGGCAAGAGCTATTAGAATTAAATCATCTTTTGTATATTTTTCTTGCAAGGCATCAAAGGCAAGTAATTCTGGATTAGTTCCTTTAAAAAAAGCATGATAGTCTCCTTCAAACTCCATTTTTGTGTTTATTGCCAAAAATCCTGTGATAAGAAGCGTTAAAATTAAAACTAAAAATCTATTTTTAATAATTAGCTTTGCCCAATTAATTGCAAATTTATTGTTATTTTTATTAAATTTTAAATTTTCCATTTTAGCTTTTTTAAATAATTATTTAAACGATTGTTATTCATAATATTGGTTAAAGGGTAGGTATTGTAAAGTGTCCGGATGCGAAATTTTAATTTGATAACCTTGTCCAGGCTCCATTTCTCCTATTGCATTAAAATTAAATTGAGGTAAATACATTTGCCCAAAATAATCTTTAACAATAATTAAATTGTCTGATTCAGTCAAGTTATTAAAAACTAAATTAACTAGATTAGGTTCATACCTTAAATAAGATACTAATGACCAGCCTTCGGGAAGAATCAGGGGCCACTCTTCAGGCAAAAATATGGCTCCACTTATTAATAAGGAATCTTCTGCTTTCATCTTAACATAATATGCATCTAAAAGATCGTAACTTTGAATAGAGTTGAAAGAAAAATCTGGTAAATAGACTTCTCCTAAATTATTTTTTATAATAGAAATATTTGAAGACACGTCTGCAAAGATATTTTGAATATCATCATTTTTATAAATATACGAGGAAATTAAGTTCCACCCTTCTTTTAAATAAATTATCTGACTATTTGGAAGGTCAGAAAACATTGTAAACTCAAATCCTCCAATTGGAGCGACAATTGGTCTATTGATTTCTTTTCCTGAATTAGCTCTCGCCTTGAAAAAATAAGATATTTTTTCATTTGCAGGCAAACCAAAAACATCGAGAGAAAAAACATCATCATTTAAATGAACCATGTTTTTAATCGTATAATTTAGATCACTTTCTTTTTTGTAATGTAATTGTACGAAATCTATTCCTGAAAAATGATTTGTTTTAGCTTGAAAATTAATTATAGACTTATATCCCATATCTCTTTTAGGTGCATGATTTATTAAAAGCGGAGAATCAACCCCAACTGCCTTTGTTATACAGTGAATTGCTCCGCTTGCAGCGATTATATTATCGTTAGAGTCATCGCAGTCAATTCCTACAACCTCGTAGCCAGGTAATATTTCTTCATAAATTCTTTGTGCAATGGTATCAAACTCTTCTCTATAAAATGGAACTAAAATTTTTTTATTAATAAAAACTGAATTTGTATACGTTCTGTAATATCCTCCATCTGCTGGGTAATTTCCACTGGTGCTAGGAGGGGATGGTATTCTGACTATTTTATATTGATTACCATAAGGAGTGAAATAATTATCTAAAATATAATTAATATTTTCCTCAATTTGAGGGCCATCTGATTCTCCGGGTGGATACTCTGAAACTAAAATTGTTTCTTCGTTGATGATTTTCATATGCATATCAATATGATGAATCCCATCATATGGAAGTGTTTCCATTTTGATATAATTATTGATTCCCATAAATAAATTCATAATTGAATCTATTTCGTTTTCATCATGGTTGGGATAATTCACTGAATTATATGGCCCACTACCGTCATTTTCTTCAACAATTAACTCAGAGGCAAAGGCCGTACCCATTCCATCTGTCATAAAGTTACCCCCTGTATTTACTAATAAATTCTCACCTGAATTTGTTGCAAACAAATCATAATTAAAATAATTTGAAACTAAATTAGGGCTAGCATCATCAAGCGGTCTGGGCCTGTTGTATATCCAATCTACTAGATATTGTTGTCCAACATCATCTTTGTAAACAGTGTGTTGTCCGTAATCCCTTATCCATATTGAATTTGTAGGTTCTTGGATAAAATTTACATTTTCTAAGTCAATGTTTTGGGAATACAAGGTGTTTTTTACTGAATTAGAATCTTCACAAAAAATTATTACTTCCACTTCACTAACCGCTTGTTTTATTATTTCAGTTAATATTCCAGGGTATGAATTCCAACTTAATGTTAATGCTTTTATTTCTTCCCACTCTGCCATAGTTCTCACTGGAAAGGCAGGAGGTGGTGTTAGTTTATTATTGAATGACTCTAAATATTTATCCATCATCAACTTTTCCTTGGAAAGAAACCCTTTGGGTAAATGGGTTTGTGCAAATAAACAGGTATTTATAACGTAAAATAATAAAGTTACTCTCTTCATAAATTAAGATTTATTTATGCAAAAATAATATTAAAAAATATATTATTTGTCATTTATAAATTCTTATTGCGTATTTTTGCATAAAATATATTTATTATGTACAAAATTACATCCATCTTTCTTTTTATATTTAATTTTAACTTAATTGCTCAATGTACTATCTACGATGCTACTGATTGTCAATGTGCAAATCCAAATGATACCGACTGTGATCTTTTACCTGATATTCAAGTGTCCTGGTTTGGACTTGAAAACGTAACTAATGGGCCAACTGAATATTCTCAAACAGGAGAGGGGGAAAATAACGGACGATTACGTATCAGCGTTTCCACTCCTAATGTTGGTCATGGACCACTTACTGTAAGAGGTGCAGGACCAGATGGATACAGAACTTTTATATGTAGTTATCAAGACGGAATAACCGACACAATATCAATATATGATCCCTCCTCTGAAGAAGAGTTTTACTGTTCAGATGGAAGTCATCCTGAACAAATTCTTTGGCAAAGAATTTATCATAGAAATAGCGATGGCTCTATGAGTCATTACGACCGTCAAGCAGGGAGTATGACATACCATCCTACACATGGGCATAACCATACAAATGATTGGGGTGTTTTTACCCTAAGAATAAAGGACGAAAATGAACCAGACCCAAGAAACTGGCCAATTGTGTCTGATGGCGCAAAACTTGGTTTTTGCTTAATGGATTATGGTACCTGTAGCCCTGATAATACGATTGACGCCTACTCAAATGACGATTACACAGGGCATTGCCGCGACGACAACACACAATATCAACAGGGTGAAGTTTTATACAATGTTGATTTTCCGAACTTTGGTCTAGGGGGGGGAAATTACGGTTGCTCAGAAGTTGTTCAAGGAATATCTTCAGGTTGGCTCGATCTTTATGGTGAATGGCTTGAAGAGCAGTGGATTAATTTGGACCCTAATATATGTAATGGCGAGTATTGGATTGTAGGAATAGCTGATCCTAACAATTATTTTTTGGAAGAAAACTCTGATAATAATTACTCGGCAATTCCGTTTAATTTAGCACTACAAAACAATGGAACTTCATCTATTGATATTCAAGGAAGTATTGAAATTTGCGAAGGAGAAAGTGTCGAATTAACTGCAAATTATGGTAATAGTTATTTGTGGAGTAATGGCGAAACAACACAAAGTATTAGTGTTTCAGAACAGGGTAGTTACAGTGTTACTGTAGAAAATCCTAACTGTGATCAAATAGTTGAGTCTACCCCAACAAACGTTTTTAAAGTTTATGCTGATCCTCCTACTCTAAGTTCTTTTTACGACCCAACTAGTGCTTGCCTTGGTGAGCCTTTTTATATTGAGCTTAATGAAGAAAATGTAACTTGGTACAATGAAAACGATGAATTAATTTTTGTTGGAACCCCCTTTTATGTTCCATCTTTAGAAGAAGAATTACACCTTTTTGCCAAACAAATTGTTGAAAACTTCTCAACTGACAATGTTGGGGAACAGTATCATTCTGGAAATTCCGAATATAGCGGTGAAGAGTATAATGGATTTATGACATTTGATGCAAATGATGACTTTATACTAAAGTCAATTGATGTGTTTACTGACAATTTGTATTCAGGAAACAGAACCATTGAATTAAAAAATGAAAGTAACCAAATAATTCATGATACAACTGTATTTATTAACTCTGATGCCACATTAAATCTTAACTGGAATATTGATGAGGGACAAAACTATAAAATAGGCACAAATACCGATTCTAATCTAGTAAATTTTGGTTTTGCCAACCCAATGCTTAAAAGAAGTAGATCTGAGGGTTGGGGTAGCTCTTTCAATTATCCTTATGTTATTGAAAATATAATTTCCATTAACGATAGTGAGTATGGAAATGGATTTTATTATTTTTTCTATAATTGGAAAGTTGATTGGGTTGTTTCCTCATGCGAATCTGAGGAGTCTCTTGAAGTGATTGTCTCTCCAGACAATTGTTCAGTATCAATTGATGAGTTAACCTTCGATGGCAATCAAATTTTAAATATATATGATTTATTAGGGAGAAAGGTTTATTCTAGCTATGAGAATTTAGAATCAGGCACTTACATTATTGAAACTAAAACAAAAAAAATTAAAATCACAAAATAAAAAATTATGCAAATTCCATTCAGATTATTTTTATGCTTTTTCTCAATGAATCTTTATGTTGTTTCTCAAACTGTTAATGTCGGCAATACGACCCTAAATGTCAGAGAGGTAATTAACAACCTTAGCATTCCATGGGAGATTAAATGGGGCCCAGATGGATATATTTGGATGACTGAAAGGCCTGGAATTGTTAGTAGAGTAAATGTTGAATCTGGTGAAAAAAAAGTTATTCTTGACATTCAAGATTTAACCTACTCATCTTATACAAATAGTGAAGCAGGATTACTTGGGTTTGAATTTCATCCAAGCTTTACTTCCAATAAGATTCTATTTTTAGTATACACATACACAACTAGTTCTGGCCAAATCAAAGAACGCCTTGTTTCATATAATTACGATGAAACTCTTGACAAGCTCAAAAATGAAGAGATTCTTATTGACAACATTAATGGGTGGACCACTCATGTTGGGTGTAGGATTCTTGCTCTTGATGACAACACCATTTTAATCTCAACTGGCGATGCCCAAGATCAATCTTCATCTCAAAATTTATCTGAACTTACTGGAAAAATTTTAAGAGTTGATGTTTCAGAGGACAATTTTGGAGGTATCCCTTCGGATAATCCTGACACATCAAGTTATGTTTATTCTTGGGGTCATAGAAATGCTCAAGGTTTAGAGCTTGCTCCAAATGGAATAGTATATAGCTCTGAACATGGGCCTCAAAATGATGATGAATTAAATATTCTTATGCCTAACAGAAATTATGGGTGGCCAAGTGTACATGGCTTCTGTGATGCGCCCAACGAAACAAACTTTTGTAATGCAAATGATGTAGTAGAACCCCTTGTAAATTGGACTCCAACAATTGCTCCTTCTGATATTATTTGGTATGATCATCCTTCTATTCCTGAGTTTCAAAATACTCTACTTATGACTGTGTTAAAAAATAAAATGCTTGTTAAGTTTGACTTCTCTGATGACGGGCTAAGTGTTATTAATCAAACTGAATATTTTAATAATATGTGGGGAAGATTGCGTGATATTTGCGTAAGTCCGGATGGAAGAATATATCTTGCAACAAGTGGATATAGCTGGCCAAGCCAGCCGCCAAATGAAATTATAGAACTCTCTAACAATAGCTACTATTTAAACTTAAACGAAACCCATCAGAAAAATCTTTCTATTAACAAAATAATTGATGTGTTGGGAAAAGAAATTTTAAATATAAAAGATTATAGGGGTATCCATTTTATTATTTATAATGATGGTTCATCAAAAAAGAAAATAAAGTAGGCTACCTACTTATCGCTAATTTTTTGATAAGCCTTTTATTATTTTGAATTATTTCTATGATATATAATCCATTGTAAAGTGCTCGTGAATCTATACTTGCTAATGTTTGTCCAGGAAAAATCTGTGTGCTTTTTAAAATTTTTCCATTTAAATCTATAACATTAACCTTTGTATTTTCTTTAACCAATCCCAAGCATTGAACAATTATTAACTCTGAGGATTTGTTGATGAAAGCGTTAAAACCCACAGTTAAACTTTCATTATTTAAATTTGTTTGATAATAGGTGGTTGTTTGTTCTAAAATATTATTTGTCATACTATTTGAATATTCGCCATAAAATGTTGGCCCAACAGCATATGGATATTTAGAATTCCAATTTTCATCTACTGTACAAAAATATGCATATGTTCCTTCAGGATACTCTGGCGTTACACAGAGTCTTCCATTATGCTCATCTAAATATTTATCTTCGTCCTGGTCTATAAATTCATAATCTTCTCTAAAATACCCCAGAAAATATTCTGATATACTTGGCCCATCCTCAACATCTGTTCCGTCAGCATGGTGAGTTCTTTCTGTTATACTTCTTAAATTATAACCTGATTCTATTCGAACAACACCTCCAGACCCGTCATTATTTTGATATCCATATGCCCCATAAATAGGAAAACCATCAAAAGCATAGCCCAAAAGTGGGGAATGAGCAGTTGAATCGATTACATACAGCCCCTCTGAATCATACAAATCACAAACATGTGAAACAAGAAACCTATCTAGTTTAAACGCTGATGGATTTTGATGGTGATGATAGTTTCCCATAGCTGGATGTCCTTTTGCGCAATCAAACCCTTCCATTTCTGCAAGAATTGCATCTCTATTCCAATCCATTTCTGCAAGAAATCCACCCGGACATGGTGGATTACCAGGGCCGCCACACAGTTGGTTGGTGTTTGAGTTCCAAGCAACCCCATCTCTATAATCAAATAGCGCAACTCCGTTAATAAAAACCCCTATATTTCCTGGTGTAGTGTAGGTTAAATCATCCAAGTTTTGCTGTGGGTTTCTAGTAATTTTAAAAATCACTGCTTGGTTTTGTGCGTTTGACGGGTTGCCGTCAAGAAAAGGACCTGTTGGGTAAGAAGGAACCCCTGTTGCTGTCACATAAACATAATCATTGGAAAACTGAACCTTTTGACAATTAACCAAAATATTATTTGGAACTAATACTGGAGAACCGGCAATATAATAATTTCCGGTTGTTTCTGTATTTTGAAGCCAAGAATAGATTTCTGGTTGAGAAAAACAATTTATGATGTTTAGTAAGAGTATGTAGGTTATTTTTTTCATTATTTTAAAAGTTTATTTACAGGAAATTTATTTTCAGGGTTTAATATAAACTCCTTATCATTTAAAGTTAATAAAAAAGATATTATGTCTATTATTTCTTTTTCAGTTAAACTTACATAATTAAATTTTGGCCCTGAATAATGTTTCAAGACTTCAAATAAATTTGAAAACCTGCCGTCGTGCATATATGGGTAAGTATAAGATAAATTCCTAAGTGAAGGAACTTCAAAAGACATAAAATCGTTACTGTTTTTAGTAATACTAAACCTTCCTGAGTCTAATAAAACTTGATTAATCTCCAAAGAATTATTTTCAAACTTATAATTTGTAAACATTGGCTCCTCATGGCAATTACTACAATTTTTTTTGAATAATTCATACCCTCTGGTTTCCTGATCTGAAAAGTGATCTTCTCCTAGTCTAAATCTGTCATATTTTGAGTTTTTCGAAATTAAAGTTAACTCAAACTGTGAAATTGATTTTAATACCCTATCTAAATTAATTGTGGAGTCGCCAAATGCTTCATAAAACATATTAATATATTTTTGGTTTTTTTTTAATTTATAAAGTAGATTGCCTAAAGAGTTTCCCATTTCTAAACTATCAGTTATCGGAACTAATGACTGCATATCTAAATGATTAACGGCTCCGTCTCTCATGAAAGAAGATTTCCAGGCTAAATTAAATAATGGGGGAGCATTTCTTTTTCCAATTTTATCGTTTATACCGTGGCTTAATCTATGATCCGTGTGTGAAAAAGCATTATATGGACTATGGCAACTTTCACACGAAATTGTACTATCTATTGATAATATAGGGTCATAAAACAACATTCTTCCCAATTCAATTTTTGTTTTTGATAAATTATTTTTTGAAAAATCATACTTAGTTTTGGGAAAATACTCTGGGTAATTTAAATAGCTTTCCTCAATAAATAAATAAATTATTCCATAAAATAAACCTAATTTTAACAACACTTTCATTTTTTAAATTCAAATGATTTAACAATTAAATTTGAAATATTTTCCCCTCTTAAGCTTGGACTCATAATTGTTTGTCTACCACAACTTATTTTTTTAAGGAACTTATTAAGGTTAAATGTTAACTTATTTATGTGTCTTTTTTTGACTAAAACTGTTCTTTTATTATAATACGGCTTTTTGTACCCCCCCAAATGAAAAATAAATTGATTATTATCATTTGTGCACATATTACTTTCCCACTCCACCTTAAAATTAATATATCCACTTTGCCAAGCCCAATACATCCCCTCTATTGGGTCTAAGGCGCCACCCATCGAGCCGCTGACATTTATAATACTGTCTAATCCTAAATCAAAAGAATGTAAATGAACCTTTTTGTTTATTAGAGACTTGATTTTTAAAGATTTAGGATTATTAAAATCAACTAAATAAACTTTTTCATCTCTGAATATTTGGTGTTTTTTTCTGTTATAATAACTTATATTTGAAACATAAAACTTAAGTTTCTTTATGTTAAAATGATATTTATTTAAATTGTAATTTTTATTTAATTTAAGGGCTTCGCTATTAAATGTTGCTTGAAATTTAATATTTTCTTGTGAGAATAAATTACATGTAAAAAAAATAAATAGAAGATTTATAAGGTATTTATTAAAAAAAAAGCCGCAAGAAGCGGCCAGTTTTATAAATTTATTTGACAAGAGTCATTTGTTTTGTTAGAGTAACATTATTTGCCTCAATTTTATAAAAATAAATTCCTGCTGAGAGAGACTTGGCACTCATTTGAACACTGTGAGTTCCCTTATCATAAGTGGTGTCAGCAAGAACCATAACTTCTTGACCTAATGAGTTAGACAAATAAAGTTTCACCTTTCCTTTAGTAGGCATATAGAAGCTTATAGATGTGTTTTCTTGAACAGGGTTTGGTGCGTTTTGAAACAATTCTAATTTTTGCGAGAGAGATTTAATAATAGAAGCTTGCCCTACAACAGTTACGCCATCTTTCACGTAAATATCTTCTCCTGTTTTAAACTCTTCAATTTTGACTTCAAACATTTCATCTTCTGACTTATCAAATAGTAAAATTGTAAACTTTTCGCCTTTAACCATTCCTTCCTTCTCAGGCGTTGTTTCGTCATCTCCCCATATTGCAATTCCTGCATGACCCTCTTGTTCTGGGACCCAGGCTACAGAACCAACCATATTTCCATTGGAATCATAAACAGCTATTTCGTCTCCTAACTCAGGAGATGTTTTCCAGGCTGAACCTAAAATTAATAACGTGTGGTTTGCACCAGTGTTAACTGCACGCGCAAATCTCTCAGTGTTCATTGTTTTTTTCTGATAACTACTAAGTTCTGTTGTTTGAGAAAATACGGTTAAGCTAAAAAAGGAAAGTAAAATTAATATGCTTTTTTTCATTTTTAATCTTTTAATTAGATTTACAAATATACAAATTAAAAATAAAATTATTTTTCGATATTTAATAATAATTTATACAAATTTAATAGTTATTTTTGCATTAAAAATTTAAGATGAAAAAAATAGGTTTGTTTTTTGGTTCAGATACAGGAAATACAGAAGAAATAGCCAAAAAAATTCAAAAATTGATTGGCAATGATTTAGTCACTCTATATGACATGTATGATGCAAAAAAAACTGACTTTGAGCAATTTGATAAAATTATACTAGGTTTGTCCACATGGCATGACGGTCAACTTCAGAGCGATTGGGATAGTTTTTTTAATGACTTTCAGTCAATAAGCTTTACAAATAAGACTGTTGCTCTATTTGGCTTAGGAGACCAGTTTGTGTATTGCGATTACTTCATTGATGGTGTGGGAATTCTTGGTGAAGTTGTAATAAATAACGGAGGAAAAATTATCGGAAAATGGCCTACTGATGGATATGAACACACATCTTCAAAAGCTGAAAAAGAAAGTGGGGTTTTTCTTGGCCTAGCAATTGATGAAGACAATCAATATGAGTTAACTGAAGAGCGAATTAATAAATGGTCTGTTCAAATTAAAAAAGAATTCAATCTTTAAGTCTTCATAAACCAACTTGAATATTTTATATAGTTGTTTGTTGTTTTGTTAATTAGTTCTTTAACTTGATGGATACTAACTTCTTTGACTTTAACAGCTGGATTTCCAGCATAAATTTCGTGTTCTTTGACTATGGTGTTTTCCCTTAAAACTGACCCTGCAGCAATTATACTATTCGGATTTATTAAACAATTATCAAGAATTATGCTTCCCATTCCAATTAAGACGTCACTTTCAATTATACTACCATGAATGATTGCGTTGTGCCCTACTGAAACTCTATCTTTGATAATAGTATGATATTTTTTGTATGTGCCATGGATAACGGCTCCGTCTTGAATGTTTACTTTCTTACCAATATAAATAGAGTTCACGTCTCCCCTTAGAATAGAGTTAAACCATATGCTTGATTTCTCTCCAATAAACACGTCTCCAATAATTACTGAGGTGTCTGACAAATAAACATTTTTTGAAATTTTAGGAGACCTATCTTTTAATGATTTAATTAGTGCCATAATAGTAATATTTTATAATTTTGTAATTTATGTTAAACAATAATACTTTACATATAACCATTTATTCTGAATCAACACCAAATCCTGGCGTAATGAAATTCGTCTGCAATAAACAAATTTTGTTTTCATCCCCCATTGAGTTCTTAAATGCCAATGAAGGTAAAAATAATTTTATTGCAAAAAAATTATTTTTGTTGCCTATAGTAAAAGAAGTTTTTATTGCGAAAAATTTTGTTTCTATCACAAAACATAATTCTTTTCTCTGGGAGGAATATATTGACAATATTAAAGAAGAAATTAAAATAATTTTAACTGAATATTTAAATTCCACAAAATCAGAAGAGCCTGATATTCTTCCAAAAAAAACTTCTATTAAAACAAAAGAAACAAACCTTAATGCTACTGAAAAAAAAATAATTGAAATACTTGACGACTATGTTAAGCCTGCTGTTGAAAGCGATGGCGGAAATATAAAGTTTATTTCTTTTTCTGAAGGGACTGTTTCTGTTTTGCTTCAAGGAGCCTGTAGCGGTTGCCCTTCGTCAGTAATAACGCTTAAAAACGGAATAGAGACACTATTAAAGAATATGATTGGCGATGATGTTAAAAATGTTGAAGCAATTAATGGATAAGAATCAAAAAAAATTATGAATTTTCCTAAATCAAGACTTAGTCGGCTCAGAAAAAACAAAGAAATTAGAGCACTTATACAAGAAAACACTGTTGGGGTTAATGATTTAATTACTCCTATTTTTGTCACAGAAGGATTAAACAAAAAAGTAGCAATTAAAAGTATGCCTAATTATTTCTGTTTCAGTATAGATTTATTGTTAAAAGAAATCTTTGAATGCACATCGCTTGGATTAAACTGTTTTTTACTTTTTGCTAAAATACCTGAATCCCTAAAAGATAATTCCGGTTTAGAGGCATGTAACCCAAAAGGTCTAATGCAAAGAAGTATAAAAAAAATCAAGTCTGTGTTTCCTAACATAATTTTAATGAGTGATGTTGCTCTTGACCCTTATTCTATTTTTGGCCAAGATGGAATTGTAAAAGACAATCAAATTGACAATGATATCACTATTGATGTTTTATCAGAAATGGCTTTATCGCACGTTGATTCAGGGGTAGATTTTGTAGCTCCCTCAGACATGATGGATGGAAGGGTAAAGTCTATTAGAACAATCTTAGAAAAAAATAAATATTTTAAAACTGGGATAATGTCATATTCTGCTAAATATGCATCTTCTTTCTATGGACCTTTTAGAGACGCATTAGACTCCTCACCAACCTCAAATATGGACAAACGATCTTATCAAATTAACCCTTCAAACTCAAAAATAGCAATGCTTGAAGCTAAACAAGATATTTTAGAAGGAGCAGACATTATAATGATCAAACCGGGAATGCCTTATCTGGATATTTTAAATATGATATCAAAAGAATATAATGTCCCTGTTGCTGTGTATCAAGTCTCAGGTGAGTATTCTATGATTTATTCAGCACATATAAAAGGTTGGCTGAACTTAGATGATGTAATAATTGAATCTTGTATTGCATTTAAAAGAGCAGGAGCAACCCTTATTTCAACATATTTTTCAAAAAAAATTGCAAAGTTAATTTCTGAAAAAAAGTTTTACTTATGACAAATAAAGCCTCTTTTAAAAACGCCAAATTATTCATACCAGGTGGGGTAAACTCCCCTGTAAGATCTTTTAGCTCTGTTGGTGGTTGTCCTATTTTTTTTAAAAAAGCAAAGGGTGCTATAATAACTGATGTTGAAAATAAAAAATATATAGATTACATTGGGTCATGGGGACCTATGATATTGGGGCACTCTTTCCCCCCTGTTATTCGCGCATTAAAGCGTGCAAGTAATTTCTCTACATCCTTCGGTGCGCCTTCTTTGATCGAGACGTCTCTTGCAAAATTAATTTGCTCCAAAATTCCCTTTGTTGAAAAGATTAGAATGGTGAATTCAGGGACTGAGGCGTGTATGAGCGCAATTAGACTAGCTAGAGCGTATACTGGAAAAGAAAAATTTATAAAATTTGAAGGCTGTTATCATGGTCATTCGGATCAATTTTTAATAAAAGCTGGCTCCGGTCTCAGCACAATAGGGGCCCCTAACTCTCCTGGCGTTACAAAAGGAACAGCAAAAGACACCATTATTGCTGAATATAATAATATTGAAGACGTTAAAAATAAAATTACTGAAAATAAAAACAAAATTGCAGCAATTATACTTGAACCCATTGCTGGCAATATGGGGTGCGTGCCACCCAAAAAGGGTTTTCTAAAAGAGTTGCGCTCTTTGTGCGATTCAAATAATATTGTTTTGATTTTTGATGAGGTCATGACTGGATTTCGTATTTCTTTTGGCGGAGCTTCAAAAATATATTCTGTCTCGCCTGACCTGGTTTGTTATGGTAAAATTATTGGCGGAGGGCTGCCTGTTGGCGCATTTGGTGGTGGTGATAAAATAATGTCGCTTTTGGCTCCTATGGGCCCTGTTTATCAAGCTGGAACGCTGTCTGGAAATCCTCTTGCAATGACATGTGGTTTTACCTTAATTAATTACTTAAGTAAAAACCAATTTATTTATGATGAATTAAATAGTAAAGCCGAATATTTAAAAACCGAACTCCAAACTATTTTAAAAAAACATAAAATTTTATCATGTATAAATCAAGTTGGATCAATGTTAAGTGTTCACCTTAACATTTCAAAGGTTGAAAATTATACAGATTCTTGTGTTGCAGATAATGTTCTTTTCAAAAAACTATTTCATGGTTTAATTTCTAGAGGTGTTTATTTTGCACCCTCTGCATTTGAATCTTTATTCATCTCCTATTCCCATAATTTGAAGCTTCTTAAAAAAACTATTGATTCTTTCAACAAAACTATTAAAGAAATAATTTGAAATAGATGAATATTGAAAATAAACCAATGACTAAATCTGTTGATAATTTATTATTAGTTAATAAACCTTTATTTTTTAGTAGTTCATATTTATGCTCCTTATTAAAAAAAAAACTTAAAGGCAGGTTTGGCAGAAATGTAAAAGTTGGACATTCAGGAACACTAGACCCTCTTGCTTCTGGGTTAATGATTATATGCACTGGAAAAAAAACTAAAATACTAGCAAGTGTTCAAGGTTTAGATAAAGAGTATGTTGCAACAATAAAAGTCGGAGCAACAACACCATGTTATGACGGAGAATTAGCTGAAAACAGGTTTTATAGTACCGCTCACCTGACTCATAGTTTCATAGAAAAAACTATTAATTCTTTTGATGGGCAAAGATTACAGCGCCCCCCTATATATTCAGCAATCAGAAAGTCTGGAGAAAGGCTCTATAACATAGCCCGATCTGGTAAAAGCGCTCAAATTAACCCTAGGGAGATAAAAATCTACTCTATCAAAGTAACTAATATTAATTTACCCTTTATTTCTTTTGTTGTGTCTTGTTCCAAAGGAACTTATATTCGATCTCTTGCAAGTGATATAGGTTTTGCTCTAAACTCTGGAGCTTGGCTGTATAAATTAACTAGAACAAAGATTGGAAATTATAATATTAATAAAAGTTTTTCCTTTGACAGGGTTTGATTTTTTCATAATTTTTTTCTTTCTTAAAATTTAAATTTATTGCTACCTTTGAAAAATTAAATATTCTGAATATGATAAATAAAATGAAACTTTCTCACTTTGATTTTGATCTACCTAATGATCTTCTTGCTGATCGGCCAAGTGAAAATAGAGACGAATCAAGGCTGATGGTTGTGGATAAAAAGTCTGGAAAAATTGAACATAAGTTATTTAAAGATTTAATAGATTACTTTAATGATGATGATGTTATTATATTAAATAACACCAAAGTTTTTCCTGCAAGGATGTATGGGAACAAAGAAAAGACTGGGGCAAAAATTGAAGTTTTTTTGCTAAGAGAGCTAAATAAAGAAAATCGACTTTGGGATGTTTTAGTTGACCCTGCAAGAAAAATTAGAATTGGTAATAAGTTATATTTTGGAGACGATGACTCCTTAGTTGCTGAAGTAATAGATAATACCACTTCGAGAGGCAGAACGCTTCGCTTTTTGTTTGATGGATCATATGCTAGATTTAGAGATAAATTAAATGAACTTGGAGAAACTCCTCTTCCAAAATACATTAATCGGGTTCCTGATAAGGAAGATGATGAAAGGTATCAAACTGTATATGCAAAAAATATTGGTGCCGTTGCAGCTCCTACCGCCGGAATGCATTTTAGCAAACATTTATTAAAACGACTTGAAATTAAAGGGGTTTCTATGGCTGAAGTCACTTTACATGTTGGGCTTGGAACCTTTCGTCCAGTTGAAGTGGAGGACTTGTCTAAACACAAAATGGAATCTGAAAAAATTATAATATCTCCAAAAGCGTGTGATATAATTAATACTGGAATAAAAGACAATAAAAGAGTTTGTGTAGTTGGGACAACAACCATGAGAACGGTTGAAAGTTCTGTATCAACATATGGAACACTTATACCTTTTGAAGGATGGACAAATAAATTTATTTTCCCTCCTTATAATTTTAAAATTCCTAACTGTATGGTAACAAACTTTCACACCCCTAAATCCACTTTAATGATGCAAACCTCTGCTTTCTGTGGTTTTGACCTATTAAAAAAAGCTTATAAAGAGGCTATAAAAGAAAAATATCGTTTTTTTTCCTATGGAGATGCTATGTTTATAAAATAAATTAAAATGCGAAATTATGCTATAATTTTAGCTTCTGGGGAAGGAAGTAGGATGGGAAACGGTTTTCCCAAACAATTTATGGATCTTAAAGGAAGGCCTGTTTTATTTCATACAATTGAAAAGTTTTCACAAGTTAAACACCTTGAAATAATTTTAGTTTTGAGGTTAGTCCACACAACATTATGGAATGATTTGTGCTTTAAATACAGTTTTTCTGTTCCTCATAAAATTTGTATAGGTGGAAATACAAGGCCTCAGTCTGTTAAAAAGGGATTGGCTTTATGTAAAAAGGGGTCTATCATTGCTATACACGACGGTGTTAGACCTTTAGTTTCTACAAAATTAATTAACAAAATTTATACTCTAGCTAAAACTCATGATGCTGTTGTCCCTGCTTTGCCTTGTCGTGATTCCGTAAGATTATTTAATTCCAAAAAAAATTTACCCTTGAACCGGAATGAAGTTTTTATGATTCAAACTCCTCAATGCTTTAAGTCTGAAACTATTTTTGAAGCTTATAATAACATTCAAATTGATGACTTTACTGACGATGCTTCTATTGTTCAAAAATCAGGGGTTAGTATTTTCTTAACTGAAGGAGAGAAAGAAAATATAAAAATAACATTTCCTGAAGATTTAAAAATTGCTAATTGTTTAATTTAAACCTAATGAATAAATTAAATATTAGAACATTCACTAAAGATGAGTTGGAGTCTTTTTTTATAAACATCAAAGAAAAAAAATTTAGAGCCAGTCAGGTTTTTAACTGGGTTTGGAAAAATAATGTTGATGATTTTGACAAAATGAACAACATCCCTGTTTCTTTGAGATCTAAGCTTGACAATTTATTTTATTTTTCTAAAACAATTATTAGCTCAAAGCAAATTAGCACTGACCAAACAATAAAACTTGGTTTTAAACTAAGCGATGGCTTTATTTGTGAGGGGGTTTTGATTCCTTCAAAAAAAAGAATTACCGCTTGTATTTCATCACAAGTTGGGTGTAGCCTTTCTTGTGCTTTTTGTGCTACAGGAAAACTAAAAAGATTGAGAAACATTTCAGCTGAAGAAATTTATGATCAAGTTTATCATATTAAAAAAATATCTGAAAAAAAATTGAAAAAACCCCTAACAAATATTGTTTATATGGGTATGGGGGAGCCTCTTTTAAACTATAAAAATGTAATTCGTTCAATCCAATTTATAACCTCTAAAGAGGGGTTAGCTATTTCTCCAAAAAGGATAACAGTTTCAACTTCTGGAATTGTAAAAATGATACACAAACTTGCAGATGATAGTGTGAAGTTTAACTTAGCCTTATCTCTTCATGCAGCTAATAATGAAAAAAGAAGTCAAATAATGCCCATTAACAGCTCTAACAACTTAGAGTCTCTAAAGAGTTCTTTACAATATTTTAATAAAAAAACCAACCGAATAATTACGCTAGAGTACATTATATTTAAAGATTTTAATGATTCTATTGATGATGCAAAAGAACTTATTGTATTTGCAAAAGATTTAAAGTGTAAAATAAATATAATTGAGTACAACAATGTGGAGGGGCTAGATTATAATAAAACTTCTGTGGAAAAAACAAATCAATTTAAACTTTATCTTGAAAAAAAAGGGTTTATTGTTAATGTTAGAAAAAGTAGGGGTGAGGATATTGATGCTGCTTGTGGTCAACTTGCTAATAAAGCATGAATTTTTTTTAGATTAAGATTGGTTTTATTTCTAACTTTGTGACATGTTATATTTAAATAAAATTAAAAAACCTTATTTGTCAGATATTCAATTATTTGAAAAAAAATTTAAAACCTCATTATTAAGTAAAGTTCCTCTTTTAGACACTATTACCTATTATATCTTTAGAAATAAAGGTAAACAAATACGCCCCTTATTTATTTTTATTTGTTCAAATATTTGCGGAAAAATTAATGATAAAACAATTCGTGGCGCGGTTCTTATTGAACTTCTTCATACAGCCACCTTAGTTCATGATGATGTTGTTGATGAGGCAAAACAACGTAGAGGGTTTTTTTCTATAAATTATATTTGGAAAAATAAAATTTCTGTTTTGGTTGGTGACTTTTTACTTTCCAAAGGGCTACTTATATCAGTAAAAAACAAAGATTATGATCTTTTAGAAATCACATCAAAAGCTGTGGAACAGATGAGTGAGGGAGAGCTTTTGCAAATTGAAAAATCAAGAAAATATAACTTAGATGAAAAAAGTTATTTTGAAATTATAAGAAAAAAAACTGCTTCATTAATAGCGTCTTGTTGCTCGGTTGGCGCAAGTTCATCTACCACAGATAAAAAAACAATTAATCTGTTCTGGGAAATTGGAGAATACTGCGGTATTGCGTTTCAAATAAAAGATGACCTTTTGGATTTTGGTAAAACAAGTATTATAGGAAAGCCAGCATCTAATGATATCAAAGAAAAAAAAATCACTTTACCCTTAATTTACTCACTACAAAATTGCTCTAAAAAAGAAAAAAAAGAAATTTTATTTTTGTTTAAAAAAAAAGAAAAATCTCCAAAAGTTATTAGTGATATTATTTCTTTTATTGAAAGTAAAGGAGGTATTGATTACGCTAAATCTAAAATGATACAATATAAAAATAAAGCTTTAACATTGATTAAGTCTCTTCCTGAATGTTCAAGCAAACAAGATTTAATTTCTTTATTAAACTTTGTTGTAGAAAGAGAAAAATAAATTTATTTTTGAGAAAAATAAATTTAACTTTTGATTCCTAAATTAACAATAGATAATATATTCGAGGCATCCAAAATTGAAGAGGTTGTTCAGGATTTTATTTCTCTCAAAAAAAGAGGAGCAAATTTAATTGGAAAGTGCCCGTTCCATGACGAAAAAACCCCCTCTTTTACTGTCTCACCCTCAAAAAATATTTTTAAGTGTTTTGGTTGTGGTAAAGGAGGTAATCCTGTTAATTTTATTATGGAGCATGAAAAACTTTCATACCCTCAAGCCCTTGAGTATTTAGCCCAAAAGTATAATATAATAATTGAAAAATTAGAACTCTCTTCTGATCAGAAAAAAAAATTAGAAGAAAAAGAGGGGTTATATATTATTAATAATCTCGCCTCTAAATTTTATAAAAAATCTTTACTAAATTCAAAAGAAGGTAAACTTCTTGCTTTAAGTTATCTTTATTCTCGAGGATTTAATTATGAGATTATTGATAAATTTGATATTGGTTTCTGTTTTAATAAAAAAGAAAATTTTTATAATTATGCAGAAAACTTAAAATATTCTAAAAAATTAATCTTAAACTCTGGTCTGTGTTTTAAGAAAAATAATAAAATTATAGAAAGGTTTGTAAATCGTATAATTTTTCCAATTCACTCTCTAAGCGGAAGAGTTTTAGGTTTTGGTGGAAGAATATTAAAGCAAGATAAAAATTTAGCAAAATATATTAACTCATCTGAAAACGAAATATATATAAAAAGTAAAATTTTATATGGAATATACCAATCTAAGTCTGAAATTATCAAACATAATAACTGTTTTATTGTAGAAGGTTATACAGATGTTTTATCTCTACACCAGAATGGAATTAAAAATACAGTTGCTTCTTCTGGAACAGCTTTGACTGAAGGCCAAATTAAACTTATTTCAAGGTTTACTAATAATATTACTTTACTTTTTGATGGAGATGAGGCTGGAATAAAAGCTTCATTAAGAGGGGTTAATTTAATTTTAAAAAATGGATTAAACTTAAAAGTTGTAAATTTTCCTAAAGGAGAAGACCCTGATTCCTTTGCAAAAAATCACGGTGCGTTTATGCTCCAATCCTTCTTATCAGAAAATGAAAAGGATTTTATTGATTTTAGATTAAATATTATATCTGATAAAGATAAAAGAGATCCTATAAAAAGATCTAATTTAATTAAAGAGCTTTCTTTATCTATATCTTTAATTTCTGATCCCATTACTCGAGCTGTTTATTCTCAGGATTTATCAAAAAAATTAGAAATAAGTGAATCACTAATTAATTCTAATATTAATAGTATTATTAAACCTAATAATCGACTTAAGGTTATTTCCTCTGAAAAAATTTTATTAAATAAAGATATATATGAATCTCAATTAATTAAGTATATGATAAAGTATTCTAATGAAAATATAATAGTATTTTCCTCTGGTAAAAATACAGAAATAAATATAATAGAATATATTAAAAATTCTTTGTCTGAAAAAATAGAAAAAAATGAATCTTGGATAAAAAACAAACTACTAAAAAAAATATTTAATGAAATATTACTACACCATTCTATAAAAAAAAATCTCCTTAATTTCTTTATTAATCATAGTGATCCAAATATATGTAAAAAGGTTGTAGAGTTAATCTTTGAAAAACACACTCTTTCTAATTGGGGTAAAAAAAATATTTGGGTTCCATTAGAAGTTGATAAACTCTCTTCATTAGTTCAAGAATCTCTTTTAAGACTTATGCAACTTAGATTAGAGGATTTAATAAATAAAACTAAAGAAAAATTATCCAGTGATGTTGAAAATAATACATATTTAAAAAAATTAATTTCTTTAACTGCAGCAAAAAATAAAATAAAAATAAAACTTGGTAGAGATTGTTAATTTTTATTTATTAATATCTATTTTTAGGATTTGGTTATTTATTAATTTTTTTAATTCTTTTTAAATGTCTTCCTCCCTCAAAATCACTGTTTATAAAATTATTAATAATTTTATTAGCCATTTCTAATGATATAAACCTTGCTGGTAAACATAATATGTTTGCATTATTATGTTTTTTAACTAATTTTGCTATTTCATTATTCCAGCAAACCGCCGCTCTTATATCTTTATATTTATTGGCTGTCATAGCTATTCCATTTCCTGTTCCACAAATGAGAATTCCAAAATTGTATTTATTTAAAGTGAATTCTTTAATAAGTTTATGAGCATATACTGGATAATCTACACTATCATTAGAATAACAACCTACATCTTTGATGTTTAGGTTAAACTTTGATATATTTTTTTTAATATTTTCTTTTAAATTATATCCAGCATGATCAGAGGCAATAATTATATTCATTTATTAACTTTTTAGTGTTGATTATTATTTTATTATTTACTTATAAATTGTTTTAAATTCTTATTTAATTTATTATCAAAAAAAAAATAATAATTAATCAAAATATTTATTTATAAATTATAAACAATTTATATATTTATTTATAAAAAAATATAAAATAATTTATCATGTTAATAACTTATTAAATACTTATATAATATGAATAAAATTGTTATTTATAATGTTAATTAATTTTAATAATCTTTTTTATTAACATTTAAATAATACATAATTAATTAATTTTAATAATCTTTTTTAAATTTTTATTAATTATTAATTATTAATTTCTTTTTATTTAAATAAATTTTTTTTTAACTATTTTTGAATAAAATTAATAAATCGTATGAAAAAAAAATTAATAATTATTTTTACTTTAAGTTTTATCATAAACACTTATTCCCAATCAATTTATGGAAAATTTAATATTCCCAGACAAGTAGGTAAACAAGTTAATTTATATAGAACAGAAGGAAATTACGCTTACATAATAGATAGTACTAGAGTTAATTCTCAAAGCTCATTTTTTTTTAAATTTAAAAAATACCCTATTGGTTATTATAAAATAGGTTTAATTAATGACAAAAATACTCTTGACATAATCTTAAATTCAGTTGAACAGAAATTATCACTAGAATTTAATAAACCAAAATTAGAGGACGGGGTTAAAATTTTAATTTCCAATGAAAACTTAGCATTAAGAGAGTTTAAATCAAAAGATAATGTAATTCAAAATCAAATAAAAAACTTTAAAAGACAAAGAGGTCAAGCTAGAAAAGAAGGAAATGATATTAAGGTTAATGAATTGTCTAATAAAATTTCTCAGTTAGAAAAAGATTTATCTAACTTTACAACTACTCTAGTTAGTAAAAATCCTAATACTTATTTTTCAAAAACTCAATTAGCTACTAGTCCGAATTTCCCTGGTGATAAATTTAAATATTTCTCAGATTTAGATTTCAATAATGAGTCATTTATAAGATCAAAAGTTTATTCAAAAAGATTTCAAGATTATATAATTAAACATAGTGGTCACACGGAATCTGGTTATTATAACGCTGTTGATGAAATTATGAATAAAGCAAAATCAAATGAAAAAGTTTTTGAATTCGCATTATATAATTTATTGGACGGGTTTTATGGTTCAGGATTAGAGGATGTTGCTACATATATTATGGAGGAATACTTTTATGGAGAAGCATGTGGGGAAATTCAAATAAATGATTTATTAAAACAAAAAGCTAAACTATTTAAAAATTTACAAATAGGTAATATTCCTCCTGATTTTACAATAAAAAACAATTTAGGATCATTAATCAATCTAAAAAATACTTGTAAACAAAATATTTATACTATTGTAATGTTTTGGGCAACACATTGTCCTCATTGTATGAGAGATTTACCAGGATTTGTTCCAGTTTATAATGAATATAAAACTAAAGGTCTTGAAGTAATAGGTGTAGCCCTAGATGTTAATAGAGAAAAATGGAATAAAGTATTAAATGAGAAGAAATTTAACTGGATTAATGTATCACAATTTAAAAATTATGACTCTCCTGTTTGTAAGGATTACAAAATAAATAAAACACCAACTTATTTTATTTTAGACAAAAACATGAAAATAGTTAGTAAACCTAGAGGTAAAAGCGAATTAATGTTATTTTTAAAAAGTAACATGTAATAATGATAATTAAACAAATCTACACAAATTGTTTATCTGAAGCTTCTTATATAATATCATCAGGAAATGAGGCTGTTTTAATAGACCCTTTGAGAGAACCATTTAAATATATAAATTACGCTAAGAAGAATAATTTAAAAATTAAATATATTTTAGAAACTCATTTTCATGCTGATTTTGTCTCAGGCCATCTTGAATTATCAAAATTAACCAAATCAAAAATAATATTTGGACCTAATGCAAAAACAAACTTTGATTTTGTTAAACTAAATGATAATGATGAGATAAAATTTGGAGGTGTAAAAATTAAATTATTACATACCCCAGGACATACAATGGAATCTTCTTGTTATTTATTATTTGATAAAAATAATAAACAACATTCTATTTTTACAGGTGACACATTATTTATTAACAGTGTAGGAAGACCAGATCTAGCTGTGAGCTCAAATTTCTCATTAAAACAGTTAGCATCAATGTTATATGATTCAATAAAAAATAAAATTTTACCATTAAATGATGATATAATAATATATCCAGCTCATGGAGCAGGATCAACATGTGGAAAAAACATAAGTAATAAAACATTTGATACATTAAAAAATCAAAAAATTAAAAATTTTGCACTTAATTTAAGTATATCTAAAGATGAATTTATAAAAATAGTAACTAAAGATATTTCAGCACAACCAAAATATTTTATAAAAAATGTAAAACTTAATAAATCAAATAATATTTCTAAAATATCAGAAATAACCAAAAAACCATTTAATTTAAGTATTGATAGGTTTAAAAAAGAAAAAAAAAGTGGAGCATTAGTATTAGATGTTAGACATCAAAAAAATTTTATAGAAGGACATATTTTAGGTTCAATTTTTATTGGATTAAACGGAAGATTTGCCCCATGGGTAGGGCAAATTTTAAAAAATCCAAAAACTAAAATTTTATTAATTTGTAATAATGAAAATAAAAAAGAAGCCTTAATTAGATTATCAAGAGTAGGATTTGATAATGTAGTTGGTTTTTTAGATGGTGGTCTAGAAGAATGGCAAAATTGTGGAGAAGAAATATCGTTAATTAATCAAATATCAGCAAAGGAATTATTAAGTAAAAAAAATAATAGTTTTAATAGTATCATTGATGTTAGAGAGAAAGACGAATATAATTTTAGTAAAATTAATGATGCAAAAAACTTACCTTTAAGTTGTATATATGATAATTATAAAATGTTAGATAAAAAAAAACAGTATATTATTCATTGCCAAGCAGGTTATAGGTCAGTTATAGCAATATCTATCTTAAAAAAATTGGGGTACAAAAAATTAACAGATTTAGATCAAGGTTATTTAGGTTTCAATAAAATAAATTTAATGAGCCCCTAACCAATTCTTAGCAACTCCTATTTCAACAGTTAAAGGAACATTAGTTTTTACTGCGCTCTCCATTTCTTTTTTTATAATACTTTTAATAATAGAAACCTCTTCAATTGGGCTATCAAATATTAATTCGTCGTGAACCTGAATAATTAATTTAGAAGATAAATTTTTAGACAAAATTTGTTTATAAATATTAACCATTGCTATCTTAATTATATCAGCAGCGCTACCTTGAATAGGAGAGTTGATAGCATTTCTTTCCGCATGACTTCTAACAAAAGAGTTTGAAGAATTAATACTGATTAAATTCCGCCTTCTATTCAATAATGTTTTCACAAATCCATATTTTACAGCAAAAGAAATTTGATTTTCCATAAAATTTTTAAGTTTAGGAAAAGATTGAAAGTAGGCTTTTATAATTTCAGCCGCCTCTTTTCTAGATAGATTTGTTTGTTGACTTAAACCAAAAGCAGAAACCCCATAAATGATGCCAAAATTTACAACTTTTGCATTTGATCTCATTTCTTTTGAAACGCTTTCAATAGGTACATTAAATATTTTTGCTGCAGTAGAGGTGTGTATATCAGCATTTTTTCTAAATGCATTAATCATATTGTCATCACCACTCATTTCAGCAATAATTCTGAGTTCAATTTGAGAGTAATCTGCAGAAATTAAAACATTATTTTTATCGCTAGCGATAAAGGATTTCCTCACCTCTTTACCAAGAAGGGTTTTAATAGGAATATTTTGTAAGTTAGGTTTGGTTGAAGAAAGACGGCCGGTAGAAGTGACTGATTGATTGAAGGTTGTGTGAATCTTTCCTGTATTTTTATTTATTAGTGAAGGAAGAGACTCAACATATGTAGACCTTAGTTTTTCCAGTGAACGGTGGTTTAAAATTAAATTTATTATTGGGTGGTTTTTTGAAAGCTTAGAAAGAGAAATCTCCGATGTTGAATATTGTCCACTTTTTGTTTTTTTTGCATTAGGAATTATTTTCATTTTTTCAAATAAAACCACCCCAAGTTGTTTTGGAGAAGACAAATTAAATTTTTCTTTTGCTAATTTAAAAATTTCATTTTCAGATTTTTTAATAAGTTTATAAAGTTTTTTTGAGAAATCATCTAAGTATTCAACGTCAATTTTAACCCCAGTTTTTTCCATACTTGCCAAGACATAAATTAAATTCATTTCAACTTTGTAAAATAAATAATTTAAATCATTATCAGTTAATTCTTTTTTAAAATGAATCATAAGCTTGTAAGGTAAAAGAGACATTTCACAGGAATAGTCTAAAAGTTGGCTATTAGTTGGAGCCCCTTTAATTAACTGAATTATAGCATATTCATAGTTAATATTTTCAATTTGATAGTCTACAATAGACTCAGAAAGAATCTTTAAATTATTATTTGATTCAGAATTAATCAAATGGCTAGCAATCATAGTGTCAAATAAAGGTCCTTTTACAAAAACTTCAACACGCTTTAATATATTAATTTGATGTTTAAGGTTATGCCCCACCTTAAGAACATTTGAATCTTCAAAAACACTTTTAATTAAACCTATTAATGAAGAAGCTTTATCATATTTAGCATTCAAAGGAACGTAATATGAATAATTTCCGTTATAACAAATCGAAATTCCAGCAATAATTTCATTACTGTAAAAAATTTTAAAAGAAAAAACACAAGAGATTTTTATTTTAGAGACAATTTTAGTCAATTCATCAACATCAGTAATAGATTTAAATAATGAAGAGTTTTTTACTTTTTTTTCGAGCTTAGGTAAAGAAACATTATGAGAAGAAAACAAATTTAGC
Source organism: Flavobacteriales bacterium (assembly GCA_002692065.1). Classification (GTDB taxonomy): domain Bacteria; phylum Bacteroidota; class Bacteroidia; order Flavobacteriales; family UBA7430. The sequence goes on along the minus strand of NZJX01000011.1, from coordinate 138,117 downwards.
GTATCAATTTTATTTTCAGAATTATAAATTGTCTTTTGTTCATTATTTAAAGAATCTAATGGCTTAGGAGTTAATTTTGATAAAAGAGCATTAAATTCAAGAGTTTTAAGAATTATTTTTAATTTTTCAGTATTAAAATTTTTTAGGCGAAATTTGTCTATATTATAATTTATAGGAACGTTAACATTTATGGTAACTAGTTTTTTTGATAGTAGACAAAGTTTTTTATTATTTAAAACTTTTTCTTTAAGCTTGCCGGATATTTTTTCAATATTACCATAAACCCCTTCAACTCCACCAAATTCTTGAATAAGTTTTTTTGCAGTCTTATCACCAACGCCAGGAATTCCAGGGATATTATCTGAGGCGTCACCAGTCATTCCTAGGTAATCTATTACCTGTGATATTTGTTTAATTTCAAATTTTTTCTTAACCTCTAAAACTCCCAATATTTGAGGACCACCTCCTTTATATGCGGGTTTATATATATTTATATTTTTAGAAACAAGTTGAGCAAAGTCCTTATCTGGAGTCATCATGTAAACCATATAATTCTCTTTTGCCGCTTTTTTTGCTACAGTGCCAATAATGTCGTCTGCCTCATAACCCGGCATAGACAAAACAGGGATGTTCATAGCTTCCAATATCTTAAAAATATAAGGAATAGCCTCAGAAATACCCTCAGGCATAGCGTCTCTCTGAGCTTTATATTGTGAATATTCTATGTGCCTTTCTGTTGGCTCAGAAGAATCAAAACAAAAACACCAATGTGTTGGTTTTTCTTTAGATTTAATTTCTAATATAGTATTAATTAAACCAAAAATAGCTGAGGTGTCTAACCCTTTTGATGTAACTCGTGGGTTTTTAATAAACGCAAAATAGGACCTGTAAATCAGAGCAAAGGCGTCAAAAAGAAAGAGTTTTTTATTAGAGTTCTCGGTAATCATATATGTTTAAATGGATGATTGTTAAATATTAGTTTAGAAAAAGGGTGATATTCCCCCTTTAAGCCAATTGCATTGCTTGATTGAATTTTGTGAGTTATTTCTATCGAGGGCCTAGCGTCATCGAGGGTAAAGCCATTATTTGAAAGAATATTTTTATATGAGTCTAGGTGTAAATTTTCAAAACCGTCAGAGAATTCAAAAACTTCATTGTCTATTTTTATACACCTGTACGCTTTGGAATTTTCAGTCTCTTTTGGAAGGGTAAACTTGTCAATAGATAGAAACCAACGAATGTTTGCTTTTTCAAGTTGAAGAAAACCGGAACACCTGTCATGTGATTTGATATGGAGAATACTTTTTTTAACAGAACCAAAGATCCAAATTAAAATATCAAAAAAGTGAATTCCTATATTTGTGGCAATTCCGCCAGACATAGAACTTTGCCCTTTCCAAGATGAATAATACCAAGGACCTCGTGGGGTAATATAAGTTAATTCAACATCATAAATTTTTGCTCTAGAACAGTTTGTGATTTTTTCTTTTAGTTTTATTATACTCGGATGAAGCCTTAATTGAAGTATAGGATAAACTGATTTATTAAAAGTTTTTTCCAGCCTGCTTATAGAATCTAAATTCCATGGGCTCAAAACAAGCGGTTTTTCACATATAGCATTAGAGTTCCATTTTAAAGCAGATCTAATATGAGAGTCGTGTAAATAATTAGGGGTGCATACAGAAATATAATCTATTCCATCGTTAGCATTATTTAGTTTTTCAATAAACCTGTCAAATCTTTCAAACTTTGTAAAAAAAGTAACATTATCAAAATAACTGTCAATAAATCCAACATTGTCATTTGGATCCATTGCAGCTACTAAAAAGTTGTTAGTTTTCTTTATTGAAAAAACATGCTTTTTAGCAACATATCCAGCTAAACCCATCAGAGCAAACCTCATTGTATTTTTTTTATATTATTATTATTCAAAATGTATTTTTCACCTGAAACCTCACATGTTGAAATTAGAGAGTTTTTAAAATTTAACCTTTCACCACACTCACTTACCCAACCCACTTGTTTAGCCGGGTTTCCTTGAACAAGAGCATAAGGAGAAACGCTTTTTGTGACAACAGCACCAGCACCTATCATAGAATATCTACCAATAGTAATTCCACAAATAATAGTTGCGTTCGCCCCAATTGATGCTCCAGAAGAAACTATTGTAGACACAAACGAATCTTTTCTGTTTATCTCTGACCTAGGGTTTTTTATATTAGTAAAGACACAAGAGGGACCTAAAAAAACATTATCTTCGCAGATCACGCCAGTAAAAATAGATACATTATTTTGAATTTTAACATTATTGCCAATAATTACTTTTGGAGAAACAACCACATTTTGGCCAAGAGAACAGTTATCTCCTATAATACAGCTTTTCATTATGTGAGAAAAATGCCAAATTTTAGTGCCACTTCCAATCTGACAGCCATCTTCAATTATAGCAGAATGATGAGACTGATAGTTTCTGTTTGTTTTAATCATTTTAACGAAGATAATAATTTTGTTTTTCGAAATAAACATTAATGTTAATTAATATCTTATAGTTTACTTAATATGAACAAGGGACCGTGGTATATGATATTTGCTGCATTAATGTTTTCATTAATGAATGTTTTAGTTAAAGAGCTAAATAGAATTCCTGTTTTTGAGCTAGTTTTTTTTAGATCAATATTTTCATTAATATACATGATAGTTTTATTAAGGCATAAAAATATAAAGCCTTTTGGTAGGAATAAAAAAATTTTAATTTTAAGGGGTGTATTCGGAACAATCGCATTAACTCTATTTTTCATTACTTTACATAAAACTCCACTTGCAATAGCTGTCATAATACAATATTTATCTCCAATATTTACAATTATTTTTACGTCTATTTTTTTAAAAGATAAAATAACCCCCCAACAATGGCTTTTTTTCTTTGTTTCATTCATTGGCGTTGTGTTTATAAAAGGGTTTGATGAATCAAATCAAATTCCAATTAATTATGTGATGGTTGGAATTATTTCTTCAGTTTTTTCCGGATTAGCTTATTTCTGTATAGTAAAATTAAAAAACACAGATCATCATTTAGTAACAGTTTTTTATTTTCCCTTAATATCAACACCAATAATGTCAATATTATCATTTTTCAATTGGAAATTTCCCACTAAGGAGGAGTTTTTCTATTTAATTTGTGTTGGTTTTTTTTCTCAAATTGCTCAAATTTATATGACAAAAGGTATACAGTCACAACCTTCAGGAAGTATTATGATATTTAAATATATCGGAGCAATTTTTGCTTTGATATTTGGATATTTTATATTTGACGAAAAATTTTCTATCCAAGCATTATTTGGTATATTTTTACTATTACTTGGTGTTGTTTTAAATATTTTTTTTAAAAAGAAACCTTATGATCAGTCAATTAATTAAAAAAGCAGAATTTTGGTTAGACAACATAGAGGATAAGTCGGATCAAAGAAAAATCAAATCTTTAATAAACAACCCTGAAGAGCTGGAGGATTCTTTTTATAGAAATTTAGACTTTGGTACAGGTGGAATGAGGGGTGTAATGGGTGTTGGTTCAAATAGAATAAATAAATATACTGTCTCAAGAGCTTGCTTAGGTATAGTTAGATTCTTATTAGGAAATTTAAATCTAAAAAAGAAGGAGCGCCCTTGTATAGCAATTGCATATGATTCTAGAAATAAATCAGAATTTTTTGCAAAACTAGCGGCTAAAGTTTTTTATTTGAATAACATTGAAGTAGAGATTTTTGAAGAATTAAAGCCCACTCCAATGTTGTCATTTTTAGTTATAGAAAAAAAGTGTGATTTAGGTTTGGTATTTACTGCATCTCATAATCCAAAAGAGTATAATGGGTTAAAAGTTTTTGATAAGCCGGGCAATCAAATTACATCGCCAAAAGACACTATACTCATAGATATAATAAATCAAATAAGCTTTCTTCAAGTATTTGAGTTTTTAAAAAAATTCAACTTTCAATTAAAACAGAGTTTAAATAGAAAATTTAATAATACAACAACTCAAGATCCAGTTAAACAAGCAAAGTTGGTAAAAGTTTCAATTCCAAATATTGATCAAGATTTTTTTACTAAAATAAAAGAGCTCAAATATTCATTTTCAAAAAACACATCATCAAAACAGCTTAAAATCGTATATACAGGTCTTCACGGGACTGGGGTTAAGGTAATACCAAAAGCTTTGAAATACCTTGGCTTTAATAACATTTTAACGACTAAAGAACAAGATTTAATAAGTGGAGACTTTCCCACAGTCATCTCTCCAAACCCTGAAGAGCCTGAAGCACTGAATTTAGCAATTAAATTAGCTAAAAAAAACAATATTGATTTAGTTTTTGGAACAGACCCAGACTCAGATAGAGTTGGTGTCGCGGTAAAAGAAGATAACGAAGAGGGGTATATATTGCTAAATGGAAATCAAACAGGCGCATTGATATTAAATTATTTACTATTGAATCTTAAAGATCAAAATAGGCTTGAGGCAAATAATTACATAATAAAGTCAGTGGTTACTTCGGACTTGTTAAAAGAGATGGCGTCAAGATATGATATTATAACACATGAAACTTTAACTGGTTTTAAGTATATGGCAAATGTTATTTTAGAAAATAAAAATAAAAAGAAATTTTTATTCGCTGCAGAGGAGAGCTACGGGTATTTAATGGGCAATTATGTCCTTGATAAAGATGCAGTAACAGCCTCAGTAATTATCTCAGAAATGTACGCTTGGTTAAACGAAAATAAAACCAGTATTATAAAATTTCTCCATGAAATATATTTAAATTATGGTGTGTTTTATGAGGATATGATGTCATTTGTTAAAAAAGGAAAAAAAGGAAATCAAGAGATTAAAAATTTGATGCAAGGTTTTAGAACGAAATTTCCTGGAAAAATTTTGAATAAAAAAATTTCAGAAAAAAGAGATTATCTAAGTTATAAGGGGTTTCCTAAAACAGATATGCTTCAATTTTTAACAGAAGAAGGATTGAAGGTTTCAATCAGGCCTTCAGGAACAGAACCAAAGATCAAGTTTTATTTTTCTATATGTAAAAAAATTAGATCACATGGAGAAATAAAAGAAACTCTTAGAGATTTAAAATTTAAAGTAAATAAAGTAAAAAAAGAGCTTGTTAATTTTATGAATTAATTTATTTGAAGGCATTAAGCCCTGTTATATCAAGACCAGTAATTAAAAGGTGGACATCATGAGTTCCTTCATAAGTAACAACTGATTCTAAATTCATAATATGCCTCATAACTGGGTATTCTCCAGTTATTCCCATTCCCCCTAAAATTTGTCTTGCATCTCTAGCAATCTTAATAGCAATTTCAACATTATTCCTTTTTGCCATAGATATTTGAGCTGAAGTAGCTCGCTTTTCGTTTTTAAGTTGACCCAACCTTAAAGTTAGTAGCTGCGCTTTGGTGATCTCGGTGATCATTTCAGCAAGCTTCTTTTGCTGAAGCTGAAAGCCAGCTATAGGTTTGTCAAATTGAACCCGTTCTTTTGAGTATTTAAGAGCTGTGAAGTAGCAGTCCATTGCAACTCCAATTCCTCCCCATGCTATCCCATATCTAGCAGAATCTAAACAACCAAGAGGAGCACCTAAACCACTTTTGTTAGGTAAAAGGTTTTCTTTTGGAACTTTTACATTATCGAAAACTAGCTCTCCCGTATCAGAAGCCCTTAAAGACCATTTATTTTCAGTTTTCGGAGTTGAGAACCCTTCCATGCCCCTTTCTACTATTAAACCTTCAATTCTTCCTTGTTCATTTTTAGCCCAAACTATTGCAATATCAGCAAATGGAGCATTAGAAATCCACATTTTAGAACCGTTCAAAAGATAATAATCCCCTTTATCAGTAAAATTAGATTGCATTCCAGCGGGATTTGAGCCAAATTCAGGCTCAGTTAGACCGAAGCACCCAACAATTTCGCCAGAGGCAAGTCTTGGTAGATATTTTAATTTCTGTTCTTCGCTTCCATATTCGAAAATTGGGAACATTACCAATGAGGATTGAACCGAAGCGGTTGACCTAATTCCCGAGTCTCCTCTTTCTAATTCTTGCATTATTAAGCCATATGAGATTTGATCAAGGCCTGCTCCACCATATTTTTCAGGAATATATGGCCCAAAAGCTCCAATTTCACCTAGCCCAGAAATAATTTGTTTAGGAAATTTAGAACTTTGACATGCATTTTCTATAATAGGAGAAACATTTCTTTTTACCCAATCCCTTGTCGAGTTTCTTACAATAATGTGTTCTTCAGAAAATAATGATTCTATATTATAATAATCAGGAGATTCAAATAAATCCATATACATTAAAATTTAATATTTTTACAAAGTTATTATTGTTAATTTATATTAACAAAGAATCTTCTAATTTATATTGATTGGGCATAAAAATATTTAAATGAAAGAAATCTTAAGAAAAGAACCACAGTCAAGTTTGGAGTTAGTTATGTTTTTTTTTATTTTAATGATATATCTTTTTTTATACTATGATAATAGAAAATTAGTATTGTCGTATTTAAAACTAATTTATAGTAATGAATATTTAAGAGCCCAAGAGGGGTACAAAAAAAACATAATTTTTCCTGTATTAACCACAATTCAAACTGCATACATTTTATTTTATATATTAAAGGCGTATTTGAATTATTTTTCAAAAAACATACTAGAGGGGAGTTATAAGGTTTTATTTACAATAGTTTTCATAGCCATAATTAGGTGGTTTATAGCCTTCATTTTGGGTGTTTTATTTGAGAGTAAAAATATATTTAAGCGTTTTGTTAATTATGAATTATCTTTTTTCAATTATTTTTTTACTCCAATTGTTTTTCTTACAATAATATATTTTTTAAATAATAAGCTAAATATTGATAATTTAACTTTTTTATTTAAGTTTTCGTTTATCAGTTATTTAATTTCCAAGGTATTTACAGGATTATATTTTTCAAGAAATTATAGTTTAGGAATATTTTATATTATTTTGTATTTTTGCCTTCTTGAATTAATGCCTTTTTTGTGGATAAGAATTAACTTGAGTGTTTAGTTTATCCTAAAAAGGCTATAATCAAACAAATTAGTTTTGAAAGTAAAATCTATTTTAATTTCCCAACCCCAACCGGTTAATAGCGCTTCTCCATATTTTGAGTTAGCAAGAAAAAAAAAAGTTAGTATTAGCTTTAGGCCCTTTATTCATTTAGAGAACCTTTCAGCCTCTCAAGTTAGGCAGCAAAAAGTTGGTTTTACTGATCACTCCGCCGTCATATTAACTAGCAGAAACGCTGTAAATCACTATTTTAGAGTTGCTGAAGAAATGAGATTTGAAGTGCCCTCGACAATGAAATATTTTTGTTTATCTGAAGCAATAGCTCTATATCTACAAAAATATATAACATACAGAAAAAGAAAAATATATTATGGAAGTCATGACTTTTCTGATTTGATCGATTTAATAAATAGACATAAAAATGAAAAGTTTTTACTCCCTTCTTCTGATTTATTGAAAGAAACAATACCAAATGAACTAGATAAAAATGATATAAATTATAAAAGAGCAATTTTATTTAAAACAGTTTGCAGCGACTTATCCGACCTTGAAAATGTTTTTTATGATTTATTAGTATTTTTTAGCCCATCAGGAATAAAATCGCTTAAAAAAAATTTTCCGAATTTCATTCAGAATAACACAAGAATTGCCGCTTTTGGAAAAACAACTATCAAAGCAGCAAAAGAAGTAGGCTTAAAAGTTAATATAGAAGCCCCAACCAAGACAGCCCCCTCAATGTCTATGGCTTTAGAGCAGTATTTGAATAAAGTAAATAAAAAAAAGTAATTTTTTGTAAAAAGTTATTATGAGAAATACATTTTGTAAGGAAGAGAGGTTAAACAATAAGGTTTTTTTTTCGGAAATTTTAAAAAATGGAAAGAAAATATATTACGAAGAATTCATATTAATTTGGAAAAAAACCAATCAAAAGGTTAATCAGCGCTTTCCTCTGAGATTAGGAATAAGTGTACCTAAAAAAAACTTTCCAAGAGCTGTAGATAGAAATTTAATCAAAAGAAAAATAAAAGAAGCATACAGAACTTTTAAAAATTTTATATACAATAATACTAACACGAAATTACAAGCAGTATTAATTTATAATTCAAAAAGAAAACCATATATTGAAACAATAGTTTCATTAAAAGCAATCTTTAATATTTTAATTCATCAATTAAATGATTAATTATTTTTTTATTCTTTTTATAAAGTTTTATCAAAGGCTAATATCTCCTTTATTTTCTCCTACATGTAGGTTTACACCAACATGTTCAAGTTACTCAATAGCGGCACTTAAAAAGTATAATTTTTTTAAAGCATTAACGTTTATATTTAAAAGAGTCCTTAATTGCCACCCATGGGGCGGAAGTGGCTACGACCCATTACCTTAAAAATAAAATTATGAAGAAACAGTTTTTTTTATTTCTACTTCCTTTAGCTTTATGCTCAAGCATTCTAATTTCATTTTCAAATGACACAGAATATTTTGAAGTCAGTAAAAATCTTGATATTTTCAATACTTTATTCAAAGAAGTTAATATTTTTTATGTGGATAAAGTTCAGCCCGCAAAAATGGTAGAGACGGCTATTAACTCAATGTTAAAAGAGTTAGACCCGTATACCACATATATTCCAGAGTCAGATATTGAAGATTTTAAATTTCAAACAACAGGACAATATGGAGGAATAGGGGCTGTAATTAGAAAAAAAGATGACTACGTTATAATTGTTGAGCCATATAAAGGCTTCCCAGCTGATATATCGGGTTTAGTTGCGGGAGACAAATTAATTGAAATAGATGGAAATTCAGTTAAGGGAAAGTCAACAGAGGAGGTTAGCTCTATTTTGAAAGGGCAGCCAGGAATAGGCGTAGAAGTATTAATAGAAAGAAGGGGTAATAGTGAATATCTAACAAAAAAACTAACTAGAGATAAAATAAAAGTTAATTCTATTCCATACAAGGGTGTTGTCTCAGACAATATAGGGTACATAAAGCTAAGAAGCTTTACTAGAAACTGCGCCAATGAGGTGAAAAGAGCGATTTTAAGTTTAAAGAAACAAAATAACTTACAAGGTTTAATTTTAGATTTGAGAGGTAATCCTGGCGGGCTACTAAACGAATCAATTAATATTTGTAATTTATTTATGGCTAAAGGTTTAGAAGTCGTTTCAACAAAAGGAAAAATAGATGACTGGGATAAATCATATAAAACAAGACAAGAACCCGTAGATAAAGAAATACCATTGGTTATTTTAATTAATCAATCATCAGCCTCAGCCTCAGAAATAGTTTCAGGCACTCTCCAAGATATTGATAGGGCTGTAATAATTGGTCAGAAAAGTTTTGGAAAGGGTCTTGTGCAGCAGACTAGAAAATTAAGTTACAATTCTCAATTAAAAGTTACAGTTGCAAAATATTATACCCCAAGTGGAAGATGCATACAAGCATTAGACTATTCAAATAAAAACAAAAATGGTAGTGTTGGAAAAACTCCAGACTCATTAAAAAATGAGTTTTATACTCTAAATGGAAGAAAAGTCTACGACGGAGGGGGGATAGACCCAGATATTCGTATTAAAATTACAGAAGCTCCTGAAATTTTAATTTCATTAATTTCTAATCAACTAATTTTTGATTATGCCACAGAATATTTTTTATTGAATGATACATTTCCCATAGATTTTGATCAAAAAGATGATTATATAAATTATGAGAACTTTGTTGATTTTGTTTCAGATAAAGACTTAAAGTATAAAACACAGACAGAGCAATCTTTTTCGGATTTAGTGGAAGTGTCTAAAAAAGAATACTCAAAGCTGCAAGACCCATTGAGTGACGTTGAAAAATTATTAAATGATTTAAAGAAAAATGATATATATAAACATAAAGATGAAATTTTAAAATATATTTCTCAGGAGCTTTTAGTAAGGAGCCATTACAGAGAGGGGGCCATTAAGTCATCGTTAAATTATGATGAAGCCGTATTAGAGTCTATTTCAGTTTTATCTGATACTGCAAAATATTATTCAATTTTATCGATAAATGATTAGAGTAAGTGCTAATTTAGACCACCACAGAATAACAGCGCTTATATTGGCTTTTGTATCAATATTTATATCAGATACAATTAAAGGTTTAACATTCACTAGTATTTTATATTTAGGGTCGATTTTTATAATTCATTTATATCAAAATGGGTTTAAAATAAAATATAATTATTTAAGCATTATAGTGGTATTAAATTTATTTTTTTTGACACTAGTGATAAGAGGGGCATGTTCGCTAAATTATAAATTTGTGTTAAAAGATTTTATTTTAAAACTACCATTACTATTGATTCCAATATTTACAATGTATAAGGGGTTTTTGTCAAAGGAGAAATTGAATTATGTAATAAACTTTTTTCTAATAATAGTTTTAATTTCAGCCACTATAGACTTGCTCGGTTCATTAATTGATAATATTCTGTTTAACCATGCAGGCAGTTTTTTTTATAAAGATCTCACACATCTAATGACCAATCAGGCATTTTATAAATCATGGATATATTTGACAAGTTTCTTTTTAATCGAAAGAAAAATATATAATAACTCTTATAAAAAAAATAAAGCTTGGTATTTCTATTTAACATTAATTATTCTCTCTATACTATTACTCTTGTCAAGAATCTTTATTATAATAATGATTGTAACATATACAATTATTCTAATTAATCGGTTTTTAGAAAATCAAAGAATAAGACCTCTAGCAACTTTTTTTTCATTTACACTATTTTCTTTACTGATAATATTTTCAAATAAATACTCAAAAAATAGGTTTAAAGACTTGGCTGTAGAGGCTAAATCCTTTCTCATACAAAAAAATCAAAGAAGCACAAACCCAAGGGCGTATATATGGAACATAGGCGCTAGTATTATCAAATCAAATTTTATTTTAGGTCTTGGGGTAGATATGGCTGATAATGTTTTAAAATCAAGATTAAAAAGCAATCAAGTAAAACTCTGGAATGGATCTGAAATGGAGTTGATTTATAAGAGAAATTTTAATTACCATAATCAATTTATGCAATCATTTGCTGAGCTTGGGTTTATTGGTTTCAGCTTGATTTTATATCTAGTTATATATCCATTATTTAAAGTTCAGCCTAATGATATTGCTTTTATTTTTTTATCTATTTCTTTTTTTGGATTTCTCACCGAGAGTGTTTTTGAGAGACAGGTGGGGGTGTTGTATTTTTCAATAATGTATTCAATATTTATTAATTTACAAAAAGAAATTAATCTTCAATAAAAACTCTTTTTATTCTTGGAGATAAATTTGTCAGAACCTCATAACAAATGGTTTCAGATTTTTTTGCTATATCACTGATGTGTTTTTGTTTATTCCAGATAATTACCTCATCACCAATATTGATATATTTATGTTTAGACAGATCAATCATGCACATATCCATACATATATCGCCTACAAGTTTAGCTTTTTTTCCATTTAAATATAAGCACCCATTATTAATACTTAATTTTCTACTTAAGCCATCAGCATAACCAACTGGAACTATTCCAATTTTCATTGGATTTTCAGCTTTGAAGTTTTTGTTATATCCAATAAACTCATGTTTTTTAACATATTTGATTTGAGATATAATAGACTTAAAAGAACTTATATTTTCAAGAGACTTACTGCCAAAACCATATAGTCCAATACCTAGCCTAACCATATCAAACGCTGCATAATTATAGTTTTCAATTCCCGCAGAGTTTAGTATATGTTTTTGAAAACTATAATTAAGTGCGTTAGAAATTAATTCACAAATTCTAGAAAAACTAGTGATTTGTTTTTTTGTATAACTACATTTTTTTCTGCTACTATTTGTTAAATGACTAAATACAGAGATTATTTTTATTTGTTTTTCTAATTTAATAGCATTAATAAGCTTTTCAAGTTCATACTCCTTAAAGCCCAAACGATTCATGCCTGTGTCAATTTCAATATGGACAGGAAAGCCCTTTATATTTTTCACTTTTAACTGTTCAAGAATTTTACATAGCTGATCAAAATCATAAATATTAGGCTCTAATGAGAATTCAATCATCTTATTTAGATTTTCACCCCTTGAGTTTAAAACTAATATTCTAGATTTGATACCTTTTTTTCTGAGCACAACTCCTTCATCTGTATATGCAACTGCAAAGTAGTCAACTCCGTTATATTCAAGTTGTTTGGCTACTTCATAGGAGCTGTATCCATATGAAAAAGATTTAACCATTACCATAATTTTGGTCTCATCAGACAGTTTATTTTTGTAATAATGAAAGTTTTTAGTTAAAGAGTTTAGACTTATTTCTAAACAAGTTTCATGTATTTTTTTTTCAAATACATTAGAGAGTGTCTTTAATGAAGTAATATTCTCGTCGCAAATAAGAATACCTGAATTAGATATTATATTTTGAAATCTTCTAATAAAAGATTTTTGACTTACGAAGTAAACGGAATTTGGAATGTAATTTTCAATAGATTTAAAAAAGGCACCAATTCCTATGAATAAATCTAATTTATATTCTTTGGCTATAAGAGCAAGTCTTTTAAAAAAAGAATCAGGATGGTATTTGTTTTTTTTTGGCTTTGATAAAATTAAAATTGATTGCTTATTGACATTTTGTTTTTTTAAAAACTCAACCCCTATTTTAACTGAGTCAATACTTAAAGGGTTGTTATCATTGATAATAATGTTTTGATTATTTCCGCCTTTCATTTTAAGGCCCTGTTGATAAGTTGTTAATCTTTTGACAGCATTAGTAATATAACTTTCTTTTAGTTTTAAAAATAAAAGAGAGCATATTACATGAATGCAATTTTCTATATCAGGTTTCTTAGTAAGAGAGGTTTTAAATTTAAAACTAGATTCGTTATTATCAATTATAACGTCAGTCTTATTTAAAATGGTCTTTATCTGAACAAAAAAATTTGCTGACCTATCATAGGTTGACCAAGAAATAAGTTCTTTAAAGTTTTTTAATTTAATTTGATCATCAATTTCCTTGTAATCTTTACAGTATAAAACAGAGGTTTTTTTATTAAACAACAAAAGCTTTTCTTGAACCTTCTCTTTAATAGAAAAAAAATTTTCAGAATGCTCATTTCCTATATTTGTAAAAATTCCTATTGTTGGTAATATAATTTTCCCAATTGCCCGCATTTCATTATATCTGGATATACCAGCCTCAAATACTCCAATTTCGTCATGGTCATCAATTTTAAGTAACGAAAGGGGAACTCCTATCTGAGAATTATAACTTTTCGGACTATTAACAACCTTAAATTTTTTGCTTAAACACTCTGAAAGCCAATTTTTAACAATAGTCTTTCCATAACTTCCAGTTACCCCTATTATAGGAATATTATATTTTAACCTGTGCTGTTTTGCAAATAGCTGAAACGCGTCGAGAGTGTCTTTAACAACAATATAATTTGCTTTTTTATTTATTATTTGATAACTGGTATTCACCATAAAACATCTTAATCCGAAATTATACAAGTGTTCTATATAATCGTGGCCGTCATGGTTTTCTCCGTTCAAGGCAACAAAAATTGCTTTTTTTGATAAATTTGAGGCTCTACTGTCAAAAATAATGCTATTAACTGAGAAGTCAATGTTATTTCCATTAAACCTCCCGTTGCATAACTCAGTAAGATTTCTTAAACTAATTTGAAAAAAAAGCATTATTTATTCTTTTTGATAAAACACATCCTGCAAAGTGCTTGATAATTTTTTTCACTTCCAATTTCAACTAAATTTTTGGATAAGCTTGTTCTATGTGAATTTAGGGCAATATCCCCACAACCAACACATACAGCATGAACTTTAGTTACAAATTCTGCAATTGCCATTATTTTGGGTATTACGCCGAAAGGTTTACCTAAATAATCCATATCTAAACCTGCTACAATAACTCTAACACCTCTGTCAGCAAGGGCGTTACAAATGTTAGGAAGTTCGTCATCTAAAAACTGCGCTTCATCAATTCCTACAATATCAACATTATCGTATAAATCAAGTATCTCGTGAGATTTTTTAATAGTTAACGATTTGATCTCAGTCGAGTTGTGAGAGATTAATTTACTTTTACCGTACCTGTTATCAACATGGGGATTAAATGTTTTGATTTTAAGTTTGGCGAACTTAGCTCTTTTTAAACGCCTTATTAATTCCTCTGTCTTTCCAGAGAACATTGATCCGCAGATGACTTCGATCTGACCTTTTCTAATTGATGACAAATTTGAATTTTCTTTAAACATAAAAAAAATTTATAACAAAACTAATAAAATCGATTTCTTTAAAATTATAATTTATTAAATTGTTTAAAAAAACATGTCAAAATTATATATAATCCCATCACCAATTGGAAACTTAAAAGATATAACGCTCAGGGGTATAGAAGTTTTAAATAATGTAGACTTAATTTTAGCTGAAGACACCAGAGTAACCTTAAAGCTTTTAAATCAATACAAAATAAAAAATAAACTCTCTTCGTATCAAAATTATAATGAACATAAAAAACTCAAAAGTATTATTGAAAAATTAAAATCAGGTATTAGAATAGCTTTAATTTCAGATGCGGGAACTCCAGGGATTTCTGATCCTGGGTTTTTACTTTTCAGGGAGTGCTTAAAAAATAAAATTAAAATCGAGTGTTTACCTGGCCCAACCTCTATCATACCCGCATTGATAGAATCTGGGTTTCCATGTGAAAGATTTGTTTTCGAAGGGTTCTTGCCGCTAAAAAAAGGAAAAATTTCACGTATTAAAAGTTGGACTGAAACACCCTTTACAATAATTTTATTTGAGTCACCACATAGGTTGATTAAAACTTTAGATTTAATGAAGTTGTATTTACAAAATGATAGAGAAATTTCAATAAGTAGAGAAATTTCAAAAAAATATCATGAAAGCATAAGAGGAAATATTGAAGAATTAAGAAATCACTTTTCAATAAATAAACCAAAAGGAGAATTTGTAATAGTTATAAAATCATATAAATAATATTCTATTTATGAAGAACTTAAATTTTCAACAACAAATTAGTAAAGAAAAATTAAAAAAATTAAAAAAAAACTTAAAGATATCAGATGTTCTCTGTCAATTACTAATAAATAGGGGAATTGAAACTTATTCAGAGGCTAAAGAGTTTTTTAGACCTCAATTAAGTATGCTTCATGACCCATTTCTTATGACTGATATGAAAAAAGCAATAGATAAAATTAACAATATAATTAAAGAAAATAAAAAAATTAGAATTTATGGTGATTATGATGTTGATGGAACAACTTCGGTTTCAATGCTATATGATTTTTTTCTAAATCAGAAGGTAAATTGTGATTATTATGTAAATGATAGAGAAAAAGAAGGTTATGGCATGTCTTTCTTGGGTATTGATGATGCTATTAAGAAAAATGTAAATTTAATTATTACCATTGACTGTGGAACATCTTCACACAAAGTAATAGAATATGCATATAAAAGAAACATTGAAGTCATAATTTGTGATCACCATGAGCCATCTCAAAGCTTACCTAAAGCGGTTGCATTATTAAATAATAAAATAAGGACATCAAATTATCCGTTTTCTGAGCTTTGTGCATGCGCAGTTGGGTTCAAATTGATTCATGGATTTGTCTTAAGTAATAATTTAGATGAAAAAATAGCTGCATCTTATTTAGATTATGTATCAATTGCTACGATTTCAGATATTGTTCCCATTGAAAAAGAAAATAGAGTTCTAGCAAAATTAGGTTTAGATATTATTAATAATGGCAAATCAGTTTTTAGCTATTTTATGGCCAAAAATCGTGGTAAAAAAATAACTTCATCCGATATTTTGTTTCAAATTGCTCCGAAAATTAATTCTGCAGGTAGAATGGCTCACGCAAAAATAGCTATTGACTTAATTTTAACTAGAAACACAGATGATTTTAAAAATAAACTTGAATTTCTTGAAAGTTTAAATAATAAAAGAAAGATAGAACAAGATAAAACTTTAACAGAAGCAAGAATGTTAATAGACCACAATAAAAAGTCAATTATTATTTTTAAAGAAAATTGGAATAAAGGTTTAATTGGCATAATAGCATCAAGACTATTGGAAGAGTTTTCAAAGCCAACTATTGTTTTCACCAAGTACAACAACAAATATTTCGGCTCTGCTCGATCTTTAAAAGGGGTTAATATCTATAAAGTATTAAAAAAATGCGAAGAGCTAATTTCGCAGTTTGGTGGTCACGAATTTGCTGCTGGATTAGTAATTGAAGGGAATAAGTTTTTAAATTTCGTTGAGTTATTTGAAAGTCAATTATACATAAATAATGACACTTTAAATAATAATTTATTCCTATCTGAGTCAGAAATACATTTTGGGCAAATTACCACCTCATTTGTGAAAATTTTGTCTCAATTTGAACCATATGGGCCTCAGAATCCTGAGCCAGTTTTTAAATCCAAAAATGTATTTGTACAAGACTTGAAATATATTGGAGTAAATAAGGAGCATGTAAGTTTAACTTTATTTCAACAAAATGACCCAATTCTATTTTTCAAAGGAATAATTTTTAAAAAGGCAAAATTATTAAAATCAATAAATCCGTCAAAAAGTATAGATATTTGCTATAAAATTAAAGAAAATTTTTGGAGAGATGTAAAAAGCATTAAACTGGAGATCCTAGACTTAAACCAAAATAATTGATTAGATGTTATCGCAGAAAATGCATTCTTCTTTTTTATTTATATGAGTAAAAGGATATTTAGTATCTTTAATTTCTAAAATTAGATTAATCAAGTGTTTCTCAAATTCATCTATTAAATTTTCATTAATAATTTTTTGCCCATCTATAATAATAGGTTGGAACCCGCTCTTTAAGTTCCTCAAGCTAACAACACCTGAGGAAAGACCTTCTTTAGCTAAATTATTTTTCTTATATAGGTAATAATAAAAAAATAATTGAAAGGCGGTCTGATATTTAGGGTCAAAAACTAAAAGCTCAATATCAGATATTTTAAGATCAGATGCTTTTACAGAACCAGTTTTGTAATCTAAAATTTGAGTTTGACCGTTAAGACTTTGAATCCTATCGATTTTTCCAACAAGTTTTATATTAGTTTTGCCATATTTTATATTGTGAAAAAGTTCTTTTTCTAAATCATATATTTCTATGTTGTTATTTATTGCATTTTTCTTTTCAAAGTCAAAATATCTTTTAATTAAGTTTATAGAAATTGACTCCGTAAGTATATTCTTCCCAATTTTAGACGTGTCTTTCATAAGAGTCTCTTTATAAATATTTTTTATTTTTTGTTCAATTTTAGGATAAATTTCATCAAAGTTTTTTGCTTGTAATTTCTTTTTTTTGAATGGTTCTAAAAAATCATGTAAAGCATTGTGAATTGCAGTTCCAAAAATGTCAGGAGTGATTTCCCCATTATTATATTTTGTTTCGGGAATCTTTAAAATTTTCTCATAATAAAATCTAATTGGACATTTTTTATATAAATTCAAAGAACTTGCAGAAAACCCTTTATCACTTATTATATTTTGAATTTTAGAAATAACATAATTATCTTTTTCAATACTTATATTTTCTGTAGTCTTTTTGGGGATTTTGAAATTTTGCTTGTATAATTTAATTTTACCTAAATTTTTTTTTGTAAATAGTTCTTTTATTTGATAGATAAACCTACTTTTTTCTCCCCCCATAAATCCGCCCAACCCTTCATTATATAATAAATTAACTTTTTTACTTCTTTTAATTAGTCTATAAAAATGATATGAGTAGATTGAGTCATACTCAAGCTCCATATTCATATTAAAATTATTTCGAATATCATAGGGTAGTATGGAGTGGTTGATGATTTTTTTTGGAACAACCCCTTCATTTAATGATAGGATTATTACGTTCTCAAAATCTAAATTCCTGGTTTCAAGAAACCCTAGGACATTGCTGGAGCTAGAGTTATATTTGTTAGGCGCTAAATATGTTTTTTTACAGCTAGAGTTAAACATAATTTTAATTGAAGTAGTTGTTTTTGAAAAGTTAAAAGTGTATTCTAGTTCCAGAAATTTGGTGAAAACTTTTTTAAATAAAATCAATTCATATACTTTTGATTTATCATCAACGAAATTGATAATTTGTTTTATAATATCCAATAAAACTTTTAATAGGTTAACGACATTCTTTACATCATAAGACAAGATTTTTAGTATCAAGTTTTTAATCCTAGGGTCAGTATTTTTTAATAAAGTTTTTCCGGAAATATATTTATTATCGATTTTAGAGATTTCTTCTCTGAGATTTAACATCTTAGTAAAAAGATGAGTATTGTTGAAGATATTAATAGATAAAAGTTTAATTATGTCAGATTTATTAATATACGAGTAATTTAAATCTCTATGGGAAAGATAAAATTCAAATAAAAAATTTAAGAAGGTAAAGTAAATACTATCAGAAAGTTTTTTACTGAAACTTATATTAATATTTTTTGCCCTTTCTGGAAGAAAACTAAGTAGAGGAGCTAATAAAGATTCGTCTGGTAAAATTAGAGCTATCTCTGATGGCGAAAATTTATTTAAATTATCATTTAATATTTCTGCAGCAATTTGAATTTGGTTTACTTCATTTCTTGCTGGGGTTATTAATATTTCTTTAAATTTTTCAAAATCAGAATTTTCAAATTGAAAATCAATATGATTTTTATTAAACCAATCTTTATGAGATTTTAAAAATTTCCCAGCTTCAAAATTTTTAATATTTACAAAATAATCGTCAGAGTCCCATAAAGCTATACAATAATTCTTTTTAATAAACCATCTAAAAATTTTAGTTTCAAAATAACTCATTGCATTGAACCCAACATAATAGATAGATTTAGATTTTATATTATTTTTTATAACCCATGACTCAAGATTTTCATATGCTAACGAATACAACATACCTGAGGTGCATTTTTTTTCATTTAATAAGTATTTATGAAATTCAGGAAAAACACTTGGAAGTTCTTTTAGTAAATTAGTTAAAGTGCTTTTAATAGAATTGTCTTTTTCTGACTCTTCAAAACTAGATAGGTTTTCTAGATAATTAAATAATTTTTTTGGTGAGCTAATATTTTTATAAATATCATTAAAATCATTTATAATTATATTACTCCATTTTATGTAATTGTCGAAAGATTTAAAAGTGTTTTTTTTTGATTTCGAGTTAAATATTTTGAAAAACTCATATTTAAGTAAAGTATCATCAATCAATTTATAGTTAGAAATTTCAATTAAAAAATCCTCTATACTAAATAACTTTGGAAGCCACAAAGGAGTTTTTATTATATTAGATAATTCTCTTTGAAAATAAACTGATGACCTCTTGTTTGGGAAAACAATAAAAATCTCATCTAGATTTTGATTCGAATTATAAATTTCTTTAGCAACAATTTCCAAAAATTTTTCCATTTTTATAGTTCTAGTATTGAAATTTTGTTCATAGAAATGTAAACAACTAAACAATTAATAGACCTATACCCCATTTCAATTAATGTTTTCTTATAATTTTTTATTTGTATTATATCTTTGGTTGTTTCTTTTCCAGTTTTAAAATCAATTAAAATTGAGTGGTTTTCATAAATTATAAACTTATCAGGAATAATTGATGATCCATTTTTGAGTAAAATTTTACATTCATTTTTAACATTTAATTTTTTATCATAAAATTTTTTTAATCTATCATTATTGATGATTTTTGTTAAAAGATCTTTGAAAAGTCCTTTTTCTTTTGCAGAATTAATATTTTTATTTATTGCATCATCTATGTCCTCTTCATCATAAATTAATCCTAAAATTTTATGTAAATTGCTTCCATGCACAAGGTTGTTGAATTCAACTTCATTTTTAACCCCATAATTTTCTCTCTTGAATTTTACGTCATTCAGTTTAAAATTATTGGACTCCTCAATGCTTTCAATTTTTTTATTTGATTTAAACTTTTCTTTCAAGCCATATTCAAATAATGATTTATTTTCATTCCATTTTGGGTCATTAGTTTTTAGAAAATCTAAAAATAATTTTCCTATATTATTTCTTTTACTGTCTCTTGCAAAAATGTAAGTTCTTTCTGATGACCTAGTCATAGCAACATACAAGATATTTATATTGTCTAAAGTAAGTTCCTCCTTATGTTTCAAATATATATTTTTAAGTTCTGATGTTGATTTTGTAAAGGATTTATTAATTGGAATTAAAATTTTATTCAAGTAATTTAACTCTTTTTCGTTTGTTTCAACCCATTTATACTCTCTTCTGGGTACATTATATGTCCAATTTGTGAATGGAATTAAAACAACAGGAAATTGCAAACCTTTTGATTTGTGTATAGTCATAATATTTACACTGTTATGGTTCTCAGGTAAATCTAGTTTTATTTTTTCCTTATTATCATTCCAAAAATCAATAAAATTGATTTTATTGTTGAAGTTTTTTTTCAAATAATTCATAACCTCGTTAACTAAGGAGTTTACATATATATTATTTATATCAATTCTGAAAGACTTTATTATATTTAAAATAGTTGGAAATAAGTTTAAGCTAACCAAGTTATAATAATTGTAATTTTTAAAAAGTTTATTCAAAAAAATATTAAATTCATTTAATTCGCAAGTGCATAAATATGAAATTTTATCATTTGAGTATTTATTAAATAGTTTTTTAAATCTTAAAATATTGAATCGAAGATTGTAATCGTTGGGATTTATCAAAAAATTTATAAAATTTATACAAAACTTTACTTCTATGTTA
This sequence comes from Flavobacteriales bacterium, assembly GCA_002692065.1. Classification (GTDB taxonomy): domain Bacteria; phylum Bacteroidota; class Bacteroidia; order Flavobacteriales; family UBA7430. The sequence continues at coordinate 117,204 of NZJX01000011.1, read as the reverse complement.
TTAGAAATATTTAGCCCCTCACTTGAAATTACAGGAATATTATTATCGATTAAAAAGTCGGATATTTTATAACTCTCTTTTTTTGTTCTTGTAAGAATACATATGTCACCATAGTTAAAATTATCATTTATTAGCTCAGCGACAATCTCTTTTAATTTATTTAATTCATAACTGTCTTCTAAATCTTTTGAAACCTTATTCAAAGAAAAATAACCCAATTTGGTTTTAACAGGTTTTGTTTTCAGCTTGTTATACATATTTTTATAATTTTCTTTCCCAAGTTGATTAGAAATAAAAGAAAAAAAATTATTATTAAAGTTTACTAATTCCTTATTTGAACGATAGTTATAACTTAGTTTTTTTTCCATTATTGAAAATGTTTTTTTCAGTCTTAAATTATAAAATAAGCTCAAGAATTGTTCAACATTACCTCCTCGCCACCTATAAATTGCTTGTTTTGGGTCTCCAACAATCAATGCAGTTGGTTGGATATTTTGGATCTCGGATAATGAGTTTTCAATAAGTGGGAGTAAATTACTCCATTGAAGCAAAGATGTGTCTTGAAATTCATCAATAAAATAATGAGAGAATCTAATCCCTGTTTTTTCATATATATAGTTTGTTGAATCTGCTTGAAGAATATTGTTTATTAGGCTATTAAATTCGTAAATAGGTAAAATATTATTATTAGTTTTTATCTCAGATAGTCTTTTTGATAATTCATTTAAAATTGAAAAATTATTCAAATTAAAAAGAATATTTTTCAGCTTAATATATTTAGGATATTTTGTTAAAAGATTTTTTAAATTAATTAACTCGTCTGTTAAAGAGTTTTTAATTATATCTATATTGTTAGCCTCATCAATGTTACAGTTCTTATTTGACCAGCTTCTTGTCCATATAAGTTTATTTATTCTTTCAGAAGGTATATAGTTTTCATAAGCGTTTTCTGATAACTTTTTAAAATATTTAGGAATACCAATTTCACCTCCTATAAAGTCTCTGAATTTTACATTTAAGCTTGTGCATAATTGATTAAATTTTTTGCCAATTTTTTTTAATTCATAATCATAATTTTTTATAAATAATTTAACTCGCCCCTCTATTTTAATATAGTTTTTAATTTTAATTTTATTAATTTTTTCTAATTCTACTTGCCCTTCCTCAGTGAGTAAGTTTTTTCCCAAATCGTAGATATCTTTTTCTATTCTCCAACTTTTTTCGGCTTTCATTTTTGCTTTAGCAAATTTTGTTAATAAATCTTTAAGTTCATCGTTATAAACCACGGATTCAATCACTTTATTTACTGCATCTTCTAATATTTTATCCTCATCAATACTTACCTCAAAATTTGAATTTAACCCTATATCAATTGAGAAATTCCTGATTATTTTGTGCATAAAATGGTCAATTGTAAAGACAGACATTGCTGAATAATTATTAATTATACAATCTAAAATAGAGCTTGCTTTACTTCTTGCCTTATCTTTACTAATTTCGGTCCCCTCTAAAAATTCGTTTATAAATCGGATGCTATAATCTTTTGTTGATATTTTTTTTAAAAAAAACATTATTCTTTCTTTCATTTCATTTGCAGCTTTGTTTGTGAATGATAAACAAAGAATAGAGGCAAAAGCCATGTTTGATGAAGATTTAAGGCAGATTCGTATATACTCCTTTGCTATTGAATGAGTTTTACCAGATCCAGCAGAAGAATTATAAATTAAAAAAGATGGATTAAAAGTTTTTTTCAGCGTATTTATGTTGTTTTTTAGTCAATAATTTTATATATTAATATAAAAAAAAATGGTTGATATAATTAATTCTATTTTAAATAAAGCTAAAAAAAACAAAAAGATATTTAAAGTTCCAGTAATCATTAGATATTTAAAAATTAAATATAATCTAGTTATTTCTAGAAAAAGTTTACTAAAAAGGATTAAAACTTTAAATTAATTTGGAGGTCGGAACCAGATTCGAACTGGTGTAGACGGTTTTGCAGACCGCTGCCTAGCCACTCGGCCATCCGACCATTAATTAGGCTAAGTTAGTAATTTCATGATTTTTGTCAAATTAAAATCTAATTATATTGTTTTTATTAGATTTCAATTGTATAGAAACATTTTTTACATTTCCATTTATTGGTGGGGAGGTTTTTTTAATTTCAACCAAGACAGAAATCAAATTCTCAAATTCAGTATTAATTTTTTTAATTATCTTCCCGCAGACAGTCTCAATTAGCTTTGACCTTTTATCAATTTCTTTTTTTACTATACTATTCACCTTTACATAATCAACTGTATCTTCTAATTTATCACTTAATATTGAATTTACTAGGTTCAGTTCAAGTTCAATATTAACTATGTACTCTGTTCCGAGTATACCCTCTTCCTCCATACAACCATGATATCCATAGCATTTTATTTCTTCAAGCTTAATTTTACCTATCATAATTAAATATTCTTTAATGCAAATTTTATTCTACTAATTATTTCTTTTTTCCCTAATAAAAAAAATATTTCGTTTAAAGGTGGACCAAATTTTATTCCTGAGACTATTACTCTCAAAATAGGCATTATTTCTCCAAAATTTAGATTTTTTTTGTTTAAAAAATCATTAAAACATTTAGAGATATTATTTGCGGAAAAAACTTCAATATTAGTTATTTCAAATAAAAGTTCTTTAATTAAAAATTTATTGTCATCATTCCATTTTTTTTTAATCAACTTTTCATCATAAATCTTAGGTTTTTCAAAAAAATACTTTCCTTCAACTTCAACTTCATTAACAAATTTTGCTCTTTCTTTGATTAAATTTGCAACCGATATTAAGTATTCCCTTTTGAAACTTTTTAATAAACCTGAATCAAAGTTTTTAATTATTTCTTCACCACTCATTTTTTTTAAATGTTGTTCATTGAACCAGACTGTTTTTTTGAAATCAAATTTAGCCCCGGCCTTATTTACTCTTCCTAGAGAAAAATTTTCAATAAGCTCATTCATATTGAAAATTTCATTATTATTTCCGGGGTTCCAACCCAATAATGCCAACATATTATTGAAGGCGTCAGGGGAGAATCCAAACTCTTTATAGCCTCTAAAGTTTTTGTCATTTTGATCCCAGCTAATTGGGAAGACAGGAAACCCATATTTATCACCGTCTCTTTTTGATAATTTTCCTTGACCGTCTGGTCTTAAAATAAGAGGCAAGTGAGCAAAATTAGGAGTTTCGGTCTCCCAACCTAGATATTGATAAAGTAGAATATGTAGTGGAGCTGAAGGCAACCACTCTTCACCACGAATGACATGCGATATTTTCATCAAGTAATCATCAACTACATTTGCTAAGTGATAAGTGGGCATCCCATCAGATTTATATAATACTTTATCATCAATGCTACTCGAATTTACAGATACCCAGCCTCTTATTTCGTCTTTAAATTTTATTTCTTGATTTCTTGGAATCAGAATTCTAATTACATACTTGTCACCCCGTTTTAATCTTTCTTCAACTTCTTTTGAAGATAGAGTTAGAGAGTTTTTCATTCTAGATCTCGATATGCTATTATACTGAGGCGCTGCTTTACCCTCCTTTTTTAAATTTGATCTCATAGTATTTAATTCTTCATTTGAATCAAATGCATAATATGCTTTATTATTTTTGATTAAATTAAAAACATACTTTTTATAAATATCCTTTCGCTGGGATTGTTTATAAGGACCAAATTCCCCTCCAATAGAAACTCCTTCATCAATTTCAATTTTACACCACTTTAATGAGTCGATAATATATTTTTCTGCGCCATTTATTAATCTATTTTGATCAGTATCTTCAATTCTCAATAAGAATTTCCCATTGTTTTTTCTTGCAAATAAGTAGTTATATAGAGCAGTTCTAACACCACCAATATGGAGAGGGCCTGTCGGGCTTGGCGCAAACCTAACTCTAACCTCATTTTTTGACATAGTTTATTATATTAAAGTAAATTCATTGTATTTTTGTGCTAATTTAGTTTATTAATAGTTTTAAATTAAATTATATTTTATTTTTATTGGATGAATGACGAAATATTAATTTTCTAATTTTTTTTTATGTTGAGTTCCTACGAAAGTTTAATTTCTAAACTATCTAATTTCATTACTAAATATTATCAAAATTTAATTTTAAAAGGATTAATTTTGAGCTTAATATTAATTACCTCCTCTTTAATTATTTTTTCTTTATTAGAATCCGCTTTTTGGTTCGATCAGATTTATAGATACATATTATTTTATACGATTATAATTTTATTTTTTCTAATTTTATTTTTCTTGATAATAATACCATTATTGAAAATATTTAATATTGGTAAAAGGCTATCTGACGAAGAAGCGTCCAGGATAATTGGTTCGCATTTTTCAGAAATATCCGATAAACTATTAAATGTAATTCAACTAAATAATCAAAAGAGTGATAATGTAGAATTAATTGAAGCTTGTATCCAACAAAAAACACTAGAACTAAAAAACTTTAAATTTAATAATGCTATTAATTTTAGCGAACATAAATACCTTTTAAAGTATCTGGCCATTCCTTTTTTAATCTTTTTTATTTTTTTTGCATCTGGGAGGCAAGAACTTATTACAGAAAGTGCATACAGGATTATAGATTATGAAACTAAATATGTTAAGCCTTTGCCTTTTTCACTAGAAATTATAAATGACTCCCTGACAGCTATCCAAAACTCCAGTTTCAATTTACAAGTTAAATTTAATGGAGAAAAATTTCCAGATGAACTTTTTATCAATTTTAATAATAATAATGTTAAAATGTTAAAAAATAACACAAATTTATTTAATTATAACTTTATTAATATTCAAAAAGATATTAATTTCAACCTTTATTCAAAAAATTATTATTCTAATAATTACAGTATAATTGTTATACCTGAACCCCAGTTATTAAATTTTAATCTTTTCCTAAGTTTTCCAAATTACATAAACAAAAAAAATATAACATTAAAGAATGTAGGATCAACTAACATTCCTTATGGAACTCAATTACAATGGGATCTAACTACACAAAATAGTGATAAAATACATGTTTTAATAGATGAAATAAATCATGACTCTAATCAAATAGAATCAAACTTATTTTCCTTCAAATTTAATCCAAAAAATTCATTTAACTATTCAATAATACCCTCAAATAAATCCATAATTCAGTCTAATAATATTAATTATGAAATTGATGTAGTTCCTGATAAATACCCTGAGGTAGAATTGGAGCAATTTATCGACTCCACGAACTCTAATAAATTTTTTTTTAATGGATTTATTAAGGATGATTATGGGTTTTCAAAATTCGAATATGTTATAAAAGATTTACGAAGTAATTGGGATAGTACCATACAAATTGATATTAAAAAAGATTTAAATTATGATAATTTTTATCTTCTCTTTGAGCTACCTGATTTGAAAAATTTCAAAAACCCTGTTTTCCAATATTATTTTAATCTTTATGATAATGATGAGCTAAATGGATATAAATTGTCTAGAAGTAAAACCTTTCAGTTAGATAATATCAGTAACCAAAACATAAAAAGTTCAATTAAGAAGGCTTCAGAAAACATTTTAAATAAGCTAGATGAAACACTTGAATTAACTTCACAATTAAAAAACGATTATAATGACTTAATGATGAATATGTTGAATAATAAAAATTTGACATGGAACGATAAACAAGAGGTTCAAAATGTGTTTGAGAAACAAAAAAAAATAACTGAAAACTTGTCAAAAATTTCAGAATTAAATAAAATAAATAATTCAAAAATAAATAATACAAATGTATACGATAAAAATATAAGCCAAAAACTCTCTCAGGTTCAGAGTTTGTTGGACAAAATTTTAACTGATGAAATGATTAAAATGATGGATGAAATAAAAAAAATGATGCAAAATTTAGATAAAAATAAATTATTAAATAAAATAGATCAAATACAGCTAAGCAACGAAGATTTAGAAAAAGAATTAAATAGAAATATTGAAATATTGAAAAAATTTGAATTTCGAAAGTCAATTGAAGACGTATTAGAAAAATTAGAGAATATGATCTCTAAACAAAATGAATATCTAATAAATGATTCAATTAATAAGAAAGACTTTGATGAAATTTCACAAAAACAATCAAGTTTATTAAACGATAAAAATAACTTTAATAAAAACTTTAAGGATTTATTGAAATTAAACTCAGAATTAAAAAATAAGGAAAACCTCGATAAAATAGAGGAGACCAATCAAAAATTAGATACTTTACTTAATCAAAGCAAAAATTATTCAAAAAATTTAAACAAGAAAAAATTATCAAAATCTCAAAATCAAACTTTAAAAAATCTCAATGAAATGATTAATAGTCTAAAAAAAATTAATAGTGATTTAAATATTGAGTCTAACTATGAGGATATGACTCTTCTAAGGCAGATTTTGGACAATCTTATCAAATTTTCATTTACAGAAGAAGAATTAATTTATGAGTTTAACAAAATTGACAAGGATGATCCCAAATACGTTGATTTAATTCATAAGCAAAACAAACTAAGAGAGGACTCAAAAATTATACAAGATTCTCTGTATGCCCTAAGTTTAAGGCAACCCCAAATTGAATCTGAAGTTAATAGGCAAATAAGTAAAATTAATAGAAATTTAAACTTAACTCTGGGGTTTCTATCCGAGAGACAAACCAATCAAGCAACTTCCAAACAACAGCTTATTATGACATCAGCTAATAATTTAGCAGTTATGTTAAGTGACATTCTAGAATCTATGCAACAGGATATTGCTAAAAAAACACCTGGAGATCAACAATGTGATAAGCCAGGTAGCGGACAACCGTCTATGTCAGATATGAAAAAGCTACAAAAGGAGTTAATGAAAAAGCTACAATCTTATAAAGATTTGAATTTAAACAAACCAAATAACAAAGGGTTATCCGAAATGTTATCAAAACAGGAAATGATAAAAAAATACCTTAAGGAAATGTCAGAAGAATCAGGCAATAATATCGATGATTTTGATGATAAAATAAGAGATATAATTGATAATATGGAAAAAACAGAACAAGAAATATCAAATAATGATATATCTAATACTACTATTAGTAGACAAAATAAAATAATGCAAAAATTATTAGATGCCGAAAATTCTTTAAATCAGAGAGGTGAAGATAAAATTAGAGAATCAAATGAGGCTAACCAAATTCCCCAGGAAATTGAAGATTTAATAATAAAAAAGAAATTGGAAAAGTTAAATCAAGGTGAGTTGCTTGAATCTATTCCTTTGGAACTCAATCCATATTTTAAATTAAAAGCAAAAGAATATTTTAAAAAAATCAAGCTCTATTAAATATAATACTATGATTAATTTTTTTATTGAAGCAAATTTCAATTTGAAAAGAAAAAAACATATTAAAAAACTTATAGATTTCATGTTGATAAAAGAAAATGTAAAAATAAAATATATAAACTTTATTTTCTGTGATGACAACTTTTTATTAAAAATAAATAATAAATTTTTAGATCATGATTTTTATACTGATGTTATATCATTTAATTACTCCTCTAGTCAAATTGAAGGAGAAATATACATTAGCATTAGTAGGGTTTTGGATAACTCAAGAACTTATAATACAGATGAGAATGTTGAATTGATAAGGGTGATAGTTCATGGAGTGTTACATTTATGTGGCTATAATGATAAAAATTACGGAGAAAAAAAGTCAATGAAATTAAAAGAAGATGAGTATATAAATAAATATTTTAATAATTTTGTTCCACGTGGAACCTAAGACTATGTTAGAATTTAAATATGATTTAATTGTTGTTGGCGCGGGGCATTCAGGCTGTGAGGCAGCAGCAGCGGCAGCAAATTTAGGTATAAAAACTCTACTTATAACCATGAATATGGATACCATTGCCCATATGTCTTGTAATCCCGCGATGGGGGGAATTGCTAAGGGGCAGATAATTAGAGAGATTGATTCTTTGGGGGGGTACTCGGGTGTTGTAACAGATGAAACAATGATTCAGTTTAAAATGCTCAACAAATCGAAAGGTCCTGCAATGTGGAGCCCAAGAGCTCAGTCAGATAGAAAGTTGTTTGCATTAAAATGGAGAGAGATATTGGAATCAATAGTGAATTTGTTCTTTTGGCAAGATACGGTTGTAAATTTAATGGTTAAAGAAAATAGAATAATTGGAGTACAAACTAGCTTAGGGGTAAAAGTATTTGCTAATAAAGTAATTTTAACTAATGGTACATTCTTAAATGGATTAATTCATATTGGTGACAAAAACTTTGGAGGAGGCAGAATGGGTGAAAGAAAATCTATTGGGATTACAGAAAATTTAAAAGAGTTAGGTTTTGAGTCAGGCAGAATGAAGACAGGAACTCCACCCAGAGTAGACGGAAGATCGCTAGATTATAACTTATTTGAGGAGCAGTTAGGCGATAATGACATATCAGGTTTTTCTTTTTTGAACTTAAAAAAAATTAAGAAACAGAAGTCATGTTTTATTACTTACACTTCAAACGAAGTTCATGAAACTTTGAAGACTGGGTTTAATAGATCACCTATGTTTAATGGGAAATTTCAAGGAAGTGGTCCTAGGTATTGCCCATCTATTGAAGATAAAATAGTTAGATTTTCAGAAAAAAATCGTCATCAGATTTTTGTTGAGCCAGAAGGTTGGAATACCAGTGAAATCTATGTAAATGGATTTAATACTTCCCTTCCTGAGGAGGTCCAGTACAATGCATTAAAAAAATTAAAAGGTTTTGAAAATGTTAAAATGCTTAGACCTGGTTATGCAATTGAATATGATTATTTTCCTCCGACTCAGCTAAATCATACTTTAGAGACCAAGTTGGTTAAAGGTTTATACTTGGCTGGACAAATCAATGGAACTACCGGTTATGAGGAAGCAGCATGTCAAGGATTCATTGCCGGGATTAATGCCGCCCTAAGTTTGAAAAATAAACCAGAGTTTATTTTAAAACGTTCAGAAGCATATATTGGTGTATTAATTGATGATTTAATAACAAAAGGGACTGAAGAACCATATAGAATGTTTACTTCGAGAGCTGAGTATAGAATTTTATTGAGACAAGATAATGCAGACCTTAGATTAACAGAATTAGGAAGAGAAATAGGACTTGTAAAAGATTATAGATATGATGTATTTACTAACAAAATAAATTATTTTAATAAGTTTATTAAATATTTGAATATCACCTCAGTTAACCCTGATTCAATTAATACAATACTGAATAAAATTAATTCAAGTCCAATTAATCAAAAAGATAAATTAAAAAAAATAATATCTCGCCCTGAAATGGATTTTGATAAGGCAAAAGAAATTAATGAAGTAAAGTCATTTATTAAGTCTAATGGATTTAATAAGGAAGCACTAGACCAAGCATTCATTCAAATAAAATATCAGGGATACATTGAAAGAGAGGAAATTAATGTGAAGAAAATTAATAGATTAGAAAATATCTCAATACCAAAAGATTTTATATATTCAAAATTATCATCATTATCATCGGAAGCCAAACAAAAGTTAAATGATATTAGACCTAAAACAATTGCTCAAGCTTCTAGAATTTCTGGTGTTTCACCATCTGATATTTCTGTATTATTAATATATATGGGGCGGTAAATAATTAATTTGAATAAAATTTATTAGTTATCATATCACCATTTTGAGTTTCAACAATTAGAAAATAGATTCCATTACTTAAGTTTAGCTTAATTTTCTGGTCAATTATTTTACCATGATAAATTAAAGATCCAATCGAATTTAATATACTATATTTTAATCCTATTAAACTTTTATCTTTAAAGTTGATAGTTTCATTATAGATATAAAAATTATTATTTGTTTCCAAACTTTTATCAATATTAAGATTACTTTCAGATAATCTTACATCGTCTATATAGTACAATGCAGATTCTCCAGCTGGTGCAGCTGCATAGAAGTTCAAACCATCTAAAACAGAAGATGGCCCAGCAGAACCATTACTCCATGTAAAAGACTGAGATTCTATTCCATTAAACGAAGGCACAATTAAATCGGATTCCATATCAATGGAAAGTTGAACCCTAAACCATGAAGCGTTAGGATATTCAAAGTTTATTTGAGTTGCAGCGTCAACATCAATATATCCAGTACCATCCTGAGAAAAGTATACTTCAAATGCCCAATTGTTACCTTGAGCACCAATAAATTGATGAAGAATATTAAAATATCCACCAAAATCTGCTTCAATAAACATCATGAATGAAAGATTCCAAATACCACTTGACGCACCGCCTAATGGAAGAACAATATCTGTTGTTCCTCCAGCTGCAGCAGTTTGTTGAACGAGCATAGAGTTTTGCCCTCCAAAAGAAACAGCAGAACTTACCGGAGTATCTTCCTCAGAGCCTGGATTATTTAACCAAGTAACCCACACACCATTTGATGTTTCCGCAATTAAGCTACCAGGTGTATAATTTTCAAAATTTTCATATATATTTTGAGAATGCAAATTGATGAATGAGAAAATACTAATAATGGATAAAATTTTAAATTTCATAGTTAAATATCGTTTTAGTGTTAATTTTTTAAATATAATAAATTATTTAAACAGAAAAAAGATATATTTAAGTAACAATATCAAATTATAAATTAAACTTTATGGAAAAGAGAATATTTTTTTCTGTCTTATTATTTTCTATTAATTGTGGTTTACTACAGTGTCAGAATCCATATTTAAAAAATGGATATGGGTATGTTAATGTTTATGGCGGAAAAATTTGGTATGGTATACTTGGTGAGGGAACAAAAACACCATATTTATACCTTCATGGAGGGCCAGGGGGAAAAAGTGAAGGGGGAATTTATTTAAATGGAATATCAGATGAGCGCCCAGTGATATTAATTGATCAGTTAGGGGGGGGGCTCTCAACCTACCATGAAGACACCACGCTTCTGAAGGTCAATAAATTTGTGGAACAGGTTAAAGTAATAACTGTTGAATTGAACCTAAATGAATTTTATCTAACTGGGCATTCATGGGGAGCCGCCTTAGCTCTAGAATACTATTTAAAATATCCTGAGGGGATTAAAGGAATAGTATTTAATAGTCCTTTCTTCTCGACTCCAATCTGGGTAGCTGATTGCGATACTTTGATTACTCAATTACCAAAGAGTATTCAATATGATATCATGGTAGCTGAAAAAACAAACACTTTTGAAACTAAATCTTATCAAGATGCTATGAACATTTTTTATAAAAACTTTATGATTAGATCGAAAGATGTCAACTGGGAAACTATACCTGGGTATGAATTATTTAATAGTTCTTTTAATCGTGAAAATATCAGTGGTAATAATTTTATATACAATTATATGTGGGGGCCTAGTGAATTTAGTCCAACTGGAACATTAATTAATTATGAGATTAATGACTCTTTAAGAAAAATAATTGTTCCAGTTCTTTTTACTACTGGTGAGTTTGATGAAGCACGACCATCAACAGTTAAAAGATTTGTCTCTCTTGTCTCAGGTGCAGAGTATATTGAGATTCCTAATTCAGGACATGCAAGTAATATTGACAATCCTCAGATACTTATTAAGGCTCACCGAGATTTTGCAGAAAAAATTGATAAAGAATAGAAAATAAAATTATTTTTTATTATTATTTGAATGGAAAAATCTAATTGAAAGTGAGATTTTTTTTAACAAAAAAAAATTTAATTTCAATCTTTTCAATAATTTAATCACACTTACCAACTTTTATTATCCATAAATATCTTTTGAACATAATTGTCAGCAGTAAATGTCAGATTATATTTATTGTCTAAGATGTTAATTAAGACAATATTAGTTTGATAGTTATATAATTCTAAAAAAAGAGTATTTTGGATTGTTATTGTGTCTAAATTTTCTTTTTTATCATAATTGGGAATTTCAAAGTACAAAAAGATATCATGTAAATTATTGCTCAATTCTTTCCCCACCCACTTATATTCTTGTATATTGTTGTTTACTGAAAGCTTTAAATTATTTTCAAAGTATTCAACAATTTTCTTTTCGAGAGAAATGTTTTTATGATTATCCAAAAAATTAGTTAATTTTTTAGAATATTTATTTTCAATTGATTTTTCAAGATCTTTTAAAGCAACTTTAATAGTAATTTCCATTGATTTTGTTTCATTATTATAATGAAAAGTTGAATGAGTTACATGAAAGTCATGAAATTGAAAAAATAATGTGGTAGCCAATAAAAAGAAATTATTTATCATTTTTTAATCTTTCTTTAATTATTTTTTCTCGCTGCATGGGATTTATATTATTTTCTTGTTTTTGTTTAAATAACTGAAATCTAGTTGGCTCTTTTTTAGTTGGCCAATAGTTATTATTTCTATCAGTGTCGGCTGTTTCTAAAAAGGGATCTAAAACTACATTTGAAAGCTCTTTATCCAGTATGAATACTTTTTTAACAGATTTTGAATTCATTTTCCATATTTCTGCTGGAATCCTAATAGTTTCTTTGGTACCATCTAAATATAAAAATTCTAATATTATAGGCATAACTAATCCTCCAATATTTGAGAATTGGATTTCATAATAATTTTTATCAGAATTTAAGATTAGTTTTTCATTATTATTAAGTTTTTTCATGAAGTTTATATAATCTTCTCTATCTAAAATATTTGTGTCATATGGATCAAATGTTGTATAAAAATCTGTAGCATCTTTATCATACTCTGTTACAGTTTTGGGAATAGATATTTTATTTTTACTGTATCCAATGTAAGTATTTTGATTTTTTTGATTTTCTTTTGCTATTGGGTTTTCAATATCAGGATTTTTGGTATCAATTTTATACCAATTTACTTTATCAAGTGAAATATCAACATGATCATTAGTGTAGAACCAACCTCGCCAAAACCAATCAAGGTCAACAGCACTAGCATCTTCAATAGATCTAAAAAAATCTGCGGGGGTTGGGTGTTTGAATGCCCATCTTTTGCTGTATGTTTTAAAGGCATAGTCAAATAAATCTCTACCCATAACCGTTTCGCGTAATATATTCAATGCAGTTGCGGGTTTACCGTATGCATTATTCCCAAATTGAAGGATAGATTCAGAATTTGTCATTATTGGAACAATACCTCTTTTATCTCCTTTCATATATTCTACAATGTTGGAGGGAGGTCCTCTTCTAGAGGGAAAGTTTCTTTCAAATTCTTGCTCAGTAATATATTGAACAAAAGTATTTAATCCTTCATCCATCCATGTCCATTGTCTCTCATCAGAATTAATAATCATGGGGAAAAAATTATGTCCAACCTCATGAATGATAACTCCAATCATTCCATATTTTGTCCTTTCAGAGTATGTCCCATCTTTTTCGGGTCTTCCAAAATTAAAAGAAATCATTGGATACTCCATTCCAATAGATTTTGAATGTACGGAGGAAGCTTGAGGATAAATGTAATTTATAGTATAATTAGAGTAAATTTTTAGCGTATGGGCAACTACTTTAGTTGAATATTTTTCCCATAAAGGATTTCCCTCTTTTGGATAGTAGCTGTAAGCCATAACTTTTTGCCCTGAAATATCTACGGCCATTCCATCCCATATGAATTTTCTGGAACTGGCCCATCCAAAGTCTCGAATATTTTCAGCTTCGAAAATCCACGTTTTTTTGTATTCACTTTTTGTTTTTTCATTTTCAAGTGCCTCTTCTTGGTTAACAATAATTACAGGATCTGTAAAGTTATTTTGGGCTTTTTCCAATCTTTCAATCTGGATTTTATTTAAAACATTTGAGTAATTCTTTAGTTCACCTGTTGCTGCAACAATATGATCTGCTGGGACTGTTATACTTACCCTATAATCTCCAAATGGTAATGAAAATTCTCCTCTGCCCAAAAACTGTTTATTTTGCCAACCCTCTACTTCATTGTAAACAGCCATTCTTGGGAAAAATTGAGCAATGGTGAATATAGAATTACCATCTTCTTCAAAATATTCATATCCGCTTCTTCCACCAATCTTCATTCTGTCATTAATATTGTAGAAGTACTTTATTTCAAATGAAAATTTTTGTCCTTTTTTTAACGACTTAGGAAGTTCTATTCTCATCATAGTTTCGTTGACTATATATTGTAATTTTTTACCATATAAATCACGTACTTCCAATAATTTAAACCCTCCGTCAAAATTCACATTATCATGTATTCTTTGTATAGTACTAAAGCTCATATTTTTTTTTATACTACTAGTTTTAGTTAGTTGGCTATGAGAATTTTTAGCACGTATATTTTGGTCTAACTGAATCCATAAGTAACTTAAAACATCAGGAGAATTATTGGTATAAGTTATTTTTACATTTCCTGATAATATTGATGTCTTTTCGTCCAATTCAACATTTATCTCATAATCAGCTTTTTGCTGATAGTATTGGTGTCCTGGAGCCCCACTTGCTGTTCTATAGACGTTAGGGGTAGGTAATTCTTGATGTAATTGTCTAAACTTGTTCGTATTTAAATTTTCTTGAGCTATTAGATTAGACAACATTGAAATAAATAAAAAAATAAGATTCGATTTATTTGAGTTTATATACATTTTAAGCGAATTATTAAAAGTAAAATTAATACTAATAAATTAAAAATTAATTAATTTATGAAAATTAAATGATTAAATTCTTATGGAGTTATCTGACATAAATTTATAAGAGTTTAACTATTACCTATTTTTATTATTTATTGAAAATAAATAATAAAAAACTTTCAATTTTATTTTTAATTATTTTTCAATAAATTAAAAAGTTAGTATAATGTCTCAATCATTATTTTAAGGTAAATTTAAAATGGTTATTTTAGGACTCATATCTTATGGTATTAATAAACATCTGATGTATTAAATGTAAATAGTTTTTATAGGGGTTTAAATTTAAAATAATAATATATTTGTGAATGCGAAAAAATAGAATAGAGTCAATTGATTTTTTACGAGGATTAGTTATGGTAATAATGGCGTTAGACCATGTAAGAGACTATTTTATTTTTGGATCATTTACTTCTAATCCAACAGATTTAACCACAACAACACCGATACTTTTTTTTACTAGAATAATTACTCATTATTGTGCTCCAGTTTTTGTATTATTAACTGGTACTTCAGCATATTTGTACGGGTACAAGAAGAATAGACAAAAGCTATCTAAATTTTTATTTATCAGAGGAATTTGGCTTATTTTTTTAGAGATAATTGTGAATAACTTTTTGTGGTTTTTTGATCCATCATTTTCGATAATTATCCTACAAGTTATATGGGCTATAGCATTTGGAATGTTATTTCTTTCAGTAATTATCTATTTAACTAATAGACTTATATTGATAGTTGGTTTATCAATTGTGTGTTTCCATAATTTATTTGATTCTATTGTTTTTGATGGTCAAGGTGTAGCTTCGATTCTTTGGTACTTTCTTCATCAAGGTGGTCTTGTGAAGATTTCAGAAAGTACTAGTGTAGTATTTGGGTATCCAATAATACCATGGATAGGTTTGATGGCTATTGGTTATGCTATGGCCCCCATTTTTGTTAACTATCATCAAAAAGAAAGACGATATTTATTAATAAAATATAGTTGCTTCTCTATTGTCTTATTTTTAATGCTTAGATATTTTGACATCTATGGTGAACCCAATTCTTTAACCAAACAAGATAGTCTTATATTTACAATAATGGATTTTTTGAACACAACTAAATATCCCCCTTCACTGCTATATATTTTAATGACTATTGGGCCTTCGCTTCTAGTATTGGCTCTTATTGAAAAGATTAAAAATAGATTAACAGATTTTTTTATAGTATTCGGAAGGGTTCCTTTGTTTTATTATTTTTTACATATTTTTGTAATTCATGTATTTGCCATTATTTTGTTAATAATTAATGATGGTGACCCTAGTATAATGTTCAATATGACTCCCTTTGTCGGTCAAAATCAACAATTAGTTGAATATGGTTATTCTCTTTGGGTTGTATACTTAGTTTGGTTTATTGTCATATTAATATTATATCCTTTATGTTACAGATACATGGAGTATAAAACATCTTCTAATAAATGGTGGTTAAGTTATTTATGATTTAAGCTCATAAAAAACCAGAAAATTAAAATATCGGGAATTATTTTTGACAACTTAAACGAAGATCAATACAACTTTTCAAATTACGTTAAATAGATCATATAATTTTACTGAAAACTATTATTCTTCTGGTTTGAAATTATTAGATGTGAACTATACTATCAATCAAATTCCTGGAGTTATTATTAGATTAAGTATTAAAAAGCGGAACGCTGTTTCTAAGTGAGATAGATTCCTCTTTGGTGGCCTTGGAGGGATTCGAACCCCCAACCCTCAGAGCCGAAATCTGATATTCTATCCAGTTGAACTACAAGGCCATATCGAACAAATATATTATTTTTACATTTTATTAAATATAATAAATGAATCAGAAAGCTATTTTAATTTTTTTATTAATATATAATTATGTTTTCAGTCAATCTATAAAAGTAGGAGATTGGAGAGATCACCTATCTTATAATAAGGTTAATTACGTGATAGATTATAAAAATAAAATTTACGCATCAACTGATGAAGCTTTATTTAAATATAACCCCAATAGTGAAAGAATAAAAAAAATCAATTTATTGAATAAATTATCTGATATTGGAGTTACCTACATAAATAAATTTTCTAATGGAGTAATTATTGGTTATAGTAATGGAAACATTGATATATTAAAAGATAATTTAACTATTAATATTCCAGATTTAAAAAATTCTTCAATAATTGGGAGTAAAATTATTAATAAAATTGTTATTGATTCTAATTACGCATTTTTAGCTTGTGGTTTTGGAATAGTTGTTTTAGATTTAGAACGAAACGAAATTAAAGAAAACTATTTTATTGCAGAAAATGCTAGTTATATGAACATACAGTCATTGATCATTGATAACGAATATATATTTGCATCAACTGAAAACGGCATTTATTTTGTTAATAGATTTGAATCAAATCCATCAAATTATAATAATTGGGTAAAAATAAATTTTAGAGAAAATGCCAATTTCAATCTTATAGAAAAATTTAATGAATATTTGATATTGAATAAAAAAAGTTATGAATTAAATTTAGACACACTTTTTGCTTATAATTTAATTAATGATACTTATGATATAATATTGTCCAATAGAAACTTTCAAAATATTAAAAAATATCAATACGAAAATAATAATAACGTTTATGAGGATTTAATTGTCGTTGATAGGTGGGATATAAATATATTTGATGAAGAATTAAATTTAAAAAATAATATTAACAGACAACAAATAGATGTTTATTTGTCAGATTTCAGAGATGTTATCATAAATGAAATGGGTTATTGGATTGCAGATAAAAATAATGGATTAATAAATTTTAATCAAGGTGTAACTAAAATAATTAAGCCTGATGGACCATATCAAAGTTTTGTATCAGAAATATCATATATAGATAATTCTATATTTCTTGCTCATGGCAATAAAAATGAAAATTGGGATCCAACTTGGACAAAATCAGAAATATCAATTTTGAATTCTGATTCTTGGAGTTATTCAAATTCAGTAATTGTTAATGAATTTTGGGATATTGTATCAATAAATAAGTTAGGAGAAAATATATTTTTAGGAAGTTGGCAAAAGGGTATTGGTGTTATTTCATCAGAGGGATGGATAAACATTTATGATGAACTTAATAGTTCATTACAAAAAAGAACAAGTTATAGTGATTGGATTAATATTGGGGATATCAAGTTTGATAATGAAGGAAATTTGTGGGCAACAAATTCTCAAGTGTCACACCCAATTTCAAAAAGAAATTTATCTGGACAGTGGACTGCATACTCTTTAGAAAACATCTCAGAAAATCAAAACCTATCAAAATTAATAATTGATAGAAATAATCAAAAGTGGATTCAATTAAAAAATAATGGTTTAATTGTATTTGATGAAAATAGAATTGGCTCTAAAGTGAAAAAATTATCAGTTTTAGAAAGTGAAGGCTCATTAAATTCAAATAGAGTATATTCAATCATTGAAGATCTTGATGGAGAAATCTGGATAGGTTCAGATAATGGAGTAAATGTATTTTACAATCC
The DNA here is from genome assembly GCA_002692065.1 of Flavobacteriales bacterium. Taxonomy (GTDB): domain Bacteria; phylum Bacteroidota; class Bacteroidia; order Flavobacteriales; family UBA7430. Next base: position 98,972 of record NZJX01000011.1, on the reverse strand, counting down.
TAATCAAGTTTTTTTAGGGGAAGAATCTAGTAAAATTACAGTTTCGCTTGGTGGGTATAATTCTTATTTACTAGATGGTCAAACTGTAAATGATATTGAAATAGATGGTGGAAATAGAAAATGGTTTGCATTGAATAATAGTGGAGTTGTTGTTACAAGTAGTGATGGTTTAGAAGAGATATATCATTTTACAACAAATAACAGCCCATTATTTTCAAATAAGGTTCTAGATATAGAATTTAATGATAATACAGGCGAAGTATTTATGGCAACAGATAAAGGGTTAATTTCCTTCAGATCAGATGCAACAAAAGGAGCAAATGATTTTAATAAGGTAATAGTTTTTCCTAACCCTGTAAAGAGAAATTATGATGGTTTAATAAACATAAAAGGTCTAATATCAAATTCAATTGTTAAGATAACAGATATTTCAGGTAATTTAGTTTTTGAAACAAAGTCAAATGGGGGTTCGATAAGCTGGGATGCAATAAATCTTAACGGAGAAAAAATTAGTACAGGAGTATATTTAGTTTTTTGTTCAAATGCTGAGGGAGATAAAGCATATGTTACCAAGTTCCTTTACAATAAATAATATGATAAAGACAAATGGAATTATAATTAATCATTACAAGTATTCAGATACAAGCGTAATAATAAAAATTTTTTCCGAGGAAGAAGGCTTGATAAGTTCAATCATAAAAGGAGCTAAATCTCAAAAAAAAAAATATAATTCTTCTTTGATTCAGAGATTGAGTATAGTAGAATTAATTTATAAAAAAAATCATAAATCTGATCTTGTTCAAATTATTGATATAAAGTCAAAAGATTATATAAATAATATTTACTTTAATTCTAATAAACGAATAATTGCATTATTTATGTCAGAATTTTTAAGCAAAATTATAAAAGAATCAGGACCCAATAAATCCTTATATATTTTTATCGAAAACTCAATTAAGCTTATTAATATTACTGAAAAAAAAATCATTTCATTTCATTTAATGTTTATGATTAAGATTACTAAATATTTAGGCTTCTACCCAACTATAATCGCCCCGAATAAAAGTAAGTATTTTGATATTTTAAATGGAATATTTACTAATATTAAACCTAATCACAATTATCTTTTATCTGGACATCAAATGAAATGTTGGATATTATTATTAAAGACAGAATTTACTAAATTTGATGAATTGAATTTCTCTCAATCAGAAAGTAAAGCAACTTTGAAAAATTTAAATTTGTTCTATAAATTGCATGTTGATAATTACAGAAAGTTGAAATCAGATTATATTCTAGACTTATTAGAATATTAGTTTACTTGAATATTTTTAATTACTGTATTTAAGTCAAAAAGGTATTCTCTTTTACTTTTATTTGGGGAGTATAAAAATCCTTCAACATAAATTAATTTTTTTGAGTCAAAAGATAAAAGAGCTCTACTAGAGAAAGGTCCACCCATAAAACCATTCTTCATTGTCCACAACCCAATAATTTTAATATCAAATGGATTGTTATTAAACTTACTATAAATTGGATCATATAGAGTTTCAGTGGTCATATGAGAATTTTCATTATTACCTTTAATATGAATTGCCCCAATTGAGTCTCTCAAAAAAATTAAATTATGTTTAGATAATTGATTTATATTTTTAAAGTTAATTGTATTAAAATAAATATTAGAAATAATATTTTCTTTAGGATAATCTTTTCTAATCCAAAAAAAATCTTCTTTTTCTTCAGCAATTTTGTAACCATCTGGAACAGCCATTTTAATTTTATAATTGGAAGAAATTTTTTTTTCAATTTTCTTATTTGAATTAGTAGAAATTTTTTCGAAATTTCTTCGAAAATTTTCTTCAATAATTTTTAATTTAATTTTTTTTAGATTTGATTTCAAGTAATTATTAAGATCGGAAATATTTTTTTGAAAAAGTTCAAAATATAGTTGATTAATAGACCATTTATCTTTATAGAAAGAACTTACCCTATCATCTAAAGATACCAAAATTATATTTTTATGTGTTTTGTAAATACTAGAAAAATCTTTATGATTAATTTGTATTAGTTTAAAAAGTTTTTCTTTTTGTGGTAACCCTTCAATGTCTGTAAAAAAATTATTTTTTATTATCATTCCTGTTTCAGAATCCCATAGATTAGAGTCTACTACAAAAATTATTTCATGTAACTTCCCTGTACCTTTTCTCAGCAAATAGTTATTATTTTTCAAATTACAACTAAAGAACAATAACATGAAAATAAGTAAATATCTTTTAATCATAAATATTTATATTAAATCAGGTCTAACATATAAAACAAGTTTTTGTCCTACAAATATTTTATCTGTTTTTAAATTATTCCACTTTTTAATTTCTTCAATTTTGCAATTAAATTTTAAACTTATTTTACCGAGATAGTCTCCTTTAGAAACGGTAAATACATATCTATCAACTTTGTCAAAGTATTTAGGGTAATTTGTTTTCTGCTCAATATCAATTTTTTTAAAATGCTCATAAATAAAATTTTCATTTGATATAAAGGTGCCAAGTTTATCAATAGGGAGTCTCAAAAAATATTTTTCACCGTTTATCTTTGGTATAATATTATATTTGTAGGAGGGGTTTAAGTTAGCTAAATCAGATAAAGGGATTTGTAATATATCTTTTAAATAATTTAAATTAACTCTGTATTTTACCTCAATAGTATCAGTTTCATTAAATGAAAATAAATATTCATTTGGGTAAATTTCATGAATTTTATTATAGTTCATTGAATAACAAACTGCAATAAATGCAGGAATATAATTTCTTGTTTCTTTAGGTAAAAAACTCTGTATTTCCCAAAAACTTTTTTTACCCCCTGACCTTCTGATAGCCTTATTTACATTTCCTCTTCCAGAGTTAAAAGAGGCTAATACAAGCAACCAATCACTATATATTTCATAAGATGTTTTAAAAAAATTACAGGCAGCCTCAGTAGATAAATAGGGATCCATACGTTCATCAACATAAGAGCTTATTTTTAAATTATTTTCTAGAGCAGTTGAATACATAAATTGCCATAGTCCAGTCGCTCCAACTGGTGATCTAGCTTTTGGCTTCAATGAGGATTCAATTATAGGTAAAAATTTCAATTCAAGCGGCAAATTATGTTTAGCAAGAATTTCTTCAAAAATAGGGAAATAATATTTTGACATTCCTAACATTTTTGATGTCTGATTTCTACTTTTAACTGTGTAAATTTCTATAAAATGTCTAACACTTTCATTAAATGTTAGATTAATTGGGGTTTTGGAATTTAATTCAAATAAATTTTCAATTATTAGACTATCACTTAGTTTTGGGAAATTAATAAAATTAGTTTTTTTATAATTGGGGCTGGTTTTATAAATATTTAAGTTCAAGGAATCAAAATAGTCAGAGGTTGAATCAAAATTTAGAGCATGAGAATTTGAAAGTTTATTCTGAGAATAAATATTGGAATAGTTAATTTGAAATAATAATAAAAAATTGATTAAAATATATTTCATTAGTGTTTAAATTTCATAAGAAACTCAGAAAATGAAAAAAGATTTTTTTCATTAAAATTTGATGTCATAATTTGAAGACCCATTGGCATATTATCTTTTGATTTCCATATAGGAATTGAAATTGCAGGATGGCCGGTTAAATTTGAATGAACTGTGTAAATATCTTGTAAAAAGTTAATAGTTGGATCATCATGTTTAATCCCAATATCAAATGCAGTATTAGGAGTAGTTGGCATTAATAAATAGTCATAATTTTTGAAAATTTCGTTAGTTTTATTTTGTATTAATCTTCTAATTTTTTGAGCCTTTCCATAATATGCATCGTAATATCCAGAACTCAATACGAATGTTCCTAACATAATTCTTCGCTTAACCTCTTCACCAAACCCTTCAGTTCTTGAATTTTTAAATGTACTATTTATATCTTTTGATGAGGAGCTTCTATAACCATAATTTACTCCATCATATCTTGAGAGATTGGAGGATGCTTCCGCTGTTGTTAATATATAATAACATGGAACAATAATATCCGAGTAAGGAAAAATTTCACTTGAAACAGTATGCCCATCTTTTTTAAGTTTAGAGATTAATTCAAAAAAATTAGATTTAATTTCTGTATTTAGTGATAAATTGTTTAAATAGTCTTCAAAAAAAGCGATTTTTAATTTTTTTCTTTGGGGTTTATAGGTAGAATACTTATCAATTTTCAATGATGAACTAGTTGAATCCATATTATCTTTGCCTGAAATAATTTCAGTAACAATAGAAATATCATAAACAGATTTACCAATTGGACCAATTTGATCAAATGAAGATGCATATGCAATCAGACCATATCTAGATATCCTTGCATATGTTGGTTTAAGACCAAAAACACCACAAAATGATGCAGGTTGTCTTACAGAACCACCAGTGTCACTCCCAAGTGCAATTTGACATAAGTCAGCAGCTACTGCAGCTGCTGATCCACCTGAAGATCCCCCAGGGACTTTTTTTAAATTATGTGGATTTTTACTTGGACCGTATATTGAGTTCTCATTTGAAGACCCCATAGCAAATTCATCACAGTTTACTCTCCCTATAATAATAGCATCCTCGTTTAAAAGTCTTTCAACAGCTGTTGCGTTAAATAAAGAAGTAAATCCATTTAAAATTTTAGACCCTGCTGATAGTTTATGATTTTTGAAACAAATATTATCTTTAATTGCAACTACAAGTCCTGCTAGTTTACCACTTGAACCTCTTTTTATTTTTTTATCTATTTCTTTAGCTCTAATTTTTGCTTCTTTACTAAAAACTTCAATAAAAACATTCAAGTTTTTAGTCTTGTTTATCCTTTTTAAGTAATAATCTATTAATGTTTCACAAGTTATTTTATTTTCAAAAATTAATGCTTGAATTTCAATTAAAGAGTTAAAATTTTTCAAAATAAATCAACTTAATTTTTATTTTCTTTTTCGTCTTTTGTGGCATTTTTAAATTCTTTAATACCACTACCTAAACCTCTCATTAGCTCAGGTATTTTTTTGCCACCAAAAAGTAATACAATAGCTAAAATTATGAGGAGCCATTCATATCCTCCCATAAATCCTAAAAAAATTGACATGTTATTCATAAATGTAAAGTTTAATTATTTATTTCAAAATTAATTAATTTTTTATTAACCATGATTCTGGGTTTAATTTTTTATTTTCTTGCCATATTTGAAAGTCTAAAATTGACGTTTCTTCTCTATCTGATTTATATATAGACCCTATTATGCTTTTTGTTTTCAATTTTTCTTTCTTTTTCACAAAAACTTTACTGAGGTTTGAATATACAGAAATATAATTTCCATGTCTAACCATAACCACTTTAGTATTATTTGGTAAAGATATGATTCCACTCACAATTCCGTCAAAAATACTTCTACAAACTGAGTTTTTGTTGGTTGCTATTTCTACACCGTTATTTTCAACTATTACTCCAGATAAAATGGGATGTTTATGTTTACCAAATTTTGATACTAATAACCCATATTCTACAGGCCATGGTAGTTTCCCTTTATTTTTTATAAAGGATTTAGATAATAATTCACTTTCAGGGGTAAGTTTAAATTTAGATGTGCTACTATAGTTAATTTCTTTTTGTATGATTTTTTCTATCTCAGAAATTATTTGATTTTTGATTTTCTCTTTTTCTGAAATTAAATTTTTAATCTCTTTTTCTTTTTTTGATAATATTTCTAAAGTTAATTTTTGATTTCTTTTTTCGTTCTCAAGACTAATATTTTCTTTGTTCTTTAATTCTAATAATTCTTTTTTGATTTTTTTTTGATAATTTAGGGTATTTATGAGTTCTAAAATTTTGATTTTCTCATTTTCAATTTTTTCAATTTGATTTTTTCGTATATCCGATAATTTTTTATAAAAATAAAGTTTCTTTGATATTTCATGAAAAGATTTAGATGACATAATGTTTAACAAGTTATTAAATTTTAATTTATTCTTGTGAGTGAATTTTATTAGTAATTCATATTTAGAAATTAATTTTTCATTATTCGATTTTAAGTTCGATAATATGAAATAATTTTCCGATATCTCTGTTTTAATTAAATTTAACTCAGTCTCAATTTTTGTTATTAATTCCCGTCTTGATTTAATTTTTGAATTGAGTGTAATAAGTAAATTATAAGAATAATTTTTATTCTCTTCATTTTCTTTCAGTAGTAAATTACTCTGAGAAATTTCTTTAATTATATCTTCTTTTTTTTTGTTTAATTCAAATTTTGAATTTTGAGCACTTAGACTATGACAGTAAAGGAATATTGATAAAAAATTAATTAATGACCTCATATGATTCTGGAATGTTGAAAGGGAAACTCAGTTTTTTATTTATTTGCACTTTAGAAAATGAAATCAAAAGTTTAATTTGTGTTTCAGATTCAATACTCAAATTAATGGACTCAGCTAATAAATTATTATTTATTTTTTCAAAATCTTTGTATTCTATTGAAAGCATTTTATTATAAAATAAATTTTGATATTTTTCATTTATAACTCTATAAGTTATAGGATTAATTTTTGTGACAAATATATCTGTGTCTGATTTTTTTTTGTTTTTAAGAATTTTTTGTCTTTGTTTTTTATTAAATGAAGAGAGTGAAAAATCATCTTCAATTATTTCAGTTATAAATTTTTTATTCGCAAAAATCATGATTGGATTCCCTAAAATTATTGATTGAATTTCATCAAAATTTATATTAAATTCTATCATCGAACTTAAGGATTCATAACTTATTTTGTAGTATTTTTTTTCAAATCTGTTCATAAAATGAATACTGTCTTGATCAAATAAAACCCTTCCTAGTTCAAGTCCTAATCCAGGACTTAATGAAAGCCAAATTAGACTATCATTTTTAATTTTAATATTTCCTTTAAATGATATATTTTGATTATTATTTATGAATTTGCCCGATATTTTTGCACTAATCCAGTTACAATTAAATTTGGAGGAATTCATTAACTCTATTAATTCATTTGTTTTTGGGATGTTAGAAACACGAAATTTCGTTTGCTTTTTTGCCTTACAAGATGATAAAACTAATAATATGATTAAAACAATTTTGATTCTATTCATTAATAGTCTTAAATTTAATTTTATTAATAATATTTTCTGACATGTTGCCTGAATTTTGAGATTTAATCCAAAATTTTTGGGCTTCATCTAATTTATTAAGCTTAAAGAGAATATCCCCACAGTGTTCATAAATTTCAGAATTCACTTTGGTTAAATTTTTCATAGCTTTTTTAATCCATAATTCAGCTTCTTCATATTTTTTGAGTTTATATAATATCCATGCGAAAGTGTCCATGTATGTTCCGTTATTTGGCTCAATTATTAAACTTTTTTCAGACATCTTTTTAGCTTCAGACAATTGGTTAGATCTTAAAGAAAGGTAGTAGCTATAATTGTTAAGTACTATTGAGTTATTTGGATTATATATTAGGGCCATTTTATAATTTTCATCTGATAAAGTATCATTTTTAAGGCTATGGTAAGCATCTCCTAAATATTGATAAAAAGAACTTTTAATAGTTGGTTGATTTATTACATATTTTAAACCAGTTTTTAATTTTTCTATTGCGTCCACAAAGTTTTCCGAAAGTAAGCTCCCCAGTCCTGTGTAAAGATATATACTTGGCTGGATAGGAAATAATTCAATTGCATTTGCACCATCATTTGAGACTTGTGAATATTTTTTATTTTCTAGACCTAGTAATAAATACTTATTCCAAATATTAAAGTCAGTAGCTCCTAGAGAAATTGACTTTGAATAGCATGAAAAAGCTTCGGAAATATTATTGAGAAAATAATTAATTTCTCCATTTATAGAATGTATTATATAATTTTCATTGTCAAAATCAATAGCTTTTTTTGTCAAGTTCAAAAATAATTTTGAATTTATTTTATTTGCCCTTCCTAGATCAAAATAGTTTTTTAAAATATAAATGGAAGTTTCTGTATTGAAATTATTTGAATAATAACATTTGTTTAGATAAAAATAAGCATTAATAAAATCATTTTTTTTTCTGAAAATTTCAGCTATAGAAAGATTTGATTCAATATTAGTTGAATCAAATTTAATAATATTGTTATATATCTCGAGCGCTTTCTCAGTTAAATCATTTGCTTCATAAATTTTAGCTAGCATTATTTTATACTTAATCAAATTTGGAAACTTATCAATTAATTTTTTTAATTCCTTAGTTGCACTTTTAATATCTCCAATATTAATATATAATTGTTGTTTTTTAATACTGGTTATCTCACTTACACCGATCTCTTTTTCAATTTCATTATAGATTTTAATTGATGATTTTGGTTTAGAGTAATACTCATTCAATTCGGCAAATTTTATTTTTCTTTCTATACTATAATCAATATTAAGAATTGTTTTAAATGTTTTTAAAATCTGAACAACATCATCAAGTTCAGTATAAATTTTTAATAACAAATTATTTACCCAGAAATTTTCTGGAATAACTTTTAGTGCTGATTGTGCGTAAAACAATGAGGTTTCATAGTCTTTTAAGTCATAATATAAATTTGCTATTTCATAGTTTGCCGAAAAACTATTTGGGTAGATTGATAAACATTCTTTAATTAAATTTATCGCCCCATTTATATCATCATTATTTTTTTTAATTAAAGATTCAAGAAATATAGTTTTAAATTTTAAGTCAATATTTTCTTTAGAAAAAATTGAATATTTTTCTGACCTTGAAATACTTTGACTAAAGCTATTTTGAAATACAATTAAAAATAAAATTATTATAAGTTTTTGTTTCATTTTATTTGATATTACTGAAGTCTCCAAGATTTAAAGTTTTACCAACACCACTGTAGGATACATTGTTTCCAATCATTGAATTTTCAAAAGAAGCTTCATAGATTTCGGTGTTGTCTTGAATGATTGAATTATTAATTTTACTTGAAATAATTTTGGAATTTTTACCAATTGAAACATATGGGCCAATAATTGAATTTTCTATAGTAACTCCATTTGAAATATAACATGGTTCAATTATTTTAGAGTTATGTATCACAAAACCTTTTCTATCCTCTTTAAATTTATTGTTTCTTAGAATATTATTATGAGTATTTATACAAGATTCAGGATTTCCACAATCTAGCCATTCATCTACATTTTCTATTGACATTTTTCTCCCATCTTTTAACATTTTTGATAAAATATCAGTTAGCTGAAACTCTCCTTTTTTTTGAATATTATTAGAGATTAAAAATTCAATATCTAAATTAAGTTTGTCACTTTCTTTAAAATAATAAATTCCTATTATAGCTTTATCAGAGACGAATTTTTCAGGTTTTTCTTTAAAATCCGTTATTTCTCCCTTAAAATTTGTAACAACTACTCCAAATGAAGACGGATCAGCAACTTTTTTAGTCCAAACACTACATTCAAAATCTTTTTGGAGTTTAAAATTGGCTCTAAATATTGTATCTGCAAAAGCAACTATTATAGGTCCTTGTAACGATTCTTTTGCGCAATAAATTGCATGAGCAGTCCCTAAAGGTTTTAATTGATAATAAATATGAGATTTAACTCCAATCTCAGAAGCAATTTCGTGAAGGTCTTTTTCAATTTCAGGTCCAAAATCACCAATTATATAAACAATTTCAGTAATTTTTTCAGTAATAACTTCTGAAATATCCTCAATCAATCGTTTGACAATTGATTTTCCTGCTATTTTAATTAGTGGTTTAGGGGTTGTTAAAGTATGAGGTCTAAGCCTACTCCCTCTTCCAGCCATAGGAATTATAATTTTCATAATCAGTAATTTAGTTATTTATTTCCAGTACTCCCAAATCCCCCGCTTCCTCTATTAGTATGAGATAAATCATTAACATTAAACCAATTTATTTTTTCAAATTTTGAGAAAACAATTTGAGCTACTCTATCACCATTTTTTATTACAAAATCATTTTTTGACAAATTTACTAATATCACTCCAATTTCCCCTCTGTAGTCTGAATCAATAGTACCAGGACTATTTAAAACCGTTATACCATGTTTTAAAGCTAGCCCACTTCTTGGTCTTATTTGAGCCTCAAAACCCTCGGGTATTTCAATAAAAAGTCCAGTTTTGATTAAACCAATATCATTAGATTTTAAAGTTATATTATCTGAAGTGAAAGCTTTTAAATCTAAACCAGATGAGAATTTAGTTTCATATTTTGGGAGATCATTATTCGAAGTATTTTTTATTTTTATATCCATTTAAATTGATTTTTTTTCTAGCTTTAAAAATATTAATATATATAATATTGAAAAAATTGTACTCATAATAAATTTTTTATCATGAGTATATTTCCATATTAAAAAAAGCAATAAAGCTAATGCAATGTAAAAAAATGATTTTTTAAGGTCATAATTTATTGGATTTAATTTTTGACAATAAATATATGAAATTGATGACATTGTAATGTAACATACAAGAGTAGCCCAAGCTGACCCATAGTATGACATATGTGGAATTAAAATTATATTTAATATTATTGTAATCAAAGCTCCAAGTAAAGAAAAATAAGCCCCATAATAAGTTTTATTATTAGTTTTGTACCATACAGATAAATTAAAATAAATTCCTAAGAATAAATTTGATAAAAGTAAAATAGGGATTACATCTAAACCTTGATAATAAACTTTACTTTGAATAAAATATTTAAATAAATCAATAAATACACTTATAAATAAAAATATGAAACAGCAAATTGCAACAAAGTAATTCATAATTTTTGATAAATGATTTTTTGTAGTCTCGTTTTTATTTGCAAAGAAATAAGGTTCAAATCCTAGTTTAAACCCTTGGATAAATATTGTCATAAAAATAGAAATTTTATAACAAGCACTATAAACCCCTATTTCAAATGAACTAATTTCATTTGGTAATATCATTTTAAGTAATATTCTATCTCCGACTTCATTAATTACAAATGCAATACCTGCTATTAGTAAGGGAAATGAATAGTTAAACATTTGTTTCCAAATATTAACGTTAAAATTTAGTTTTGATTTTAAAATATTTGGGAGTAACAAACAAAAAACTAAGAAACTTGATAATAAATTTGATATTAATATATATCCTATACCAAACTCAACATTATATATATTATCAAAGTTATACGGAAAGAAGGTTTTGTTATGAAGGTAAGGACAAATAATAAAAAAGAACAGATTTAAAGCTATATTAATAGACACCCCAAATATTTTTATTTTAGAAAATAATATGGGTTTACCGTCAAGTCTTATTTTGGCAAAAGGAATTGTAGATAGTATATCAAAAAAAATTATAAAAGTTAGTATAGAGATTAAATTATAATCATTGACATCTAATAGAAAGAAAGAAATTTTTTTTTTAAAAAAGATAAAAAAAGATAAAAAAAATAATGAACTTGCTAATAATGATATAAAGCTAGTTGAAAAAATATCATCTTTATTTTTATATTTTGAACTAAAATATAAGAAAGAGGTCTCAAAACCATATGTTAGTATCACCATTAAAATAGCGGCTAATGACATTAAAATAGTTAATTCTCCATATTCATTGGGAGAAAAAATTTTCGTATATAAGGGGACAAGAAAAAAATTTAAGGTACGAGAAATAATACTTGTAAAACTATATATACTAGTACTTTTAAATAAAAACCTTAATCTAGTCAAAATAATTTAATTAAAAGTGGGTTTTCTCTTTTCCATAAATGCACTTGCTCCTTCTTTAAAGTCAGAAGAATTAAAACAGTCACTAAATTTTTCAATTTCATATTCAAAGCCATCTAAATTAAAGTTAAAACATGCATTTATACTTTCAATCGCATTTCCAATTGAGTTAGGAGAATTATTACATATTTGTTTTGCTAATTTTTTTGATTCTAAAATTAAATTTTTATTACTAACAATTAAATTTGTAATACCATATTTAAATGCAGTTTTGGCATCAATAATTTCAGCACTCAAAATCATTTTTAAAGCTATACCTTTACCACATAATTGAGATAATCTTTGAGTACCTCCATAACCAGGAATAAGGCCCAAGGATACTTCTGGTAACCCAACTTTTGCATTTTCAGAAAATATTCTAATATGAGATGCTAAAGCTAGTTCTAAACCTCCACCTAAAGCGTATCCATTAACTGCAGATATTACTGGAGTTCTCATAGATTCAATATAATCAAATAAGTTTTTTTGACCATTTTTACTCATTTCAAAAGCTTCTTTTTTAGTAAAATTCGAAAACTCTTTAATATCAGCCCCTGCCACAAATGATTTATTACCTTCTCCAGTTATAATTACACATCTGATTTCTTTATTTTTTTCAACATTAAATAGTGCTTTGGAGAGTTCTTGAATTGTTGCAATATTTAAAGCATTCAAAAATTTTGGGCGGTTAATAGTGATAACACTCATATAATTATCGTTAGTAATTTCTATATTTTTATATTTCATATTTTAATTTTAGACTAAAATTAAAAATTTATTGATAAAATCAGTAAATAAAAAAAATAAATGGGAAAAATTTGAAATTTTTTAACTTTTGAGGGCCTCTGCTCCTCCAACAATTTCTAATATTTCATTTGTTATGGCTGCTTGCCTTTTTCTGTTATAGTTAAGCTTCAGTTCGTCTTTTAGTTGTTTGGCGTTATCAGTAGCTTTATGCATTGCCGTCATCCTTGCACCATGTTCTGATGCAAAGGAGTCTAGTAAAGATTTATAAAATTGAATTTTTAGTGCATTAGGAATAATGTTTTTTATCAGATTTTCAATGGTGGGTTCAAAAATATAATTTTTAGATTCAATATTTTTTTCTGTTTCAATTTTAATAGGAAGGAAGTTTTCAACCTTAATATTTTGAGTGGCTGCATTTTTAAATTCATTATAAATTAATTTTATAGCATCAAATTTTTTAGTTAAAAATAAATTTAGAAGTTCTGAAGAAATATTTTTAGAATTAGTAAAGTTTAAATTGTCGAAAATAGCATAATTATACTGTAAAATTTCATATCTTGAATTAAAGTATTCATAAGATTTTTTACCAACTGGAAAAACTTTAACATCATTTTTTGAATATTTAAGCAATTCTTTTTCAGTTCTTTTAAATATATTATTGTTAAAAGCCCCACATAGTCCTCTATTTGAGCTTATAGGAACAATTAAAAGATTTTTAGCTTGGGTATTTAAATTAAACGGATTTTCAACTTCTTCATTAATTTGAGTAAAACTTATAATTTTTACTAACTCATCTAACTTAGCTGTATATGGTTTAATTTGAGCAATAGCATTTTGTGCTTTCTTAAATTTTGCAGCTGAAACCATCTTCATTGCACTAGTAATTTGCATTGTTGAAGATACAGAATTAATTCTTGTTCTTATTTCTTTTAAATTAGCCATATATAAATAACATATTAGGTATATTTTAATGTAAGATTTTTCGCGGTATGTTCAATTGCATTGATTGCTTTTTCAGATAGAATACCATTTTTCAAATCATTTAATTCACTGGAGTTTTTATTTTTTAAAATTGATAAAAATTCACTTTCAAATTCTTTTATTTTATTGATTGGGACATTTGAGAGTAAATTTTTAGTCCCGCAGTAAATAATAGCAATTTGTTCCTCAACAGGAAGAGGAGAATTTAGACCTTGCTTTAAAATTTCAACATTTCTTTTACCTTTATTTATTATTGAGAGTGTAGCTTCATCAAGGTCTGAGCCAAATTTTGCGAATGCTTCTAGTTCTCTATATTGAGCCTGATCAAGTTTTAGTGTCCCGGAAACTTTTTTCATAGATTTTATTTGGGCTGAACCTCCAACTCTTGAAACAGAAATTCCTACATTAATTGCTGGTCTTACTCCAGAATTAAATAGGTCAGCTTCTAAAAAGATTTGTCCATCGGTTATTGAAATCACATTTGTAGGAATATAAGCAGATACATCTCCAGCTTGGGTTTCAATAATTGGTAGAGCAGTTAAAGACCCCCCCCCCTTAGCAATTTTATTTAACGATTCAGGTAGATCATTCATGTTTTTGGCAATATCATCGGATAAGTTAATTTTAGCTGCTCTTTCTAGCAATCTTGAATGGAGAAAAAAAACATCACCTGGGTAAGCTTCTCTTCCTGGAGGCCTTCTCAATAGAAGAGAGACTTCTCTGTAAGCAACAGCTTGTTTTGACAAGTCATCGTAAATAATTAAAGAGTGCCTTCCAGTATCTCTAAAATATTCTCCAATTGCAGCTCCTGCAAAAGGAGCATAAAATTGCATTGGTGCAGGATCTGATGCATTGGCAGCTACAATTACAGTATATTTCATAGCTCCAGCCTCTTCAAGCGTTTTAACAATATTGGCAACAGTAGATCCTTTTTGCCCTATTGCTACATAAATACAAAATACTGGATTTCCGGCGTCAAAAAATTCTTTTTGGTTTATTATAGTATCAATTGCAACAGAAGTCTTTCCAGTTTGTCTGTCACCAATGATAAGCTCTCTTTGCCCTCTTCCAATAGGGATCATTGAGTCAATTGCTTTTATACCAGTTTGTAAAGGTTCATTTACTGGTTGTCTGTAAATAACTCCTGGCGCTGTTCTTTCTAGAGGCATTTCGTATGTTTGATCCAATATAGGTCCTTTCCCATCAATTGGAGCACCAAGAGGATCCACAACTCTTCCAAGCATATTATCATTAACATTAATAGAAGCAATTTTACCTGTCCTTTTGACAGTCTCTCCTTCAACAATATTTTTTGATGATCCTAGTAATACAACTCCAATGTTGTCTTCTTCCAAATTGAGGACGATACCTTTAAGACCAGAGCTAAATTCAACTAACTCACCAGAGTAAACATTATTAAGTCCATAAACTCTTGCTATACCATCCCCAACTTCAAGAACTGAGCCTACTTCAGAGATTTCAACGTCAGATTTAAATCCAGATAATTGTTCTTTAATTATATTTGATATTTCAGCAGGTTTTATATTTGTCATAATTAAAATTGTTTAATGTATGTTTTGGTATTTATTTTTTTCTTCAAGGATTCTAATTGATTTTTAACACTTGAGTTATATTCCATGTCAAAAATATTCAAAGTAAAACCTCCAATTAATGATGAATCAACTTTTTCATCTAGTATAATTTCAAATTTATTTTTGAATGAATATTGAATTTTATCTAAAAATTTACTTCTGGTTTCTTTTGAAATATTATGAGCTGTTTTCAATTTTACAACCAGTATGTTTTTGTGATCGTTGTAGAGTAAATTAAATTGGTCAATTACGTCAAATAAAAACGATTCTCTCTTTTTCATAATTAGAAGAGTAATAAAGGACAATGTAAAAGGACTAATATGATCTTTAAAGATAAGTTTAAAAATATTTATTTTTTTTTCATTTTTTACGATGGGACTTTTTAAAAGATTTTTAAATTCTACATTACTATGAAAACTTTGAATTAAATCTAAGTCAACTTTTATTTTTTCTAAAAGTTTATTTTTGATTGACAAAGAAATTAATGATTTTGCATAACGTAAAGATACTTTGATATTTCTCATTGTATTTTCATATTTTTGATCATATCAGCTATTAAATTTTGATGAGTATTTTGTTCAGAGAGTTCTTTGGAAAGAATTTTTTTCGCTATTTCAATTGATAGCATTCCAACCTGATTATTAAAATCTGCTTTTAGTGCAGCTTCATCATTTTTTATTTTTTCATTTGCATTTTTTATAATTTGCTCCTTCTTTTTATTTCCTTCATTCTTGGCATCCGATATAATTTTATTACTAATTTCTTTTGCTTCTTTCATTAAGTTATCTCTTTCCAACAATGTCTTTTTTATAATTTCATCATTCTTAGCATGTAAATTAATCATCTTTTTTTCTGCTTCTTCAGCACTCATAAGAGCATTTTTAATTTTTGTATTTCTTGCATCAACATTCTCTATAATTGGTTTCCAAGCAAACTTTTTTAGTATTAAAAGTAAGATTATAAAAACTATAGAAGTCCAAAAAATTAATCCAAAGTCTGGGGTAACTAAATTCATATTAAAAAATTTTAATTAAAAATCTACATGCCCGAATTTATCGGGCATATAAATATTATTTTAATAAAGCAACAACAACAGCAAATAAAGCAACACCTTCAATTAGTGCTGCTGCTATTAGCATGTTAGTTTGAATAGTTGATGCTGCTTCAGGTTGACGTGCAATAGCTTCCATTGCACCTTTACCTATATTTCCGATACCAATACCTGCGCCAACCGCGGCAAGACCAGCACCAATTGCTGCAAAAGCTCCAAAATCCATATTTTTTTTTTTTAGTTAATAATTAATCGAATTAAAGTTAATGATGTTCCGCTACTGCTTGTCCTATAAACAATGCTGATAATAATGTAAATATGTATGCTTGAAGTAACGCAACAAGTAGTTCTAAAATATTCATAAATAAAACAAATCCCACTGAAATAGGCGCAATGAAGATAGATTTAAAAATAAATATTAGAGATATTAGACTTAATATTATAATATGTCCAGCTGTTATATTCGCAAATAATCTGATCATAAGTGCAAATGGTTTAGTAATAATTCCAATTATTTCAATTGGGACCATGATTGGATATAACACTAGTGGGACTGATGGCATAAATATATGCTTCCAATAATTTTTATTCCCAGAGATATTTGTGATAAATAAAGTGAAAAAAGAAAGAGTAAGTGTAACAGCAATATTCCCAGTTAAATTTGCACCACTTGGGATTAAACCAAGCAAATTATTAATGAAAATAAAA
Source organism: Flavobacteriales bacterium (assembly GCA_002692065.1). Taxonomy (GTDB): domain Bacteria; phylum Bacteroidota; class Bacteroidia; order Flavobacteriales; family UBA7430. Next base: position 82,104 of record NZJX01000011.1, on the reverse strand, counting down.
AAGAATACAGTTAGTAGATACGGTAAAAATTTTTTGTAGTTTTTCACTCCAATATTAGGAATGGCAATATTATCTCTGACAAAAACAACTAATGGTTCGGTAAAAGATAAAAATCCATTTGGAATTGTGATATTTTCTTTTTTTGCTTTAAATCCTGAAGAAACAAAAATTAATAATAATAACAATAAAGATATGAACATAGAAAAAACATTTTTTGTAATCGAAAGATCTAAAGGTTTAGAGGCATTAATTACTTCATGATTTTCATTCAACAATAATTTTTTTTCTCCATAATTAAGTTGATAAATTGTTTCATGAAATTTAGAGAATTTCTTATTATTAATATTAACTACTTCTGATCCATCATCATTATGGTGAAATTCACTTGACATAAAAACATCAAATTCATTATTATTAAATAATATGATTGGAAGAGGAATTGAAAAGGAATGAGTTAAATTATTTTTATCAGTGTAATTAAAAAAATGGAGTTCGTGTGCATCTCCTATGTGATGCATAATTATATCAACAAAACTTTTTTCTGAGCTTTTAGATGATTCTGCAGTAAGATTTGAAGTGATCAAAAAAAAACAAAGGATTATAAAATTTGTTAGATGTTTCACTGAATTATATATAAATTTAATTTGTGCTCAAAAATAGAAATATTTTTAATAAAAAAGTAATAACTAATAACATAATATTATGAATTTTTATATTTTTTTCAACTTAATTATTTTTATTAATAAGTCTAATATTAAATATAACATATAAGTAATCAAGAAATACATTGAGTCAAGTGTGTTGAAAAAATTCATATTAATCATAATAAATATAAAAATTATAGTTAGGATGAATTTGATAGAATTTGCTAAAAGAAATACTAACCCAATTTTTTTTTCATTTTTATTAAAATAAAATGATAATATATTGAAAATTATAAATGCGAATAATAAATATAAATGACTTGTAATAAATGTAAAACTTGAAATTTTTTTAAAAAAAATAAAAAAAATCATAAAATTTAAAATAATAAAATTCAAAATTAATTTAATCATTTTTTATTTTATAAATAAAAAAAATCATTGATGAAAGAACGGAAAATATAGAAAAAAAAATTGTAAAGAAGATTTCAAAATTATAATATTGATCCATCTTTGCACCTAGAAAAGTTCCAATATAAATTATNATGCCCATTTGTAAGGCAATATTTGAAAATTTAAGAAACTGCTTTGATTTCTTTTTCTTTTGGTTTCCCATTTGGATTAGANGAAGATATATTTTTTATTGAAGCTCCCATACTACAAGTGCCAGAAAAATGAGCACCAGGCTCAACGGATAGCTTGTTAGTTGTTATATTTCCATTAATATAAGCGCTGCTCTTAAGAATAAGTAATTCTTGAACATTAATTTTTGCATTAAGTTTCCCAGCTATTAAAGCATTTTGACAAATAATATCACCCTCTACAAAACCTGATTCACCAAGGACAAGTTTCCCTTTAGTTTTTATTTGACCTTTAATCGTCCCGTCGATTCTAATATCAGCATCAGTAATTATATTTCCATCAAATACACTTCCATTCCCTATAGAATTTACTGAAGAACCATTTTTTTCATTAATATTAGTCATTTTATAGTTTGATTTATTGAACATTTCACTTTAATTAAAATATTTATCTTCAAAATAAACTAAGTATTTATCTAAAGATTTGTCTTTGTAAAAAGATTTAAAATTATTTGAAGATATGATAAAATATTCATATTCTGAAACTCCAAGATAATCTCTTACAGATTTTAAACTTTTAATNCCCTCAAGGTAACTCATTGCTGATTGCATTTTATTAAATTTTTTTACGATGATAAGTTGGTAATTTACATCTAACATTAAACTTTGAGTTTTTAATTTATCTAAACTAAAAAACTTAGAATTAAAGTTTGATATCATTATTTTAATTTTATTTAAATTAANCCTGCCATTTTCGATGGCTAATATAAAGAAATGTTCTTCATTAAAATCTAATTCAAATGAGGTATTATTTAAAACTTCTTCCTCTGTTTGAAGATAAGATAATATTGATTGAGCTTCACTAACAACATCTCCTGATTTATAATTTGAAATTAATTTATTTAAATACAACTTCAAACTATCTTCGCCGAAGTTAAACCCCTTAATATATGCTTCGATCAAATCAATTTTTTGAATTAAATCAATTTTCTGAAATGATTTTTTTAACTTATTTATTTTAAATAAACTTGAATCATAATCTTCATTTATAAAATCAGAATAGATTAAATTATAATTTATTTCAGAACTGTCAACATAATTTGATTCGTTCAAATTATCAAAGGGATTCTCTATCATACTTAAATAAATACTATTAGGATATTCTTGAATCAATCTCTCTAAATACTCCTTAGCTTTTAATGAGTCATTATCTTGATTATGACAATTATATAACTGGAAATAACAAAGAGGTTGGTATGAACTATTTGGATATTTATTAATAATATCTTTAAATGAAATTGATGCTTCTTTATAATCTTTAATATATTCTTTAAAGATTAATCCAATTTGATAATATGAATCTATAATTATTTCATTAGCGACTAATTTAGATGAGTCTGAAAAGGGAATAAGAGTAAGATAGTAATCTTTATCTAATTCGTCACCCTCATTTACTGATAACTCATCATCAATAACAATTTGTTCTTTATTTTTTCTTCTCCAATTATCTTCTAATTTTCTTTCTCCCCACTTATTAATAAATTCTGAAANGCCAAAACTAGTTGCTGAAGAATTATAAAAATACCAACCTCCTCCACTTAAAGAGGGATTAAACTGATTTTGATTGTTAGAAAATCCAACATTTTTATTGTTTTTTAAAATTTGTTCTTTTAATTGAATTTCTTCTTTCTTTTTATCAATTATTTTCACAATTAAATTATCTAACTCATCTACACTTAATTGTGATAATTTTAAAAGACTATCTTGTTCTTGAATTTTATTATATAAATTAGTTAAACTGTTTAAATTAGCTTTTTTATTTAAATATTCGGTATATTTTGGGTGAGTACTATTTAGATATAATAGTGCTGTATCATAGTGAANTTTTGCTTTAGAATAATTTTTTTGGTTAAAAAAAATTTCTGCAATACCTAGATGAGATATGGATTGTTGTTGTTTATTTTCCCCATTATAATAAGTTGAGCTTAATAAATTTTCCAAAGTCTTTTCTAAGTTATCTTCTTTAAAATAAATTTGAGATAAAGCATAATAAATTTGATCTTTAAATTCATTATTTTTTTCATCATTAAGAAGTTGGGATATATCAGAAATTAATTTAGAGGAAGTTTGTTTATTAGGATCAAAACATTTGGCTCTTTCAAGATAAGCATTGAAAATAAGTTCATATCCCTGATTTAGTTTTATTACTTTATCAAAGTAAAGTGTAGCATAATCATAATCTTCAATTTTCGAATATATTTGAGCTATAATAAAATAATTTCTTGATTTTTTTTCTTTTTTGACATTTTTTGAATTAATAGCTTTTAAATATTTAATTGCTAAATTCCAATTTTTCTTTCTTAAGTGATAATTAGTAATAATTTCATTTAATAAAATTTCATCGTTTTTTTTTAATTTTAATTCAGTTTCGATATAAAGAATCTGTTTCTCTGCAGTTGTAAAGTTTTCAGTAAGAACTTGGCACCACAAAGACCATAATTTAGCTTGATTTGAAGTATATGAGTCAAAATTCCTCGAGATTAAAGAAAAAATTTCAATAGCTTTTCCATATTCTTGTTTATAAAAAAAGGATTTTCCAATTATTAAATATGCGTCATCAATAAGTTTATTTTTCTCATTTCCTTTAATTTTCATTGAATGATAATCTATTACTTTTTTTGCTTTATCAATAGATCTATTTAGTTGAGGGTATATTTTTTGGATATTTGATTCATTTCCGATTATTCTAACTGGGAGAATTTCATTGTAATTTTCTTCATGCAAAGAAGATAGTTTATCCAAAGCTTCTTTAAAACTTTCCTTTGCATAAAATAAAGCATTATATTTAGCATTTAATCTATGATAAAGTCTATTTCGAAATTTATCTTTTTGGGTTGAGCAAGAAAATAATATAAGAGATAGAAAAAAAACAAAAAATTTTAATGAAATTTTCACTTATTTTTTAATAATTTACCTTACTAATAACGAAAAAATTATAGTTATATATCAATTTAAATTAAATATATGATAATATTTTAAATTTGGATCATTAATTTATGAAAGCAAATAAAAATAACAATAGATTTAAAGTAGTTTTTTTTGAAAATGATTCTTTGGAAGAATTATTTTCATTTAATATTTCTAACTTTAAATTATTCATAATTTCTTTTTTGTTTATTTTGTTAATATCAACATTGACAATCTTGACGATTTTTCTTTCTCCAGTTAAAGAATTAATCCCTGGATATTTACCATCAAGTTTTAACTCCGATTTTATGGCACTTTCCTTGAGAACAGATTCAATAGAAAATGATATTAATTTAAAAAATCAGCAATTAAATAATATTAAGACTATTCTTATGGGAGAGGACTTTATTGATACTTTGGAAAATAATACTTTAAATAATATTGATTTTGAAAAATTATCTTTAAACCCCACTTCAGCCGACTCAATTTTTAGATTAAATGTAGAGAGAGAAGCAAGATTTAATCTGTCTTCTCAGCCCAATGAAAAGTCTAGTAAGTTTAAAGAGTTAGTTTTTTTCCCACCTTTAAAAGGAATAATAATTGATTCTTTTAACATTTCTGAAAAACATTTTGGCATTGATATTTTATCTCCTAAAAATGAGCCAATTAAGTCTTGTTTGGATGGAACAGTTATTATTTCTAACTGGACAAAAAAAACAGGTTATACAATAATCATCCAACATGAATATAATTTAATTTCAGTTTATAAACATAATTCAATATTATTGAAAGAAATAGGACAAAATGTTAAGTCAGGGGATGTTATTGCCATTATAGGAAATTCAGGATCAGATAGTACTGGACCACACTTACATTTCGAATTATGGCATGATGGTATTCCAATTAACCCAATTGCAAATATTTTATTTTAGATATGAAATTTTTAGTTAAGTTATTTGTAAAACTTCATATAAAAATTTCANATAAATGGAAGAAAAACCCTNTTTTTTNTCAAGAAAAAATTTTTAAGTATTTGATAAAAAATGGAGAAAAAACTNNATTNGGGAAGAATCATAATTTTAAAAATATATANAATTATGAAGAATTTAAANATAANGTTCCAATAATAGATTATGAAGGNTTAAAGAAATATATTAACAGAATTAAANGAGGAGAAAAAAATATTCTTTGGCCTGGAACNCCACTTTTTNTAGCAAANACCTCAGGTACAACNTCTGGTACAAAATTTATTCCTCTCACTAANAGAGGATTGAAAATNCAAATAAATCAAACTAAATCNGCATTAATTCANTATTTANATGAATCGTTCAATTTTAANTTATTATTTGGTAAAATGATTTTTTTACAAGGATCTCCCAAATTAGATAAAATAGGTAAAGTTAATACTGGAAGATTATCCGGAATAGTTGCAAATTTTGTTCCATTTTATTTNAGGGCNAAAAGATTACCATCTTANACTACNAATTGTATAAATGAATGGGAAAAAAAAATTAATAAAATAGTAGATGAAACTTTATCAGAAGATTTGAGATTAATAGGGGGGATACCTCCTTGGTTANTCATGTATTTTGAAAAANTAAATTTGAAAACTAATAAGAAANTTTATGAAATCTTTCCAAATTTATCATTAATTGTTCATGGGGGAGTTAATTTCCAACCNTACAAAAAAAAATTTAATAAAATTTTACANAAAAATATTGATATGTTGGAACTTTATCCCGCATCNGAGGGGTTTATTGCTTTTCAAGATAAAAGAGAAAGAAATGATATGTTATTGTTAGTAAATTCAGGAATTTATTATGAATTTATTTCTGTATCAGATTTTAACAATAATAATTTAAAAAATAGAATTTGCTTAAAAGATGTAANGTTAGAAGTTGACTATGTTTTGATATTAAATACAATATCTGGTTTATGGGGTTATAATATAGGTGATACAGTATTATTTACGTCCATAAGACCCTACAGAATTAAAATAACTGGAAGAGTAAAACATTTTTCCTCTCTATTTGGAGAACACCTCATAGTAAAAGAAGTTGAACAAGCAATTGAAATGACAATAAAAAANTTNTCAGAAGTTGTAATTANTGAATTTACTTTAGCNCCAAATCTACAATTAAATAAAGAAATTTCTTTTCATGAGTGGTATATTGAATTTTCAAAAGAACCAAATAATTTAGAAAAATTTTCAAAAATACTCGATGAAAATTTACAAATTCAAAACATATATTACAAAGATTTAGTTCAAGGAAAAGTTATATCTCCATCTAAAATTATAAAAGTTGAAAAAGGAGGGTTCAATAATTATATGAAATCAATTGGGAAACTAGGGGGACAAAATAAAATACCTAGATTGTCAAATGGGAGAGATATAGTTGATAATTTAGTTTGATTTTTTTCTTAACAAGTAATTTGGGATTTCGGATGCGAGGACAACTAATGGGACTAATGTGAAGAAGGAAAAATTGGGATATTTTCTTAAAAAGAAAGCAATAATAGTTAAAATTACACTAAAAATAAGAATTATTATAGTTGCCTTTCCATGCGAAAACTCTAGTTCTAAAAGAGAATGATGAATATGATTTTTATCCGGTGTAAATGGAGAAATCCCCTTTAAAATTCTAATTGTGAAAACTCTCAAGGTATCTATGACTGGATAGACAAGGACTATCATTGCAAATACAGGACTTATTGTTCCTGAATTATCTATCGGGATATTAGATATCTTTATTGCAAAATATGCTAAGATTAATCCAATACTTAGACTCCCAGAATCTCCTAAGAAAATTTTAGCAGGGGGTTTATTATAAAGCCAAAATCCAAACATGGCAGCAAAAACTGAGCAACATAAAATAGCATCTGTATAATAACCATTGTAAATAAAAATTGAACCAAAACATAGAACAACAAATATTCCTATAGATGAAGATAATCCATCAATCCCATCAATTAGGTTATATGCGTTTATGAAAAATACAATTACAGCAATTGAAAAAATTATTGAAAATAATGGCATAAGTTCATTTATGCCAAACAAACCAAAAAAAGAAGTTATTTGAATATTAGCTTGAAACACTAGAATTACTGCTACAATATTCTGGATTAAAAATTTTAATGTTGCATTAATTTCAACTAAATCATCAATTGCCCCAAGAATAAATAATAGACCAACACAAAAAATTAGTAAAAAATATTCTTGGGTAATATTATTGTTACCTAATTCATCTAAAATGAAATATGCTTGAGAAAAAATAAAACCAATAAAAATGGCAAATCCCCCAAATTTAGGGACTGCTTTACTATGAATATGACGCCCTCCCTTTTCAGCAAAAAGTCTTTTTTTAATTGCAAGTTTTATTAACAAAGGTACGCAGAGACTTGATATTGAAAATGACAAAGTAACAATTATAATAGGTTTAATAATATCAGAAAAGTTCATTTTTTTTAATCAAATATAGCACAAATTATTTTTTAAAATATTATATTTAAATTTAGTTAAAATCCTGAATGTTTACTTTTTTTAAAACTTCAAAGCCAAGATTAATCGATTTAATCAATAAGGAATATGTGGATATTCATTCGCATATATTACCTGGAATAGATGATGGTCCAAAAAATATTTTTGAAAGCGATAATTTAATAAGTAACATGCTTGATATCGGATTTAATAGTTTAATAGCTACACCACACACAATTTCTGGTGTATGGAATAATACGCCAGAAACTATTAAAGATAGTTTTAGTAAATTAAAATTTTCTTTAAAGAAAAATAGTAAAATTAAGGTTGCTTCTGAGTATTTACTTGATAATTTTTTTTATGAAAATATTAGTAAAAAAAACTTTTTATGTCTTAAAGATAATTATCTTTTAGTTGAACTTTCATATTATCAGCCTCCTGTAAATTTATTTGAAATTTTATTTGAGCTTCAAGTGAATGGTTATATCCCCGTATTAGCTCATCCTGAAAGATATAATTATTATTTTGACGATATGAGTAAAATAGAAAAACTTAAAAAGGCTGGCTGCTATTTACAATTAAATTTATTAAGTGTAGTAGGGTACTATGGAGTTAATGTTTTAAATATGGCAAGAAAACTGATAAATTCTAATTTGATAGATTTTGTTGGTTCAGACATTCATAATACCAGGCAATTAAAGTATTTTGACAAGAGAGTACTTCTGAAGAATGTTAAAATATTAGAGAAAGTAATTAATCTAAATCAAAAGTTTCAGAATTAATTAAGATTCTTCATTGTATCCGTAACCATAACCATAATTATATCCGTATTTATAGCCATAAGAATATTTATAGCCATATTTATAACCATAGCTTAAACCAGCACCAACTCCATTTAAAACAAATCCAACATTTTTAATTTTTGATTCAACAATCAATTTTTTAGTATGGTTTAAGATTTCTTTTTCAGTTTGATTAGCTCTAGTTAAATATACGGTTACATCAGCTAAATGGGATATGAGAAGAGTGTCTGAAACTAGCAGAGTAGGAGCACAATCTAATATAATATAATCATATTTTTTTTTAGCAGATTTTAGCAATTTTTCTAAACGACCATTACTGAGTAATTGAGTAGGATTAGGAGGTATATTACCTGCAATTAAAGTTTTGTGAGTAGGTTGATCTTCAAAACAATTAAATACAGCTTTTTCCCATTTAAACTTGTCATCATGAAGAAAATTTGTCAAACCATGAGAATTTTTTTCAATATTAGCATATTTATGAATTTGTGGATTTCTAAGATCGGCACCAATTAATAATACTTTTTTATTAAGACTTGCAAGTGCAAGAGAAAGGTTTAAGGCAACAAAGGTTTTCCCCTCTCCTTTAATAGTAGAGGTAGCTAAAATTATAGGCCCTGCATCTAATTTTTTATCAATTAAATAATTTGTGTTAGATGAAATAATTCTAGAGGCTTCAGCCAAAATTGATCTTTGATTTGGAGCAGAAAAAATTAAATCGGATTTATCTTTGATTAATGGAATTTCACCAAGTATTGATGCTTGTGGGAATATTTCTTCTAAATCTTTTTTAGAATGGATTTTTGTATCAAATAAAAAAATCAAATAAATTATTAAAATAGGAATTATTAAGCCAAGAAAAAATGAGGAAAAAAAAGTTAAAACTTTATTTGGAAAAATAGCATCATCACCAGATATTGCATACTCAACAATTTTAAGTGATGGTTCAGTAATTGCATAGCTAACTTCAGCTTCTTCTCTTTTTTGAAGAAGAAATAAATAAATATTTTCAAGGATTTCTTGACTTCTTTCAATAGACCTAAGGGTCTTTTCTTTTTCTGGTAGACTGGAAACATCTGAATTAAACTTTAAATTTTGATAATTTAATTTTTTTAAAATTTCATTTAATTGCTTTTGATAATTTAATAATGAAGTATAAATATTATCTTTTGTATCATGAATTAATTTATCAATTAATTTAACTTTTGGGTTATTTATTCCTCCAGAGGCCACTAAGCTTTCTCTTTCGAAAATTTTTTCATTAAATTCTTCAATTAGACTATTGATTGTTATATTTTCAATACCAATATTTGCTGGGAATAGTTTTATTTCATTTTTATTTATTGTATTCAATAGTATTTTAGTAAGACTAATTTGATTTTCAAAGTGAAATACTTCTTCATCAGATTTACTTCTTAATTCTAAACTTAAAGATGCATCAGTTGAAATATCAACTAGATTGTTGTTATATTTGAAAATTTGTTTATCCAACTCAATAGAATCCAATTCTGAGTGGAGAATTTTAAAACGTTCATTAATGAAATTAATTGTTCTTTTATGAATTAGTCTTCTATCATTAACTCCATCATCATTAAAGGTGTTTATAATTGAATTAAGTATATTTTCAGAATACTGTATGTTTTGAGAGTTAAAATTGAGGGAAATAATTTCAGATTTTTTCCCAACACTTTTAACAGTTAATATTTTTTTTAGATTATTAACTGATTGTTTTAAGGGTTTAATTATGAGTCTGTAGTGATCATTTGGATCAGTTTTAACATTTTCTATATTCCAAGAAATATTAAACGGTAGATCATGTTTTTGATTGGATGTGTTGAGAGAATTAAATTTTATTTCAATATTATTTTCTTGATCAAATATTTTAATTCCATTTAAGTCAAAAAATATTTCAAAAGTACGTTCTTTATCAATTGAGTCTGGAATAATTTGACTTGTGAAATTAAATGGAAACTCATATGCTCTTGAACTTATAACCCTTCCAACATTGAAAAAATTTAAATAAAGATTTTCTTGTTTAACAACTCTCTCTAATATAGGATATGAAGTTATGGCTTCAATTTCATTTTCAAGATTTATAATTGATTGGGAAAATATGTCAGAGGCAGAGGGTAATTCAATTCCTTCTTTTTTTTCTAATATCTTTATTTTTGCATCAGTTTTATATATATTAGGAGTATATCTCAAATAAATGTAACAAGCTAGAGTGCAAATTACGACACTCAATATAAACCATGGCCAAAAATATAGATATTTTAGTATTTCTAATTTAAACGTTGCACCAATATCACTATCAATATTTTCGTTGTTATTCATTAATTCACTCATAAAATTATCTATTTACAATTATTAAAGCTATACTTAAAATAATTTGTGCAATTGATGCAATTGATGATGGATTTCCTATAAATCCAGCACTTTTAACTTTATTAAAATTGGGTTGAATAATTATAACATCATTGGGCCTAATGAAGTAGGTTTCTAAATTAAATGTTGATGTATCAGTAAGATTAATTTTTTTAATTTTTCTTATATTATTTATTTCTCTAATTAAAATAACATCAGTTCTTTTACCATCAATAGTGAGGTCTCCAGCAAAGCCAATTGCTTGAAGTAAAGTCAATCTTTCTCCAATAAATGAGAATGTTCCAGGGTTTGTTACTTCACCTAGAACAGTGAATTTAGCATTTATTATTCTAGAATTTACAACTGGATCAGCAAGATGATTATTTTGTAACAATAGGTCTGAAATAGTTTTTTCAATTTCTGTTAACGTTTTGTCTCGAAGTATTATTTTACCTAAAACAGGAAAATTAATTGAAAAGTCTTCATCTACTAAATATCCATCTAATTGAAGATTATCCAAATTAGGATTAATATTTCTATTCCCAACAGAACTGAATCTATTATATGGAATTGCAGCTTCAATATTAGATGAATGAACATCTATTTTTATAATATCAAAAGGTTGAATTTTATATTGATCAAATTGAATTTCAGTATTCAAATAATTATTAGAGTTATTTAAATACAACAACTGTTTCTTTGTGCTACAAGATAATATTGAACAAGTAATTAATATTAATAAAAAATTTCTTTGTAATTTCATATTTTTTACAAATATAAATTAAACATTCATATTCCCAAACAATTTTTTTTCCAGTGTAAAATTTATTTCTAACTGTGTTTGTCTAGTTAAAGATATAATTTTATAAAGTTTCAAATAACTTAACTCATAGGATTTAATCAACTTGACATGATTAACAAGATAATTATCAAGTACTTTTTTATAAAGTATTTCAATCTTCTCTTTGAAAGATAGTTCATCTTTCTTAGCAGGGATAATTTTAGATTTCTTGACTTTTAGTTTAAATGATTTCTTATCAACTAGTATTATTAAATTATAAATTTAATCATTTTCTCAGCAATTATATCTCTATCAAAATCTTTAACCATTTTGTTACAATTATTTTTAAATTTATAAAAATCAATTTTTTGAATATTATCAATTGCATTAATAAATGACTCTGTATTTTCAGGCTCAAAAGAAAATCCAACATCATATTGCTTAATTAATTGTTTAGCTTCTCCTTCAACACCTAACAAAATAGGTTTATGAAGTGCAATATTCTCAAAAATTTTTGATGGAATAACATTTAAAAATTCATCAGACTTTTTGAGATTCACTAATGAATAATCACTAATAGATATATAATTCAAAACATCTTGTTTTGGGATACTGTTCAAAAATGTAAAGTTTTTAACCTTTAATGATTTTGAGAATTCTAATAGTTTCTTTTTTTCAGCCCCATCACCAATAAAAAGAAAATAAATTTTAGGATTATTAATTTCTTGAGTAGAATTCAGAATAAATTTAAGAGCGTGAGCTAAACCATGCGTGCCGATGTAAGAAATTATAATCTTATCTGTCAAACCCAATTTTTGTTTTAAATTATTAACAGCAATTGTAGATAAACTTTTTGTCAATTTTAAATTGATTCCATTTTTAAAAACTCCTATTTTACCTTCTTTAATATTGTGGTGATTTATTAAATATTTTTTAAAACTATCGGTTACAACAACTATTTTATTTGCGTGATGATATAATTTATTTTCAATGTATTTTAGAAATTTAAATAATTTGGAATCTTTTGAAATTGAGCCTACAGCAACTATGGAATTAGGCCATAAATCTCTAACTTCCATAATCCATTTTTTATTTTTAAATATGCTTAAAGCACTTGCAGAAACTGCAGTAAAAAACTGAGGGCTTGTGGCAATTATTAAATCTGTTTTAATAAATAATCCAAAAATAAATGAAGAAACCCCATAGCTTAAGTAATCAAATATTCGTTTCGTAAATCCTGAGTTTGCTGTGATATATGACCATACTCTAATTACTCTTATACCATTAATNTTTTCATTAGAATATAATTTATTTNNATAACCATNATAAACCTTACCTTTTGGAAAATTGGGAAAGCAAGTAATAACTGTGANATCATATCCTAAAGAANTCCATTTTTCACAATGNTCATAGGTCCTTGTTGCAGGGGCATTNGATTCAGGGGGAAAATTATCTGTNAAAAATAAAATTTTCATAAATGAATTTGTGTCAATANANTTTGATTAAAATNAACAATAATTTTAAAAGCTNACTTTTTNCTATTAAANCCATGAGANAATTTATACTTTNGGATTTCAATATTTGAGTGATTTGAAAATGAAATATTAACTCCTAAANCANCAAGAAATANTNTTTNATTTTTAATTCTTGGCTTGTTNATNGANGAATGTAAATGAAAAAATGCTTTTGCTTTTGATGATTTATTTAATGAGTCTTTAATTTCTATTTTATTANCANNCCATTTGAATATTCTCTCATGATTNATTCCTATATTTTTATATCCGTTNTGATTAGCGGTGATTTGAGNTTNATTTTCGATTATGTTTANTATTTTNGCTCTTCTTCCAACTCTAAANCCNCCCCAGACATCANTTTGTTCTATATTNTTTATCATTACAGTATTATGAGATACNGTNCTTCTTTCATTTTGTCTAATTTCATTTTTTTCATANGTAGAAATTCCTGTNTCTACTAAAAAGGGNAATTTATTTAGNCGCAATTCAAAATTAAAGGTATCACTATGACTATGTCCAGGTTGATAATCTGGACCAATATTTCCTANGTCTATAAATAACTCATATTTCTTTGAATTGATTTTCCTGTAACCTGAATCTGAAAGAGGTNGTAAATCAAAATNAATACTTAATTTTTTTGANAAATNAAAAAGATTTTTAGATGATGGTGCTATCATGNATGTTGAATCATTGACCATNGGAATATCACCATTTTGATAAGTTATNTGTTTAAGCCATGAGTACATTAAACTTGCTTTTTTTTCTAAAAAANTGACAAAATCATCAACTATCCANGATTTATTTAACTTTATTAAATTAATACAATCTAATAGNCTGAANAATANTGTTTGATGATACATTGGCGNAAGCTCAAAGTGNCCTCCGTCATTTAATATTTGTTCATCGAGTTCTTTTTTAATTAATTTTTTAGATTTTAGATATAAATTTTTATCNTGGAAATAATAAGATCCGAAAAGCAATGAAAAAGNATTTTCTAAAAGATGATTACCTAAAAGGTGATATTCTAAATTTTTAAATAAAAAAANAAAATCATTATATAAAATATTATCAATTTCANTATTTNNTATCTTGTGTTTACTTAAAAATTTCACCCAATTATAACANCTTAANGAAATAGGGTAAGGTTCATTNCCATCTATTACTNAAGNTTTTTTTTGAATGAANCTTTTAATTAANAAAAGCCCNTCTTCTTTAANTATNTTTTNTTGATTNAAAAAATCAAAATAATTTAAATTATAAGTCCAAAGTTTACCATGATGATCATAGTTCCAATTTATTTCCTTTTTAAAAGAATGGGATATGTTTAGGAAATTAAATGTTAAGCTAGTAATATTAAANGAAGTATAGTTATCNATNATGTTTTNCCAAATAATNGGAATGGAGTTAGNNGGNNTTCTANTGNTNGNNGATTTTTTNAAAACNNTTGNTTTNAAAAAATAATAAAGCCTAAAAAATACTTGTTTTACTTTTAAGTACTTTACAGTNTTAANAAATTGTATTANTCTATAGTNATCCATGAACCTTTTTTCAATGATTCGATAGCTGCAAATGATNCTTTTGTTGTATTAATGATTTCATCAAAAGAAATGATAGGNTTTCCACCATTTTTTTGTTGCTCAATAAGTTCTTTAAATTGATTNTAATGACCTTTATCTTGNGATGATCTAGAACTAGAAAACCCTTTGAAACCANAACCTTTTAATGTNCTCCAGTTATCCATANTTAATGTTCTTTCTTGAGAATANACTTCTAANCTTTCNTTNGAGTANCTTTTACTCCCATTTGAAAAATAATTAATAACAGCGGTACTNCCATTTTCGTATTTNAANAGAATACTTGCATTGTCTGTATTTTCTTCAGGANTTATACCCATTGCGTTCATNCATACTTCAGANACTTTTGATCCAGNTAAAAATGAACATAAGTCAATGTAATGACATGCTTCACCAATAATTCTACCTCCTCCTATTTCCATATCATGAACCCATACATCTTGAGGTATAAATCCTGCATTCATAGTTGCAATAATATTTATTGGAGTTGAAGAATTTCCTATAATAGTTTTCATTTTTTTAGACAAAGGTGCAAATCTTCTGTTAAAACCAACAGATATATTACTTCTATTANTTTTATAACTATCTATTANTTTTGNTAACTCATCANTATTTAATGCTAGAGGTTTCTCTACAAAAACACTTTTACCAGAGTTGATAGTATCTATAACCATTTTGGCATGCATATTGTGNCGTGTTGTAANAAATACTAAATCAACGTCATCNTCTTTTAATATTTCTTTATATTCAGANGTTGAGCAAGCAATATTGTATTTTTTTGCCANGATCGTTGAAGATAGTCCTGCTGAACTTGCGATGTATTTAATATCAGCATTTATCTTTTTAAGATTAGGTAAGATTGTAGAACTCGTAAAATTTCCCGCACCAATTATACCTATAATTCCTTTTCCAGATTTAAAAGACTTTTTCTCCAGCTGAATCGTGCTCTTTATCTCAGAATCGGAACTATATTCTAAAATACAAGCAATATTATTAGAGTTTGACATATCTCCATATATGCTTAAATAATCTTTTAACTCGACCCTATGAGTAATTAATGAATTTACTTTCAATATTTTTTTAGAAATAGCATTTAAGATTGCTTCAAAATTTCGTTTTTCAGTCCAACGAACATAACCAATTGGATAGTCATTTCCTTTTTTTTCATAGTTTTCATCATATCTTCCAGGACCATATGAACATGAAACTTGAAATGTAATCTCTTTTTCAAAAAAATCAGCTCTGCTAATATCTAATCCAATTACCCCTACTAAAATTATTCTACCTCTTTTACGACACATATTTGCAGATTGAGAAATAATTTCATTGCTTTTATTGGAAGCTGTAATTATTATTCCATCAGCCCCAGTTTCATTTGTAAATGATTTAACAAATTTAACTTGATCAGTTCCATCTGAGGGGTTAACAGCGATAATTCCCTTTTTATTTGCAATTTTAACTTTGTCTGAATCAAAATCAAAACCAATTACATTACAACCATTTGCTAACAATAATTCTGCAGTCATTAATCCAATTAATCCTAATCCAACAACAACAATTGTTTCACCAAAAGTTGGCTTTAAAAGTCTGATTCCTTGTAATCCAATTGCCCCAATTACAGTGAATGTAGCTTCTTCATCTGAAACGTTATCAGGAACTTTAGCTACTAAATTTTTAGGCACACAAACAAATTCGGCATGATTTCCATTTGAAGCAACTCTATCCCCAACTGAAAATTCAGTAACATCTTTACCAATAGTAACAACTTCTCCAACATTACAATATCCAAGTGGTAATGGTTGACCAAGTTTATTAAAAACTGCTTCCATTGTTGGTCTCAAACCATCAGTCTTAATCTTATCTAAAACCATTTTTACCTTATCTGGTTGTTGCTTAGCTTTTTGGATAAAATTTGCTTTTCCAAAATCGACTAGCATTTTTTCTGTCCCTAAAGAAACTAAGGTTCTAGTTGTTTTAATTAATACGCTTCCAGCTTTTATTTTTGGAGTTGGGACTTCCTCTAAAATGGTGTCCCCTTTTTTTAAGTCTTGTATTATTTGTTTCATTATATTTTTTTAATAAAGAGATTTTCTTTCTTGTCTATTCGGATAATTTATCAAAACTGCTCTATACTTTCCTTTAAACACAAAAAGACTACCCGCTGCAACGCCTATAACTTTAAACTTTGAAATCAGATTTTGTATATCATTTAATGATCCAGCTCCGCCTAGTACTGTAATGGGCATACTACATATTTTTCGAATTTTTTCAACTAAATTAATGTCATATCCCCCCATAGCTCCGTCATTGTCAATTGAATTAATTACAATCTCGCCAACACCAATATTTTCTAATTTTTCAACCAAATCGACGAGTTTCCAGCTTGATTTCTTTTTTCCATTGTGAGAATATATGTCATAACCTCCGAACAGCTTTTTCTTTTTGACATCAATTACTACTACTACACTTTGATTACCTATAATTGATCCAATTTCTTTACAAAGTTCTAAGTTATCTAGTGCTGAGCTGGATAATGCAACTTTTTCTGCACCTAAACAAATAATTTGCCTGGCTTGTTCAACATTTTTGATTCCACCTCCATAACAAAAGGGCATTCTACATTCATCTGCTAAATTTTTTATCATTTGCATATCAGGTTCTCTTTTCTCTCTTGTTGCGTCAATATCAAGAACTATTAACTCATCAACCTCTTTCTCGTTAAAAATTTTAACAGCATTTATTGGGTCTCCTACATATTTTGGATTTTTAAAATTAACTGTTTTTACTAAACCTTTATTTTGAACAAGTAAACAAGGAATTATTCTAGATCTTAGCATAATTATAATTTAGCAAAGTTTTTAAATAACTGCACTCCATTACCATGACTCTTTTCAGGATGAAATTGAGTGCCAATAATATGACCTGAAAAAATAGAAGATGTGAACTCATCACCATATTTAGAAGTTGATAAAATGTTTTCCTCACATTCACATTCAAAATAAAAGCTGTGTACAAAGTAAAAACCAAAATCACTATCTATTCCTTCAAATAAAGGGTGACTTCTAACGTCTTTGATTACGTTCCAGCCCATATGCGGAAGTTTTGGTTTATTTTCAATTCTTGATTTATTAAATTTTTTAACTTTTCCAGGAATCCACCCTAGACCCTGAAGTTCTCCTTCTTCACTTTCAAATCCCATTACTTGAAGACCTACACAAATTCCTAATACTGGAACTTTTTCTTCCAATACAAGCTTGTTTAACTCTTCCTTTAATCCTGAGTTAATGAGTTGTTGCATAGTAGCATCAAAAGCGCCAACTCCAGGTAAAATAAGTTTGTCTGCTTTTTTTAAATCTTCAGGCGTATTTAAAACTTGATGTTCAATGTTCAAGTTTTTGTAAATAGTAGCTATTGCCTGGATATTTCCTGATCCGTAGTCTATAATTCCGATCATCTTTTCCCTCCTTTTTCTGCACCTAAAAATCGCAACACTTTTGCTCCAATATTATAGATGGTTTCTTGTGACTTGTAGTCTTTATATGTTTTGTTAGGAGCATCCATATATGATTGTAATTCTTCCACAGAAATTCCTAACTTGGTTGCAACATATTCGAAATCTTGGTTGATTTTTTCAGGGTCATACGCAGGAGATTCTAGTTTCTTTAAAGCTTCATTTCTTGTCATTTGTCCTGTTAAGATAAGACTTGAATATTGTACTTTCCTAGTGTCGTAACCAAACTTCTTAGGTAACCAATAACTTTCATAGAATCTAGTAAATCTAGATTCGAAATGTTTTTGAGGATATTTTTGATATCCAAATTTATCAACTAGAAGTTGCATGGCTTCATCCTTATTGTAAGGCACGAAATCAAGAGGTCTAATCAATTTAATCTTTTTCACGTAAGGTAAGTATACTTTATGCCAAAGTATGTTAGTTACCGGATAATCTTTTAGTTTGCCAGTTCCAAACTTCTTATAAATATCTCGTAACTGAATAGAATCGGATTGATAATACATCCACTCTAATGGGTTTCTAACACATTCTGTTGAATAATTTCCTCCTGTTAGGATGTATTTGATTTTATGTTTAGAAGCAAACTTATACATAGTAGCAAAGAAGGCATGATCTTGAGGAACATCTATATGAGGTACTCCTGATTTAAAAAATGCCAATTGTAAATCTTTAATTTCTTCCCAATTAATCACTTCAGTATATAAATCAAGTCCTAAGCCGTCCACTAATCTTTCAATATTATTTACAGCAATTTGAGAGTTCCAGCCGGCATCTACATGAAAAACTAAGGGTCTTAACCCATATTTCTCTTTCATTATGTAAAGAAGATATGAACTATCGATTCCTCCGCTCATTCCCATCAAACAATCAAAATCTTTACCTTCTCCTTGTTTTTTAATTTTATTAATTATACCAGAGAGTTCTATATCACCTCTTTCATCCGTATGCCAGTTTGGTAAAATATCTTTATAATAAGTATTACAATGATCGCAAACTCCTTTTTCATCAAAGGTTATTTTTGAATCGGTAGTATCCATTACACAGTTTACACATAGTTGTATTTTTTCTCTATTAACTAACATTTAATTTTCTATTTTAGTCATTATTAATAGCTCTTCTTGCAATTTTATCATAAGAAAAGTAATTACGCCCTTTTTCAATACTTACTTTTTTCATTTTATTATATAAACCTTTATCATTGTATATTTTTAATATAACTTCAGTTATTTCTTCCTCATTTCCTTCATTTACGAAAAGACAATTCCCTCCTAAATCTACATGATTATGTCCTTCAATTTTTTTGAATACAGTTGGTATTCCACATCCTACAGCTTGTTCCCAAATAACAGAATGTTTTCCTGGGAATACAGCTAAATCTGAAATTAATAAGTACTCATGAATTTGTATATGATCTATCCAATTTATATATAAAATACATCTATGACTAAGTAATTTTTCTATTATTCTCTTAACATGAACGTCTGGCTTTCCAAATAATAATAGTTTAATTTTATCATGATTTATTCTAGTTATAGATTTTACTAAATGATGAATATTTTTTTTTAAATTCAATTTACCTCCAGAAATAATTAAAAAATCATTTTCAGTAATTCCTAATGATTTTCTTCTCTTTTTTCTTAATTCATCAATATTGTAACTGTCAATTATGGTATCATCAACTCCCATGGGCAATAATTCAGTTTTAGATTTTGTAACTTTGTAAAAATTCTTAAAAAACTCAACCCTACATGGAAGAGTTCCATAAAATTTAATTACATATGGATCTATAGCTTTTGCACATCTTTTATAAATTAATTTATGAAGTAAGTTTTTAGAGACCCAATTAGTAGCTGAGTTGGTGAAGTCAGCATGACCATCTGCGTACACTAATACATTTTTATTTACTTTTAAATATTCGATAATCTTGAATATACTTATAAATTGAATATCATGCAAAAAAATTAAATCAGGTTTAAATTCATTTAAATTTTTTAAAATATTTGAATATATTCTTAATTTTCTTACTAATAAAGATGGTATATTTTTCGTGTAAGCTAATCTAGTAACTTCAATCCCATCTTCATTAATATATGTACCTTGTTTTATATAGGATAATTGATTGCCATTCAAGTAAGTTTCTGTAGATGCTAAAATTTTTACAACATGACCTTGAAGTTTATGCATTTTTGGTAATATATTTTCCTGATAACCATAATTATCAATATAAAAAGCTGCTAAACAAACATGTAATATTTTCATGATTTAATATATTTGACAAATAAATCAGGTTCTTTAATGTGGACTGATAAGCTTTTTAGTACTTTTTCGTTCATATCCCACCATTCAGATTCTAATAAATTTTTGATAGTATTGTCATCAAATCGTTTTTTAATTAATCTAGCTGGATTACCAGCGGAAATAGTATAAGGTTCCACATCTTTAGTCACAATAGATCCCATTCCAATAACTGAGCCTGAACCAATAGTGACACCTTGCTTTATAATTACATTTTGACCAATCCAAACATCATGACCAATGACTGTTTTCTTGATAGGCACTCTTTTATGTGTAGAAAATTTTGTTTTAACACTATCTCTTCCCTCATAAAAAACTGGTGAAGTTGAAACCCAATTCATTGGATGCATTCCACCACCAATCACTACATTATTTGCAATTGAACAAAATTTTCCAATTTTTGTATGATTTATATCGCAATTATATCCACAAAAAGAATGTTTATCCATAAATGAATTTATAAAAGATGTTCCAGATTCAATTTTTGAAGTCTTATGAACAGATGAATTTTTTAATGCAGAACCTCTAATTTTTTTTAAAATTTTTGACCAATAATATTCGAACATAATTTTAGGCTTTAATTAACTTATTATAAACATCAACTATTTTTTTTGGATTAATATCATTCTTTAAATATAATTGATCTGTAAAAGTAGGTAAATGTTGTAATAAATTAAACATTAATTCTAAATTAGAATTGACATCAAATAATGTCCCACATCCTGTTTTCTTAACAAAATCAGATAAAACAGGGTTTTCTTTATTAGCTATAATAGGTTTACCAAAATAATAGGCTAGATAAACTCTGTTGGGGGCACAATATTTATTGTTTAAATTTAAATTTTTATAAATTATTAAACAATAATCGATAATCTTATATACCTCCTTTATATGATGATAGTCTATAAATCCACCAAAAACAACTACATTTTTTTTAGATTTATTAATTATTTTTAAAAACTTTTGATAATCATAATAGTTAATTCCAATTAATAGAACTTTAAAATTTTCTGGAAGATTATTAACTAATAAAACAATGTCTTTTGACCCTCTAATTTCAGTAATTTGTCCTTGATGTAGTATGATTTTTTTATTTTCACTTCGTAATAAATTAATTTTTTTTTCTAAATTAATTAAATTCGAGTTTTTTAATTTATTAGTTTGTCTATTAAAAAAATAATTTTCATGAATTATTATATTTTTATTATTGTAAATTACAGAAGCTAAACGTTTTCTTTCATAATTAGCAACAATTATTATATTACTAATTTTATACATAAACTTTTCAATTAAAAATGAAATTTTATCATTGAATGATTTTGGTCTAACATACTTTAGCTCATGATCATCATAAATTATTATTTTTTTTGAAAAAAATAATTTATAAAAAATAGCCCCAAAACATGCAGTATCATCATGAACATGTAATATGTCAGGATCAAATTTTTTGATTTTTAAAAAGGCTTTAAATCCAAATTCTATTACTTTAAATAGCTGAAATAAAGATGATTTAGGCGCCCTTCTTGTAATTAAAGAAATTTCGTCAACATGACAATTATTATTAAAACTTAAATCGAATGGTCCATCTGACAAAAGAAATATTCTAAATTCAGTATTTTTAAAATTTTTAGATAAGTTATCTATTTGACTAATAACTCTTCCATCAAATTGAAGAGAAGTTTTTACTAAAATTGCTACTTTATTTAGTTTTAACATTTTTTATTTTTTTTAACCTCCAGATTAATAACCCAATTACAATTATGAAAATTTGAAAAGGGAGTTTAGTTCTTTGATGAACACCACCAAAATGAAGAATAGAGTAAATTGGCAAATGAGATGCTAAAATTAATAAAAAAGATTTGGCAGATGCATTTAGAGATTTGAAGACAGAATAAACCTTATTTAAATTCAATGAAATATAAGTTAAAAACCCAAAATAAATTAATTGATTAATCAATCTTAAAACTTTACTAGTCGACCCATATACAAAGCTTTTCGGATCGCTAAAGGACGAGATAATTGAATGTGGAAAAGGTGCAAAAATATATCGTAAATGTGCTTTTATCCAAAAAATTGGAGAGTCTGGTGATCCTAAAAGTTCTGCTTGCCTAAACTCAATTCTGTCATTTAAACCTTCATTCAAATAATAATTTAAATTATATAAATATTTATCAATATTAATTGAGAAAATCTGAATAAATATAAATATTGAAAATATAGATACAAGAATATATCTAATCAGTTGAAGCTTAGTTTTTAGAGTCGGAATAAAATACTGTGTAAAAATAATTAATAATAATAATGCAATGAATGGTCTTAAACTAAATAGCATCAAAAAGAATAAAAGCGATATTGAATAATATTTTAATTGTTTTTTATGAAAAAATGTAGTGCAAGAGAGAATAGCTATCAATATTAAAATATCTCTTAAATTTGATATAGACATAAAGAAAAAATATGGTAGTAGAATTACTATATTTATTTTACCTAGATATACTTTGAATAAATTTTGGAATTGCTTGTTAAAAATCAATAATAAAGGAATATTTAAAATTTTAGCAAACTTGGTTCCCAATATATCATAATATTTTTCAAAATAATTAATGTATCCCCATGTTGCTCTGGATTTATCCGATATCCACACTTCAGGATTAGAAATGTAATTTAATCCATCGCTAATGTAATAAGTTACTAATCCAAAATTATGTTCAAATAAAAACATAATAAAAACGGAGTGAGAAATTAAACTTAATTTAAAAAAAGATTTAAGATCATCTATATAAAGACTAAATGCAATTATATAAAAAAGAAAATATAATATCACAATATAATATTTTTATGAATTTCTGATGACTTGTCCCAACTATTTTTTCTAATAAAATTAGTGCAATTTTTCTGATATAATTTATAATTATCTTTTATTAAATTAATTTTAGCAATAATTTCACTTATTGAACTATTAATTTGAATGACTTCACCAATTTTATTAATAGAAACAATGTTATTGTTAGGTTCAATATCATAGCAAATTACGGGTATCTCATAGCTAGCAAACATATATAATGAAGTTGATACAGAAATATTAAAATGACCCACAAAACCAATAAGTTCATTATTTTTTAACAAAATATCATTAATTTCATGATAAACAGGTTTAAAGAATCTAAGCTGATTATTAGTCATCAAATAGTCCTGTGTATTTTTTTTTGGATTAATTATTAATGATTTGAAATTAGTGCTTTGAATTTTATTAAAGAATCCTTCTATGTAGCTTAATCTTGCAGAGGAAACAGAAATAATATCAATTTGAAATGCATGTCCCCATCTATTAATTAACTTTTCAAAATCTAAAGATTTTTTATTTTTTTGAATTAAAAAATGCTTGAAACTTCCAAAATTAGCTATAACCCCTTTGTTGTAGAACAAATTATAGTTATGGTTTCTAATAGATTTTTCAAAATATACGATCTTGAATGCAAGAAAAGAAAATAAAAATCTATAAAAATCATTAATAAATTTAATTTTAATGTTATGCTCATTAATATTATGACAAGTATATAATATTTTCCCTCCTTTCAAATATGTTAAAAATATTAAAATTAAATATCTTAAAGAACCAAATAGAAAACCAGAGGATTTTATATATCTTACATGAAAAATTGGCTTTTTACATTTAAGAATTGCATGAGTTAACGTTTTAAAATCACCTTCAATTACACTAACATAATCAATTCTATCAAAGATCTGACGATACTTATAATCATAACTAGAATCACAAATAATTGTTCTAATCATAATATTTTTTCATTTTATGTTTATACATAAAAATATTTAAAAATAACCATAATGAAGTCATTAAAGCGTAAGAAATGCCAATTGTCAAATAATCATATTTTTTATAAGTGAGAATGAATATAATAATGAAAAATAATGAACTTATAAAGGTAGTTATTAAGGGTATTCTTGGATAGCCCATAGCTAAAAATGCAGGTGATAAAGGAAATGATGAGGATTGAATTACATTACCAAGAAAATAAAAAACCATTAAATAATAACTATTGATAAAATCAAGACCTATATAGGTCATAATAATAAACTTCCCAAAAAAAACAAATAGTAAATACATAAAAGATGAAGCTATCATCGTAATTTTTATTGAATTTAAAATTAGTAATTTGAATTCTTTAATATTATTTAACTGCCAAAGAGAGGCTAATTCAGGATAGATACTCTTATAAAGAGGCGATGAAATTTGAGTAAATATTTTGGAGAATTGTTTTGCAACTTGTAACAAGCCAGCTGCAGAATCTCCTAAATATTTACTTACAAGAAGGGTGTCGAAAAGAGAAGTTGAAAGTTTTAAAGAAGATTGAATATTAGATTGAAATAAAAAAGATAAAAATTTTGGATTTTTTCTTAAAACTTTTTTAATATTCGAATTACTTAAAATTTGAATTAGATTTAAATCAGAATAATTTAACGATTTTGATAGAAAAAAAATATAGCCAATAATTTGAGCGATTAATGTAGAATATATATAATAATCTATCTCAAAAGAATATGACCAGCCAATAAAAAAAAGAATAAGTTTGATTGAGGAAATTATTACTGCTTTTTTAGAAAAATACAAGAATTTATTTTGAATTCTAAATATTGCTGTTGGAACACCTTCAATATTAAATAATATTACAATAGAATATATTTTAATTAATTTTATTTCTTCTGAACTCCAATTAAAAAAATCAACTAAATAATTACAAAGTGTTATTGACAATAAAAAAGCAATGATGGCTGAAAAAATATCAACTAAAAGACCAAAACTATTTAGCAGATTAAAATTTAAAATTTCTTTTTTACAATTAAATTTATTTCCATATTTAATTAAAGCTTGCCATGATTGAAAATTAAAAAACTTCTCAATTAATGTAACATATGTAATGATAACGCTGAATGCACCCAAACTATTAACGCCGAGAGACCTACCAAGAATTCCAAATGAAATTAATCCAAAAATAGCTGCAATAATATCTCCACTAGCTAAAATACCAGCATTTTTAAAGACTTTTTTAATATTTTTTCCTAAACTGATCAACTTCTAGATTTAAAAATATTTTTCTTTCACAATTTGTTCTACAAGAAATCTAAGTCCAGTAATGCTAGCACAAACAATATAATCGTAATTTTCTTTTATCTGAGGAGGTTTAATATACATTATTATTTAAACTTTATAGTTCATTTTTATTCCACAAAAATCTAGTATTAGTTTATCAGAGTTTACATTTAAACTCTTAAACTCATCATGAGCTACTAAAAATACAATAATATCGGCTTCTTTTACAGCTTCTTTATAATTGGTTAGTTTGTAAACATTATGTGACTCAATATTAGGCTCAGCTATATAGTATTTTGCATTATTTGAATTTTGTAATACTTTTTGAACTATATATTTAGCTGGGGATTCTCTTAAATCATCAATATTTGGTTTAAATGCTAAGCCCATTAAAGCGATTTTTGGCTTTTTACCATATTTTAATTCAAATTGAAGTTTCTCATTTTGAATCTTTTCAGCACACCAAAAAGACTTGTAGTTGTTGACCTCTCTTGCTGTACCAATCATTTTTGATTCTGCTGGATAGTCAGAAACAATAAAGTATGGATCTACGGCGATACAGTGCCCGCCAACGCCACAGCCTGGTTGTAAGATGTTTACTCTAGGGTGTTTATTAGCAAGATTGATTAATTCCCAAACGTTAATATCAGCTTTATCGCATATTAAAGAAAGCTCATTAGCAAACGCTATTTGAGAGTCTCGAGATGAATTTTCTACTAGTTTACACATTTCAGCGGTACGAGCATTTGTTGCATGCAATTTACCTTTTACATATTTACTATAAAATGAGATTGCTATGTGAGTAGAAGCCTCATTTACTCCTCCAATTACACGGTCATTCTCAACAAGCTCATGCATTACGTTTCCAGGTAATACTCTCTCAGGGCAATATGCAATATATATTTTATCTTTTAATTCAGGCCTAGATGTGTAAATTAGTTTTTCCATTTTCTCGGTGGTACCAATTGGTGAAGTAGACTCGATAATGTATAAATCACCTTCTTTCAGATGTGGAATAACACCTTTCGTTGCGGCTTTAACAAATGAAATATCTGGCTCGTGATTACCCTTAAAAGGAGTTGGAACTACTATCAAGAATACATCAGCCGAGTTAGGTTTTGTTGATGCTTTAAAAAATCCATCTGATACGGCTTTTGATACAATTTGATCTAAATCCGGTTCAACAATATGTATTTTACCACTGTTTATAGTGTCAACAACACTTTGGTTTATATCTACTCCTAACACATTTGTATTATGAGAAGCAATTAATGCTGATGTTGGTAGTCCTATATATCCTAATCCTACAGTTACAACTTCTGGTTTCATTATTTATAGTTTTTTTATAAAGGTTACAATTCTATTTGACGCCAACCCATCTCCATATGGATTGTGAAGTTTTGACATTTTATCAAAGTTTTCATTATTATTTAATAAATCCAAAGCTTTTGAAACTATTAACTCTTCATTAGTCCCTACCAACAAAACTGTTCCAGCTTCTACTGCCTCAGGTCTTTCAGTAGTATCTCTCATAACTAAAACCGGCTTACCTAAACTAGGGGCTTCTTCTTGAACACCCCCGCTATCAGTAATAATAATTTTAGATCTATTCATGAGCCAAATAAAATCTTGATATGCTAGGGGATCTATTAAGATTACATTACTAACTCCTGATAATACTCTATTTACAGGTTCATGTACTTTTGGGTTTAGATGAACAGGATAAATAATTAAACGATTTGGATCATCCTCAGCTATTCGTTTTAACCCTTTACAAATTCTTTCAAATCCATAGCCATGATTCTCTCTTCGGTGACCTGTTACCAAAACAACTTCTTGATTTCCGATTTGCTTTGAGAGTTCTTGAATTAATTGACTAGGTTCTTCATTAACTTTTTCAACAGATTTAATCAAAGCATCAATCACCGTGTTTCCAGTAACTAAAATTGAACTATCAGAGATGTTTTCTTTAAGTAAGTTTTTTTTTGAAGTTTCTGTAGGAGCAAAATGATAATCACAAATCCTACCTGTAATTTGACGATTTATTTCTTCAGGAAAAGGTGATAATTTATTATTTGTTCTCAATCCTGCCTCCACATGGCATACTTTTGCACCAGAATAGAAACTTGCAATAGATCCCGCCATTGTGGTAGTAGTATCACCATGAACAAAAACAAAATTAGGAGTAAAATCTTCAAGAACTGGCTTCAACGACTCAATTATTGTAGATGTCAATCCATATAAATTTTGACCGGGCTTCATTAAGTCTAAATCATAATCAGGAATTATCTCAAAAAAATCTAATACTTGATCTAGCATTTCTCTATGCTGAGCAGTTACACAAATTTTAGTTATAAAAATATTAGGATAGCTTTGAAATTCTTTTACGAGAGGAGCCATTTTAATAGCCTCTGGTCGTGTCCCAAAAATTAATAATATTTTTTTTCTCATTTATTTTTGTTGTAATTCATAAACCAATTTACAAAGTTTTCAATTCCAGACTTAATATCTGTACTTGGAGAATATTTATAATCCTTTGTTAATTCTGTTATATCAGCAAATGTTCTTGAAACATCTCCTTTTTGCATTGGGTACATTTTTTTAATTGCTTTTTTATCCATAGCAATCTCAATAGTATTTATAAAGTCGTGTAAGCTTACAGTTTTATTGTTCCCAATATTATATATTTTATAATGTTCTCTAGAGTCAATATTTTTTTCAATAACTTTAGTAAGACAATTTATTATATCGTCTATATATGTAAAATCACGCTCCATTTGACCATTATTAAAAACTTTAATAGGATGATTATTTGAAATTGCATCAGTAAATAAATAATAAGCCATATCTGGTCTTCCCCAAGCTCCATAAACAGTAAAAAAACGTAACCCAGTAGTTTTAAAGTCATACAAATGTCCATAACTGTAGGCCATTAGTTCATTGCTCTTTTTAGTAGCAGCGTATAAACTAATGGGATGATCTACATTATCATTTGTTTCAAAAGGTATTTTTTTATTTTCTCCGTATACACTAGAACTGCTAGCATAAACTAAATGGTTTACTTTATGATTTCAACATCCTTCAAGAATATTTATAAATCCGGAGATATTGCTATCAATGTATGATTTAGGATTTTCTATGGAATATCGAACACCCGCTTGAGCAGCTAAATTACAAACTATTTCAAATTGTTCTTGTTTAAATAAATTATCAATAATTTCATGATCAACTATATCTATTCTAGAAAATCGTAAAGAATTGAATTTACAACTTTGAACTTCAGTATTAAAGATTTTTGTTGCAACTGGACTAAAACCTAATTCATTTAATCGATCAAACTTTAATTTTGGGTCATAATAATCATTAATATTATCAATGCCATAAACTTCATGACCTTGGTCTACTAATCTTAAACAAGTATGAAATCCAATAAATCCAGCTGCACCAGTTACTAATATTTTCATCTATTTTTTTCCTATTTGATTATATTCAAATCCTTTTTTCTCAAGGCTAAATGTACTGTACTGATTACGACCATCAAAAATGACAGGTGTTTTTAATTGTGTTTTAATCTCTTCAAAATTTGGAGAACGGAATTCTTTCCACTCAGTAAGTAATACTAATGCATTTGAATCTTTTAAAACTTCATACTTAAAATCAGCATAGGTTATATTTTGAACTCCTTTGAGGTAATGATCTTTTGCCTCATTTACAGCCTTTGGGTCGTAAGCTTTTATTTTAGCTCCTCGTTTCACCAACTCCTTTATAACATATATAGCTGGTGCTTCTCTCATGTCATCAGTTCCTGGCTTGAATGCTAATCCCCAAATACCGAAAGTAAAGCCAGTAAGGTCTTCTCCAAAACGAGTTATTATTTTCTGAGCAATTACTAATTTCTGGGCGTTGTTTACTCTTTCTACCGCATTTATAAGTTGAGCATTGTAATTATTTTCTTTGGCTATTTTTGTGAGTGCTTTTACATCTTTGGGAAAACATGAGCCACCATAGCCTGCACCGGGGTATATAAAACTATACCCAATCCTCTCATCAGAGCCAATTCCTATTCTTACTTGATTGGCATCAGCTCCTACCCTTTCACAAATATTGGCAATTTCATTCATAAAAGAGATTTTAGTAGCTAACATTGTATTAGCGGCATACTTTGTCATTTCTGCAGAACGAATATCCATAGTTATGAACCGCTGCCTTGACATACAAAATGGCTGATACAATTGTTTCAATGTTTCTTCAGCATAATCAGAATCCGTACCAACAACTACCCTGTCTGGTTTCATAAAATCTGCGATTGCAGCACCCTCTTTTAAGAATTCTGGATTAGAAACTACATCAAAATGCAAATCAGATTTCCGTTCATCTAACTCTTTTTGAATGGTAGCCTTCACCTTATCAGCAGTTCCAATAGGAACTGTAGACTTATCAACTACAATCAATCTTTTTTGCATAGACTGTCCAATCGACTTCGCAACAGCTAATACATATTGTAAATCTGCAGAACCGTCATCACCCATTGGAGTGCCAACAGCAATAAAAGCGATTTCAGAACTTTTTAAAGCTTCATGTAACTTAGTTGTAAAAAAAAGATTTTTATTTTTTACATTTTTCAATACCATGGTCTCTAGACCAGGTTCAAAAATAGGTATAACCCCTTGATTTAATTTTTCAATCTTGACAGAGTCTATATCTACACAAGTGACCTTATTTCCCATTTCTGCAAAGCATGTCCCTGAGACAAGCCCAACATATCCGGATCCTATAACTGTAATATTCATAATTTATTTATTTTCTTGATTTTTGCCAATTCCAAGCTGAAATTAAAGCTTCATTAATGGTTTTATTTACTTTCCATTTAAGGACATTCATTATTTTATCACCATCTGAATATATTTCTTGTATATCACCTAATCTCCTTGGCCCGAAATTATAATTAACTTTTAAATTATTCACTTTTTCAAACGTATTTATAATATCTAAAACACTTAATCCATTTCCAGTTCCAACATTAAAGACCTCTTTAACTTTGTTTTCTAATAAATAATTTAAGGCTTTGACGTGAGCTACTGCTAAATCTTGAACATGAATATAATCTCTAATGCAAGTACCATCTTTAGTATCATAATCATCTCCATTTACAATTAATCTATCACGGATTCCACATGCAACTTCTGCAACAATTGGTACTAAATTACTAGCATTATCACTAGAACAATCCCCAATTAGTCCAGAATTATGAGAGCCAATAGGGTTAAAATATCTCAGAGATATACTATTACATGAGCTTGAGTTTATTAAAATTTCACACTTTTGCTTTGTTTCACCATATGGAGATTCAGCTTTTTTAAATGGAGCCTTTTCATTGACTGGAAGTATATCAGGCATACCATAAACAGTGCAGGAAGAAGAAAAAATTAAATTTTTAAAATTACTTTTCTCTAAACATTTCAATAATACTTCAGTAGAACCAATATTATTATCATAATATTTTTTTGGATTTTCAACAGACTCACTAACGGACTTATAACCAGCAAAATGAATACAAGCATATATATCATTATGAGTTTTAAAAAATTTTTGCATTTGACCTAAATCACTACAATCAATTTTATAAAATGGAATATTAGTTCTTAAAATTTTATTTAATCCAAATAAATTTTGGTCGGTAGTATTACATAAATTATCAATAATTATAGGCAGATATCCAACTTTATATAACTCAAAAACAGTATGCGATCCAATATATCCTGCGCCTCCTGTAACTAATATTTTTTTTCTCATTTTAAGAAAATTTTGAATATTGAAATGTATTTACCAATAACCACTAATTTGTTTTCTAATGAATGTTATCTTTTACAAGATTACCTCCGGTAGTTTAACCTTTCATCTCATTTAAATCTGACAGACATGTCACATCAATATCAGAAATCACTACTGTTAACTCCTTTTAATTCAAAATTCGAATTGAACTAATTAATTATTGTTTGATAAAATATTATCAATAGGACACGGCTTCGCCAATAATGGTCACATAAAAAAAGCTAATAAAGACCAAGTCAATCACATAACAAAAATAATTAAAATTGATTAAAATAAAAGTAACAACGCTAACTAATGCTTTTACTATAAGGTTATTAAAAATTCTGGATTTAACTTTTTATTAATGAGCTTATTTTTCAAAAATCACCAAAAATCCTGCCTTAAAACTAATTTTCAGTTAAATCAACTTAGCTGAATTGACATTTTTGCACCCAGCAGCTGTAATCGGACAATACACTTTCTTGCATTAACCTTTATAATTTTTCCTGATTGATTTAAATGCGGTATATTAATTTCATTACCAATTTTTATTTGTCCGTCTGATTTAAATTTGCTAAATAAATAACTTTTCATAGCATCTACTTCATAATCATAAACTTTTGCTCTAACACCATTAACAAACAAATATCTTTTTACTTCGGGTACATCAAAAACTTTATTTACTTTATTTTTGGGTATTTTTACCAAGACCATTGAAGGTAATAAACTAGTTCGAACTTTTTTTATTCGATCAGACCAACTCTTAACTTCAATTTTAGTAGGGGTGTATGCCTCAATACCTAATTGATTTAAAATTTCTGATACTTTTAACTCTTGTCTAGCCTTAGTACACAATATGAACCAATATTTTTTATGTTCTTCTATCATTATTTAATTTGTCATTTTAAATATTTACAAAGTAATATTTTGAGAACTATTCAATATACCTTTTACATCATAAATAATACAGTTTTTATCTTTATAATTATTGATATCAAATTTTAAAAATTTTTTGTGAGCAACGGCTATCAAAATACAATTGTATTTTTTGGAAGGGCAAGTATTATAAATATTTATATTAAATTTTTGCTTGACTTCATTCATATTAGCCAAAGGGTCATATACATCAATATTAATTTTATATTCATATAGCTTATTAATTATATCGATAACTTTTGAATTCCTAGTATCAGGACAATCTTCTTTGTAAGTCACCCCCATAACTAAAATATTAGAATTCTTAATTTTAATATTTGCTTTGATCATTTCTTTAACAACCTCGGACGAAATAAAAAAGCCCATTGAGTCATTTAATCTTCTTGCAGCTAAAATAATCTCAGGGTAATAACCTATATCTTGTGCCTTGTCAGCTAAATAATAAGGATCAATTCCAATGCAATGTCCTCCAACTAGACCAGGTTTAAATGGTAAAAAATTCCATTTAGTTTTTGCAGCTTGAAGAACATCATTGGTGTTAATATTTAATAATTTAAAGATTTTAGCTAATTCATTTACAAAAGCAATATTGATATCTCTTTGAGTATTTTCAATCACTTTTGATGCTTCTGCAACTTTTATGGAGGAAGCTAAATGGGTTCCAGCAGTTATTATTTTTTTGTATAGATTATTAACTTTAGTTGCTGTTTCTTTAGTTGACCCAGAAGTAACTTTAATTATTTTAGAAATTTTACGCTTTTTATCACCAGGGTTAATTCTTTCAGGAGAGTATCCAACAAAAAACTCAGAGTTAAATTTCAATTTACTATGTTTTTCTAGAATTGGGACACAAATTTCTTCAGTAGCTCCGGGGTAAACTGTGCTTTCATATATTATAATATCATTTTTTTTAATAAACTTACTAATATCAGTTGATGCTTTTATTAAATGATTTAAATTAGGTTTTTTACTACTATCTATTGGAGTTGGGACTGTAATTATATAAATATTTGAATTTTTAGTTGAATCTAAGTCATTACTTAAAAATAGTCCAGTTAAGTTTTCATTTTTTTTTGTTAAAACATTTTTTAATTCTTTTTTAGAAATTTCAAGAGTAATATCTAAATAATTGTTGAGTTCTTCTATCCTTTTAGAATTAATATCATAACCAATAGTTTTGTAATATTTACTAAATTCAACAGCAAGAGGAAGGCCAACGTATCCCAGTCCTATTACACTTATTTCATACATTTTTTACATTTTTTAATTTTCTGATTGATATTATCTATTATTGTAACTTCATTTCATATTTAAGAAAAAGATGTTTCTGAAACTACGACATAACCAAAGTCAATTACTGTAATTTTCATAAGTCTAATTTAATTTATTAATACATTGACGAATTTTAGTTAAATTAATTAGCATTTTTTCAATTTTATTTAAATTTAACATACTTGACCTATCACTTTTAGCTTTTTTTAAATCATAATGTGTTTCACAAAATATACCATCAACCCCAGCTACAATGCCAGCCTTTGCTATAGTTTCAATAGACTCTGGGTCACCCGAAGTTATTCCATCTAATTGATTGGGTTTTTGGATTGAATGAGTAATATCTATAATTGTTGGAGCAAGTTTTTTCATTACATTTATACCTCTAAAATCAACAATAAGATCGTTATAACCAAATAATGTTCCTCTTTCTGTAACCATTACATTTTTATTCCCTGACTTTAAGACTTTTTCAATAGCGAATTTAATACTTTCAGAACTCATAAATTGGCCTTTTTTAATATTAATTATTTTATTGGTTTCAGCTGCTGATTGAATTAGTTTTGTTTGCCTACATAAAAAGGCTGGTATTTGAATAATATCTACATATTCAGGGACAAATTTCATATCACTAGTTTCATGAACATCAGTTAGAGTTGGAATATTTAAATTTTTACCAACTTTATTTAGAATTTTCAAAGCTTTTAAATCTCCAATACCAGAAAAACTTGAAATTTTAGTTCTATTAGCTTTAAAAAAACTGCCTTTAAGTATTAATGGAATATCTAAATTATCACATATTTTTTTTAGAGTTTCACCTATTTTAAATGTTGAAAGTTCATCCTCAATTAGGCATGGTCCAGCTATTAAAAAAAAGTTTTTAGAAGGATTTTCAGTTAATTTTAAAATTTTTTTCAAAATATTTTTTTGCTTTTAAATAATCAGATCTATCGTTAATGCTAAAATTATGCTTTGCTAAATTAACAAAAAACATTTTTATTGGAATATTGTTCTCTATCGCTCTAAGTTGTTCTAATTTTTCTTTTTTCTCTCTAACTGCTATATTCAATTTTTTAAATCTTATGAGATTTTTAATATTAAATCCATAAACTCCTATATGTTTATTTATAAATATATTAGAACGGTTATTTTGGCTTAATAATTGTGCTTCACTTTCACTAATTTTTCTTTTGAAGTTTAGAGCATAATTTAATTTATCAAAAATCACCTTTACAGAGTTAGGATTATCAATTTCTGTCTCTCTTAAATTAGTCATTAATGACACCATTGTTGAAGCATTATCTTTCAGAGCTTTTATTAACATTAAAATATGTTTATTTGATACTGATAATTCGTCACCTTGAACATTGATAATAGTTTCATAAATTTTCAGTTTTTCTGCTGCTTCAGCAACTCTGTCAGTCCCTGAATTATGCAGACTATTTGTTATAATTATATTTTCAGTAAATTTTAAACACTCTCTTTTAATCTTTAGATTGTCTGTGGCAATATATACATCGGTATTTTTTGTTTTGCAGCAGTTATTATAAACATTTTCAATTAAAGATAGGTTGTTAATTTTTAAAAGTAATTTACCTGGTAGACGATTGGAATTTAATCTTGCGGGGATTATAATACAACTTTTCATTATTTAATGGGCTTAGAATTAATTAATCTCAAATTATTTTTTTTTACTAAAAAAAAATTGTTTGTAAGATTAATTCTATTATATACCATATTTTTTTTTGTTACTAAATCAATCAAATCATATCCTGCATTAAAACATATTGCTTGTCCAGCAGCGGTATCCCACTCCATTGATGGTGAAAATCTAGGATAACAGTCTGCCTTTCCCTCTGCAACTATACATAGTTTTATAGAACTACCTTTATTTAAAATCGAAACTTTAGAATATTTTTTTTTTGATTGCAATAAAAATTTCTCGAAAAAAACAGATTTATGAGATCTACTTACAGTAATTTTAAAAGTTTCACTGGGATTTTTTTCAATAGGAAGTTTAATAGACTTTTTTAAGATAGATGATAATGATGAATTTTTAGATTTAATATGTGATTTAAGTGATCCATATTCTGGTGAAGAAAAATATAATTCACTGGTCACAGGTATAAATATTACTCCTAATTTTGGAGTTTTATTTACTATTAATGCAATATTTACAGCAAATTCTCCATTTTTTTTAATAAATTCCTTAGTGCCATCAAGGGGATCAATTAACCACAATTTTTCCCATTTCTTTCTGAAATCATATGATACTTGATCATTTTCTTCAGACAATATAGGAATACCGGTTTTGATTAGATATTTGCAAATTATTTTATTAGAGAGTTCATCAGCTAAAGTAACAGGAC
This sequence comes from Flavobacteriales bacterium, assembly GCA_002692065.1. Taxonomy (GTDB): domain Bacteria; phylum Bacteroidota; class Bacteroidia; order Flavobacteriales; family UBA7430. The sequence goes on along the minus strand of NZJX01000011.1, from coordinate 46,097 downwards.
TTCTATCTTTTTTATACTTAACATTAAAATTATTACTATTATATATTTTTAAAATTTCAAATCCTGCATTAATAGCCGACCTAATTGCAATATTTAGCTCTTCTTTCATAGATTATATAATTATACCAGCACCTATTGTTTCATTCGTATTAATATCAATAATAATTAAAGAGCCGGTATTTCTATTATTTTCGTATTTATCAATGTTTATTGGACTAGATGTTTTAATTGAAATTTTGCCAATATCATTCATTTTTAAAAATTTTATATTTTCAATATTTTCAAAGTTATCTATGTTAATTTTATAACTGATTGAGTAAATTATTGCCATAGTTTCTCTAGTTGTATGTTTTATAATTACCTTTTTTTTATTTTCAAGAGGACTTGAACTCATCCAAGTTACAATCAAGTCTATTTCTTTTGTAACAATAGGAAGACTATCTTCTTTAACAATCATGTCTCCTCGTCCAATATCAATACTATCCTCAATGGTCATTACAACTGACATTGGAGAAAAAGCTTCATTTAATATCTTTCCATCAAATTGAATATCTTTAATTTTTGAAGTATGCCCTGATGGTAAAATTTTAATTTTGTCATTTGGTTTAAAAATACCACCTTCAATTCTTCCAGCAAAGCCTCTAAAATTATCATTTTTAAATGTTTGTGGTCTAATTGCACACTGAATTGGAAATCTTGGATAAGTATAATTATCGGTATAGGATATTTCTATATCTTCTAAATATTGAATTAAAGCTTTTCCTTTATACCATTTCATTTTAGAGGATTTTTTAATTATATTTTCACCGATTAAAGCTGAAATTGGAACAAATTCTATATTATTTATTTTAATTTTTGATTGAATTTTTTTAAAATTTTCTACAATACTAAAAAAAGCCTTTTGGTCATAGTCAACTAAATCCATTTTATTAATACAAATAATAGCATGACTAATCCCTAAAAGTGAAGATATATATGTATGACGGAGGGTTTGTTCTGAAATTCCTTTGGTTATGTCAATTATGATTAAGGCTAAATTAGCAGTAGATGCACCTGTTACCATATTCCGAGTGTACTGTATATGTCCAGGAGTATCAGCAACTATAAATTTTCTTTTTTTTGTAGAAAAATATCGGTAGGCAACATCAATTGTGATTCCTTGTTCTCTTTCTGATTTTAGTCCATCTGTTAAAAAGGATAAATCAATATTATCAAAGCCTTTTTTTCTACTTGATTTTTCAATTGAGTTTAATTGATCATCAAAAGTTGATTTACTATCTAATAATAATCTTCCAATTAGAGTGCTTTTCCCATCATCAACACTTCCAACAGTAGTAAAACGCAAAATTTTGGTATTCTTATTCATCATATGGTTTTCTAAAAATAACCTTCTTTTTTTCTATCTTCCATCGCTGAATCTCCTCTTTTATCATCTGCTCTATTTCCTCTTTCAGTATATTTTGACATTGAAATTTCCTTAATAATCTCATCATAATTTGTTGCTTTTGACTCTACAGCTCCTGTTATAGTCATATCTCCGCATGTTCTAAATCTAATTTCTTTTTCAATGATTTTTTCATTAATACTCAAAGTAATAAATTTAGAGTAGGATAAGATCGTATTTTTTCTTACTACACATTTTCTTTTGTGAGAAAAATAGAGTGAGGGTAAATTTATTTTTTCTTTTTTTAAATACCTCCAAACATCTAGTTCCGTCCAGTTTGATATAGGAAATATTCTAAAATGTTCACCAAAATTTTTTTTACCATTAAATAGATTCCAAAGCTCAGGTCTTTGATTTTTTGGGTCCCATTGACTAAATTCATTTCTGTGAGAAAAAAATCTTTCTTTAGCTCTTGATTTTTCCTCATCTCTTCTTCCCCCTCCCATGGCACCATCAATATTATTTTTTTCAATAGTTTCTATTAAGGATGAAATTTGCAAATAATTTCTTGAAGCATTAATACCATTTTCTTCTTTTACTATACCTTCATCAATTGACTTTTGAACATCCCCAATTATTAAATTGAGATTAAATTTATTAACAAGACTATCTCTAAAATTAATTGTTTCAGGGAAATTATGACCTGTGTCAATATGTACAAGAGGAAAGGGAATCTTAGCAGGGTAAAATGCCTTTTTAGCCAGGTGGGTAAGAAGTATAGAATCTTTCCCTCCAGAAAAAAGAATTACAGGATTTTCAAATTCAGAGTAAACTTCTCTTATAACAAATATTGCCTCAGATTCAAGTTCACTTAAATGATCAAAATAATTAGTATTCATTTTAAAATATTAGAGGTTATAAAATTAATAATTAATTCTGAACATTTTTTAATTGGAAGTCGATCAGTTTTAATTTCTAAGTCTGGATTTATTGGAGTTTCGTATGGAGAGGATATACCTGTGAAATTTTTGATTTCTCCTTTTCTAGCTTTTTTATATAATCCTTTTACATCTCTTATCTCACAAGATTCTATTGAGGCATTAATATATATTTCAGAAAAGTTTTCTTGTCCAAGTTTATTTTTTACAGCTAATCGATCTTTGGAAAATGGTGAAATAAAACAAGCAATAACAAATATCCCTGCATCGACTAGCAATTTAGATAGTTCGGATATACGACGGATATTTTCAACTCTATCTTGTATTTCAAAATTTAAGTCTGAATTAATACCCTGTCTTATATTATCCCCATCAATTATATAAGTTAATATATTTCGTTTATTCAGCTCAATTTCAACCAAATTAGCTAATGTCGACTTACCAGAACCAGATAACCCCGTAAGCCAAAGTAGGTGAGATTTATGATTCGTTAAAAGTTCCCTGTCAGACTTAGTTATTGTAAATTGAAAATTTTTAATATTTAATTTCATCTTTTCTTTTATCTAAACCAAAATTTGATTTATACCAAATTTTTTCATGAATATAGTATAATATAAGCTTAGAAAATATTTCAAAACTACTAATACTGAGGGCAATAATACTATCACCTATAATTAAAGTTCCAATTATAAAAGTATCAATTGATCCTAAAATTCGCCAAGTAAAAGTTTTAATTAAATGACGTGATTTTTTATTTTTAAAATTTGATTTATACCAAATTCTTTCATGAAAATAATATATTATAATTTTAGAAAAAAATTCAAATAAAACAATTTTACTCGCAAAATTTATATTCCCAGAAAAAAAAGAGGATAACAAAAGGGTATCAAAAAATGCAATAAACCTCCAACTAAAAGATTTAACAATGTGTCTTTTATTAAACCTAATCATAAATTAATTATTAAGCCAGCAAAAATAAGTGAGTATGATCAAATTATGAAATTATTTTCTAATAATTTCTAATTTTAGAGAATCATACCAATTATTTGGACTAATATTAAAGTCCTGTTTAATTTTACTTTTATCTAAAACAGAATATTTAGGGCGAATAATATTATTTTTAATTTTGTTTGATTTAATTGGTATAATATTACAAGGAATTTTTTTTAGTAGGATAATAGCTTTAGCAAACTCGTACCAACTACACATTCCTTCATTTGAGAAGTTATATATTTTAGGCCCGCCTCCCCACTTAAAATTAGCTGTCGATAAGTATATACAAATTTTAGCCAATTCGTGCGCTGAAGTAGGAGAACCAATTTGGTCATTCACTACATTTATTTTATCCATCGATTCAGCTTTTTTAATAATATTTGAAAAAAAATTATTTTTATTACTAGAATAAAGCCAAGAAGTCCTAATAATTAATGCATTAATATTAGATTTTAGAATTTTTTTTTCTCCCTCAAGCTTTGAAAACCCGTAATAGTTTATTGGATTAGTTAAGTCAGTTTCTTTGTAAGGTTGATTTTTGAGACCATCAAAAACATAATCAGTAGAAATATGTATAATTTTACAATTAAAATTTTTACAAATTAAGCTCAAATTTTCTACACCTAAATTATTTACTTTATTGGCAATTTTTTTTTCAATTTCTGCACCATTGACGTCAGTATAAGCTGCACAATTAATTATTAATTTAATATCATTATTTTTAAAAAATTCATTTAAATTATTGAAATTCGTAATATCAAGTTCTATTTTATCTTTAAATATAAAATTATGTTTAGAATAATTTGTATGTATTTTTTCAATTTCAACTCCAAGTTGTCCAGACTTCCCTGTTACTAAAATATTCATTTCTAAAAATTAAAATTTTTAAAGGTTTTATCTTTTTTTGACAATTTAATTTCATCAATTGGAATTTTCCAGTCGATATTAATATTAGGATCATTCCATATAATCCCTTTTTCATGTTTTGGACTGTAAATTGAGTCAACTTTATAGTTAAATACTGCATAGTTACTTAAAACAACGTAACCATGAGCAAATCCTCTGGGGATTAAAAGTTGAAGTTTATTATTAGAGTTTAAGTTAATTGAAAAATATTTTCCAAAAGTTTTAGATTTTTTTCTTAAATCTACTGCAACATCTAAAACTTCACCATATGATACTCTTACGAGTTTAGTTTGTGAAAATGGATTTATTTGAAAATGAAGACCTCTTAAAATTCCATACTTAGATGCAGATTCATTATCTTGAATAAAATCTATGTGTGGGAATTTATCTTCGAAAATAGACTCTTTAAATGTTTCCATAAAATATCCTCTTCCATCTTTATACACAGAAGGTTTTATAATAATTAAATCTTCAATTTCTGTTTTTATAAATTCCATTTCAAAATTCTATTTTTGAGATATTTACCATAAGTTGTTTTATTCATACTTTCTGCCAACTTCAGAGCATGGTCTTTGCTAATAAAATTATGCTTGTATGCAATTTCTTCAAGACATGCAATTTTTAATCCTTGTCTTTTTTCAATAGTTTGAACAAAATTGCTTGCTTCATTTAGTGAATCATAAGTTCCTGTGTCAAGCCAAGCAAATCCTATATCCATAATTTCCAAAATCAGATTCCCTTTTTTAAGGAAATATTCATTGACAGAAGTTATTTCTAATTCACCTCTTTTTGATGGTTTTATATTTTTAGCCACTTTAATTACGTCATTGGTATAAAAGTATAAGCCAACTATTGCATAATTAGATTTTGGGTTGGAAGGTTTTTCTTCAATAGATATAACTTTATTATTTTTATCAAATTCTGCAACACCATATCTTTCTGGATCATTCACATAATAGCCAAATATAGAAGACTTTTTATTTATTTCAACATTTTTTTTTGCATTAAGTATTAGTTTATTAAGTCCTTGTCCATAAAATATATTATCACCAAGAACTAAACATACAGAGTCATTACCAATAAACTTTTGACCAATTATAAATGCTTGCGCAAGCCCTTCTGGATTCGGTTGTTCAGCATAACTTAGGATTATTCCTAATTTACTACCATCTCCCAAAAGTTTTTTAAAATTTGGTAAATCATGAGGTGTCGAAATTATGAGGATCTCTTTTATTTTTGCATTTAATAATATTGATAGGGGGTAATATATCATAGGTTTATCATAAACTGGTAACAACTGTTTTGATATACTTTTTGTAATTGGATAAAGCCTTGAGCCACTTCCTCCAGCAAGAATAATTCCTTTCATTTATTATATTTTTTTAACCACAAATTATTTTTTAAGTACCAATCAATAGTTTTAGATATCCCATCTTTAAATTTATATTTTGGCGACCACCCTAAAGATGTTCTGAGTTTATTAGAATCAATTGCATATCTTAAATCGTGACCAGGTCTGTCTTTAACAAATTTAATTAATTTTTGACTTGTGTAATTTTTATTTCCAAGTTTTTGATCCATTTGAGAACAAATTTCTTTAACTAAGTCAATATTTTTCCATTCGTTTAACCCACCTATATTATATGTTTCAAATATTTTTCCATTATGAAAAATTAAATCTATTGCATCAGCGTGATCTTCAACATACAACCAATCTCTAATATTTTCACCATTACCGTAAATTGGTAATGAACTTTTATTCAAAATATTAGTTACACATAATGGAATTAATTTTTCAGGATGTTGATTTGGACCATAATTATTTGAACAATTAGAAATTATATAAGGAATTTTATATGTATTTCCATATGCTCTTACAAAGTGATCTGCACTGGCCTTAGAGGCTGAATAGGGCGATTTTGGATCATAAGGAGATAGTTCAGAAAATAAACCTTCATTTTTTAGAGAACCATAGACTTCGTCAGTACTAATATGATAAAATATTTTTCCATCAAAGTTCCCCTCCCAACATTTATTAGCAACATTAATTAAGTTAATAGTCCCTAAAATATTAGTTTTAGCGAATAGAAAAGGATTTTGGATGGATCTATCAACATGAGATTCAGCTGCTAAATGAATAACACTATCAAAATTATATTTTAAAAATAAATCAGTTAAAGCTGAAATATTTGTAATAGTTTCATTTATAAAATAATAATTTTTTTTCTTCTCTATATCTCTTAAATTATCAAGATTTCCAGCATATGACAAATTATCAAGATTATAAATATTATATTTTGGATATTTCAAAGTAAATTTTCTACACACATGAGATCCAATAAAACCAGCACCTCCTGTTATTAAAATATTTTTCATAAAATTATGTTCAATATTTCAAAAATATTAAAATTTATTTTAAAAAATTACATTATTAAATTTTGTATCTTTGAAAAAATTTAAAAAAATAACATATGACATTCAAACTTCCAAAACTTAATTTTGCGTTTAATGCACTAGAACCTCATATTGATGCTTTAACAATGGAAATTCATTATTCTAAACATCATGCCGGTTACACAAATAAATTAAACTCAGCAATAGAAGGTACAGATTTGAAAAATAAAAATATAGAAGAAATTTTATCTGCTGGAATTTTATCTGCTGCAGTTAGAAATAATGGTGGAGGTTTTTATAATCATTGTTTATTTTGGGATATTTTAACGCCAAACGCAAGTATGCCATCAAATACTTTTCTAAAAGTAATTGAAAGAGACTTCAGTTCATTTGATTCATTTAAAGAGGTTTTTACCAATGCTGCATCATCCAGATTTGGTTCTGGATGGGCATGGTTATGCGCCAAGTCTGGTAAATTAGAGGTATGTTCAACTCCAAATCAAGATAACCCCTTAATGAAAGGAGTTGGTTGTGATGGAACTCCAATTTTATGTTTAGATGTTTGGGAACACGCTTATTATCTTAATTATCAAAATAGAAGACCAGATTATATTAATGCTTTCTTTAATGTAATTGATTGGTCTAAAGTTGAACATAAATTTAATAATGCATAATAGTTTAACAATCTCATTCATTGTAAATTACATGTAATAAGGTCTGTCCAACAACTTTGAGTGTTTGCCTATCAATATTCTCAATATTATCATTGTGAGTATGCCAATGCTTATAGAACTTTGATTTTGTTTTTTTGTCATGCTCAATTATATTTATCGTAGGAACCCGTCCTTTACTCAAATTGTTAATATATAAGTGATCATCAACAATTAATCCAGTTTTTTCAAAAGAAAAATAGTCATTAAATCCAAGTTGAATACCAGTTAACCAAACTTTACTTAATACTTTTGGTGCAAATTCAACTGATGCCAGTTCTTGAGTAAAAACAGCTTTTTCCCCTCCTACCATATCTAATAAAATGCCATATTTTGCAAAATAATTTCTCTTGTGGGGGTTATTAGACCAGTATTGAGATCCTAAACAATATGAATTATCAACTCTTGGTAAATCACTGTCATCTGGTTGACCATAGTCTTCAACATCAAAAAAAATTATATCTACTCCAATTTTAGGCTTTAAAATTGAAAATTGTCTTGCAATTTCTATGAGTACACCCACACCACTTGCTCCATCATTTGCTCCAATAATTGGTTTATTTTTATTTATTGAGTCTTGGTCAGCAAACGGTCTTGTATCCCAATGAGCGCACAATAAAATTCTTTTAGCTTTATTAGGAGAGAAAGAACCAATAATATTTGTTGAATTTAAAATTTTATTATCAAAAGTTACTGCCTCAAAATCCTGTAATATTAAAGTATCACAATAATTTGAAAGTTTTTTTGATATATAATTTTTACATTTATAATGTTCTTCCGACCCTGGTACCCTTGGTCCAAAGTTAACTTGATCAGATATATTTTTATAAGCTGAGTCTTGATTAAATGCGGGAATCATAATACTATTCTGATTATTTTTAATAGTATCTTGATCTCTATTCAAATTACATGAGATTAAAGATATAAATAGATAATATTTTAGACATTTATAATTAAAAATCATTTGATTAATTTATGTATCAAAATCCCAATTAGTTCCCTCTTTGTTATCATTTATTACAATATTTAACCTTTCCAATTTTGATCTTATTGAGTCAGCTAAAGTATAATTTTTATCTTCTTTTGCAGTTGCTCTAATTTGAATCAAAATTTTTATTAATTTAGAAAAATCCTCTTTTTTTGAAGTACTAACTTTATTATTTTTAAGCCCAAGTATATCAAAACAAAATGTCTTCATTAGTAAAATCAATTCATTTTTATTTTTTTTATCAATGAAAACTTTATTCGTTTTAATATTGTTAATTAGTTTAACAACATCAAAAATATAAGAAATTAAAATAGGAGTATTAAAATCATCATTTATTGCTTCATAGAATAATTTTTTATACGAATTGGTATTTACAGAATTTTTTTTGGAGGGTTTAATTTTTTCTAAAGTATTAATTGATCTTAATAATTTTTGAAGACCTTTTTCAGATGATTCTAATGCCATATTTGAAAAATCTAGTGGAGATCTATAGTGAGCTTGGAGGATAAAAAATCTTATAGTAGTTGGGCTAAAAGATTTAGATAATTTTTCATGTTGACCTGTAAAAAACTCATCAAGAGTTATAAAGTTACCAAGAGATTTACCCATCTTTTGACCATTTATAGTTATCATATTATTATGCATCCAATATTTTACTGGATCTTGACCAGTTGAAACTGATGACTGAGCAATTTCAGCTTCGTGATGAGGAAAAATTAGATCCATCCCTCCTCCATGAATATCAAAAGAACTGCCTAAATATTTTAAGCTCATAGCAGAGCATTCAATATGCCACCCAGGGAAACCTTTTGACCAAGGTGATGGCCAAGACATGATATGATTTTTTTTTGCTTTTTTCCATAAAGCAAAGTCTTCATTTTTTTTCTTACTTGATTGACCATCAAGAATTCTTGTATTTGATATTAGATCCTCAATATTTCGTCCAGAAAGTTTACCATAGTTATATCTTTCATTGTATTTGGAAACATCAAAATAAACATCTCCATTACTTTCATATGCATAACCTTTTGATATTATGTCTTTTATTAATTCTATTTGCTCAATTATGTGACCAGTAGCAGTTGGCTCAATACTTGGATCTAAATTATTTAGTTTTTTCATATCTGTGTGATAAGATCTGGTATAATTTGCAACTACTTCCATTGGTTCAAGGTTGTCAATTTTTGCCTTTTTTATAATTTTATCCTCCCCTTCATCTAAATCATTTACCAAATGTCCAACATCAGTAATATTTCTCACATATCTGACTTTATATCCAAGATGTAATAAATATCTATAAACTATATCAAAAGTTATTCCTGGTCTTGCATGACCTAGGTGAGCATTTCCATAAACTGTTGGACCACAAACATACATTCCAACTTTACCATTGTTAACTGGTGTAAAAGTTTCTTTCTTTTTAGACTGGGTGTTGTATATTTTAAGGTTATTCATCATAATTTATCTTTATACTTTTATCAAGATTTTTAAACATAGTTTTGACTATTGATGATAAATCAAAATTTCGATGCCAATTCCAATCTTTTCTTGCATTTGAGTCATCCAAAGATTGAGGCCAGCTATCTGCAATATCTTGCCTAATATCAGGTTTGTATTTAATTTTAAATTCAGGTTTATATTTTTTTATTTCATCATACAAATTATTTGGACTGAAGCTAATTCCAGAGATATTATATGATGTTCTGATTGTTATTTTTTTTTGATCATTTGTCATTAATATTATTATTGCATTAATTGCATCATCAATATACATCATTGGTAATACAGTATTTCTTTTTAAAAAGCAGGTATAATTTTTATTTTGAATAGCATGATGAAAAATATCTACTGCATAGTCAGTAGTGCCTCCACCTGGTAGTGTCTTCCAGCTAATTAAACCAGGTAATCGGAGACTCCTAATATCTAAGTTAAATTTGTTGAAATAGTATTCACACAATCTTTCTCCAGCAAGCTTTGTAATCCCATAAATTGAATTAGGTTCAATTATTCCTATTTGTGGAGTATTTATTTTTTCAGAGGTATTCCCGAAAACTGCAATAGAACTAGGCCAAAATATTTTCTTTATTTTAAAAATTCTGGCAACCTCTAAGACATTTAATAAAGAGTTAGTATTTAGAAGCCAACTTTCATAAATATTATTTTCAGCCCTATATGAAAGACTTGCTGCTAATAAATATATTTCATTAATATTATATTTTTTTACAAGATCAAATAATGATTTTCTGTCAAGAATATTAAGATGTAAATACTTAATATTTCCAAATTTTTTTTTTTTTGTAAGTTTAATATCACTTGCAATTATTTTTGATTCACCATAAATATTCGCAAGCTTGAATGTAAGTTCACTCCCAATCTGGCCTAGAGCTCCAATTATTAATATTTTATTATTATACATTAAATCAATCTTATTTTTCAAATATACGATATTTGAAAAAGTTGTGATAAATTAAATTATTAATTTAAATATTAAATTAATATTCGTAGTATGTCAAAACGATTAAATTATATATTTAATGATATATTTGATAAATAATTTAAATTTAATAAGATGCCATTTTACAAAAAACTTGGTAATATCCCAAAAAAACGTCACACAGTATTTAAAAGTAAAGGTGGAAAATTATATTATGAAGAACTCTTTGGAAATGAAGGATTTCATGGTTTATCATCATTACTATATCATATTAATAGGCCAACTAGAATATCTAATATTGACAAAACTGAAAATATCAAAGATTACTTTTTAGATATCAAAACTCTTCATCCAAGATTATTTGATTCAAGTAAATTAGATTCAAAAAGTGATTATATAAAATCTAGGAGAAGTATATTATCAAATGATGATTGTAAAATATCTCTTTTTTCGTCCTCACAATCATTAGAAGATTATTTTTATAAAAATGCTGACGCTAACGAGGTCATTTTTGTTCATAAAGGTAAAGGCAAATTTAGATCAATGATGGGAAATCTTGATTTTAAAAGTGGAGACTATATTTTTGTTCCTAAAGGGATAATTTATCAAGTTAACTTTAGTTCTAATGAGAATAGATGGTTTATAGTTGAATCTGGTGATAAAATAACCTTTCCAAAAAGATATTTAAACGAATCTGGTCAATTATTAGAAAGTGCACCATTTTGTGAGAGAGATTTAAAAACACCCAGCGAACTCGAAACTTATGATAAATCTGGTACATTTTTGATAAAGATAAAAAAACATAATATTGTTCATAACTTTATTTATGAGACTCATCCATTTGATTTAGTTGGTTGGGATGGCTACAATTTTCCATATATTTTCTCAATTCATGATTTTGAACCTATTACAGGAAGAATACATATGCCACCTCCAATACATCAGACGTTTGCTTCAAAAAGTTTTGTAATTTGTTCTTTTTGTCCTAGAATTTATGATTATCACCCTAATTCAATCCCAGCACCATATCACCATAGTAATATTGATTCAGACGAAGTTATCTTTTATGTTGATGGGGATTTCATGAGTAGAAATAAAAGTATGATTGGTTATATATCATTACATCCTCAGGGGATACCCCATGGTCCACATCCAGGAGCTACAGAGAATAGTATAGGTAAAAAACAAACTAATGAATTAGCAGTTATGGTTGACACATTCAATCCATTAAAAATATCAAAAAATGTAATCGATCTTGAAGATAAAAATTATTATAAATCTTGGAAAGAAAATTTAATCTAAATATAGAAATGCAAAATAAAAACAATAATTTACCTTTATTAGAAATTGATTTTATAGAATTTTATGTTGGTAACGCTAAGCAAGCTGCATATTTTTATCAAGATTATTTTGGATTTGAAATTATTGCTTTTTCTGGACTTGAAACAGGAGATAAAAGAAAAATATCGTATTTACTAGTTCAGCACAACATTAGGCTAGTTTTAACTTCAAGTTTAATTCCAAATAGTGAGATTTCAGACCATGTTAAAAGTCATGGAGATGGAGTTAAATTTATTGCTTTTTTAGTAGAGGATTCAAAATTAGCATATCTCAATACAGTCAACAAGGGGGCAGAAAAATATCTTTTACCAAAATTAATACATGATAAAAATGGGGAGATTATTATTTCAGGAATCAAAGTATATGGAGATACTGTCCATTTATTTGTCGAAAGAAAAAATTATAATGGTATATTTTTACCTGGATTTAAAAAATTTAAAAAGATAAAATCACAAATTGATTTTCGTTTGAAAAATATTGATCATGTTGTCGCTAATGTAGGTTGGAATCAAATGAATAAGTGGGTTAACTTTTATTCAACTGTAATGGGATTTTCAAATTTAATTACTTTTGATGACAAAGATATATCAACAAAATATACAGCTTTAATGAGTAAAGTAATGATTAATAGTAATAATAAAATTAAATTTCCAATTAATGAACCAGCTAAAGGAATAAAAAAATCTCAAATAGAAGAATTTATTGAATTTTACAATGGTTCAGGTTGTCAACATATTGCTTTATTATCTGAGGATATAATTTTTTCCGTTAAAAATATGAGATCAAAAGGAGTTGAATTTCTTGAAGTACCAGAAACCTATTATGATAATTTATTTGAAAGATGTGGCCATATTGATGAAGATATTAGTATTTTAACAAATCTTGGAATATTAGTTGATAAGGATGAAGAGGGATATCTCTTACAAATATTCACAAAACCAGTTATGGATAGACCAACTTTCTTTTTTGAAATTATTCAAAGAAAAGGCTCAAATTCTTTTGGGAAAGGGAACTTTAAAGCTTTGTTTGAAGCCATAGAATTAGAACAAAAAAAAAGAGGAACAATTTAATTATGAGAAAGTTTTTAATTTAAATCCCACACCTCTAATATTTTCTATTGATATTTTTATATCTTTTTTTAAATACTTTCTTAATCTGGATATAAAAACATCTAAACTCCTTCCCAAGAAGTAATCATCTTTTCCCCAAAGTTCAGTGAGTATTTCTTTCCTTGTCATAATATTATTCTGATTTTCATGAAGAATTTTTAATAATTTTGTCTCTTTCAGGGTTAATTTTTTTTCTACGGAATTTATTGATAAAATTTGATTAGGTATATTTAAATTATAATCACCAATCCTAATTATTTCTTTAAAAGTTTTTAGGTTATAAATTTTCTTTCTTTTTAAAAAAATTTCTATTTTTAGAAAAAGTTCTTCCATATCATATGGCTTTGTTATATAATCGTCTCCTCCTAATTTTAAGCCTTCAATTTTGTCCTCTGTTAAGGATCTAGCAGTTAAAAATATTATTGGTATTTCTTCATTAATTTGTCTAATTCTTTTTGCTAGTGAAAATCCATCAATAATTGGAAGCATTACGTCTAGAATACAAATATCATATTTTTTCTTTTTAAATCCTTTAAGAGCACTAAATCCATCAGTAAAGCTATCAACTATATAATTTTTTTTTTCAAGCTGATCTTTTGTTACGAAGCTTAATTTTTCATCATCTTCAACATAAAGAATAGTAGTCATATTTTAAAAGTTATTTCAGTTCCTGAATTCTCAGTAGAATTAATTTTCCATGTCCAATTGTGAGCTTTACATATTTCATTTACATAAAATAAACCTAATCCAAATCCTTTAACATTGTGAATTTTACCGGTGGGGACCCTAAAAAATTTATTTGAGACTTTTGAAATGAATTCTTTTGGTATTCCGACACCATTATCGGAAACTTTTATTATAGCATGATTTTTTTCACATAATGTTTCAATTGTTATTTTTGGATTTGGTTCCGAGTATTTTAAGGCGTTATCTACAATATTATATAAAACATTTGATAAATGAATTTTATCACATTTAATGAGAATATCATCATTTGACAAATTCAAAATTACTTCTGCATTTAATTCTATTAACGATAAATTAATGCTATTTATTATACTTTTAATTATTTCGTTTAGATTGATTAACTCTTTTTTAAGTTTAATTTTTTCTCTCTCAATTTTGGCAATTTCTAAAATTTTTTCAATTTGCAAATTGAGTCTTTGATTTTGTTCGAATATGATGCTTGAATAATTTGATAAATTTTTATCTAATTTAATTGTATTATTATCATTTAAAGCTTTTGATGCAATATTAATAGTTGAAATAGGGGTCTTAAATTCATGAGTCATATTATTTATGAAGTTTTTTTGAAGCTCTGAAAGTCTTTTTTGTTTCAAGATAATATTAATTGAATAGACGAAAAATAGAATTGAAAAAAATAAAATTACAGTAAAAAAAATCCAAAGCTTATTGCTTGCTAATAGATATGAATTAATTTTTGGGAAGTGGACTCCAAAATAGTATGTGAATTGGTTATATTTTGGAAGATTTTCATTGCTTAATTGTTCTTCATTTTCATAATTAAATGAAACATACTTTCCATAAACCATTTTGTCACTTAAACAATCATAAATCGCGAACTCATAGTCAAGTCTTAAATTATATTTTGAAAATTCTTGTTTCAGATAAAGTTGTAAAATATTTACATCGATGGCTTCTCTTATATTTACAATGTAGTAGTCAGAGGAAATCTGTTTGACTGGATTTTCGATTGGAAAATCCATTTTATTATATTTTGAAATATCTTTGGCAACATTTCTTAAGGATATAAAAACACTATTTTGAAATTCTTTTTTTTGTAAATTTAGGGCCTGAGTAATCCAATATATTTGAACACTAATAATTCCAAAGATAGTAATAAACCCTAGTATAGAAAGGTTTCGAATAGTTTTACTTTTCATTTGATAGTTTAGTAAAAAGAAAATTAAGAAAAATAATTATTTGTGGAATGTTATTTAATATTAATCTAATTTTTTTGTATTATCAACATTAGTATTTTCTATATTAAAGGTTTTCTCAATTTTCAAATCGTTAAGCGTATTATTATGATTCGAATTTACAGCTATGTGAGGAGCAATTACTAAAGAAACTATTGACATTAATTTTATTAATATATTCATTGAGGGCCCAGATGTGTCTTTAAAGGGGTCTCCAACAGTATCTCCTGTCACAGAAGCTTTGTGAGCTTCTGACCCCTTAAATTCTTTTTTCCCATTTATAATAACTCCTGCCTCAAATGATTTTTTTGCGTTGTCCCATGCTCCACCTGCATTATTTTGAAACATCCCCATTAGAACTCCAGAAACGGTAGTTCCAGCAAGAAGACCACCAAGCATTTCTGCGGATGAAACATCATCAAATATATCCTTGAATCCAAATCCGACAATAATTGGAGTAATTAAAGCAATTCCTCCAGGAAGAATCATCTCTCTTATTGACGCTTTAGTTGAAATATCAACACATTTTTCATATTCAGGCTTTGCTTTACCCTCCATGATACCAGGTATATCTTTGAATTGTCTTCTAACTTCGTTAACCATATCCATTGCAGCTCTACCAACAGCAGCAATTGCTAGTGAAGAGAAAATAAAAGGAATCATTGCTCCTATAAAGAGCATTCCAAGAACTGGAGCTTTAAAAATATCAATACTATCTATACCAGAAATCCCTACAAAAGCAGCAAATAAAGCAAGAGCAGTTAGAGCAGCTGAGGCAATTGCGAAACCTTTACCAGCAGCTGCAGTCGTGTTACCAACAGCATCAAGATTATCAGTTCTTTCTCTGACTTCTTTAGGTAATCTACTCATTTCTGCAATTCCACCTGCATTATCAGCAATCGGGCCAAATGCGTCAATAGCAAGTTGCATTGCAGTAGTAGCCATCATACCAGCAGCAGCAATAGCTACACCATATAATCCAGCAAAAGAATAAGATAAAATAATCCCGAAAGAAAGTATTAATGTTGGTAAAACTGTAGATTCCATTCCAATTGCAAGTCCCCCAATAATATTTGTGGCATGTCCAGTTGAAGATTGGTTAATTATTGAATTAACTGGCCTTTTACCCATTGCAGTATAATATTCTGTAATAACAGACATTAGTGTTCCTACTGTTAATCCCAAAAAAATAGATAAGAAAACATCATTTGAAGTAAATTCATATCCTCTAATAGACATTGAAGAAGGTAAAATCCAGTTAACGACAAAATATGATGAGATTAAAGTCAAAATACTTGAACTCCAATTTCCAATATTTAAAGCTCTTTGAACTGAATCAGATTCTTTATTGATTTTTACAAAAAATGTTCCAACAATTGAAAATAGTAACCCTAGAGATGCGATAATCATTGGGAGTAATATTGGGCCAATTCCATTAAATGAGTCTTCTGAATAAATTTCTTGACCCAGAACCATTGTTGCAAGTATTGTAGCAACATATGATCCAAATAAATCAGCGCCCATTCCTGCTACATCTCCAACATTATCACCTACGTTATCAGCAATAGTAGCAGGATTCCTTGGATCATCTTCAGGGATTCCAGCTTCAACTTTACCAACTAGATCAGCACCTACATCAGCAGCTTTAGTATAAATCCCTCCTCCAACTCTTGCGAACAAAGCAATTGACTCGGCACCTAGAGAAAATCCAGCAAGAACCTCAAGAGTTTTAACCATTTCAATGCTATCAGCTGAAGCACCTACACTAATTACGAAATAATTATAAAAAACTATAAATAGTAAACCTAAACCTAGTATTGCTAAACTAGCAACACCAACACCCATTACTGTCCCTCCGGTAAACGAAACTTTTAATGCTTTTGAAAGAGATTCTTTAGCAGCTTCTGTAGTTCTAACATTAGCTTTAGTTGCTATTGACATTCCAAAGTATCCTGCCAAAGCAGAAAAAATAGCTCCTATTAAAAATGATAAAGCAATAATTGGGCTAGATGTTTCAACAAGTGTTCCAGAGTAAAATAGTAATATACTGGCAATCAAAGAGAAGTAAGTTAGTACTTTCCATTCTGCTTTAAGAAAAGCCATAGCCCCATCTGCTATATAGTTAGCTAATTCTTGCATATTTTCATTTCCAGTATTTTGTTTCTTGATCCAAGAAGACTTAATATACATAAAAAATAGACCAGTTATTCCAAATAAAGGTACTAAGTAAATTAGATTTTGTGTCAAAAATTCCATAACAACTTATATAATAATTTTGGCAAATATAATAAAACTATAATACTCAAACGAATAATATAAAATTCTAAATATTTTCTATTATTTTTGAGAAAATTTTAATTGTGTATCTAATTGATAATAACAAAAGAAAATAGTATTTGGATAAAACCTTATCTTGACAGTAATTTCATAATTTCAGGGCCATGTAGTGCAGAGACGAGAGATCAATTAATAAATACAGCCATTGAATTAAAAAAAATTGGAGTAAAAATTTTTAGAGCAGGTATATGGAAACCAAGAACAAAAGCTATAGGATTTCAAGGAATAGGTGAAGAAGGGCTAAAATGGATGCAGGAAGTTAAAACTATTACTAATCTAGATTTAGCAATAGAAGTAGCTAATGCTAAACATATAGAATTAGCCTTAAAGTACGATATTGATATTTTTTGGATTGGAGCAAGAACTACAACCAATCCTTTTTCAGTTAATGAGATATCAGATTCCTTGAAAGGATCTAATAAAACTATATTAGTTAAAAACCCTATTCATCTAGATATTAAATTATGGATTGGTGCACTAGAAAGGATACTTTCTTCTGGAATATCACAAATTGGAATAATTCATAGAGGTTTTTCTTCATTTTATTCTTCTCCCTTCAGAAATTTTCCTCATTGGGATAAAGTTATTGAAGTTAAAAAAAAATTTCCTGAATTAAAATTATTAGTTGATCCATCTCATATATGTGGAAATACAGAAAATATTATTGATACTATTAAAATAGCATTAAGTCTAAAATACGATGGAATAATGATAGAGTCTCATATAAATCCTAAAAAAGCTCTTACAGACTCTAAACAACAGGTGACTCCGAGTGAGTTGAAAAATATTTTAAAAGAAATCAAAATTGATAAGTTTAATATCGACAAAAATTTTTTTTTCGATAATCAAATAGATTTCATAAATAAAAATATCACAGAGCTAATCAAAATTAGAAATAGTTACGAAAAATTAAAAAAATGAATGATAATATTTATTTTTCTGGTTTCATCTGTGGAAAAAATATAACATCTTGAATTGAAGGTTGATTTGTAATTAGCATTGTTAGTCTATCAATTCCAATTCCCATGCCTGAAGTAGGAGGCATCCCATATTCAAGAGATCTGATAAAATCCTGATCAATAATCATTGCTTCATCATCTCCTTTTGAGAGAAGTTTCATTTGACTTTTAAAACGTTCCTTTTGATCCAAAGGATCATTTAATTCTGAATATGCGTTTGCAATTTCTTTTCCATTGATAAATAACTCAAATCTTTCAGTCAAATTTTTATTTTTTCTGTGTATTTTACACAGTGGAGACATTTCTTTAGGATAATCAACTACAAAAGTCGGTTGGATTAGTTTCGGTTCACATTTTTCACTAAAAATAGCATCAATTAGTTTACTTTTACTTTGTAGGTCATAGGTATCTATATTCAATTTTTCACACTCAATTTTTAACTGATCTAGGTTAAGTTTTGAAATATCGATATTTGTATACTTATTAATAACTTCAGTCATTGAAATTCTGTCAAAAGGAGGTCTTAAGTTTATTTCATTTTCTCCCACTTTAATTTTGGAACTATTATTAAATTCTAATGATATTTTTTCAAATAATTTTTCTGTAAAATCCATCATCCAAAAATAATCTTTGTATGCTACATAAATTTCTAACATTGTAAATTCTGGATTATGAGTTTTGTCCATTCCTTCATTTCTGAAGCATTTGGCAAACTCAAATACACCATCAAATCCGCCTACAATTAACCTTTTTAAATATAATTCATTTGCAATCCTCAAGTAAAGTGGAATATCCAATGAATTATGATGAGTTTTAAAAGGTCTTGCTGAAGCACCACCAGGGATACTCTGTAAAATAGGAGTTTCCACCTCTAAGTACGAATAATCATTAAAAAAGTTTCGCATAACAGAAATAATTTTATTTCTGTCAATAAAAACTTTTTTAGTATTCTCATTTACAATTAAATCAACATATCTTCTTCGATATTTAAGTTCAAGATTGGAAAATTCATCATATTTATTTCCTTTTTCATCAATTTTAGTTACCGGAAGAGGTTTTATAGATTTAGATAAGATTATAATATTTTTAACCCAAATTGAAATTTCACCAACCTTAGTTTTAAATAAAAACCCATGGACTCCTATAATATCTCCAATATCTAAAAGTTTTTTAAAAACTTCATTATATAGACTTTTATTTTCAGTGTTACAAATTTCATCTCTGTTAAGATATAATTGTATTCTTCCTTTAGAGTCTTGAATTTCTGCAAAAGAAGCTTTCCCCATAACTCTTTTCGACATAATTCTGCCAGCGATTTTTACATTTTTTTTATCAACAAATTCTTTCTTACATGCAATAGAATTAATATCTACATTAAAACTCTCTGCTGGGAAAGGATTAATACCAAGCTCTCTTATTTTGTCAAGAGAACTTCTTCTATTAATTTCTTGTTCTGAAATTTTTTTGGCCATTAAATTAATTTTGTTTTAAATATACCAACTTTTTTAGAATAAAATTTTTTAATTTGGTGAATAAAACTGATTTTTATGAAAGATTTAATAATAAATTTTAGCCATCAACTCAGAGATGCAGTTAAAATAGGAGAAAATTTCACATTACATAGTAAAAAGCGATCATATAAAAATGTTATAATTTCTGGTCTAGGGGGATCTGGTATTGGAGGAACAATAGTGTCTGAGTTTGTATCAGATACTAGTATTTTGCCCATTAATGTTATTAAAGGATACGATATACCAAAATATATTAATGAAGATACTTTAGTTATTTGTTCTTCATTCTCTGGTAATACAGAGGAAACTATTGAGGTTTTTAAAAAATCATTACATAAGAATTGCGAAATTGTTTGTATCAGTTCTGGTGGCTTTTTAATAGAATTGGCCAAACAGAAAAATCTTAATTACATTTTGCTTCCAAAAGCAAAATCTCCAAGAACAATGATTGGATATTCAATAACTCAAATTTTATTTATTTTATATAATTATAAGATTATTAATTATGATTTCGTGAATGAAATTTTAAATTCTGCAGATTTAATTGATGAATATCAAAATGAAATTCAAAATGAATCAAAGAAAATAACCGATATCTTATTTGGTAAGATACCAATTTTGTACAGTTGTGAGGGATTTTCTGGAATGATTACAAGATTTAAGCAACAATTAAATGAAAATTCAAAAATGCTAGGTTTTACAAATACCATTCCGGAGATGAATCACAATGAGTTAGTTGGTTGGAGAAATAAAAATAATAATTTAGCCGTAATTTTTTTTAAGAATGAAAAAGACTATTACAGAAATATTAAGAGATTGGAAATAAATAAAAAAATTATATCTAAATATACCTCTTCAGTAATCGAAATTGAGTCAAAAGGAAATTCAATAATTGAAAATACATTTTATCTTATAAATTTATGTGACCATGTCTCATATAATTTATCAAAAAAAAATAATGTAATTGCAGAAGAAATTGATGTAATAGATTACCTAAAAAGTGAACTAAAGAAAGTTTAAAATTTCATATATGAATAATAATTTAAATGAAGTTGAATTTCATGATTTAGGTTTGATCGATTTTCATAAAGCTTGGGAGATTCAAGAAATTAAATTTAATGAGATTTTAGATATAAAGAGTGAAAATAGAAAAAGAGAAAAATTAAACCAAGTTAAAATTCCAACCAAAAGTTACCTGCTTTTTTGTCAACACTACAGTGTTTTTACAATAGGTAAAAGTGGTAAAATTTCAAACTTGTTAATAAATAAAATAGAATTAGATTCATTAGGAATTAAATTCCATAAAATAAACAGAGGAGGAGATATAACTTATCACGGTCCTGGTCAATTGGTTTGCTATCCAATTTTTGACTTAGATAATTTTTTTACTGATATTCACAAATATCTTAGATTACTTGAAGAAGTTGTAATTAGAACATTATTAGAATACGATATTAAATCTGGAAGAATTGAAGGTCAAACAGGGGTTTGGATTGATCGAAATAGTGAGTTTGCAAGAAAGATTTGTGCTTTCGGTGTTAAATCAAGTAGATGGGTAACAATGCATGGCCTAGCTTTAAATGTTAACAATGATTTAAGTAATTTTACAAAAATAATACCATGTGGAATTAAAGATAAGTCTGTAACATCAATGAACATAGAATTAGGCATAGAAATTAGTATGAATAATTTAAAAGAAAAATTGAAAAAGCATTTTGAAAAATTATTTAGTTTTAAATTATGTTAATTGTAATATCAAAAAAATTAAAGTATTTAATTGGAATAATATTACTGATAAATTTAGTGATTATTTTAAGTGGTAAAAGCTTTTTTTATACGGCTTTATTTAAAGGATATATTTTTGGTAATTTTACTGCCACACTAGAAGATTATAAATATTTCCATGAAACTAGTGAAATAATTTCTAAGAACCCTGTTCAATGGGAAAAATCAAAAAAATTTAATTCATTTGAAATTACCAGTAATCTTAAAAATTATTTAGAGGAAAATAAATCAATTGCATTTATAATTATTAAAAGTGATAGTTTAATTTTTGAAAGGTATTGGGATATTGGATCAGAAAAATCTTTAACTAACACTTTCTCTGTCACTAAGGGGATTGTAACATCCCTTTTAGGTATAGCTATTAAGGAAGGTTACATTGGAGATATTAATGAAAAAATAATTAAATATTTACCAGAATTAAAGAGAGAAGGAGAAAGTTATAATAATCAGGTAACAATAAAAGATTTAATTACAATGAGTTCAGGATTATATTGGAATGAAAATTCTTTTAATCCATTGGGTCAATTAGCTGAATCATATTTAACTAATAACAATTTAAATTTCACATTAAATCTTAATTTCTTAGAGAAACCGGGAGAACAATTTAGATACTTAAGTGGTAATACAATGTTATTAGCACTTCTAATTCAAAGAGCAACTAAAAAAAATATAAGTTCATATACATCTGAGAAACTTTGGACTCCTTTGAATTCTAATTATAACGCTCTTTGGTCAATTGATAAAGATAAGTCTATTGAAAAAGGTCATTGTTGTTTTATAACAAATGCTCTTGATTTAGCAAGAATAGGTAGTCTTTATCTTAATAATGGAGTATGGAAAAGTGAACAAATTTTGGATAAAAAATTTGTTCGCGAATCTCTAAATAATGGGATAGTAAATCACTATTCATATTCTTGGAGAAAATTTGATAAAGAATTTAAATATCCTGTCTTTTGTTTAACTGGTTTATTAGGTCAATATTTAATTTTAATTCCGGAATTAAGACTTATAGCTGTAAGGTTAGGTCATTTTCAAAAATATGATTCATTAATTCTTCCATCAGATTTAAAAGATTATATAATTGAAATTATTAGCACAGATGAAAAAAATAAAAATTAAATTTTTTGTTTAATAAAAGTAATATAATACTACATATAGATAATCTTACTATATCTAATATTGAAAAAAAAAATACTCTACTACATTCTGTAAGTTTTAAAATCTATGAGTCAGAGTTTATTTCTATGGTTGGAGAGTCTGGTTCAGGAAAATCTATAATTTGTTTAACAATTTTATCGCTGTTGCGTTCAAGTAATTTAAAAATTGATTCTGGGCAGATATGGTATTATAAAAATAATGAGAAAATACCGTTATTAAACTTAAATGAAAAAGAAATAAGAAAAATTAGACTAAATGAAATATCAATTATTTTTCAAAGTCCTTTAAATTCTTTAAATCCTAAAATAAAGTGTGGTGAACAAATTTTAGAAGGTGTAAAATATAATTTAGGTCTCAATAATAAATTTTCAAAAATTAAAACTCACAGTTTATTAAAATCTGTTGATTTTTCAGATACAGAAAGGATTTACAATTCTTATCCACATCAATTATCAGGAGGTCAACTTCAAAGGATCATAATTGCTATAGCATTATCTTGTAATCCAAGAATTTTAATAGCTGATGAGCCTACGACTTCTTTAGACAATATAACACAAAGTGAAATAATTTGCTTATTTAAGAAAATCCAAAAAAAATATAAGCTTACTTGTTTATTTGTAAGTCATGATTTATCAATTGTAGAAAAAATAAGTAAAAGGATAATAGTTATATTTAAAGGAAAAATTCTAGAAAAAAATACGACTAAAAATTTATTTCAAAATCCTTTAAATATCTATACCAAAGCTTTATTATTGATTAAAGAAAGTTACAAATTCAACCTAATTAAATATTTGACAAAAGAAAATGTCTTAGAAAAAAATTTCAATTTTAGTTTATTTCGAAAAGAAAATGTCTTAGAAAAAACAATTTTAATTAAAAATAGAAATAGAATATATGAAAATAAACCTATTATTAAATTAACTAATGTTTCAAAAAAATATCTTATTAAAAGATTTTTCAGAAGCGATATTGTACATACAGCTTTATTAAATATTAATTTAAAAATTTTTAAAGGAGAGTGTTTTGGAATTATTGGGAAATCAGGATCAGGAAAAAGCACTATTGTTAAATGTATTTTAAATTTAGAAAAAATAACATCAGGAAAGATTACTAAAAGTAAACTAAATTCAAGGAGAGATATTCAAATAATTTTTCAAAATACTAAATCTTCATTAAATCCATCACAAAGAATAGATATTATGATTATGGAAATAATTAAATATTATAAATTAGAATCTAATAATATTAAAATGAAAAAATATTTAAATAATTTATTATCAGATGTGGGATTAGAAAAAGAAATTTTAGAAAGATATCCACACCAATTATCGGGGGGAGAAATTCAGAGGGTAGCAATAGCTAAGGCAATTGCGGTTAAACCTAAAGTTATTATATTTGATGAATCTATATCAGGATTGGATTTATCACTCCAAGGACAAATTTTAAACTTACTTAATTTTTTGAAAAATAAATATAATTTAACTTTCATTTTCATCTCTCACAATTTAAATATTGTAAAATCATTTTGTGATAGAATTTCCGTTATTAGTGAAGGGGAATTAGTTAAAGTTGGATTTGCTGAAGATATTTTAAAATCTAATGTTGATGACATAAAAAAATTATTTGTCAAAAATCTTAATCGATAAATTTCAGTATCTTTTTATTAAATAAAATTAATAGAAAGACCCCGATAGATATACATGTATCTGCAAAATTAAATACAGGTCTAAAGAATATAAAATAGTCTCCTCCTAAAAAAGGTATGTAATCAGGTAAAAATCCTTTGTATAACGGAAAATAAAACATATCAACAACTTTACCAAACATTAATGGAGCGTATCCATTTCCATTAATTGAAAAAGTAGAAATTTGTCCTAAGCTCGATGTAAAAAAATATCCATAAAAAACACCATCAATTATGTTACCTATAGCTCCCCCAATAATTAGGGAAAAAGTTAGTAATGATAAATTATCATATTGTTTAAAAAGTGTTTTTTTAACATAGGAAATCATTATTAGGACAAAAGATATTCTTAAAATCATCAGTATAACTTTACCAATCTTACCACCAAATTCTAAACCAAAAGCCATTCCATTATTTTCTGTAAAATGAATATAAAACCAATCTAAGATCTTGTACTCCTCACCTAAAATCATTGATGATTTCACATAAATTTTTAAGACTTGATCAATTAAAATTATAATAAGAATAATCAAAATTGATTTTTTCATAAAAAGGTTATTTTCTATTTTGCATCTGTTTTGCTTCTATGCTCAAAGTTGCGTGAGGAACAAGTAATAATCTTTCTTTCTTTATTAATTTACCTGTGACTCTGCAAATACCATAAGTTTTGTTTTCAATTCTAATTAATGCATTTTTTAAATCAAGAATAAACTTCTCTTGTCTTTGAGCTAGTAATGAATTTGATTCTTTTGAAAGGGTTTCAGATCCTTCTTCAAAAGCTTTGAAAGCAGAGTATGTATCATTAGTTCCATTCCCTGCGTTTTGAGTAATTGAGTCTCTCAACCTTTTAAGATCTTCACCAGCTGAATTAATTTTTTCCTTTATAAGTTTTTTAAATTCTAATAAATCTGAGTCAGAGTATCTTCTACTTACATTTTTCATAATTTCAACATTTTTTTATTTCAATATAGCTTTTTAAATTGTTAAATTCAATATGGTTAAAACTTTTGGGCTTATGTTTTAAAAAATTAATTTCTTTAATTAATGTTTCTTCACAAATGTAATCTTTATTATTAATAATTGCTTCATTAATTTTGTTATCACACAAAATATATAATATTATTTTATCTGTAACATTAAATTTTTTTTCTTTTCTTAAATTTTGAATCCTATTTATTAGTTCTCTGGCAATTCCCTCAAAAATAAGTTTATCTGTTAGTTCAATATCTAAAGCAATTGTTAGTCCATAATTATTACTTATAGATAATCCATCTATTTCATTTGAATTAATTATTACATCTTCTTTCTTGATTACAATTTTGTTATTATTAAGTAAAATTTCAATATAACCATATTTTTCAATGTTGTTAATTTGATTTTGATTGAAATTAGAAATTTTTTTGTTTATGTATTTTATCATCTTGCCATATTTTGGTCCAAGTATTTTGAAATTGGGTTTAATATTTTTCTTTAATATATCTGAACTATTTGACATAAAATCAATCTTCTTAACATTTACCTCAGTTAAAATATAGTGGCTTATTGATATGATATCACTGTTAATTTCTTCGTCCGAGGATAGAATTATAATTTTAGACAATGGTTGTCTAACTTTAATTTTCTCCTTTTTTCTAAGAGATAATACCATTGAGGAAATATTTTGGGCCAACTTCATTCTTTTTTCCAAACTTAAATCTATAAATTTTGAATTTATTACTGGAAATTCAGAAAGATGAACGGATAAATTTTTATTGTAGTCTGAACTACTCACTAAATCTAAGTATAATTTATCAAAATAAAATGGAGAAATTGGGCATGAAATTTTACAAATTTCAATTAGACAGGTAAATAGTGTCTGATAAGCTGAGACTTTATCTTCAGTATAATCTCCTTTCCAAAATCTCCTTCTACAAAGTCTTACATACCAATTACTTAGATTTTCAGTTACAAATTTTTGAATTAAACGAGTAACTTTAGTTGGCTCATAATTTTCGTATTCTAGTTCAACTTTAAGTAATAATGAATTAAGTGATGAAATTATCCACCTATCAATTTCAGGTTTATTCTTAAAGTCAATTTCTTTTTCAGAGTAATTAAATCCGTCTATGTTAGCATATAATGCAAAAAATGAATATGTATTATGTAATGTCCCAAAAAATTTTCTTTGAATTTCAGTTATACCATCTAAATCAAATTTTAAATTATCCCAAGGTTGAGAATTAGAAATCATATACCACCTTGTAGCGTCAGGACCATATTTACTAATTGTCAGAAATGGATCTATGGAATTCCCTAGTCTTTTAGACATTTTTGAACCATTTTTATCAAGTACTAACCCATTTGAAATTACATTTTTAAAAGCTACTGAATTGAAACACATTGTAGATATTACATGCAAAGTGAAAAACCAACCTCTTGTTTGATCTACTCCTTCAGCGATAAAATCCGCAGGAAAATTTTTATTTTCATCAATTAAATTTTTATTTTCAAAAGGATAATGATGCTGAGCATAAGGCATAGATCCAGAATCAAACCAAACATCTATAAGGTCGTTTTCTCTGTACATAGGTTTAAAATCAGATGAGCATAAAATTATTTTATCAACATAATTTTTATGTAAGTCTATTTTTGAATAATTAATATCACTAAAATCTCCTAAAACAAAATCTTTCAAAGGGTTATGTTTCATTATGCCATATTTTAATGATTTTTCACATTCATTATAAAGTTCCTCGATTGAACCAATACAGATTCTTTCACTCTCATCTTTTGTTGACCAAATAGGAATTGGGATTCCCCAGAATCTAGATCTTGAAAGATTCCAGTCATTTAGGTTCTCAAGCCAATTTTTAAATCTTCCAATCCCAGTCGAATTTGGTTTCCAATTAATAGAATCATTCAGTTTAATTAATTTATTTTTGTACTCTGTAGTTTTAATAAACCAGGAGTCAAGTGGATAATATAATATCGGCTTATCTGTTCTCCAACAGTGTGGATAGGAATGTTCATATTTTTGGGAATAAAATAACTTACTTTGTACTTTAAGATTAATGATTATTATAACATCAACAGATTTTTTTGGGCGGTTATTCTTCTCATAGAATTCGTTTTTAACATACATGCCAGATAAATCTCCCATACCAGAAATAAATTTCCCCTGGAAATTAACTATAGGAATTGGTTGATTATTTTTATTCATCACCAGCAAAGAGGGGATATTAAATTTTTTTGCAACAATTGAGTCATCAGCACCAAATGTTGGAGCAATATGAACAATTCCAGTTCCATCATCAGTTGTTACAAAATCACCAGAAATAATTCTAAATGCATTTTCACAACCTTGATATGGTTTAGCGTAATTTAATAATTGTTTATATTTTACACCAACTATATCTTTTCCTTTAAAATCAAATAATACTCTGAATGGAATTTTTTTATTTAAATGTTTATAATTTTGAAATTCTTTGACATCTGAAGTTTGAAAGTACTTTCCAACAAGTTGTTTGTGGATTAAGTTTTTTGCTATTATTATTATTATATTTTTTCCATCATACTGGTTAAATGTTTCTACCAGCGAATATTGAATATTTTCACCAACACACAAGGCAGTATTAGAAGGAAGGGTCCAAGGAGTGGTAGTCCATGCCAAAGCAAATACGGGAGAATTAATTTGTTTGAGTTTTGAAAACTTAATTGAACTAGGTATTAATTCAAAAAGAGCAATGGCGGAAGTATCAGTAATCATTTTATAACATCCAGGTTGGTTTAATTCATGTGAACTTAACCCCGTGCCAGCAGCAGGAGAAAAAGGTTGAATTGTATACCCTTTATAAATTAGATTTTTATCATACAGTTTAGATAAAATAGACCAAACACTTTCCATATATTTACTTTGATAAGTTATATACGGATTTTGAGTATCAACCCAGTATCCCATGTCAGAGGTTAATTTATTCCAGACATGAGTATATTTCATAACAGTTTTTTTACATTCATTATTATATTCCTCAATCGATATTTTATTTCCGATATCTTCTTTTGAAATGTTTAGTGCTTTTTCTACACTTAATTCAACAGGTAATCCATGAGTATCCCATCCTGCTTTTCTTTCAACTAAGAATCCTTTTAAAGTTTTATACCTACAAAAAATATCTTTAATGGTTCTTGCCATCACATGATGAATTCCAGGCATACCATTAGCTGAAGGAGGCCCTTCGTAAAAAATATAAGGTTTATTTACAGAATTTTTTTTAACACTTTTTTCAAAAATTTTATGTTTTTCCCAATAATCAAGTATTTCTCTTGAATCATTAGGAAGGTTTAATGATTTATATTCTTTAAATTTTTTCATGATATAAATTAATCAATAATAGCAATAACTTTTAATTCAATATTAATTGGAGTAGGGAGTGATAATATTTCAACTGTTGTTCTGCAGGGTTTATTATCTTTAAAAAAATCTGAATAAACTTTATTATAAATTTTAAAATCAGATTTCATATTAGTTAAAAAGACAGTTACATCAATTATATTTTCCCAATGGGAACCGGAATCTTCTAAAATACTTTTAATATTATTAAAAACTGAAACACATTGTTTTTCAATATCATATGAAATAACTTTCCCCTTTTTATCCATTTCAACTCCAGGAATTTTATTCGAGTTTCTAACTCTTGGACCAACTCCAGACAAAAAAAGTAAATTCCCAACTCTACGAGAGTGAGGATATGCACCAACTGGTTCAGGTGCATTATTTGAATCGAACGAATCTTTTATTAATTGCATTTTAGAATTATTAATTTTAATGTTTTACAAATTTTTTATAAATAGTTTTTTTATGAACTTGAATTTTCAAAAAATAAAAACCAGAAGTTAAATCGGAAATATCTAATCTTTGTTTAAGGTTATTATTTTTTTCTTTATTTTTTTTCAAAATCAAATTACCAAATCTATCAAAAATTAAAAATTCTATTATACTTGAAGACATATTTCCTTCAATGAATAAATTATTTTTTGTAGGATTGGGAAAAACTGAAATTTCAATTTTTTTTTCATTTACTAAATCAAGATATTCGCATGACCCATCATCAATTAGTGAAAAGGGATTGAAATTTAAAGCAGAGAAATCGGAACAACCTACTGTATCACAAATATCGTCGAAATCATTATCAAAATATATTATAGTTCCACTTCCATCAATTTCTCCTGAACATGATTCACAATTATTTTGATTTGGATAAATACAAAAAATATTGTTTGATTCATCATAAATTAATTCTTCTGTCGCAAATGAGTTATAATTACAAGCCATTGGTTCAATACAGCCAAATATTTCCAATTCATCACAAATTTCATCAAAATCATAATCATTTAAACAATTACCTGAACAATTATAGAATTCATTAGGATAAACGCAGTTTATATTTTCAGTTGCATAAATATCAAAATTACAAGCATTCTCATCCATACATCCATAAATTTCCCCAATGCAATTTAAAGTTAATTCAGCAGAATAAACTATTTGAATACCATTACTACTATATGAAAGATTATCAATCAAAGAAGTTTGACCCGAATTTAGAAGTTGAATTATTTGATTTACATCATAAATTTTGACTCCATCTACGATTCTAATAATTAAATTTTCACCATTAGTAGCCCCATCAATCTCAGGAGTAATACTATCGTCACCCCAAATTGTTAGAGCTTGAGACCCATTGATTAAATCTTCTGTACCAAGAAGACTTAATCCTAAAACTAATTCATTTGAATTGTTATAAACAATTAAAAATGGATTATCAGATTCAAATTCTACTGAAGATATGAAGTTACTGTGTAACATTACAGTCATGTTATTCCCAGTATTTATGTTAAGATTTGGTATTGGAATTTCACAGTCTATTTGAGAAAAAACTTTTGAAGAAAAAAGTATTGTAAAAAAAATAATTTTTTTCATTTTAATCAAAATTTAAACAAACATTTTTAGTTTCTGTGAAAAATTCAAGAGATTTATATCCCCCTTCTCTCCCAATACCTGAATTTTTCATTCCACCAAAGGGAGTTCTAAGGTCTCTTAATAACCAGGAGTTAACCCAGATTATACCTGAATCTAATTTAGATGAAACTTTGTGAGCGGTAGTTAAATTTTCTGTCCAAATTGATGATGATAATCCATAATCTGATTGATTTGCAAGAAATATAACTTCCTGCTCACTGTCAAATGGAATAACAGTTACAACAGGACCAAATATTTCTTCTTTATTAACTTTACAGTTCATATCTAAACCTTCTATTATGGTTGGTTTATAATAATATCCTTTAGAAAATTTTCCAGATAAATTAACTTTTTCACCCCCAGTTAATATTTTACCTCCCTCTTTTTTTGCTAAATCTACATAATATTCAATTTTTTTTAGGTGATTTTCAGATATTAGAGCTCCAAGCTGAGATTTTTTTTCAGAAGGAGGTCCAACAATTATTTTTTTAGTCTCTTTAACGAATTCTTTGACAAATTTTTTGTAAATTTTTTTTTGAATAAAAATCCTCGACCCGCACAAACATATTTGACCTTGATTTGAAAAAGAAGATTTAATCGTAGTTTTTAGGGCAAGATCAAAGTTGCAGTCAGAAAAAATTATATTTGGATTTTTACCACCTAATTCCAAAGAAAATTTTTTCATTCTAGTTGCACAGTTAACAGCTATTTTTTTACCTGTTTTGGTTCCTCCAGTAAATGAAATTACAGGAATATTTTTATTTTGTACAATTTCTTCACCAACATTCTCTCCTCTTCCATGAATTATATTTAAAACTCCATCAGGCAATTCAATCTTCTTACAAATTTTTGCAAGTAAGTGTGCTGTCATTGGTGTTAATTCTGATGGTTTTGCAATGACACAATTTCCTGCAGCTAGAGCAGGTGCAATTTTCCAAGTTAGTAAATATAAAGGAAGATTCCATGGAGATATACATCCAGCTATTCCTATTGGTTGTTTCAGAACATAATTATAAACATTACTTGAGGTATGATAGAATTTTGATGAAAATTGAGTTATACAAGAGGCAAAAAATTTGAAATTAGATGCAGCTCTTGGTATATCAACTGATTTACATAACCATAGAGGTTTCCCATTATCTTTCGATTCTGCTATAGCTAGCATTTCCAAATTTTTCTCAATTTCATGAGCAATTTTCATCAAATAATTTGATCTATCTTTCAAAGGTAAATTAGACCAAAAAGGAAAAACAGAACTGCTCATATCAACTGCTGTTTTTATATCTCTAGAATCACTATCAGGAACAAGAGAATATATTTCTCCTTTGGCAGGATCATAATTTTCTAAATATTTTTTTGATATTGGAGTTAAAAACTTACCTCCAATAAAATTTTTTATTTTTTCCATAATTAAAAGCTTGACATTCTTCCTCCATCAATAACTAAATTAATACCGTTTATATAAGAGGCAGATGAAGAGGCTAAGAATGCAATACCATCAGATATTTCCTCAGGATGACCAATTCTGTTCATTGGGATTTTATCAATTATATTTTTTTTTTCATTTTCAAATGAATTACCTGTCATATATGATCTATTTTTTATAATTGAGCTTAATCTATCAGTATTAGTTGCCCCTGGGAGAATATTATTTACAGTAATATTATATTTTCCAATTTCTTTAGACAAAGTTTTAGCCCAATTAGCAACTGCTGATCGAATAGTGTTTGATACACCAAGGTTATCGATCGGTTCTTTAACAGAAGTTGAAATAATATTAATAATTCTGCCAAATTTTTTATTTATCATATTATCTAAAACACTTTGAACTAAGATATGATTACATATTAGGTGTTGGTTAAATGCATTTATAAATTCTTTAGGTTGGGCAGAATGAATTGGACCTGACTTTGGCCCACCTGAGTTATTGATTAGTATATCAATTGAGTATTTTGAGGTTAAAAGTTTAACTTTCTTTTTTAATTCATCAGTATTTTGAAAATCACAAACCAAGTAATCGTGTTTTTGATGATCTTCTGTTTTTAAGTTCTTTAAAACTTTTTTAAGATTTAATTCATTCCTTGAAATAAGTATTAAGGATGCACCAAGTTTTGCAAATTTTATTGCAGTTGATTTACCAATTCCTTGAGAAGCACCACAAACAATGGCAGTTTTATTTTTTAATGAAAAATCCATTTTAAATTTTATTGATTTATACTTAAAATAAATTAAAAACTAAGTTAATATTAATTATATAAAAAAAAACATTGCACAAATATTTATTAGATACAAATTAATTTTTAAAATCTAATTAGTATATTGCTCAAAAATTAAAAAATGGAAAACCCTTTTAATTTGAATAAATGGATAGATGAAAATAGATCAATTTTAAAACCTCCTATTGGTAATAAAAATTTATATAATAAAGCAGGCGATTTTATTGTAATGGTTGTTGCAGGGCCAAACTCGAGAAAAGATTATCATTATAATGAAAGTGAAGAATTATTCTATCAAATAGAAGGCAATATAAATATATTAACTCAGCAAAATAACAAATTAGTTAATATAAAAGTAAATGAAGGAGATATGTTTTTACTCCCAGCAAAAATTCCTCACTCTCCTGTTCGCCCAAAGGGTTCTATTGGATTAGTTATTGAAAAAGTTAGGACAAATAAAGACAAAGATGGATTAATTTGGTTTTGTGAAAATTGTAATGAAAAAATATTTGAAGAATATTTTCATTTGAAGAATATTGAAAAGGACTTTAATCCAGTTTTTAAAAAATTTTATAATTCAGAGTTTTTAAGAAAATGTAAAAATTGTAACTTTATAATGGATATTGACTCTAGGTTCATATAGAATGGAGAATTTATTTTCAATAGATATTCATACTCATATTTTGCCAAAAAATATCCCAAATTTCAATAAAAAATTTGGTTATGGAGAGTATATAAGATTAAATCATCATAAAAATTGTTGTGCAAAAATGATGATGAATGACAAGTTTTTTAGAGAGGTTCAATCCAATTGTTGGGATATTAATTCAAGAATTCATGATTGTAATAATTTTAATATAAATATTCAAGTTTTATCAACTGTACCTGTCATGTTTTCATATTGGACTAAACCAAAAGATGGTCTGGAAATTTCTAAATTTTTAAATGATGATATTGCGGAAAAAGTTAGTTTAAATTCAAAAAGATTTGTAGGTTTAGGTAACTTACCTCTTCAAAGTACCGATTTATCAATTAAAGAATTAGAAAGATGTAAAAAAATAGGATTAAAAGGTGTTCAAATAGGATCCCATGTAAATGAGTTTAATTTAGATCATTATTCAATTTTTCCTGTTTTTCAAGCATGTCAAGATTTAGATATGTCTGTATTTATTCATCCGTGGTGGTGGATGTCAAAAAATAAAATGGAAAAATACTGGTTATCTTGGTTAGTTGGAATGCCTATGGAAACTTCTTTGGCAATTTGCTCGTTAATATTTAGTGGAACTTTTCAAAAACTTCCAAATTTAAGAGTTGCATTTGCTCACGGGGGTGGCTCTTTCCCAGGAACAATCGGAAGAATTGAGCATGGATTTAATGTAAGACCTGATTTGGTTGCAGTTGATAATAAAATAAATCCTAAAGAATATTTAGGTAAATTTTGGTTAGATAGTCTTGTTCACAGTGATAAAATGTTAAAATATATAGTAGATTTAGTTGGGGAAAATAAGGTTTTACTTGGAACAGATTATCCATTTCCTCTTGGAGAATTGAAGCCAGGTAAGTTAATAAATGATACTTATTCTGACATTAAAATTAAAAGAAAATTATTATGCTCTAATGCCTTAGAGTGGTTAAATATGAAAAAAAAAGACTTTATTTAAATTTATTTATGAGTGACGATATTAAACATGAGTGTGGAGTAGCAATGATTAGATTATTGAAACCATTAAACTTTTATAAAAAAAAATATAATACTGCAAGGTATGCCCTAAATAAAATGTATTTACTAATGCAAAAACAAGTAAATAGAGGGCAAGATGGAGCCGGCCTGGCAAATATTAAATTGAATGTACCACCTGGTAAAAGATATATTAGCAGGTATAGGACTAATTTACAAAATCCAGTTAGAGAAGTTTTTAAATATATAGATGACAAATTTGATAATGTAAGCAAAACTCACCCAACGAAAATTAATGATGTTAAATGGTTAAAAGATAATATGCCTTTTTCAGGAGAAATTTTTTTAGGACATTTGAGATATGGTACTTATGGAGGTAATAGTATTGAAAATTGCCATCCTTTTTTAAGGCAAAATAACTGGAAGTCAAGAAATTTAGTTCTAGCAGGTAATTTTAATATGACAAATGTAGATGAACTCTTTAATCAATTGATTGATTTGGGTCAACACCCTAAAGATAAGTCAGATACGGTAACAATACTAGAAAAAATTGGTCACTTTCTTGATGAAGAAAATAGTAAAATATTTAATAATTTAAAAAATAAATTTCAAGATAGACAGGAATTAGCTAATGAAATTGCAAACAAAATTAACGTTAAGGATGTTTTAGTTAATTCTGCAAAAAAATGGGATGGGGGATACTTAATTTGTGGACTATTTGGTCATGGAGATTGTTTTGCATTAAGGGATCCGTCTGGAATTAGACCAGGATATTTTTATAAAGATGATGAAATAGTTATTGTAGCTTCCGAAAGAGCTGTAATACAAACTGCTATGAATGTGAACCAAAATAAAATTCATGAGATATCTCCTGGAACAGCTATTATTATTAAAAAAAATGGAACAGTTTATAATGAAGTAATAGTTAATCCTCAAAAAAAACTTTCGTGTTCATTTGAAAGAATTTACTTTTCAAGAGGAAATGATGCTGAAATATATTCAGAAAGAAAAAAGTTAGGAAATTTTTTAGCAGATAAAATTTTACACTCGATTAAAAATGATTTAAAAAATACAGTATTTTCTTTTATACCAAATACTTCTGAAACTGCATTTTATGGAATGATAGACCGAATCGATAAATTAAATAAAAAGAGTCAACTAGAAAAACTATTAAAATTAGAAAATAAAAATTTAAGTAATTTAGAGGAAATAGTTTTCTCTGGCCCAAGAATAGAAAAAATAGCAATCAAAGACGCTAAACTCAGAACTTTTATTGCGGATGATTCTAATAGAGATAGTTTAGTTACTCATGTGTATGATATCACTTATGGTCAAATTAAAAATTCTGATAATTTAGTCATCATTGATGATAGTATTGTAAGAGGGACCACATTGAAGAAAAGTATATTAAATATTTTATCAAGGTTAAATCCAAAGAAAATAGTTATTGTGTCTTCAGCTCCTCAAATTAGATATCCTGATTGTTATGGTATCGATATGTCAAAATTAGATAATTTAGTTGCTTTTAAAGCTGCTATTCAATTATTAAAAGAGAGGAAAATGGATAAGTTAATTGATGAAGTTTATACCAGGTGTAAAACGAGCTTAAATGATTCTTCAGGAGATAAAATAAATTTTGTAAAAAAAATATATGAACAGTTTGAGTATAGTGAAATTTCTAATATGATAACTAAATTTATAACACCAGATAATATTTCATGCAAAGTTGAAATTATTTTTCAGGATTTAATAAAGCTTCACGAGGCCTGTCCAAATCATATTGGAGATTGGTATTTTTCAGGAGATTACCCAACGAAAGGTGGGAATAGATTTGTTAATAAAGCATTTACATATTACATTGAAGGTATTAAGAAAAGAGCATATTAAAACAATTTTAGTATGGTTAATTTATTCATTTTGTATAATTGAAAGTAATTCTAGTTACTCTCAAAATTCATATTTCTCTAATAAAAAAACTATTAATAGATTAAAAACTGATATTAAAACACTTTCTTCCAGAAAAATGTTTGGTAGAGAAGCAGGAACTATAGGAGAAATAAAAGCCAGAAATTATATAGTTAAAAGAATGATCGAAATTGGAATAAAATCATATGGAAAAGAAGATTTTCATCAAGTTTTTTTTATTAGAGATAGTATAATTAAAAGTTCATATAATGTATTAGGATTTTTGGATAATCAATCTCAAAAAACAATTCTTATTTGTGCTCATTATGACCACCTCGGATATGAAATTAATAAAAGAAATAGAAAAATAATTTATAATGGAGCCGATGATAATGCTAGTGGAGTAGCGGCTTTATTAGAACTCGCACTATTTTTTAAGAATAATGAATATTTAGAAAAAAATAATTTTCTATTTATTGCTTTTTCATCAGAAGAAAAAGGGATGTTGGGGTCAAAATACTTTATGCAAAATCCAATAATTGATACTTCTAAAATGAATTTTGTTGTTAATATTGACATGATAGGGCGTATGGAAAAAGATATGCCCTTAACAATTGAAGGTTTAGGAAGTTCAAAAGTTTTATTTGATTATTTTAAAATGTTAGATTTTGACAAATTTAATTTGAGGTTAAAAAAAAGAATTAATGGCCCATCTGATCATTCATCATTTACTGAGAAATTTATCCCAGCTCTTCATTTTTGGACGGGCAAACATAATGATTATCATAAATTTTCAGATGATCCCCATAAAATTAGCTATAAAAGAGAATTAAAAATCATATTATTCTTAGAGAAAGTTTTGATGGAGTTAGATCTTCTAGATAAAGTGAAATTTACAAAATAATTTTTTTTCTGTAAACAGGGACTTTAGAGCAAATCTCACCAAAATTAATAGTATTTGCATAAGGTTGAATTTTTTTACATAATTCAACATATGAAGATATAGGCACATTAATTTTAGAACATCCCTTAACTATTATGTTCTTATCTTTAATATTTTCAATATTTATTTTATTGATACCTATTGAAAAAATATATTTTTTTAAATCAAATAAGTCTCCTTCTATTATATTTTTTGCGAAAGGAGAAAGATAGGAGGAAATAATCATATATGCCCAAGTAGGAATTATTGCTTTATTTTTAGAATTTATAGCTACATTGACATTTTTATATTCTTTCCAATTTTTCAATTTAATAATTTTTCTGAATTTCTTTTCTATCAAAATCAATCCATCTTCTAAATATTCATCAATATTTATAACTTTCATTTCGGAAAAATCAAATAAACTTTCAACTTCAAGTATATAGTAATCAGAATTTTTCAAGTTATTTAAAATTAAAGAAATCCAAGTTCTAGTTTTGCTTCCTCGCTCATCATGTCTTTTGTCCACTGAGGATCAAACACCATATTAATTTTCACTGACTTTACTTGGTCAATCATTTTTATTTTTTC
This sequence comes from Flavobacteriales bacterium, assembly GCA_002692065.1. GTDB lineage: Bacteria > Bacteroidota > Bacteroidia > Flavobacteriales > UBA7430. The sequence continues at coordinate 8,219 of NZJX01000011.1, read as the reverse complement.
TTTTACTTCTTCAGGTAAACTTTCTGCAACTGGACAAGCAGGAGAAGTTAGAGTCATATCAACATCAACATGAAAATCACTATTAATTCTAACATCATATATTAATCCTAGTTGATAAATATCAACTGGGATCTCAGGATCATATATTTTTTGTAAAGTTTCAACAATTTCTTCGCCTAATTTTTTTAAAGTATCATTTTTCATTTTATTCTATTTTTAAATGCTAAAGCATATATTTTAATTTGTTTAATCATTGAAATTAGACCATTAGATCTGTTCATTGACAAATGTTCATTTAAACCAATTTTTTTTATAAAGTATATTTCACTATTTAAAATATCATCACAACTTTGATTATTAAAAATAGAAATTAGCAAGCTAATTATCCCTTTAGTTATAATTGCATCACTATCACCACTAAAATATAGTTTATTATTTTTATATTCAGCAAATAGCCAAACTTTTGATTGACAACCTTTAATCAAATTTTCATCATTTTTTTTTGATTTAGGGATTAAAATTATGTCCTTACTTAATTCAATCAAATAATTATATTTATCCATCCAATTGTCAAATAAGTCAAAATCACTTATAATTTCGTCTTGAATATTATTTATCCTCATTGAAATAATTTTTTTATTTGTTTAAGTGACTGGATAAAAAATTCTATTTCTTCAAAATTATTATAAATAGCAAATGATACTCTAATTGTTCCTGGGACATTATATCTGTTCATTAAAGGTTGTGCACATAAATGTCCTGTTCGAAGAGCAATACCAAAGTTATTTAAGAATGACCCAGCATCATAATGATGAATTTTTTTCATATTAAAAGAAACAATACTATTTTTATTTTTATTATTACCACCAAGTATTTTGAGATAAGGGAATTTTGTTAGTTTGTCAATTAAGAATTCAAGTAATTCTTTTTCATATTGTTGTATATATTCAAATCCTATACTATTGATAAAATCAATCGACTCTTTCAAGGCAATAATACCTGTAATATTGGGGGTTCCTGTTTCAAATTTAAATGGTAAATCATTAAAAGTTGTTTCATTGAATGAAACCTCTTTAATCATTTCTCCACCAGTTTGGTAAGGACTCATTTTTTCGAGAATCTTCTTTTTACCAAATAAGATTCCAACACCAGTAGGACCATACATTTTATGGGCAGAAAAACAGTAAAAATCACAATTTAATTTTTGAACATCAATTTTTTTATGGGACACAGCTTGAGCTCCATCAATTAAAATTTGCGCGTTGGCTTTGTGAGCTAATTTAATAATTTCAATTATTGGGGTTTCTATCCCAATAACATTTGAAATATGTATTAGAGAAATAAATTTAGTTTTTTTAGAAATTAAATTTTTTACATCATTTAAATCAATATAACCATTTTCATCAATAGGAATTATTTTTAACGTAGCTTTCTTTTTTTTACAAACTATTTGCCAAGGAACAATATTGGCATGATGTTCAAGTGTTGAAATAATAATTTCATCACCTTCATTTAAAAAAACGTCTGACCAACTTGACGCAACCAAATTAATTGATTCAGTAGTTCCTTTTGTAAAAATGATTTCTTGAGTAGAGTTAGCATTTATAAATTCTTTTACTGCTGACCTAGTTTGTTCAAATTTATCAGTTGAAATTTGACTTAATGAATGAATTCCTCTGTGAACATTACTATATTCATATTTATAATAATCAGAGATTTTGTTTATGACGCACTCAGGTTTTTGAGAAGAAGCAGCATTATCAAAGTAAATTAAATTATTATTATTTAATTTTTTTTCAAAGATTGGAAATTGTTTTCTTATGATATTATTTTGATTCATTAACTAATTATTTCATTGAGATCCAGTTTAACATTAATTTTTTTTGACATAATTTTTAATAAATATTTTCTTAATTCTATATTAATTACAGTTTTTAATGAGTCCTTACAAAAAGCAAACATAAGTAAAGCTTTGGCTTCTTTAGTGGGGATCCCTCTAGATTTTAAGTAGAATAATGCCTTTTCGTCAAGTTGACCTACTGTACACCCATGAGAACATGAGACATCATCAGCAAAGATTTCCAATTGCGGTTTGGTATCTATTTTTGCATATTTACTTAGAAGTATATTATTATTTTTTTGGAAAGCATTAGTTTTTTGAGCATTTTTTTCAACAAGTATATTGCCATTGAAGACACCCCTGCTTTTATCATCATAAATTCCTTTATAAAGTTGATTGGAAGTACAATTTGAAATATTATGATTTACTTTTGTAAAGTGATCAACATGACTTTTTTTATCAATCAGAGTTATGGCATTTAAGTTTGATTCAGCCAAAGAACCTGATAAGTTGAAATAAAGATTATTTCTAACTAACTTCCCATCTAGACTGTATGTCCCAAAATTTGATACAGATGATTTACATTGATTTATGAATGTACTGTCAATTAAAGAATTTATTTTATCATTTTGAATTTTATAATAATTTATTCTTGCATTTTCTTCAAGATTTATTTCTGAAACAGAATTAATTACACCAGATACTGAATCAGATAAGGAAATATTTCTTTCTAAAATTTCAGCTTTTGAATTTTTTTTTAATAAAATTAAATTTCTTGTTTGGCTAAATTCAGGATGAACAAATGAACTAAAATTTATAATTTCAATTGGTTTTTCAACAATATAATTCTCTTCAATGCAAATATACAGCCCACTATTAATTAGAGCATTATTTAGTAGACACAAACTATTTTTATGAGTCAAAATTTTAGAAAAATACTTATCAAATTTATATTTATTTTTATCTATTAACTGACTGTTATTTTTTTTAAAGAATTTTTTTAAATCACAAATAAACAATTTTGAATTTTCAATTTTGGAAGAGTATTTCGGAAGAAATCTACCATTAAAAAGTACAATTTTAAATGAGTTATAATTTGGGATTATAAATTTAGTTAAATCAAAACTTTTAATTTCATTTTTATCAAAACTATTTGAGAGATAATTATTTTTTAAAAATTTATTAATTGGAGTATACTTCCATTCTTCACTCTTTAAAGATGGTAATCCCATCAAATTGTATTTTTCATAGGAATATTCTCTCAGTTTTATAATATCATTTGAATCATTAATCTTTGAATCAGATAATAATTTTTTATATGTCGATTTAATATATTCTTTAAATTCCAAAACAATAAAAGTTAGAGTTCTTCATTATTAATCCAATCATAACCCTTTTTTTCTAAAGTTAAAGCAAGACTTTTATCTCCAGATTTAACTATTTTTCCTTCATATAAGACATGTACATAGTCAGGTTTAATGTAGTCTAAAAGTCTTTGATAGTGTGTAATTAGGATTATTGAGTTTTTAGAATTAGTTAATGAGTTTATGCCATTTGCAACAATTTTAAGCGCATCAATATCAAGTCCAGAGTCTGTCTCATCTAATATTGCTAGTTTTGGGTTAAGCATTGCCATTTGAAAAATTTCATTTCTTTTTTTTTCTCCTCCTGAAAAACCATGGTTTAAACTCCTAGATAAAAATTGGGTATCAATTTTAAGTAAATCTTGTTTTTCTTTTATAAGTTTTAAAAGATCTTTACTCGAGAAAGGTTCTAAATTATTTGCTTTTCTAGTTTCATTTATTGAGGTTTTGAGAAAGTTAATAACTGAAATCCCGGGTATTTCAATAGGGTATTGAAATGATAGGAATATACCTTTGTGAGCCCTTTGTTCAGGAGGAAGATCATTAATATTATTCCCATTGAATAAAATTTCACCTTTTGAAATTGTATAATCTTCATTACCTGCAATTACAGAAGAAAGAGTACTTTTACCAGAACCGTTTGGTCCCATTATTGCATGAATTTCTCCAGGTTTAACATTCAAGTTTAAGTCATTAATAATGGTTTTTTCCCCAATTTTGACGATCAAATTTTTTATATTTAACATAATCAATTTTTTAGCCTACACTACCTTCTAAAGATAGAGATAACAGTTTTTGAGCTTCAACTGCAAATTCCATCGGTAGTTTATTTAAAACATCTTTACAATAACCATTAACTATTAATCCAATTGCCTCTTCTGTACCAATTCCTCTTTGATTACAGTAAAATATTTGGTCTTCTCCAATTTTCGAAGTTGTAGCTTCATGTTCTACCTTAGAACTTTTATTTTTTACTTCGATGTATGGGAATGTGTGAGATCCACATTTATTTCCCATTAATAGTGAGTCACATTGAGAAAAATTTCTCGAATTTTCAGCACTTTTCATTATCTTAACTAATCCTCTGTAACTTCCGTTACTTTTTCCTGCTGAAATTCCTTTTGAAATAATTGTACTTTTTGAGTTTTTACCTATATGAATCATTTTAGTTCCAGTATCGGCTTGTTGAAAGTTATTAGTCAATGCTACAGAGAAGAATTCACCAATTGAACTATCTCCTTTTAGAATACAAGATGGATATTTCCAAGTAACAGCAGAGCCTGTCTCAACTTGTGTCCAAGAAATTTTAGAGTTTTTGTAGCAGATTCCTCTCTTAGTAACAAAATTGTAAACACCTCCATTTCCATTTTTATCACCTGGATACCAATTTTGTACAGTTGAATATTTTATTTCAGCGCCATCTAATGAAATTAGTTCAACAACGGCAGCATGAAGCTGATTTTCGTCTCTAGAAGGAGCAGTACACCCTTCTAAATATGAAACATATGAGTCTTTATCAGCTATCAAAAGGGTTCTTTCAAATTGGCCAGTACCAGCTTGGTTAATTCTAAAATAAGTTGATAATTCCATAGGGCATTTTACACCTTTGGGTATATAACAAAATGACCCATCAGTGAAAACAGCAGAATTTAAAGCTGAGAAGTAGTTGTCTTTAATGGGAACAACTGAACCCATATATTTCCTAACTAAATCTGGGTGATTTTGAATTGCTTCACTAATAGAACAAAAAATAATACCCAGTTCAGATAGTTTGTCTTTAAATGAAGTTGCAACAGATACAGAATCAACTACAAAATCCATAGCAACTCCGGTTAATCTTTTTTGTTCATTTACAGATATACCAAGTTTTTTAAAAGTACTCAATAATTCTGGATCAACCTCATCTAGGCTCGTTAATTTTTTTTTTGTTTTAGGAGCAGAGTAATATGAAATCTTTTGAAGATCAATTTTTTTGTAAGATAAATTAGCCCATGAGGGTTCATTCATTTTCAAAAAAATATTATAAGCCTTAAGTCTCCAATTTAACATCCATTCAGGTTCATTTTTTTTCAAAGAAATTTTTTTAATTATATCTTCATTAAGTCCTTCTTCTAATGTCTCTGAATTGAATTTTGAAACAAAACCATATTTGTAATCTGATTTTGTAGCATCTTTTAATATTTTTTCTTCGTTAACCAAATTTTTACATTTTTAAATTGCAAAAGATTCACCACAGCCGCAGGTTCTTTTAGCATTAGGGTTATTAAAAACAAAGCCTTTTCCATTCAAACCCCCAGAGAAGTCTAATGTTGTTCCAGCTATGTATAGTAAACTTTTTTTATCAATTAATATTTTTATTTCATTATCTTCTAAAATTTTATCATTGATATCTGATTTACTGGTAAACTTTAAAGCATAGGATAATCCAGAGCAGCCTCCACTTTTTACTGAAACTTTAACGTAAGCATCAGAAATACCCTCTTCCTTGAATAAACTAAGTATTTTATTTTTTGCTTTATCGCTTATTGATATCATTTAAAGTATACTTTAAGTTTTTTTTCTGCAAAGATACAATTAAATATTTTTGATTGTAGTTTTATGGTGTAAGATTAATTTAATATTTACTTTTGTAGCATGTCAAAAAATATTAATAATAGAAAGTCTTTTACTTCTATTTCTAAAATAGGTGAATTTGGTCTCATTGAAAAAATTTCAAAACAGTTTAAACCTAGTCATGAAAATACTATTAAAGGAATTGGAGATGATGCTGCTGTAATTAAAGTTGGGGAAAGTTGTATAGTAATATCAAAAGATTTTTTAGTTGAAGGTATTCATTTTGATTTAATGTATAATCCTCTAAAGCATTTAGGGTATAAATCAGTAGTTGTAAATTTATCAGATATAATTTCAATGAACGTCATTCCAACTCAAATATTGATTTCAATTGCTTTTTCAAATAGATTTTCCGTTGAAGCTATTGATGATTTTTATAGCGGTGTTAAACTCGCGTGTAATAGATACAATGTTGATTTAATTGGAGGAGATACCACAAGTTCTAACAAAGGATTTACTGTTTCGGTAACTGCAACAGGAATATCAAAAGAATCTGAAATAGTTTACAGAAGTGGTGCAAAAGAAAATAATTTAATTGTACTCTCTGGAGATGTTGGAGCAGCTTATCTGGGCTTACAAATACTTGAGAGAGAAAAAGCAGTATTTGAAGTTAATAGTAAAATGCAACCAGAGTTTGAAGGTTCTGAATATTTACTTGAGCGCCAATTAAAACCTGAAGCAAGATTGGATATTATTAATTCTTTAAAAAAATTAGATGTAAAACCAACATCAATGATAGATATTTCTGATGGTCTCTCATCAGAATTAAATCATCTTGCAAAATCATCAAGTATTGGTTTTAGAATATTTGAAGATAAATTACCAATAAATTCCGCTGTTCATGAATTCTCAGAAAAATTCAATCTTAATCCTTCAATATGTGCATTAAACGGCGGGGAAGATTATGAGTTATTGTTTACTCTAGAACAAAAAGATTATGATAAAATTAAACACAGACCAGACATGACAATAATCGGATATGTTGAAAATAAAAAAATGGGGTGTAATTTAGTTACTAGGGATTCAAAGGTACATTCACTTTTATCCAAAGGTTGGAAATCTCACTAATTAACTGTTCATAATATTCTCAATTTCTTCAATTTCAATTGGAATATCTTGCATTAAATTTATAGTTGTTTTATTAGTAACTAGATAGTTATTCTCTAATCTTATTCCAATATTTTCATTTCTTACATATATCCCTGGCTCGCATGTAAATACCATGCCAGATTTAATTGGTTCATTCCAAAGGCCAACATCGTGAACATCAAGTCCTAAAAAGTGGGAAGCTCCATGCATAAAATATTTTTTATAAGCGGGATTTTTTGAATCTTGGTTTAGTATATCTTTTTTGGTGATTAAATTTAACTTTAGAAGTTCTTTTTCCATGATCTTACCAACTTTTTCATGATAATCTTTCAATAGAATTCCAGGTTTTAGAAGCTGACTTGAAATATTTAATACATTTAAAACTGCCAAATAAATTTCTTTTTGTCTTTGGGAAAATCTTCCATTAGCAGGGATACATCTTGTCATATCTGAACAATAATTTGCATATTCAGCTCCAAAATCCATCAAAATAATATCACCGTTTTTACATCTTTGGTTATTAGAAATATAATGTAAAATACATGAATTTGAACCTGAAGCAATAATTGGTTGGTATGCAAAGCCATTAGATTTATTACAAATGAAGTCACGTATTATTTCAGCCTCTATTTCATATTCATAAATATTTGGCTTAACAAATTTTAAAATTTTTTTAAAGCTATTTTTTGTTATCTTGCATGCTTTAGAAATTAATTCAACTTCAATTGAACTTTTTATTGATCTAATCTTATGCATAATAGGAGCTAATTTTAGATATTTTAAATTTGCATAAGTATTTTGAATCTTCAGTTTAAATCTTTCATCTCTTGTTTGTACCTCTAATTTAGCCCTTAAATGTTGATTAGCGTTTAGATAGACTTTATTTATCTTAGATGCAATAATTTCAAAAATCTTGTCAAAATCATCTAACCAGTAAACAGAACTAATTCCTGAAATTTCAGAAGCATTTTTTTTTGACAATTTTTCTCCTTCCCAAATTTTTATTAATTCATTAGTTTTTTTTAAAAATAAAATTTCTTTAAATCTTAATTCTTTAGAGTCAGGATAGAAAAGAAAAATAGTTTCTTCTTGATCTATACCAGATAAGTAAAATAAGTCACTATTTTGTTTAAATTTGAATGTGCCATCAGAATTCGTTGGCATAATATCATTAGAGTTAAGTATTGCAATAGAATTTTTTTCAAGATGTTTACTAAGCTCAATTCTATTTTGGATAAACAATTTTTTATCTATTTTATCGTATCTCATTCTATCAAATATTAACAAATATAGCTTTATTAAATTACAATTAT
>NZJX01000010.1 GCA_002692065.1 Flavobacteriales bacterium | reverse complement strand
TTTTTAAAAATTGATTTTTTTTGATTTCGAACTCTACAGGTATAACCTCATTTTTAAAATTTCCTTTAGTCCAAGCATTTGTTGATTTTAAATAAGAGTTTAATGCGAATTCATCTTGTTGTTCTCTGGAAAAATTCATTTCTTCTGCACACTTTTCAGCACATAGCCCCATATGAATATTATTATATACATCAGTTAAACCATCTTTTAATAAACCATCAATCATTTTATTATCTCCTAATCTTTTTCCAAATCTCAAAGAATCAGAATAATATGGTACAGAGGACATATTCTCCATTCCACCTGCGACTACTATATCATTATGACCTAACATTATGGATTGAGCTCCAATCATAACTGCCTTCATCCCTGACGCACATACTTTATTAATAGTTGTACAAGGAGTGCTATTACTTAGTCCAGCTAATAAAGAAGCTTGTCGAGCAGGTGCTTGTCCAAGATTTGCAGAAAGAACATTTCCCATAAAAACCTCATCAATAAAATTAACGTCAAGATTAATATCATTTAAACAAGCTTTGATTGCTTTTGAACCCAATGTTACTGCAGAAATTTTTGACAATTTACCAGCAAAAGATCCTATTGGAGTTCTAAGAGCTGACACAATAAATACTTTATTCATAAGAATTAATTTAAATAACTATCAAACCTAATGTTTTAAATTTTGAATTCAAAATCAAAATNATTCCAAAAATTAGACTTTATTTATTAAGTTAGTAAAAATTATTACAAAAAAAGTGAAAAAAATTTTGAAAAATATATATGGAATTTTATTAATATTCTTCAGTATTGTTTTTATTAGTTATTTAATGCCCAAGAAAAAAAAATTTTTATACGAAGTAATAGAGGGTAAAACATGGAATAATTCAGATTTAATTTCAGATTTAGAATTTTCTGTTTTAAAACATCCAAATGAAATTAAAAAAGAAAAAAACGAAGTTGAGAAACAAAAAAAAATATTTTTTACAAGAAATAATTCCTATAATGAAATAGCTTATAAAAATTTAAAGTATGAACTAGAAAAATTTCAAAATCAATCAAATATAAATTCAAATATTAATGAATTATTTAAAAATAAAATCTATGAAATTTTTAACAAAATTCAATCTAAGGGGCTTATAGAATCTAATTATGTAATTCAGGACAAACCAGATAATTATATTATTTACGTTGTTGAAAACAACATTACAAGGATAAATTACTTAAATGTTTTTTATTCAATTGATAAAGCTACTGAACTAATAAAAAATATCAATATTAAAAATAAAAAAAGAAAGAATGAAGCAATAAGTATATTATTAAAGTCCATAAAACCCAATATTATTTTTAATGACTATTTAACTAAAATTTCTCTTGAAGCAGATTTAAAAAAAATTTCAAATGTTACAGGAAAAATAAGAATTGGAGAAGTAATTATATCTAAAGGAGAAATCGTAGATAATATCAATTATTTAAAACTTTTATCTTATAAGAATGAATTTGAAAGAAAACAACTAAGTGATTCCTCAAATATATTAATCTTCTTAGGCCAATTTATCATTGTTTCAATATGTTTTCTTATTATATCAATTTTCATCTTTAAAATTGATCCAACTTTATTTCAAAATTTAACTTTTTTAAAGTTTATTTTAACTAATATCATTTTATTCATTTGTTTAGCTAAATTTACCCTATTATTTGAAATCAACTTTTCAATTTACATAGTCCCTTTTTGTGCACTTCCATTAATTATAAGATCATTTTATAATATAAATATAGCAATGATCGTCTATACAATAACCATTATTTTAATTGGATGGATTTCACCTAATTCATTTCATTTTGTTTTTATTCAATTAATGTCAGGTTTTTTAGCCCTTTTAACTATTAAAAATTTATATAAGAGAGCNGATTTATTTTTTTCAGTTGTTAAGATAAGTCTTGTCTATATTATAACATTCTTTGCTATTTCAATAATTAGTAATCAAGAAATTGAAAAACAAAATTTATTAACTTATTGTTTTCTTGTATTGAGCTCATTTTTAACATTATTGACATATCCTATAGTTTACATGAATGAAAAAATTTTTTCTTTGCTTTCAGACACAACCTTACTTGAACTATCTGATACAAATCAACCATTATTAAAAAAATTATCAGATATTGCTCCAGGAACCTTTCAACATTCTATTCAAGTGAGTAATTTAGCTGAAAATGCAATTAATCAGATAGGAGGAAATACACTCTTAGTAAGAACAGGAGCCCTTTATCATGATGTTGGAAAAATAAATAGTCCAAAATATTTTATTGAAAATCAAAGTAATCATCTAAATCCACATGATGAACTATCGAATATTGAAAGTGCTAAAATTATTAAATCTCATGTTATTGAAGGTATAGAAATTGCAAAAAAAAATTTATTACCAAATCCTATAATTGATTTTATTAGAACTCATCATGGAGATGGTTTAATCCAGTTTTTTTATAAAAAATATTCTGATAATTTTCCTACAAATCTTAATTCAGAAAAAGAATTTAGGTATAATGGACCAAAACCATATTCAAAAGAAACTGTAGTGATAATGATGGCTGACGCAGTTGAGGCTAGTTCAAGAAGTTTAAAAAAAATTAATAAAGAATCAATAACTGAATTAGTTAATAAAATAATATCAAGTCAACTTAATGATAATCAGTACAATAACTCCCCTATTTCCTTAAAAGATATTGAAACAATAAAAGAGATATTTATAAAAAAATTACTTGAAATAAATCACNTAAGAATAGAGTATCCTGAAATAAATTAATAAAAAAGATTTTTTTTTATAAAATAGGAAACTATATTTGCAAACTTTAATCCGTTATTATTAACGGAGAGGTGGCTGAGTGGCTGAAAGCGGCACCCTGCTAAGGTGTTATACCCTTTGGGTATCGGGGGTTCGAATCCCTTCCTCTCCGCTTTTTTTTATCGGGGTGTAGCGTAGCCCGGTCATCGCGCCTCGTTTGGGACGAGGAGGTCGCAGGTTCGAATCCTGCCACCCCGACATTTGGTCGCGTAGCTCAGCTGGATAGAGCATCTCCCTTCTAAGGAGACGGTCGAAGGTTCGAATCCTTCCGCGATCACTTAATTAATTTTAATTAAGTTAATTTTAATTATTCTTTAATTTAAATCTTAAAATAAGATAAATTTCTTCAGTTTATGATGCAATATTTTTTAATATATTGATAATAGCTTTCTAATTTTTCAAAATAGTTTCATCAATGAAACATATTTAATATCAGTTATTATTTAAATCATTAATTGCAATTTTTAAATTTTTAAACTCAAAATTAAATCCTTTATTAATAATCTTCTTTGAAGAAATTTTCAATCCAGTTGTAAGCATTTTAGACATATCCCCAAATAATAAATTTATTAAAAACTGAGGAATATTTGGCATAATTATTTTTCTATTTACAGAATTTGTAAATTCTGTAATGAATTTTTTATTAGTTGAAATATTTGGAGAAACTGCATTATAAGGGCCTGGATCAATATCATTGCATAAAATATAATTATAAATATTAACTAAGTCACAAATATGAATCCAAGGAAAATATTGATTCCCTTTAGCTACAGGTGATAATAAGTAAAAATAAGATAGTAATTTTAAAAATCTAAACATAAATGAATCAGATGATAGTACAATTCCAGTTCTTACTTTATACACTTTTGCATTAAAATTTTTAAATTTATCAGCTGAACTTTCCCAATCATAACAAAGGTTTCCCAAAAAATCATTAGAGTTAGGCATATTTTCTGATCTTTCAATATCATCTGAGTTTGTCCCATACCAACCAATAGCAGATGAGGAAATTAAGATTTTTGGTTTAATTTTTAATTTTTTCAATCTATTATAAATTAAATCTAAACTATTAATTCTACTCTCATAAATAATTTTTTTTCTTTTTTTTTGTCCATAGATTAAAAATATTTTCCCCTGCTAAATGAATGATACAATCAATTCCAATAAGAGATTTTTCATCAATTTCATTAAATTTTGGATTCCAATAAAACTGCTTAAATTTGTAATTTTTGATCTTACTTCGAGATAATATAGATATTTTATTATTGGGATTTTGATTTAATTTGCTAATTAATTTTTTTCCAATTAAACCAGTTCCTCCCGTTACAAGAATTTTCATTGTTATTTTTTAAATATTTTAGTATAATTTATAATATCATCATAAAAAAATTATTTCTGAAATTTTATAATTTAATGATTTTAAATTTATTGAATTTATTATTTCAGACTTAGAATAAATTAAATCATTTTTAAATGATGGATTTAGAATTAACACATAAATTTTATTTTTTTTTACTGATATTTTTGGAACATACTTCCTTACTGACTCTCCCAAAATTTCGAACCACAAGTCAATAATTTTAAGTTCATTTACTTTCAGATCTAATTTATATTTACTTTTAAATTCAGTAATTAAATCTGATATTTTATTTATTTTATATTTTCTCACGATAAAATTTTTGCGTTTTTAACTCTAAAAATTTCATAATTTTTAGAATATTTTTTTATAATATTCTCAAGATCGATATTGTTTGTATCTGAAATTAAAACTTGACCAAAATCATCTTTTGATATAATTTCAATTATTGCCTCTACTCTATTTAAGTCTAATTTATCAATTAAATCATCAATTAACAATATTGGACTCAATTTTAAAATTGTTTTTAAAAAATAAAATTGAGACAATTTTAATGCTATCAAATATGATTTTATTTCACCCTGAGAACCAATTTTCTTGATTAAATTTTCATTTGTTTGCATTAAAATATCGTCTTTATGAATACCACATGTCGTATATTGAAACAATTTATCTTTGTTAAAATTAACTTTCAATAATTCATTTAATTTGGAATTATTTAATTGTGATTGATAACTTAAATTAACAATATTATTTTGATTAGATATCTTTTTGTAAAAATTTTTGAAAATAGGATTAAACATTTGAATAAATTTTTCTCTTTCATCATGAATATATTCTGAGATATTTGACATTTGTTCATTATAAATCTCAAGGGTTAAATCATTATGTTTTAAAAAACTATTTCTTTGTTTCAAATATATATTTCTTGATTTTAATACTTCATTATACTTAATTAATTTTTTAAGATAAATATTATTAAATTGAGACAATACTGAATCGATAAATCTTCTTCGAAATTCACTTCCTTCATTAATTAAATTAATATCTAAAGGAGATAACATAACTAAAGGAATAAATCCAAGATGATCTGAATACTTTAAGTACTTTTTATTATTTCTTTTAAAAACTTTTTTTTGACCTTTTTTAAATGCACAATAAACATGTTCGACNGAATTATTTTTTTTAAATACTCCTTTAATACTAAAAAAGAATTCTCCAAACTTTATATTATTAATATCTCTTGAATTAAAATAACTTTTACAAAATGCTAGATAATAGATAGCATCTAATAAATTTGTTTTACCAGCACCATTATTCCCAATTATCAAATTAATTTTCTTTGAAAAATTAATATTTAATTCCTCGTAATTTTTAAAGAATATAAGAGATAAAGTTTTAATATTCATTACATTTTTTTTTATAAAAATAATAGAAATAATAATTATTACCTGATTTAGATAAATTCTTTTATTTTTGTTTTAAATTAAAATTATTAAAATGAAAAAAAAAGATTCAACACAAGAAAATTTAAAAGCATTTGAACAAGGACTTACCAAAGCTGAATTATTACTTGAAAAAAACCAAAATAAACTAATCGTAATTGTTTCAAGCTTTGTAGTATTATTTAGTCTATTTTTTGCTTTCAAAAAATTCTACAAGGAACCCAGAGAAATGAGAGCTGTTAATGAAATCTATTTGGCTGAAAGAGCATTTGAAAAAAATAATTATGATGAAGCTCTTAATGGAAACGAAGAATTTCCAGGTTTTCTTGAAATAATTGAGCTATATAGTGATACTAAAATTGGAAATTTATCAAACTACTATTCTGGAATTTGCTATTTTAAGTTAAATGAACCTGAAAAATCAATTGAATTTCTGGAAAATTTCAAAAGTAATGATGAAATACTTATTTCAATTGCAAATGGAGTTATTGGTGATTCTTTCTCTGAACTTAATCAAAATGAAGATGCTTTAGATTATTATATAAAAGCATCAAAATTAAATAATAATAATTTCACAACCCCAATTTATTTAATGAAAGCAGGAAAAATAGCTCAATTACTAAGTGATTATAATAAAGCTTTATCGTTATACTCAAAAATTAAAAAAGATTACCCCAATTCTAAAGAAGCTCAGAATATTGACAAATATATAACTATGATAAAATCTAAAATTTAAAATGCTTTCTANAAATACAGATAATATTAAAACAAATGATATACCAAACTGTAAATCATTGAAGTTTGGAATTATTGTTACGGAATGGAATTTTGAGATAACTAATGAATTATACATTGAAACAAAAAATTGTTTACTTAAACATAAAACTGTAAATGAAAATATTATAAAATTTGAGGTGCCTGGTTGTTTTGAAATACCATATTTAATTAAAAAAATATCAAAAAAATCTTACTATAATTTTGATGCTATAATTACTCTAGGATGCATAATTAAAGGCGATACTCCCCATTTCAACCTTATAAGTAATAGTGTCACAAATGAAATATTGAAATTAAGTACTGAATCTAAAATACCTATCATATTTGGAATTTTAACTGTTAATAATTTCAAACAGGCAAAAGAAAGATCTTCTGCTAAAAAATTTAATAAAGGAAAAGAATTTGCAATAAGTGCAATAAAAATGGCCACAATTAAAAACAATTTATAAATATATATTACAAGAAATTATGCGTAAAATTCAATTATTACATATATTTTTTTTGCTATCAATTTTTGGATGTAAAAAAAATAATTATTTAGTCCAAAATGAATTTAATTTTATTTCGGAAAGATTTGATGATGTACAAATATTAAAATACCAAATTCCTGATTTTGACAAACTAACACTGAAACAAAAAAAATTAGTCTATTATCTTTCAATGGCTGGATACTCAGGTAGAGATATAATTTGGGACCAAAATTATAGACATAATCTGTCGATAAGAAGAGTATTAGAAAATATCATTAAAAACTATGATGGTGATAAAAATAATAAATCTTGGGAAAATTTTATTTTATATACTAAAAAAGTATGGTTTGCTAATGGAATTCATCATCACTATTCCATGTCAAAGTTTAAACCAAAATTTTCAAAAAAATTTTTTCTTGATTTAATGCATAATGTTGAAGATACTCTTAAAGATGAAGCTATAAAAGCAATCTTTGATGAAAATTTTGATAATAAAAAAGTTAATTTAGATCCAAAAATTGGCCTTGTACTGGGATCAGCTGTAAATTTTTATGATCCAAATATTACAGAAAATGAAGTTGATAAATATTATAAATCAATTAAACAATCTAATACAAAACAACCAATTTCATATGGTTTAAATTCAAAATTAATTAAAAATAACAACAATATGCTTGAAGAAAAAGTATACAAGCTTGATGGGATGTATAGTGATGCAATTAAACATATAATTAAATGGCTTAAACTTGCTGTTAGTGTTGCTGAAAATGAAAAACAAGCAGATGCATTAAAATTACTTATTAAATACTATAAAACCGGAAATTTAAATATCTGGGACGAATATAATATCGCCTGGGTCAATGCAACCGAAGGAGATATTGATTATATTAATTCATTCATAGAAGTCTACAATGATCCCAAAGGATATAAGGGATCATATGAATCAATTGTTGAAATTAAAGATTTTCAAGCATCTGCTCAAATGAAGGTTCTTTCTGAAAATGCTCAATGGTTTGAAGATAATTCAACGATTTATGAAAATCATAAGAAGAAAAATATATCTGGAGTAAGCTACAAGGTAGTTAATGTTGCCTCTGAATCAGGAGATTCATCTCCATCTACTCCTATTGGAGTTAATCTTCCTAATGCTAATTGGATACGATCAACTCATGGTTCTAAATCAGTTAGTCTTGGAAATATAGTCTATGCTTACTCTCAATCAGGTGGCCAGGGAATTTTAGAAGAATTTGCTCATGATCAAGAAGAAATTGAAAGAGTACTTAAGTATGGAAAATTAGCAAGTAAACTTCATACTGCTCTCCATGAAGTTCTTGGTCATGCATCTGGTAAGTTAAATAATGGAGTTGGTACACCAAAAGAAACTCTTAAAAGTTATGCATCAACTCTTGAGGAGGGAAGAGCTGATCTGGTTGCACTTTATTTTATTATGGATTATAGACTTGTAGAGTTGGGATTAATTGATAATCTCGAAGTTGGAAAAGCAGAATATGACAATTATATACGAAATGGTCTTTTAACTCAATTAAGAAGAGTTAATCTGGGTGACGATATAGAAGAAGCCCATATGAGAAATAGACAGTGGGTTTCAAAATGGGTTTATGAAAAAGGTTTACAAAGAAAAGTAATTGAAAAAATCAGAAGAAATAATAAAACTTATTATGATATCACTGACTATACTAAATTAAGAGAAATTTTTGGAGAACTACTTAAAGAAGTCCAAAGAATAAAATCAGAAGGAGACTNCAAATCATGTTCTGATCTTGTTGAAAAATATGGAGTAAAAATTGATCCTGTTATTCATAAAGAAGTTATTTCAAGATCTAATAAACTTGATATTGCACCATACAGTGGTTTTATAAATCCAGAGTTAAAACCTACCTTAAACAATAAAAATGAAATCACAAATATTGAAGTAATTTACCCAAAAAACTTTCAAGATCAAATGCTAAAATATGCTGAGACATTTAGTTTTCTTCCTAATTATAATTAATTATAAATTATTATGAAATTACTATCGAATAAAATACAAAATCTAGAGGAATCTCAAACACTTGCTATGGCAAGAAAAAGTAGAGAATTAATTAATCAAGGTCTAGATATTATATCACTAAGTCTTGGTGAACCAGATTTTAACACTCCTGATTTCATTAAAAATGCTGCAAAAAAAGCCATTGATAATAATTTTTCACATTATACTCCAGTACCTGGAATGAAAGAACTAAGAGATTCTATTTCTAAAAAATTCAAAAGAGATAATAACTTAAATTATACATCTGAAGAAATTGTTGTATCAACAGGTGCAAAACAATCTCTTGCTCAACTAATGACTGCCCTGCTAAATCCAGGAGATGAAGTAATTATTCCTTGTCCATATTGGGTAAGTTATTATCAAATGATTAAGATGAATGAGGGGATTCCTGTAAAAATTGAAACAGATATTGAAAATGACTATAAAGTTAAACCAAACCAAATTAAAAGTTCAATTACAAGTAAAACTAAAGCTTTTTTATTTAGTTCTCCATGCAACCCAAGTGGGTCTGTTTACAGTTTAAAAGAGCTTGAAGAGATTTCCAATATTTTTTCTGATTTTCCAAATATAATAATCATCTCAGATGAGATTTATGAACATATATGTTTTAATAAAAAACATGAAAGTATAGGTCAGTTCAATAATATTAAAAATAGAGTTGTAACTGTAAATGGGGTTTCCAAAGGATTCGCAATGACAGGATGGAGAGTTGGATATTTAGGTGCTCCAATATGGTTAGCAAAAGCGTGTAATAAGATTCAAGGACAAATTACTTCAGCAACATGTTCAATTGCTCAAAAAGCAACTGAGGCTGCTTTAAAAGCTGACCCTAAATGTACTAAAGAAATGAATTTTGCTTTTAAAAGAAGGAGAGATTTATTAATTAATGAACTTAGAAAAATTAAAAAATTAAAAATTAATATACCAGAAGGAGCATTTTATATATTTCCTAATGTAAATAATTTTTTTGATAAAAGCTATAAAAATTTTCATGTCAAAAATTCTAATGATTTAAGTATGTATCTCCTTAAATATGCACATGTTTCTACAGTCCCTGGAATAGCTTTTGGAAATAATGATTGTATAAGAATATCTTATGCTGCTTCTGATGAAATATTAATTGATGCAGCTTCAAGAATAAGAAAATATTTAAACCTTTTAACTTAAGTATCAAAAATATCCAATTGATAATGAAGATTAACGGTATATTAAAAAAATTTAAACAAAAAAAAATACTTATTTTTGGTGACTCAATTTTAGATAAATACTATTTTGGTAATATCAATAGGCATTCCCCTGAATCTGATATACCAATTGTTGACATTACAAAAACTGAATTTAGACTTGGGGGAGCAGGTAATGTCGCTTTAAATATTCAAAACCTAGGTGGATATCCAATTCTATTTTCAGTCTTAGGAAACGATATTCATGGTCAAGAATATTTAAAACTTCTAAATACAAACGGAATTGAAACAAATGGAATATCAATTTTTAAAAAAATTAGAACAACAACAAAGCATAGAGTTATTAGTGATGGAAATCATATTGCAAGATTTGACGAAGATGAAATAATCAATATAAATGAACATATAATATTAAAAAAATTTGATAATATTATTTCCAAATGTGATATTGATGTGCTATTGGTGCAAGATTATAATAAAGGTCTATTGAGTTTGAATATAATTAATCACATAATTACAAAATGCAAAAATTTTATGATTCCTATAGTTGTTGATCCAAAAAAAAATAATTTTTTTTCATACAAATTTGTAGATATATTTAAACCAAATTTAAAAGAAATTAATGACGCTTTTAATTCACGAAATAATCAAATTACATCCAAAAGTGATTTGGAATTTATTACCTCAAAACTCAAAAATAAAATTAATGCAAAAGTTATAATTCTAACTTTATCTGAAAATGGGATGTGTTTAAAATCTGAAGATAAGTATTATCATGAAAAAACACTTACTAAAGATGTCGTTGATGTTTCTGGTGCAGGTGATACTGTTATTTCAATAGCAGCTTTATCATTAGCTGCAAATCTTAATAATGAAATTATCATTAAAATTTCTAATTTAGCAGCAGGTTTAGTTTGTAAAAAAATTGGAGTGAGCCCAATATTAAAAAAAGATCTAAATTATAAATCATTAAATATATCATAACTTATTAAAATTGTGTCTGATAAATTTTTAAAAAATAAAGCGAATTTTGGAACAGCCCCCGTCTTCATGACAGCTATTTCCACTATATTGGGTGCAATACTATATCTGAGATTTGGTTATGCAGTAGCTCATACAGGATTTATCGGGGCAATTGCAATAATAGTTCTTGGACATCTTGTTACAATACCAACTGCAATGGCGGTTGCCGAAATTGCAACTAACAGGAAAGTTGAAGGAGGAGGAGCATATTACATCATTTCAAGATCATTTGGCTTAAATATTGGAGCATCAATAGGAATTGCTCTTTTTTTATCTCAAGCTATTTCAGTAGCATTTTATGTAATTGCATTTGCTGAGGCTTTTATTCCTTTTTCGAATTTTTTAATTGAAAAACTACCGTATTTAAATAATTATAGTGATTTGTTTCTTAACAAACGAATTATTGGATTAATTTTAATGACTATTTTAACATTAATAATGTTGACAAAAGGGGCAAATGTTGGAATAAATTTACTTTATTTCGTTGTATTAATTCTTTTTATATCATTAATTTTTTTCTTTTTTGGAAACAGAGTTGAAGGATTCAATTTATCTGATGTTAACTTCATAACAACAATTGAAAATCCAGATTCCTTTTTTTATGTATTTACAATTATTTTTCCTGCTTTTACTGGTATTGCTGCTGGTTTAGGATTATCAGGAGATTTAGAAAATCCAAAAAAATCTATTCCAAATGGAACATTATTAGCTACTGCTTTTGGTATTATAATTTATATTTTAGTTGCAATCAAACTAGTAGTTTCAGCATCGCTGGATGATTTGTCAAGTGATCAGTTAATTATGTCTAAAATTGCTATATGGGGACCAATAATTCCAATAGGTCTTGCTTGTGCAGCTATTTCGTCGGCACTTGGATCTATTATGGTAGCACCTCGAACACTTCAAGCTTTGGGAGCTGATAATATTTTTCCTACAAATAAATTAAACAAATGGATATCACACAATAAAAAAGATTCTTATGAACCTATTAATGCATCTCTAATATCTTGTATTATAGCATATTTTTTTATTTATATAGGAGATATAAATTTTGTGGCTGAAGTAATTTCAATGTTCTTCATGGTAACTTATGGTGCAATTTGTACAATTTCCTTATTAGAACATTTTTCAGCTGATCCCTCTTACAGACCTACTTTTCGATCAAGATGGTATATTTCACTTATTGGAGCCTTTCTATCCTTTTGGTTGATGTTTAAAATGAATTCAACTTATGCAATAATTTCATTGATATTTATGTCTCTGATTTACGTCTATATTAGTAAATATAATTCATCAAATGGAGGAATAATAAAGTTGTTTAAAGGTGTTCTTTTTCAATTGAGTAGACAACTACAAATTTTTGTTAGAAAAAAAGAATATAATAGTGTAAATGATCACTGGAGACCATTTGCGATTTGTGTCACAGATGTAACACTTGAAAAAAGAGATACATTTGATTTAATGAGATGGATATCTCATAAATATGGTTTTGGGACTCACATGCATTTTATCGAAGGTTACCTTAATTCAAACTCACATAATAAAGCAAAAAAAACACTTTCAAAATTACTTAACCTTGCCGAAGGTTCCCGATCAAAAGTATATTTAGACACAATTATTAGCCCTTCTTTCACATCAGCCATTGCTCAAGTTATTCAACTTTCTAGTATATCAGGCAAAGGTCATAATTTAATTGTTTTAGAATTCGGTAGAGGGGATACGGAAAAAATCAATCAAATTATAAAAAATCACCATCTGTTAACAACCAAAAACTTAGATGTTTGTATTCTTTCAACCACATATAGATCATATGGGTATTATAAAGAAATACATATTTGGATTTCGGCTGACGATTATCAAGATTCAAATCTTCAAATTTTATTAGGATATATTTTATTAGGACACGAAAATTGGAAAATGGCAAAAATTAAAATTTTTTCTACTTATCCTCATGGATTAATCGAAAAACAAAAAAAACAACTTTTAACTTTAATCAAAGAAGGTAGACTCCCAATATCTCCCTCAAATATCAGTTTAATTGAAATTCAAGATGATAAAAAAATTAAATCTATAATCAATAAAAAATCATCATTAGCAGATTTAACAATTATTGGCTTTGATGAAAAAGATTTAGTTCAAGAAAGAGAAAATTACTTTAAAGGTTACGATAAACTCGGTAATATTTTATTTGTAAACTCGATGAATAAAAAAGAAATATAAAAAATGAAAATTAAAATTTTAAATACATTTATTTTATTCATTATTTTAAATTTTAGTTTATTTGCTCAAACTCAAAAAATATTATTTCAAGGTAATTACGATTATAAAAAAATTCACTTTGGTATGGCTCTTGACTTTGGTGCATATAACTTATATTCTGATTTTAATGATAATTTCTTTTCAAATAATAACTTATTGAGTGTAGAGACTAAGAATGATCCATGTTTTGGATTATCTTTTTTAATCCCTGATTTAAGGCTTAACAATAATATTAATTATCGACACATAATTACAGTAAAAACTATTCAAAGAAATATACATTATAGATTTAAAGATAGTCAAGGTATAATTCAAAAAGTAGAATCATGGTTTTTAGAATCAGGACATTACATAAAATTTCGTGGTGACAGAATTAATAATTCAAGGATATATATTTTTTCAGGACCTAATTTCGCGATTGATATGGCTTCAGAAAAAGATGTAAAAAATCAAAATATATTTAAATTAAATAGGCTTAATATTTCATTAGAAATTGGTTTTGGATATGACTTCTACTTTGAATACTTTAAATTTGCTCCTCAAATTAAGTATTCTTATGGATTAAGAAATTTAATTGTGAACGACAACACTATTTATACAAATTTAATAAATGGATTTTATTCAAGAGGATTTCAATTTTCAATAACTTTTGAATAATCTTTTTAATTTTTAAAATATTTTTTAAGATTAGTTATGTAAATATTACCTGATTTAACATTCTTTAATTCTCTTCCCATTAAATCAAATTTTTTATTATTGATATTGGAATTTTCAACTTTATTTATTTCTTTATCAAGAGATAGATTTGATCTATAATCAAATAAAATTTTTCCAGGACTAACTCCAACATTGAAAGATTCTAATTGTATATAATCATTGTTATAAATTTTAACATCTCCTTGTGTTACATAATCAGTAGAACTAGCATAAATTCTATTATTAATTGAATCAAATGAAATTGCATAAAAGTTATCAAATTCTCCCAACTCATTTAACTCATTATCATTTAATTCAGTATTCCAAAAATGTAATCTGGAGTCCCCTGAGTACTGGAATAAAATTTTAGTATTATATAAACATGATGTTCCACATCCTGTTGAGGATAAAGATAAATTATTTGTTTCAGTCACACCATCAATTAAATTTATTTTTGAGATAGAAGAACTTGACCAATCCTTATTGTTTATGGTATATAAATCATCATTAAGTATAAATAAATTATCTGGGTTTTTACCGTCTTCTCCTAGATCAATTTCAAAATAATCAGAGAAAGTATAAGTTTGAAAAATATCATCATCTTGATTAATGTTTAAGAAACCAACTTTTCCTACCTCATTGCCCCACTCAAAAGCGTTATTAATAGTTAAAGCTATTCTCATTGATCCACTTTCTAAAGTGTTGCTTGATATATTTAATAAATTTTGAGTAGAATATTTGGGGCCCACCACAGTATCTAAATAAAATATTGGAAAAAGACTATTTTTATTATAAGCATGAAGATATGATTCAAACTCGACTGGCAGGTATGTCATAGGGTCATAATCACCAATTGTAGTAAATATGACGTTTTCAGATATTAAAATTTTCCTAATTCCTTCAACATTGACTTCTGATAGAAGTTCAAAAGTATTTAAATTATATTTTAATAATTTATAATCAGCAGCTACGTACAAAAAATCCTCATCAATTATCATATCAGATGCAAATTTCACTGAATCAATTTCAATTAAAGTTGTATATTCTGAGGTTTCTGGATTATAAGAGCCGATTGAAACAGGATAGTCCATATTTTGGGTTGTACTATTATAATACCCCTCATTCAAAATTAGAACTTGATTAAGATAATTTTGACAAATTGAGCTTAAACTTGAGGATAAAAATAAAAGATTAAGTAGGGTTTTCATATTTTAATTTTTTGAGGTAAAGAGGTTATGGATGAGTAAATATTTATAATAAGAAAAGAAAATAAAATTGAACTTGTTAGAGTCATAATAAAAAAAGGAAATGCTAGAATATAACAATTAACTAGTCCCATTATATTTTTTTGATAAACAGTACTTTGCATAAAAACTTGAAAGTTTGTTATTAAATAAAATATAATAGACGAAAATAATGAACAAATAATAATTTTCTCAAAAAAATTTCTTGATATTATTGATATAAGAATTAAGGAAAAATATACAGATAGCATATTAGGATGAAAACCAATTATGAAATCTGATATTATCATTGATATAAAGGGAATAAGGAAAGATAGATTTCTATTTTTAAATTTATATGCCGAAAACATTGTTGCGGCAATTACCGGGGTGAAATTAGGAGGATGGGGTATCAATCTAGCTAAAATCAAAATAAAAATAGAAATTATTAAGAATGACTTGTTATTCATTTTACAAATTTAAAAAATTATTTTAAAAAAATATTTGATAATATAATTGAACTAGCCGATGCTAAATTTAATGAATCTATTTTAGATTTACTGAATTTGGGAATTGTTACTATTTTTTCTAGTTTTTTGTATATCACACTAGATATTCCATTTGATTCAGAACCAAAGATTAAAATAAATTTTTTTGGAAATTCCATTTGATTTAATTTCTCTCCTTTTATATTACAACCTATAAGTTGATATTCTTTTAACTTTTTAAAAGATGAAATTAAATCAACATAATAAACATTGACATTCAAAAATGAACCCATGGATGACTGAATACACTTTGGATTAAATACATCTACAGAATCATTTGAACATAAAATATTTTTTATTCCAAACCAGTCAGATAATCTTAATATAGTTCCTAAATTACCAGGATCTCTTATTCTATCGTAAGCTAGAATAATACTTTCATTTTTTAATAAATTTAAATTATGATGATTTACTTTATCTAATATTATTAAAACTTCATTAGGTGATTTTAAAAAAGATATATTTTTTAATTCCTTTTCATTAACTTCAAAAACATTATTTTTATCTCTAAGGTAAATATGTCGATTTAACCAACTTTTTGTCGCATAAATTTCATGAAATTTAATTTTTCTTTTGATCATTTCATTTGTTATTTTGACACCTTCAACTACATATTTATCAAATAAAGTTCTACCTTTTTTTGTATTTAATTTTCTAATTTTTTTAATTTGATTTTTAGTTATCATTTTTTTTCCTTAAAAGTTAAAAAATAATAATACGAATTTAAACATAATGTTTTTTTAATTTGACTAAAAATTAAATGTTTTTTCATTTCAATGTCATAAATTTATTGTTAAATGAAAAAAAATTATAGTGTAAGGTTTTTAACATACAACTAGAATATTTTATATAAAGACTAAAAAATATTTTAAAATTTTGAATAATATTAACACAATTTAAAACATATAATATGGTATGGTTTAAAAGAAAAGACAGAAAAGTAATTACTGAAACTAAGGATAAAAAAGAAATTCCTGAAGGACTTTGGTACAAATGTCCAAAATGTAAAATTGTTGTTTCTTCAGATGAGCATATCAAATCTCTATGGGTTTGTCAAAAATGTAATCATCATGAAAGAATAAATGCTATGGAATATTTTTCATTTCTTTTTGATGAAGGAAAATTCATAGAAATGGATAAAAATATTTTTTCCATTGATCCTTTAAATTTCTCCGATACAAAAAAATATACTGAAAGATTACAAACAAATATTGAAAAAACAAAATTAAATGAAGCTGTCACAACAGCTCATGGAGAAATGAATAATTTTAAAGTAACATTGGCATGTATGAATTTTAATTTCATAGGAGGGTCAATGGGGTCTGTAGTTGGTGAAAAAATCTCAAGAGCTATTGATTTTTGTATCAAAAAAAAACAACCATTCATCATGATTTCGAAATCAGGTGGAGCAAGAATGATGGAATCAGCATATTCTTTGATGCAAATGGGAAAAACATCTGCAAAACTATCTGAATTATCACAATGTAATATACCTTACATTTCAGTTTTAACTGATCCAACTACAGGAGGAATAACTGCATCATTTGCAATGCTAGGTGATATAAATATAGCTGAACCTAAAGCTTTAATAGGATTTGCTGGACCAAGAGTTGTCAAAGAAACAATTGGTAAAGAATTACCAAAAAATTTTCAAACATCAGAATTTCTTTTAGATCATGGATTTTTAGATTTCATTGTAGAAAGAAAATTTTTAAAAACTAAAATATCTAAGTTTTTAGAATATACTTTTTATAAATAATCACTTAATTAGAATAAAAAACTATATTTGCAAAGAATTATATTAAATACATTACTAACATTAAACAATTTAGGCATGTACCTTACTTCTGATAGAAAAAAAGAATTCTTCAAAAAACATGGAAAAAATGAAAATGATACTGGCTCTCCTGAAGCCCAAATAGCATTATTTTCCTTTAGAATTAATCACCTAACTGACCACCTAAAAAAAAATAAAAAAGACTTTGTAACACAACGATCTTTAATTTCTTTAGTTGGTAAAAGGAGAAAACTACTTAATTACTTAATGAAAGTTGATATAATTAGATATAGAAAAATTATTAAAGAACTTAAATTAAGAAAATAATTTCATTTTTAATAATTTGAAAATTTTCAATATACTTCTTAATTAAAAATATTTTAACGTTAAATAGTTATGGTCCCAAAAATTACTAAACAAGAAATAGATTTAGGAAACGGAAAAATAATTCAACTTGAGACGGGTAAACTAGCAAAACAAGCTAACGGATCAGTTGTTGTCAAAATGGGTAAAACTATGTTACTAGCTTCGGTTGTTTCAAACAAAGATGCTAACGAAGATATGGATTTTCTTCCCCTTACTGTTGACTATCGAGAAAAATTTGCTGCTGATGGAAGATATCCTGGAGGCTTTCTAAAAAGAGAAGCTAGACCTTCAGACCAGGAAATTTTAGTAATGAGACTTGTAGATAGAGTTCTAAGACCTCTTTTTCCTAAAGATTATCACTCTGAAACTCAAATTATGATTCAATTAATGTCATACGAAAAAGACTGTATGCCTGATGCACTTGCGGGCCTTGCTGCTTCAGCATGCCTTACCATCTCAGATATTCCTTTTAAGGGACCTATTTCGGAAGCTAGAGTTGTCAGAGTTAATGGTAAGTTTATCATTAATCCGAGTCTAAACGAGCTTGAAAAAGCTGACATTGACTTAATCGTTGGAGCATCTATTGACTCTGTAACAATGGTTGAAGGCGAAATGCATGAAGTCAGTGAAAAAGAAATGCTTGATGCAATAAAATTTGCTCACAAAGAGATAATTAAACAATGTAAAGCCCAACTTGAGTTTGTAAAAAAATTTAATAAGAACTTATCGAAAAGAGAATATGATCATGAAAAAAAAGATAATAATGAATTGTTTGACAATCTATCAAAGTATTGTTATCAAAAATTTTATGACGTTGCCAAAAAAGGGTTATCTAAAGACGAAAGAAAAAAGAATTTCTCACAAATAAGAGAAGAATTTCTTAGTAAATATGACGATGATTTTATTAATGATAACAATTTTTTAATTAAAAAATATTTTAGTTCGGTTGAAAAAAAAGCTGTTCGTTCTCTACTTTTAAGTGAAGGAGTGAGACTAGATGGAAGATCGGAAGATCAAATTAGACCTATCTGGTGTGAAATTGATTATCTTCCTAGCGTTCATGGTTCTGCAATATTTACTAGGGGAGAAACACAATCTTTGTCTACAGTTACTCTGGGTACTGCTCTTGATGTTAACAGAATTGATAACGTAACACACCAAGGTTCTGAAAAATTTTACCTTCATTATAACTTTCCTCCTTTTTCAACAGGAGAAGCAAGACCTATTAGGGGTGTAAGTAGAAGAGAAATTGGACATGGAAATTTAGCCCAAAGGGCCTTAAAAATTGTTATTCCCGAAAATAACCCTTACACCGTAAGAATCGTTTCAGAAATATTAGAATCTAATGGATCTTCTTCAATGGCAACTGTTTGTGCTGGTACTCTAGCACTTATGGATGCTGGGATAAAAATTACTAAACCTGTATCAGGAATAGCAATGGGATTAATTAAAGATGATTCATCAGATAATTTTAAAGTACTTTCTGACATATTAGGTGATGAAGATCATCTTGGTGACATGGATTTTAAAGTTACAGGAACTGAAAATGGGATTACTGCATGTCAAATGGATATTAAAATTACTGGACTATCTTATGAAATACTAGAAAAAGCTCTACTTCAAGCTAAAAAAGGTAGGGAAGCTATTTTAAAAGAAATGTTAAAAACTATCAGCTCACCAAGAGAAAATCTAAAACCGAATGCCCCAAAAATTGAAATTCTTAAAGTCGAAAAAGATTGTATTGGAGCCATAATTGGACCTGGTGGAAAAATTATTCAAGGTCTTCAAGAAGAAACAGAAACCACAATAACAATTGAAGAAATTGATGGGTATGGAAAAGTTGAAATATTAGGAACTAGCCAAGAAGGTATGGATAAAGCAATTTCTAGGATTAAACAAATATCATTTACACCAGTTCTTGGAGAAGAATATGAAGGAAAAGTGAAAAATATTCAAAGTTATGGAGCATTTGTTGAGATATCACCTGGGAAAGATGGTTTACTTCACATATCAGAAATTTCTTGGGAAAGAACCGAAAAAGTTGAAGATGTATTACAATTAAATGATTCTGTAAAAGTTAAGATTATCGATATAGACCAGAGAAGTGGAAAAATGAAGTTTTCAAGAAAACAGTTAATACCAAAACCTAATTAGTACTTAGAATAAAATTATTCTATGTATAGAAAAAAATTTATTATTTCAATAACAGGAATGAGTTGTTCGGGTAAAACATCACTCTCAAACTTGATTTACTCCAAATATCCAAATTTTACCTCCATAGTTCCACAAGATTCATATTATAATGATTTATATCACTTAAATCTGAGTGATAGAAAAAAAATCAATTTTGATCATCCCTCATCTATAGACTTTAAATTACTATACTCTGACATAAAAAAATTATTATCTAATAAAAGTATAAAAATACCAAAATATAATTTTAATGAGCATAGAAGAGAGGAAACTTTTATTAAATTAAAATCTAAACCCATCATAATATTAGAGGGAACTCTAATAAATTCTTTCTATTTTATTAACAGGCTAGTCAATCATAAAATTTTTTTTGATATTGATCAAAAAATATGTCTGAATAGAAGAATTCTTAGAGATAAATCTAAAAGAGGAAGAAAATTTAGTAGCATAGTTTTTCAATTTCAAAAAGATGTTATTCCAATGTATAACAAGTATACATTACCTCAGAAAGATAAGTCTGATACAATAATAAATAACTCTAATTTTGATGAAAAACTTAAATTAATATTAAATGAAATAAAAAAATTTATAAAGTGAAACTTAAATTAAAAAAAATCGTATATAGGTAAAACATTAAAAATATGAGACAACTTAAAATTACTAAACAAGTAACTAATAGAGAAACTGCTTCTCTAGACAAATATTTACAGGAAATTGGAAAAGTAGATTTAATTTCTGCTGAAGAAGAAGTTGAATTAGCTCAAAAAATTAGAGATGGGGATCAAATTGCCTTAGAAAAATTAACAAAAGCAAATTTAAGATTTGTTGTCTCTGTCGCAAAACAATACCAAAATCAAGGATTATCTTTACCGGACCTAATTAACGAAGGTAATTTAGGATTGATTAAAGCTGCCCAAAGATTTGATGAAACTAGAGGTTTTAAATTTATTTCCTATGCAGTATGGTGGATAAGACAATCTATTCTCCAAGCTTTAGCTGAACAATCTAGAATCGTTAGGTTACCTTTAAATAAAATTGGTTCTATCAACAAGATTAACAAGGCTTATGCTTCAATTGAACAAGAAGAAGAAAGAACTCCATCTGCTTCAGAAATTGCTTCATTGTTGGATATGAGTGAATCTGATGTTAAAGAATCTCAAAGAAATTCAGGAAGACATGTATCTATGGATGCTCCATTAGTTGAAGGAGAAGACTCAAATTTATATGATGTTTTAAAATTTGGAGAAAGTCCTAACCCAGATAAAGAACTCCTGAATGCTTCACTAAGTATTGAAATTGAGAGAGCACTTGAAACCCTTACTAGCAGAGAAGCTGATGTTATTAGATTATATTTTGGATTAGAAAATAAACAAGCCCTAACACTTGAAGAAATTGGCGAAAGATTTGATCTAACTCGAGAACGAGTTAGACAAATCAAAGAAAAAGCAATCAGAAGGCTAAAGCATATTTCCAGAAGTAAAATTTTAAAAACCTATTTAGGATAAAACTTATANATTGTCACATTTAATTGCTCCATCTTTACTTTCTTGTGATTTATCAGATATCAAAAGTGAGATTCTTATGCTCAATAAATCAAAAGCGGATTGGTATCATATTGATGTAATGGATGGTTATTTTGTCCCAAATATAACATTTGGATTTCCAATAATTAAATCAATAAAAAAATATTCAAAAAAGCCCTTGGATGTGCATTTAATGATCACAAACCCTTCTAAATATATTTTAGATTTTAAAAATGCTGGTGCAGATATTTTAACAATTCACTATGAAGTTGAAAATCATTTAGATAGGACTGTTAATAAAATTAAAAGTAACGGAATGAAAGCAGGTGTTGCAATCAATCCACATACCCCGATATCTTACTTGGAGAATATAATCAATATGATAGACATAGTTTGTCTAATGTCAGTTAATCCAGGATTCGGAGGACAAAAATTTATTATAAATACTTACAAAAAAATTACACAACTTAAAAATTTAATTTTAAATAATAGTTCAAAAACTTTAATAGAAATTGACGGAGGAGTAACTTTAGAAAATAAAAATAAATTATTGAATCTCGGGGCAGATATTTTAGTTGCTGGAAATACAATTTTTTCTAACCCAGATCCTAATGAGATTATATCAAAATTAAAATTCAATTAGACAAAAATTAACTGTTCATATTTTGTTAATAAATTTAATATTTTTTTTGC
This sequence comes from Flavobacteriales bacterium, assembly GCA_002692065.1. GTDB lineage: Bacteria > Bacteroidota > Bacteroidia > Flavobacteriales > UBA7430. The sequence continues at coordinate 16,872 of NZJX01000010.1, read as the reverse complement.
AAAAAAATATTTTTTAAAATTAATTTAGTTTAAAAATATAAAATGACTGAGTACATAAATTTACTTAAGTATGTAAAAAAAAATGGAGAAAAAAAAGATGACAGAACTGGTACAGGGACATTAAGTACTTTTGGTTATCAAATGAGGTTTAACTTACAAAATGGTTTTCCATGCATAACGACTAAGAAAATTCATCTCAAGTCCGTAATTTATGAATTATTATGGTTTTTAAAAGGAGATACTAACATAAAATACCTTAAAGATAATAATGTAAAAATATGGGATGATTGGGCAGATGAAAATGGAGAGTTAGGACCAATATATGGTCATCAATGGAGATTTTGGTCAAACTCTAGTCAAGAAAAGATTGATCAGATTTCGAATGTGATCAAACAATTAAAGGAAAATCCAGATTCAAGAAGAATTATTGTTAGTGCTTGGAATGTTTCAGACATACCTAAAATGGCTATTCCCCCATGTCATTCATTTTTTCAATTTTATGTGTCTAACAATAAACTTTCTTGTCAACTTTATCAAAGAAGTGCCGATATATTTCTAGGAGTTCCATTCAACATTGCCTCTTACTCATTATTAACTCATATGATTGCTCAAGTTTGTAATTTTGAAGTAGGAGACTTTATTCACACTCTAGGAGATGCGCATCTTTATCTTAATCATTTAGATCAAGTTGATATCCAAATTAAAAGAAAACCTAGAAGTTTACCCAAAATAATTATAAACCCAAATATTAAAAATATTTTTGATTTTAAATTCAATGATTTTGAAATCGTTGACTACCATCCTTATCCACATATTAAAGCAAAAGTAGCAGTTTAATGAAAAAAATTATTGTTTTAGGCGCTGGTCTCGTTGGAAATTCGATAGCAGAAGATTTGAGTAAAAACCATAATGTGACTTCTGTAGATGTTAATAAAGATTCATTAAAAAAATTAAAAAAATTAAAAATTAGAGTTATTGAAGCTGATGTTAGAAATAAAGTTAAACTAAAAAAAATAACATCTAATTGTGATCTTGTTATTGGTGCTTTACCAGGATTTTTAGGTTTTGAAACACTCAAAAATTTAATTAAATTTAAAAAAAATGTAGTAGATATATCATTTTTTTCTGAAGATCCGTTTGAGTTAGATTTACTTGCAAAAAAAAATAATGTCATAGCTGTAGTAGATGCTGGTCTTGCTCCAGGTATGGGAAATATAATATTGGGATTTCATAATAATCTGATGAAAATAAATTCATTTGAATGTTTAGTTGGAGGATTACCAATTGTTCGTCATTGGCCTTTTGAATATAAAAGTGTTTTTTCTCCTATTGATGTTATTGAGGAATATACTCGTCCTGCGAGATATGTCCAAAATAACAAACTAATAATAAAAAAAGCATTAAGTGACCCTGAAATTATAAATTTTGATAACGTAGGGTCATTAGAAAGTTGGAATTCTGATGGTTTGAGAACTCTATTGTACACTATGAAAAATATTCCAAATATGATAGAAAAAACTCTAAGATATCCTGGAACAATCAATTTTTTAAGAGCAATAAGAGACACTGGTTTTTTTTCACATAAAGAAATTAATATTAAAAATAATTCAATTAAGCCAATAGATTTTACCTCTAAATTATTATTCAAAAATTGGAAAATGAATATAAATGATAAAGATTTTACAGTTATGAGAATACGAATTAACGGGACCGAAAAAAATAAAAAGATTACTTACGAATATAATTTATTTGACAAATATAAAAATAAAACCACATCTATGGCAAGAACTACAGGTTTTACTTGTAATGCAATCTCAAATTTAATACTTCAAAATAAATATCAGAGATGTGGTATATCTCCCCCAGAATATTTAGGTGAATTTATGCCTGATATTAAAAAATATCTTATTGAAAGAAAAGTAAAGTATAAAAAAAAGATTTTGAAATGACTTCGTCACTAATTGTAGCTGTCTCAGAAAATAACGTTATTGGTACTGACAATACTTTACCCTGGAACTTACCTAATGACATGAAATATTTTAAAGAAAAAACTACAGGTCATTCAGTAATAATGGGTAGAAAAAATTTTGATTCAATCCCAATTAAATATAGACCTCTTAAAAATAGAAAAAATATTATACTCAGTAGAAATCCGAATTTCTTTGCAAAAGATTGTGTTATAGTTAATTCAATTGAAGAAGGTTTAAACGAAGCCAAAAAAAATAATGATACTGAATCATTTATTATTGGTGGAGGTGAAATTTATAAAATCGCACTCGAAAAAAATTTAATAGACAGAATTTACTTAACAAGAATTCATGCTATTGTTAAAGGTGATACTTATTTTCCAGAATTAAATAAAACATGGAAAATGACTTACCTAAAGAAAAATCAAGCTGATGAAAAACACAGACATGACTTCACTTTCTATATATATGAAAGAAATAGTAGCGAGAAGGAGATTTGAACTCCTGACCTCCGGGTTATGAATCCGACGCTCTAACCATCTGAGCTACCTCGCCATATATTTCAACAAATATAAGTTAATTAAAGTTTTTTTAATAATTCATAACATTTTTAATTTGAAAAAATTGTTTTTTACTATATTGCAAAAAGATAATTTAATCATATGTAATGAATTCAAAAATAAAATATGAATTAGAATTCCCAATAAAATCTTCAGTAAGAATTCTATTCAACCAAATTTCTACTCCAAGCGGACTCTCAGAGTGGTTCTCTAATGATGTAAATATAAAAAGTAATATATTCACATTTATTTGGGATAATGATTCTCAAGACGCAGAATTGTTAAATAAAAAAAATAATCAATCAATAAGGTTTAAATGGCTTGATGAACCTAAGAATACATACTTTGAATTTAATATAATTGTTGATGAAATAACCCTTGATACATCTCTCATTGTTATTGATTTTGCAGATGATGAGGAGGATATGGAAGAAGCAAAATTACTTTGGGAAAAACAAATTGAAAAACTAAGACAAAGTATTGGTTCATAAATTATGATCAATATAAAATGAAAATAATTCATAAACTTTTAATTAAATCATTTCTTAAATTATTCATTGTTATTTTCTTTACAATGATATTTATCTTTTTATTACAAAATTTATGGAAATATATTGATGATTTAATTGGAAAAGGACTCGATTTATCAATTATATTTGAGATTTGTATTTACATTTTACCTACGTTAATTCCTATTGCAGTTCCAATTTCTATATTACTAGCTTCAATTATGACTTTCGGATATTTTGGGGAAACATATCAGATAATTGCCATGAAAAGTGCGGGAATAAGTCTTGAAAAAATAATTTACCCCTTACTTTTAGTAGTATTTTCAATTTCTTTAATAGTTTTTTTTTGTACAAATTCTTTAATTCCTTATTCTAATTTAAAATTCAAAACATTATTATATGATATCATGAATAAAAAATTAGAACTTAACATCAAAGAAGGAATTTTTTTTAATTCGATAGATGGATACAGCATTAAAATAGATGAAAAAAAAAATAATGGAGAATATTTAAAAAATATTTTAATATATAACTATAAAAAAAATATCAAAAATATTAAAACCATTACTGCCTCTCATGGGAAAATGTATAACTTTAATGATAAATATCTTTTTTTTGAACTATATAAGGGCTTTACCTACCAAGAAAATACAGATTCTAATATCAAAAAAAAAAACATAAATACTTTTTCTAAAAGTTCATTCAATAAACAAATTATCAAATTTGATCTTAGTTCATTTCAATTAAATAGATCTGATAAAGAAAAATACTCAAATATTGCTCAATTTATGAATTTAAGCCAGCTATCCGCTAGAAAGGATTCATTAAAAAATGTTATCAATTCTAAAAAACATAACTTTAAGAATGAATTTCTAAATATGTTTAATTTAAAAAGTTTAAATAATGATAGTATTGATAAATTTAAACTCAATTTTATTGTAAACGAAAAAATAGAAAGAACTTGCGAAAATCTAATAAAAAGTACAAAGTCATATATTTATAATAATAGTAGAGAAATATCATTCAAACAAAAACAATTAAGAAAAGGTAAAATTGAAACTCACAAAAAATTTACAATTTCAATATCATGTATTATTATGCTCTTAGTAGGCGTACCAATTGGATCAATTATTAGAAAAGGAGGAATTGGTTTACCGGTAATCTATGCAACTCTTTTTTATTTAGTATTTCATGTACTATCAATTACGTTCGAAAAATTATCATTACAAGGGGTAATTGATCCTCAAATTGGTATGTGGTTGCCTATAATTATATTTATTCCTTTAATTATAAAACTATTTAAAATTTATAAAAATAATATTGAAACAGTTAAAACAAATTACTTTACTGATATTTTTAAAATATTTAACTCAACATGGATAAAAAAAATATTTTAATCCTATCAAACAAACCTGCTTATCCAAAAAATGACGGGGGTTCTTTTGCTATTTCACAAATGCTTGAAATTTTGTTGGAGCTTAATCACAATGTGACATTTGTATGCATTGAAACTAATAAACATCCATCTTTTAAAAATATTTCTAAAAATAATTTAACTTACAAAAGCTTTTTTATAGATACGAAAATTAAAATAAATAAATTAATTACTACTTTGTTGAATAGAAAATCATATATAATTCAAAGATTTTTTGACGAAAATTTTAAGAATTTCCTTGAAGATATACTATCAAAAAATTCTTTTGATTTAATTTTATTTGAATCATTGTATTGTAGTTTATACCTAAAGTATATTTTAAAGTTATCAAAAGCGAAAATAATATATAGATGTCATAATATTGAGCATAAAATATGGTTTCATGAAAAAAAATTAAATTATAATATTTTCCAAAAAATATATTTAAACTTCGAATATGAATTTTTGAAAAAATTTGAATTAAAATTTTGGAATAAAGTTGATATAATTTGTTCTATATCAAATAAAGACAGAGACTATATAATTTCAAAAACAAAGACAAAAGTTAAATTAGTCTCAGTATTTTTTTCAGAATCAAATCAAAATAATGAGGATTATAATGAAAAAAAAATGAGTACCATCATAAAATTTTTTCATATTGGCTCAATGGATTGGAGGCCAAATCTATCAGGGATAAGATGGTTTTTAGAAAAAATATGGAAAAAATTTATACTTAAAAATAAAAAAAGTGAATTTCATATTGGAGGAAAATCAATGCCAAAAAAAATTATTAATCTTGAATATGCAAATTATTATAATCACTCATTTATTAATAAGATTGAGACTTTTATGAAAAAATATGACGTAATGATAGTTCCAATTAAAAGTGGATCAGGAATTAGAATAAAAATAATTCAAGCTATGACTTTGAAAAAATGTATAATATCTACGTCGATTGGCGCAGAGGGAATTGATTATACTCACAGAAAAAATATTATAATTGCAAACACTCATGATCAGTTTTATAATGAAATGATTTATTGTGTTAAAAATCCAGGAAAAATAAAAGAAATTGGAGAAAATGCGTATTTACTTTCAAAAAAGTATTTCTCAAAAAAAAATATTGTTAATCAAATCAAAACTATTTTTTAATGAAAATTTTTATTTTGACTACAAGATTTCCTTACCCACTAGATAAAGGAGATAAATTAAGAATATTTAATCAAATTAAAATTTTATCAAAATTTCATAAGGTTTATCTGTGTTCTTTAAACTTCTATAACAATAAGGTAAAAAAAAATTATATTGAGTTATTAGAAAATTATTGTGAAGAAATACATATAATAAATACAAGCAATTTTTCAGTTATAAAAAATATTTTACTATCATTATTTAACAAACTTCCATTTCAAACAATATTTTTTTACAATAAAAAAATAAAAAAATTAATTCATTCATTAATAAACAAAATAAAGCCTGATCATATATATTGTCAATTAACAAGAGCCGGAGAATATGTCAAGGATGTAAAAATAAATAAGACAATTGATTATATGGATACATTTTCAATTGGAATGAAAAGAATAGGTAAAAAATCATCATTTTTAAAAAGAATTGTTTATAACATTGAATATAATCGTCAAAGGAATTATGAATCTAAATTGTTTGATTATTTTGATTACCATACAATAACTTCAAAAGAGGATAAAAAGTATATTCATCATAAAATGAATTCAAAAATTAAAATTGTAAAAAATGGTATAGACGCTAATTTTTTTTTAAAAGAAAATAAAAAAAAAATATTTGATATTTTATTTGTTGGAAATATGAGCTATGAACCTAATATTGATGCTGCAATATTTTTAACTACAAAAATAATACCAAAGATAAAAATTATATTTCCAAATATTAAGTTATTAATTGCAGGAACAAATCCAGTTAAAAGGATTGTTCAATTGAAAAATGATAATATAGTTGTGAGTGGTTGGATGGATGATATACGACACGCATACAATATATCAAACATTTTTATTGCTCCAATGAGGATTGGGACAGGTATTCAAAATAAAGTTTTAGAGGCTATGGCTATGAAAAATGCTTGTGTAACAACAAAAATTGTTAATTTATCAATTGAAGCTCCCCATAATGCAATAAAAATTGGAGAAAATTCAAACGAATTGGCTAATCACTGTATTAACCTTTTACAAGATAAAAAAATGAAAGAAAAACAAATAAATGAGGCATATAAATATATAAAATCTGAATATAATTGGGAAAAAACTAGTACTCCTCTACTAAATATTTTCAAAAACTAATTTATATTTACATAACAATATCCACCTAAAGAATGAAAAATAATTTAAATACTGTAAAAGAGGCATTAGAAGACATAAAAAATGGTAAGATAGTAATTGTTGTAGATGACGAGAATAGAGAAAATGAAGGAGATTTTGTAGTTGCTGCTGAAAAAGTAACTCCAGAAATTGTTAATTTTATGGCAAAAAACGGGAGAGGATTAATTTGTGTTCCAATTCTTGAAAAAAGAGCAAATGAATTAAATTTGGATATGATGGTTGGTAAAAATACTGATCCTAATAAAACCCAATTTACTGTATCAGTTGATTTAATTGGAGATGGATGCACTACCGGAATATCTGCACTAGATAGATATAAAACTATAAAAGCGTTAATTGATAAAAATACAAAACCAGAAAATCTGAGTAGACCGGGGCATATTTTCCCTTTAAAAGCTAAAAATGGAGGAGTTTTAAGGAGAACCGGTCATACTGAAGCAGCAATAGATTTAGCAAGATTAGCTGGACTAGATCCTTCAGGAGTGATAGTAGAAATAATGAATGAAGACGGAACAATGGCAAGGTTACCTGAACTCTATCAAATTTCAAAGAAATATAATCTTAAAATAATTTCAATTGAAAATCTTGTTGCATATAGAATGAGAAACGAAAGCCTGATTGAAAAAATTGAATCTATCAATTTACCAACTGATTTTGGAGACTTTAAATTAACTGTTTTCAAACAAACTAATAAAAATAGATATCATTTGTCTCTTCACAAAGGAGTCATTAATTCTAAAAATCCAATTTTAGTTAGAGTTCATTCATCATGTGTAACAGGAGATATTTTTAATTCATGTAGATGTGATTGTGGAAAACAGTTGGAAAAAGCTATGAAAATGATTGAAAAAGAGGGAACGGGTATAGTAGTATATATGAATCAAGAAGGAAGAGGAATAGGATTTTTAAATAAAATTAAAGCCTATAAACTTCAAGAGAAAGGACTTGATACAGTAGAGGCAAATAATAAACTGGGGTTTAAAGCAGATGAAAGAGATTATGGAATTGGTGCACAAATTCTCAATTATATGGGAGCTTCTAAACTCAGATTAATGACTAATAATCCAAAAAAAAGAGCTGGTTTAATGGGGTATGGAATTGAAATTATTGAAAATATTCCTTTAATAATTAAAAACAATAAACACAATAAATTTTATCTTGAAACAAAAAAGAAAAAATTAGGTCATAATTTATAATTGATAATATTTTTATGATTTTTAATTAATTTATTACATTTGAAATTAAAAAAATGTTTTTTAGAGGACCTAGTTGTATATTAATTTTTAGTTTGATAATATCAATACCATTATTTTCACAAAATAATTACAAAGGTTTTATCTACGATAAAAAAAACAAAGATCCTCTAATTGGCTCCAATATATATATTCCTATTTCTGGGAAAGGAACTGTCACAGACATAAATGGATATTTTGAATTTTTTTCATCTGAAAAATCAATAGAAATTGAAATAACATTCATTGGATACCAAAAAAAAATAATTAAAATTAAAGCTAATGAAACTAATAAAATATTCTTACTCGAAGATAAATTAATATTATCTGAAATCACTGTTGTTGATTCAAGGTTAACTGAAAAACAGAAACAATCACCAATAACGGTTGAGTCAATGGATATTATTGCAATTAAAGAAACACCTGCAGCCAGTTTTTATGAAGGACTTGGAGCTCTTAAAGGTGTTGACTTAACTTCTGCAAGTCTTGGATTTAAAATCATTAATACTCGAGGTTTCAACTCAACTTCTCCAGTTAGGTCTCTTCAATTAATTGATGGAGTTGACAATCAATCGCCTGGTTTAAATTTTTCTTTGGGGAACTTTCTTGGTTCTTCTGAACTAGACTTAAAAAAAGTTGATATTGTAGTAGGTGCAAGCTCAGCATTATATGGTCCGAATGCTTTTAACGGAGTAATTAGTATGGAAACTAAAGATCCATTTCAATTCCCAGGTATATCCACTCAATTTAAATCCGGCGAAAGAAATTTAACAGAGTTTTCTTTGAGATTTGCTGATGTAATTAAGAATAAACAAGGTGAAGATAAATTTGGTTTCAAATATAATTTCTATAGGATGTCAGCTTATGACTGGGTTGCAAATAATTATGATCAAGCATTTGGATCTCCATCCAATGAATTAAATTTAGGAGGATATGATGCGGTAAATAGGTATGGAGATGAAGAATATTCTACTGCCTGGAACTTTTCATTAGCCCCTGGTCTTGGTCGATATCATAGATCATCTTATGCAGAGAGAGATTTAGTTGACTATAACACTGAGAATTATAAAATGAATGCTGCATTTCATTATAAATTCAATGAAGAAAATCAATTAATTTATTCTACTAATTATGGAAACGGAACTACTGTTTATCAGGGAGATAATAGATTTAGTTTAAAGGATATTCAGTTTTTTCAAAACAGAATTGAATTTAAACATAAAGATAATTTTTTCATTAGGTTCTATGAAACGCATGAAGATGCTGGTAACTCATACGATGCTGTAGCTACAGCAAGGGCCCTTCAAGAGCTTCACTTATCAAAAAAACAATTCAGTGAAGAATACTATGGATATTGGATATCAGATATAATGCCTCAAATACTTGAAATTCCTGGATGGATAGATGTTTTTGACATTCAATTATATGAGACAGATCCAGTTACTGGTGAAGTTTTATTTGATGAGAATGGAATTCCGGTAGGTATACCAAATGCATACCAAAACTGGTATGAACAAATGACAGAAGTTGTAAATTCCAATAATGAATTATTTCAACAATTTCATGAAGAAACTCAAAATCATGTAGATAATACTATTGGAATATTTGGGAACTCTTTTTTACAACCTGGAACTGAGGAATTTCAAGAAGAATTTAATTCAATAACTTCTAAAACAAGATTTGATGAAAATGGAAATTTATTAAATGGGACAAAATTTTATGACAAATCGAAATTATTTCACGCTCAAACAGAGTATAAATTTGATATTGGAAAAAATAAAATTACAATTGGGGCTAGTGGAAGAATATATAATCCTGATTCTAATGGAAGTATATTTAATGACGGATATATTCAAAAATATAAAAATATTTATTTATATGATGAAAATAACAATCCAGTAATTGAAATTGATTCTTCATTAGTAAATGTAGGTAATGCAATTTTCCCAATTTATGAAACTGTTTATGATACAACACACTTATTTTCTGTTGATACAACAGTAAAAAAATTAAATATTGTAAATAAAGAATTTGGCTTATACTCGGGTCTAGAAAGAAAATTACTTGGAGAAACTCTCAAATTTTCTGCGACCTTAAGATTAGATAAAAATCAAAATTTCAACTATTTAATCTCCCCAGCGACTTCGTTCGTATATACACCAAATGAAAATGATGTTATTAGAGTTTCTCTCTCATCTGCAATAAGAAATCCAACTTTAACTGATCAATATTTAAATTATGATGCTGGAGTTGGAATATTACTTGGTAATCTAAATGGATTTGGATATAACGAATATTTTGCTGAGGTTGATTCCTTAGAACAATATTTCATTGGAGGTTTGGTAAATCCAAAACCCTTGATTGGTGGAATGATAAAGGTCAAACCAATTAAGCCTGAAAAAGTTAAAACTCTAGAATTAGGATATAGATCTACATTATTTAATAAACTATATGTTGATATTTCAACATATTTCAGTATCTATGATGATTTCATTGGATATCAAGAAGGAGTTTCATTTAGATTTCTTGGAACAAGAGTTGCNACTGAGCAAGATGTTAATGATGGATGGGCTAGTGAAATTGGAGATACCATTGACGATTATAATAACCTACTTTACCCATCAATTCAAGGTTACAGATTAGCTGCAAATGCTTCCAGTAGAGTTACTACTAAAGGGTTTTCATTAGGTTTTAATTACTATATGAATGGTACACTAACTATTAATGGTAACTATTCATACAACAAACTCAATAAACAAGGTACAGATGATCCAATAATTCCTGCATATAATACACCAGAAAATAAATTTAATCTAGGATTAAACTTAAGAGATCTTAATATTTTTAATTCACCAGGGTGGAATATGAGTCTCAATTACAAATGGATTCAAAGCTTTTTATTTGAGGGATCTCTTCAGTTTACTGGTAGAGTTCCTAAATATTCTCTTCTAGATGCACAGATTAATAAAGATATAACATCTCTTAATGCAATTTTAAAATTAGGTTGTTCTAACTTACTAAATAATCTAACATTCCAAGTATATGGTGGCCCAAGAGTTGGAAGAATGCTGTATTCATCAATTCAGTTTAACCTGTAATTTACCAACTTAATATTACCTAATTGTTAATTTACNNNCTTAATATTACCTAATTGTTAATTACTTTTTTAAGTAACATTTGCAAAATAATATCTATAATCATATCTTAGCTAGATTGTGTTAATTTTAACAAAACTTATTAATTTATAAAACTTTTAAATAACTAATCTGAAATTATTATGAAAAATTTAATTTGGCGTTTGCCTATTATTTGTAGTATTATTATTACAAGTATTTATTCTAGTATTTTTGCTTCTANCACTCATGTTGTTGAAGCTGGATCTAACTACTATTCACCTGCTAATTTAACCGTTACTGCAGGTGATGTTGTTTCATGGACAAATGTTCAAGGATTTCACAATGTTAATTTTGACATTAACTCAATATCAGGAAATCCTTATGACAACCCTTCTGATGTAGGTTCATTGGGAGCAGTTAGTGGAAATTCTAATGGAGTAGATATTGGAAGTATTACCTTCACAATTCCAGGAACTTATTATTATGATTGTTCAATTGGAAATCATGCTTCTGCAGGTATGATTGGAACTGTTGTTGTTAATCCTGCTTCTCCAGTTAATCCAACTGTTACCTTTAACTTAGATAACAGCCAATATCAAACAAGTGATGGTGGTGAATGTAGCTTCCTTACGGTTACTGGAACTTTTGATAATTGGAGCGGTTGGGGTGCAAATCCAAATGATGGATATTCCTTAAATCTTGCAGATGGTGATTATGAGTATACTTTATTATGTGTAGATACTGCAAATGCATCAGATGTTTGGTCTAATAATATCTGGGCTAGTGCGACCCAAATCTCACCTACCCTACATTCAAATTGTGATGTACCTGGTACAGATAATAATGCAAATTTTGGTTTCACCGTTTCAGGTTCTGATCTAAGTATTTCTGATTGTATTGAAGAGTCAAATGATAATACCTCATCTGATGGTCTATACAATGTTACTTTTGACTTTTCTGATATCGATTGTAATTTCCTAAATGTGACTGGAACCTTTGATAATTGGGGAGGTTGGGGTGCAAANCCAAATGATGGTTACACAGTTCAACTTGCCAACGGAGATTACGAATTTCAGCTTCTTTGTGTTGATGAATCAATTCCTAATTGGTGGAATGATGTTTGGTCAAACTCAACTGCAATCACTCCTGCTTTAAACTCTGTTTGTGATTTTTCTATTGCTTATGATGAATCTGATGCAAATTTTGGATTCACTGTTGATGGTGAAGATGTCACTGTAACTTCTTGCAACGACTCATCTGCTCAAGTAGGTTTTTTCCCGCCTGCAGGAAGTACCCAAGAAAATGGAACTGTAACTTTACCAAATGCAAATACAGGTTCATCATATGATCAAAATATTACATTTTATGCTGGACAAACAATTGCACTTAATATTGGAGATACTCCTATTGACCTAGGTTTTATCTCTGCTCAAATTCTTGGCGCTACATTACCTGAAGGGATGAGTTATTCTTGTACACCTGAAGGTTGTAATTTTGGTCCAGATAATTGGGGAGTAATAAATCTAAGTGGAACTCCAAATACACCAGGTACATATGAAATACCTCTTTCAGCAGTTGTAACACTTGATGGAACTCCTCTTGGATTAGCTGGATTAGAAATTCCTATTCCAATTCCTTACAATGGAGAAGTTACTTTATTAAATATTGCTCTTGGTAATGATTTTTCTGGTATTAATTCTTTCTTACCAACTGTTGTTTTAAATGTTGAAGAATCTGCTGATGTATTAACAATTACTACAACAGTATGTAATCCCCAAGACCAAGAACTCAGATTAACAGGCCCTAATTGGGACTGGGATCCTAATNCAGGTCCAATTGCAGAAGATAATGGAGATGGAACATATACCTTCACGTTTGATCCTGCTCCGGATGCTGATATGACGTACCTATTAGTTTTAGATGGCGTTCAAGAAGATTTAGTTGCTGCCAATGCTGATACAAATGAGGTAGATAATTTTTCTTGTACTCCTATTACAGACTACTACTCATACGCTAACAGACAATGGTCAATTGGAGATGACTTGAATGTTACAAATATATATGGTACCTGTGGTACATGTGATGATAATTCATACTATTTAGGATGTACTGATAGTACCGCTGCAAATTATGATCCAAATGCTTCAGGCGATGATGGATCATGTATATTAGATGCAGGAANTCTTCAAGTTACTGCTACCGTTTGTAACTATACTTCATTAAATGATTCTTCTGTCAGATTAACAGGACCATGGTGGTCATGGGATCCTACTGATGGTCCAGTTGGAATTGATAATGGAGATGGAACATACACATTTACTTTTGACCCTGCTCCAACCTCTGATATGGAGTATCTTCTAGTTTTAGATGGAGTAATGGAAGATATTGTTTCTTCAAACTATGATGAAAATGGCAATGCACTTGAAAATGCAGACTGGTCTTGTACTCCAGTAACTGATTATTGGTCTTATGCAAACAGAAAATGGTCGGTTGGATCTGGAGATGTTTCAGGAATTACCTATGGAAGTTGTTCAGGTTCGTGCCCTGATCTTCCATCAGTGGAAGGTAATCCATTTGTTGACGAATTATTTAGTGATGTTTCAGTTACATCAAATGTTGTGTATGGAAATAATATTGGTATTATAACTCAAGCACCTGCTGCTGAAGATCTTTTAATGGATATCTACCAGCCAGTTGGTGATGATGCAACTGATAGANNAGTTATGCTTCTTTTACATACAGGTACTTTCTTACCTCCTATTGCAAACGGACAAGCTACTGGAGATAAGTCAGATAACTTCCTTGTAGAATTGGCAACTAGATACGCGAAAAAAGGTTATGTAGTTGGAGTTCCTAACTATCGTTTAGGTTGGAATCCTNTTACCCCTGACCCTGATGCAAGAACTCAAGGTCTGGCATCTGCACTTTACAGAGCGTTACAAGATACTAGAACTGCTGTAAGATTCTTTAGAAAATCTGCAGCTGAAGATGGAAACCCTTATGGTGTAGGTGATAAATTTGTTGTAGGTGGTGAAGGAACTGGTGGTTATATTTCATACGGTGTAGGTACTCTTAATAATGATGCAGAATTACTACTACCTAAAATAATCAACTCTTCACCTGAAACAATTGCTCAATTTGGTCAACCTGTTCCTTATATTCTCCAATCAATGATGGGAGATTTAAATGGTACTAGCTTTGGATCTTTGATGATGGATATGGATGGAGATGGTACTCCTGAAACTGATGTACCTTTCTGTTTACCTAATCACGTAGGATATAGCTCTGATGTTGACATGGTATTTGCTCTTGGTGGTGCTAATATTGATACTCTTTGGCAAGAAGCTGGAGAAGTACCTATGGCTGCTATGCAAAATCCAATGGAAGAATTTGCTCCTTACGGTGTTGGTATTTTAACTGAACCTGTTAATAATGAGCCTGTAATAGAAGCTATGGGAGCCAGAGAAACAATTAGAAAAGCTACAGAGCTTGGAAATAATGATATTTTTGAAGGTCTCTCAACAACTTTAACTGATAATTGGTATGGAAATGGTGACGGTGCGGCAAACTCTGCCTTTGCAGGACATGCAAATTACNCAGGCCTCTTCCCTATTGTAACTCCTGAACCTCCTGCACTTACTCCATGTGGAATATCCTGGANAATGGGGTGGATCACCTTGGCAATGGTGGGATAATACAACATACGGTCCTATGGGAGATGCATTNAACGGATTNCCTGCTGGAACAACAGTTTGTTTAGCAATGCAAGATAATCCTGATATGAGTGAAGCAAAAAGTTTAGCTTTTACTGATATGATAGAAGAATATATGACTCCTAGAATAAATGCTGCTATGAGTGTTGATGCATCAGAAATCAATGTTGTTTTGGGTTGTACTGATCCAAATGCTACAAACTTTGACCCTTTTGCCAATACTAGTGATGAAAGTTGTGAATTTGTAGTTGGACCAACTGAACAAAATGTTAATTTACCTACTGGATGGTGTATGTTCTCTACTTACATGTTAAATGATAATATGTCTGCTGATGCAATTTTATCAGAAATTGTAGATAGAGTTGTAATTGCAAAAGATTACCTTGGAGCAGCATATCTTCCTGAATTTAACTTTAATGGTATTGGTGATATTCAAATTGGACAAGGATACCAAATTAAAACAACTCAAGGTGCAACACTTGTTGTATCTGGAGATTACATGGAACCGGAAGCAAATCCAATACAAATGTTAGCAGGATGGAATATGATAGGTTATTTAAGATTAGATCCTGCACCTGCTGATCTTGTGATGGCAGATATTGTAAATCAAGGTTTACTTGTCATTGCAAAAGATTATCTTGGAGCAGCATATCTTCCTGAATTTAATTTTAATGGTATTGGGGATCTTGAAGCCGGAAGAGGATATCAAGCGAAAGTTGAGTCAGATTGTCAACTAGATCTTTTACCTAATTCAGATAATTACAAACTAGATCAATCATTGAATGTAATACCTAATAAAGTAAAATATTTTGATTTACCGGTAAATACTGGTTCTAATATGAGTATAATAATCCCTGAAGAAGCATGGACAAATAAATCGCCAAATAGTGGAGATGAAATTGCCGTGTATTCATCAGATGGAAAACTTGTTGGATCATCTGTTTACTCATCTCCTATAACATTTTTGTCAGTTTGGGGAGATGATAAAACCTCTGATGAGATCGATGGACTTAAAGATAAGGAATCAATGAAATTTTATATTTGGAATAAGAAATTCAACTATAAAAAAGAATTAATTGTAAAAAAATGGAAAATTGGAAATAATTCCTATACTACTGATGAAGTTTATCAAATTGAATCGATTTCAACACCTGAGATTTTATCAAATATAAATGACTTTAGTATATATCCAAATCCTGCTAAACAAGATTTAAATATTGTTATTGAATTAAATGAAATGGAAAATATTTCTATTGAAATATATAATTTAGTTGGAAAATTAATTTCCGAAAATAATTATAATTTAAATATAGGTAGCAACAGAATTAATTTAATTTTAGATAACTTAGATGAAGGATCATATCTTTGCAGAATAAAAACAAATTCTGGAATACTAAGTAAAAACTTTAATATAATTAAATAATTTTATATTAACTTAATAAAAAAAGGCTTCTAAATTTAGAAGCCTTTTTTTATTTGTTATATATAATAAACAGATCAAATAAATTGTAAAAGTTGAAATTACACTCTTATAAATATTAACTCACAAAATAAAACTATTTATAACCAAAATTTTGAGTACATCTTATTAAAATTGGAACCCTATTTTCATCAATTGAACAATAACATCCGAGAAAATTATACGTTGAGCTTAGAATATTATTTCTGTGTCCATTGGAATTCATCCATTGACTAATTAATCTTTTTGCCAAATTATTATATGATAAATATAATATCTTTTGACCATATGAGTCATAATAAACTATTTTTTTATCAATAACTTCAGTATAGTATATTAATTTATCTGTTTTATAATCTAATAAATTATTTTCAACAATATTTTCTGCAATAGCCCTAAAGGAATTATCATATAATAAAATTCTATTTCTTAATAATTTAAATTTATTATTTTTTTTATTGATATGATCAAAAAAATTATTTGCAATCATTTGGTTTGAGTGAACAGAACTTGATAAGTATAGTGAATTCGAAAATGTAAAATCTGAA
>NZJX01000009.1 GCA_002692065.1 Flavobacteriales bacterium | reverse complement strand
GAAAAAAACCTGGCGTTAAAAAAACAGTCATATTTGATCCAGTTGGTAAACTAGTATATGGAGGAATTATTTCACATTGACTAAATGTATTATTCAAACTGAAACAATAGATAGTAAATGTCAAATATATTTTAAATAATTTTGTCATGAATTAAATTTTAAGAATTGGTGTTAACCAAATATACGAAAAGTTTAAATTAATAATTTAACAAATAATAATCTATTCGAAAGGAACAATAGATTGACAAAATTGAAAATTGAAGACTTGTTCAGATAACTTTATTTGATATCCTTTAGCATAAGTAAAATCTCCTAGATTATTAAAATTAAATTCTGGCCAAACAATGAACCCATCCATATCTTTAACTATAAAGACCTTATCTTGGATTGGATTTATTGCCTCTGATGCATTTTGAGAATTTCGACATGTATATCCAAACATGCTCCACCCTTCAGGTAAAAATAAGGGTATATCCTCATATTCAAAAGAGTTTTGTAGATTTGATAAAGGATTTTCAATAATTCTTAATAAAAAATTTGGGACGATTTGATTAAAAATATCTACATTATCTCCAAGTAAAATATCTAAAAATGGATTGTCCACAATATTATTCACAGGATAATTTATTATTACATCAGTATCTATCCCACTGGGAGATAAGTTTAGGGTAATAACGGCTTCTATATTTAAATTATATAATCCCTTGTGATCTGGAGTACCGGAAATATAAATACTTCCCCACTGATTTGGATAAAAAATACAATCCGGAGAATTACAAATATATGACAAATTATCAGGTAAACTAATATTCTGAATTTGAGCTGAAATAAATTCGAATTCTATTGGTTGTTCATTAATATATATGCTGAAAAATTCAGATGAATAAAATAAAATTGTATCACTGTAGTCTACATTTTCAATTCCAGTTGGCCCCAAAATATTTTTAATATTTTGAAATTCCCCAATGGAATTTAAGTCACAACTTATAAAATTGCCATAAGAGTCGGTACAAATACTTTCATCGGGAGGGTAGAATCCTATTGGAAGATTTTGTGCATAACAAATAGTGCTTTTAAAAAAAATAATTATATTTGTATAAATTAAAAATTTCAAAAAATTCTGTTTCAAAAAATTCTGTTTAATGATTAAAAATAATTTTATAAATGAAATTAACTAAAATTTTTTATTATATGCTACTTTCCAGCAATATTTTAATTTCACAAACTCATTTTATTGAAGATTATTTAATTGAAATAAGTGGTGATCACTTGGATGACGACTTCTATGATAACACATATTATAATGCAATTGAAGAATGTAATATCAGTTGGAAAGTTATTGAAAGTACTATTCCAAGTGAATGGGAATTTTCTTTTTGTTTTCCAAATTGTTATAATCCTGGTATTGTTTCAGGAACAGATGTTTTTCCTGCAAATTCAGAAAATTATTTGAATTGCCATGTATATCCAAACAACACTGTAGGTGATGGAAAAATTAGTATTGAAATAACCACTAATGAATTTATTAAAGATACTGTGTCATGGCTTGCATCATCCACATCAAATTTGAATCTAAATCTTTTTTCTTCTAAATTTCCTGATTTAATTCAAATATTTGATATTAGTGGAAAAAAAATAGATAAAGCTGAAAAAAATAAAATTTTGATATTACTTTATTCAAACGGAAGGTCAAAAAAAATCTATTATTCTGGCAATTGATTTCATTCTATTTGAATCACCTTTTTAAAGGAACCATCATTCTTTATTATAATTTTCATCTTTAAATTTTGACTCTCTCTAAATTCTTGGCCTATTAAATTAATATTTTTAAATATATTTTGTTTATTATTTTCTTTATTTTCATCTAAATTGAAAATATTAGAATTCCAAGTTATTGGATAGCAACAAAAAGTCTCAGGTTGACCTGAAAAATAATTTTCTATTAGACAAATTTCACCGTTAAATGGAAATTCAATATTTTCTAATAGCTCTAGAGTTCTAGTTTCAAATGTTTGAGATCCAATACCATAAACATTTAAAGCAGAATTTATATTTTCAACAGCAATAGTATCTTGATTATTATCCAATAATATGAGACCAGCGTATGAAATAAAATTATTAGATAAAAAATTTGCAAAAATATCTACTTGAAATGTATAATTTGTTTGAAATGCTAATGGTAAAATAGGATAAATTTCAATGGAATCACATAAAGTATTAGATGTATTAGTATTTTGAAAGTTTGAACATGAACAACTACAAAAATCAGATAATACCATTCCATAATAATCATCAGTAAAGATTGAGCTTACATCCCAATTACAAGCTTCTAGATTTTCATAACCTATTGAGTTTAAATATTCTATTGCATGATAGCAAGAAGAAATTTCCATCCCTCCACTAAAAATGATATTCATTAAAGAATCTTGATCTAAATATTCAAAATCAGTAAAAAAAATCTGACCTGATAAATTTTGATAACTAACTAATCCTGCGTTCTGAGCATAGCAAGAGTTTGAATATAATATGTTGTCACATCCAATAACTGGATCATATATTTCAAAACAATTATTATTTAAATTTATAAGATTTAAATTTACACAACATGAGCTGGGTTGTGCTAGAGCTTCTAATATTGCAAAAAAAAAACTTAGTGTGAATTTAATTTGTGCAGTTATAAATCTTGTGTTAATTAAAAACATAAAAATATTTAAGAACTAGTTTTTAAATTAATAATAGGGTTCATGATTTTAAACCATAAAGGAGGAAATAATGATAAAATGATTGAAGTTGGATATCCATATGGTAACTGAGGACTATCAGTCTTTTTTTCTAAAATTTGGTATTTTTTTGAAGGTCTAAAGTGATGATCACTATGCCTTGTTAATTCAAACAAAACAATTCTCCCAATAAAGTGGTTGGAATTCCAAGAATGAATATTTCTCACTCTTTCGTACCTGTTTTCATCAACTTTATTCCTAACTAAACCATAATGTTCAATATAATTAATTGTTTCAAGTAAGAGAAAAGATAAAATAGAAATTATTATTGATAGAATTAAAATAAAGGAACCAAAATAGAGATAGATTACAAATAAATATAAACTTTGAATTATTAAATATAATATCATATCGTTGTAAATGGAAAAGAAATGTTTTTTTTTATTGATTAATAAAATTTTTTGAATTTTCCAGGCATCTATGTACTGATATAATATTGATGAAATCCAAAAACTATAAACACTTTGGTTAATTTTAGATGTTGCAGGATCTTCAGGAGTTCCAACATTATTGTGATGTCCAAAATTGTGTTCTATAAAAAAATGCATATACAAGCTAGGCATTAATAGAAGTTTAGATAAATTTCTACTAAATTTTGATGGTCTATGCCCTAATTCATGAGCAACGTTTATTCCGTTTGTCCCTAATAATATTCCAAGACTTAAAATTATTCCTAAATATTCATGATTTAGATAATTATTTGAGTTTAAGTTTTGTAATCCAATGAATAAAAGAGAAAATACGATTGGGATATTTAAGTACAAAAAAATATCAAAAAGTTTATTTTTTTTCTTTTCTTTCTTCCTAATATCTGACAAATTTGAATCATCAGTTTTTAAAAAAATTTCTAATACAGGAATACATACAAATGCATAAATGAGTGTTGTAAAAGTGTAAATCCCTTCAGAATTTATTGAAATATATACGGAGAGGGGTATAGTGAAAGCAAAAATATATTTGAAATCGTCAATAAGTTCAATAAATTTTTTATTCATAAAATCAATTTTTGTTAAAGATAATAATTTTTGATAAAACTAACATTTTTCACATTTTCCAAAAACCAAAATTTGAGCAGATTCTATAGTTCTATTATTAATATTGGGAATTTGAATATCTAGAGATAAACAGTCTAAATTGCCACATAATTTACATTGAAAATGTGGATGAGCATCAAAATGATTTTGAGATGAACAACCGCTACATTTCGCATACCACTTAATTCCTTTTATTCCCACAAAAGAGTGTAAAATACCACTCTTTTGTAGTTTTTCTAGAATTCTATAAATAGTTGTTTTATTCATTTGACTATTGAACATAGATATTAATTCTACTGCTGAATAAGCTTTTGAAGAATTATTGAATAAGTTCATGATTTTTTCTAAAGACTTTGTTTTTCTGGATATTTTCATTTTATAAATTTATAAAAAATTGTTCAATTCAATTTTTTTAATTTATATTTGCAACCTTGTTGCATTAGAAATACAAAAAATTGTTAAACATACTTAAAAAATATAATGAAATAGGCATAGTATCATCTACTTTATGCTTTGTTCATTGTGTTTTCACCCCATTTCTTATTTTTTTTAACATTTTCAATGATATCGAAATTATTCCTGTTTGGTTTAAGTTACTGGATTTTCTTTTCATTTTAATTGGTTTATTTGCAATATTAACATCTTTTAAATATAACTCTAACATAAAATTATCCTTTGCATTAATTATAAACTGGGTATTCATACTTTTGATAGTTATCAATGAGAAGATAGAATTATTTCATTTTCCTGAAATTTTAATTTTAATTCCATCAGCAACCATTATTTTACTTCATCTTTACATAAGAAATAATTTTTGTCAATGCAAAAATCAGACCAAAAAATCATGAAAAAATTTATATTTACAATTACCTGTATAATTTCATTTAATTCTATTTCTCAAACAATTAAAGTAGTTGATAAAGAGAGTAATACTCCAATACCTTTTGCAAAAATTGAAATATTTGAACTAAGTTTTTCAGATTTGTGTGATCAAAATGGCGAATTTATTTTAAAAGATATAGCTCAGAAACTTCCAATATTAATATCATATCCTGGATACCTATCAAAAAGTTTTAAATACTCCAACGAAGATGAAAAATTATTAGTTCAACTCGAAAAGGCTCACATTGTTCTTGATGAAGTTGTAATTTCACCAACCACTGGTATTATACAAAAAAACAACCTATCTAATGTTTACCTAAAAAAAATATCGCTAAATCAAATGTATTCCCCTAATTTGATTGAAATTCTAACATCTGTGCCAGGAGTATATTCCATTAATACTGGCTCAGGGATATCAAAACCAGTAATTAGAGGATTATCAGGATTAAAAGTTGTAACATTTTTAAATGGTTTAAGAATCGATAATCAACAATGGGCGAATGACCACGGAAATAACTTTAGTGATATTGGAATAAAAAATGTTGAAATAGTTAAAGGACCTTCTTCACTATTATACGGTGCTGACGCACTTGGAGGAGTTTTATTTTTTGTAGACGAAGATTATACTTCCAAAGGTAAACCACAGGGCTCATTTCAGTCAAGATTTGAATCAAACACACTATCATTCACGAATACAGCTGGAATTAAACTTTCTTCTAAAAAAGTAAAATTAAACTTATATGCCTCTACTAGAAACTACGCTGATTATCAAATACCAAATGGAAATTACGTTACCAATTCTAGATTTAAAGGAAATAATTTGAAAACATCAATCGGAATTTCAAATAAAAATTGGGTTATGAATTTACGTTACAATTATATTAATAATGAAATTGGATTACCAGGCCATACTCATTCAGCTAATCCAAGTCCCGATGATTTCCAAGGTACTGTTCAAAATAGAGAACGTTATGTTCCATATCAACTAATAAATGATAATTATTTATCTGTTGAAAACAAATTCTTTTTTGATAAATCTAACCTTCAAATTTTATCAGGTTTTACCTCAAATATGATTACTGAACACGACAAAGTTACTATACCAGAAATCAAAATGTTATTAACTAATGTGCCTTACAATATCAAATATACTTCAAACTTTAAAGAAAATGCAACTTTAATATTAGGTTCTCAAGGGATGTTTACAAGCCACAGTAATGACAAGTCTGCTTTAAATGAACTGATACCTAATGCTAATTCAAATGACCTAGGTATGTATTCTCTTTTACAGTTTTCCAAAAATAATTTTGAGACACAAATTGGTTTTAGATATGATCATAGATCAATTGAAAATGAAGAGGATATTTTAAACAAAGAATTCAAAAAATTAAATAGTTCTTTTGGAGTTGTTTTTAGTAAGAAAAAACATACAATTAGAGGTAATTTTAGTTCAGGGTTTAGACCTCCTCATCTTAGCGAATTACTATCTGATGGAGTTCATCATGGGACTAATAGATATGAAATTGGAAATACTGAACTAGATAGCGAATTTGCAAATCAATTTGATTTATCATATGATTATTCTACTGATCACTTAAAATTTAATATAAATCCGTTTATTAATTTATTTAATAATTACATATATTTTGAACCTATTGATAATATAATTGATGGATATAATGTATATATTTATTCTCAAGCTGAAAAAGCAAAAACTTATGGAGGGGAATTTTTCCTTCATTATCATCCTCATTTTGCTCACAAATTTCACATTGAACAAAATCTATCTTTAGTTATGGGAGAAGATGAAAATAATAACTCTTTACCATTAATACCTCAAACCAGACTAAATACCAATTTGCGATATGATTTTGAAATTCGTGATAATTGGATACAATTCAAATCTTTTTCAATTCAGTGGACACAGTTTTTAGATCAAAATAATATTTCTACTTTCGAATCAGCTTCTGAAAAATATCAAATTTTTAATTTGGAAACTAATTTCTCTATGAGAAAACAAAGAAATTTAAATTTTAAAATAGGAATATCAAATATCTTTAATGAAGAATATATAAATCACCTTTCTAACCTTAAAAATATCGGAATACCAAATCAAGGTCGAAACTTATACTTTGTAATCAATTATCTAACTATATAAATACTTTAACTATGAAAAAAAATAAACTTTTATCTTATTTCTTACTTTTATCCTTTGTTACATTTTATATTTCATGTTCCCAGGATGAAGAATGTGCAGAATGTCATGTTGTCTCAATGCATGATGGAGTCGAATATGAATTACTTGATTTAGGTGAACACTGCGAAGATGCATTACATGATCTTGAAGACGGAGGATATATGCTTCAGGAAACATATTATCTTGATACTGATGGAGATTCACTTCCTTCTCCAGCAACTCCAGAATCAACAAATATTGAAGTTCACTGCATTATGTAAAATTAAATTTCAACTTAAGGAACTTTTAATCTTTAAAAAATAACTCTCAAAATATTTATAACTTATAACTGAGATAAGAATCGAGAAAAAAATCATCAACAAAATAAAAATAAAAAAACTTTTAATTTTAAAGATACTTTGAAACTTTATCATAATTATTGGTATTAAAAAATTATGATACATATATATTCCATATGATACTTTTCCAAAATAATTTAACAAGTTAGTTTTTTTAGACATATTATCTTTATTAAATACATAATCTAATATTAAAATTATTGGAATTACTATATATAAGTAATTTTTAAACCCAGCTTCAATAAAATTATCATATTTAGTAACTGGTTCCATTGAAAGAATTAAAACAAATATGATAAAAAAGATAACTCTGTAAAAAAAATTAAGTTTTAAATAATACAACGAGTTTTTTGAATATAGAACCCCCCCAAGGGAGCCAATTAATAATAAATCAATTCTACTAAGTGTATTCAAATAGATTGAAAACCACCCTAAATTTTTATATGCA
The DNA here is from genome assembly GCA_002692065.1 of Flavobacteriales bacterium. GTDB lineage: Bacteria > Bacteroidota > Bacteroidia > Flavobacteriales > UBA7430. The sequence goes on along the minus strand of NZJX01000009.1, from coordinate 29,560 downwards.
TACATTTTAAAAAAAATCGAACCCAGTATTAATAATATAAAAACACTAACTATTTTTTTATTACTTATATAATTGATTAAAAAAGGAATGAATAAATAAAAATGCATTTCTACGCAAATTGACCAAAAATGAGCAAATGGGTATTTCCACTTTTCAGAAGCTATGATTTCATAATTACCAACAAAAAAAATATTTGAAATATAATTTTCTGGACTTGGATATTTAATCCACAATAAAATTAAAGGTGAAATAATTATTAGAAAAAAATATAATGGCCAAATTCTTAAAATTCTTTTAAAGTAAAATTTTTTGATATTTATAGTATTTTTATTTTTCTCTATTATTAATAAGTAAGTAATCAAAAAACCACTCATTAAAAAAAAAATATCAACCCCAATACCAAAGTTATTAATAATTTGACTAATATACTTATTAAAAGTATTTTCATTCCAAGCAATCCAACCCTTATAACTATGTAAAAAAACTATCATAATTGCGGATAGAAACCTTACAATATCTAAATTTTGAAAATAAGAATCTTTAAAGCTTACTTTCTGAAACATTAAATGTTAATTTTTTTATTGCTACAAGATGAGAAAATAACATTAAAGGAGCAATATATGATGGTAAAAAATTAAATGGGAAATATAATATTGCAATATTGGGTTGATTAAAAGCAATCATTTGAATAGGTGATGGTGTTGATAGAACAGCAGTTACCATAACATTTATTAATAAAAGTAGGCCTAAAAAATTCCAAATTAATAATGTCTTTTTTAATATTTTTTTTTTCTTAAAAGAAATTAAAGCAATAACAGGAGCAGAAATACCGGTAATAATATCAAAATTTGTACCCTCAAGTGTTACATAAATAGACATTAACTCTGCCCTAAAAAGTAAAAACAATATGATTTCTATCGGAAGTCTAATGGTATGAATATAAGTTAAGAATTGTAAATCTATTTGTTCAATAAATAATTTACCATTTTTTAAAAAAAAGAGTGAAATCAAAAAAATTAAAGATGGTAACAATCCCAATATCATCATTCTTGGTGGAAAAGAGTTAAAATTTAAATACAATCCTGAAAATGCAATAATTGATTGAATTAATAACCATATTAATGAGTATAAAACAAAAATTTTACTTCGACTTGCGTAAAAAAATATTAATATAGATATAAAACAAACAAGAATAAAAGCAAACTGAACAATATTAGAAAAATCCTCAATCATAAGTTGATAAATTAATATTTGTTTAAATATCTTTTTAAGAATTTATTATACAAAATATGAATTAAAAAAGAGTGAAAAAATAATCCAAGTTCAAATATTAAAATATAATATGGCCAATCTAAAAATAATAATGGATTCTCTACACCAGGTTTTGAGGAAAGATACATGTAATTCGATCCTATGTTATAATTTATAATAGAAATAAAAAATGCAAGAATATTCACATAAAAAATCACATTAAACCAACTATTATTTCTGGGTCTCATCCCCAAATTAATTAGACAATATAATGCTACAAAAATTATTCCTCCATGAGTAAAATAATAATTAAGAGTTAAAAAAAAATTTGCATCATTTGCCAAATCAGGTGTTAATAAAGCATAAAAACTTCCAAATATTCCAATATGGAATAACATTTCAAAAGAAGTATTATTTTTTTTAAAAATTGCAAACAATGAAATTACCCACATAATTCTACACAAATGTAATGGGAGTGATTCTTGCAATGAAAAAATATTATTGTAATAATGATATAAATAAAATAGAATTAGTTCTAAAATAATGAAACCACCAAATACTTTTGCAATATTATATTTAGCCTTCTCATTATATTTTAAAGGAATTACAATAGGTAAAATAATGAAAATCAGCGTCATTAAGCTATAAACTTTCCATTTTAAACTGAAAATTTCAATCATAAATAAATTTAAAATAGTTGAACAAAAAGTTTAAAAATATATATGTAACAATTCTAATTAGAAAAGTTAAATTAAAATTTTTTAAAATTCTAATTTATCAAATTTATATCTTGTTGGAATGAAATTATGAGTTTCAAAAATATCCTTAGTTGATTTTTTTGACAACCATTCTTTTAGCTTACTTGGATTTACATCAAAAAATAATTCAATGACAGTATTTTGATCAATTTTAGCAAATATTGATTTGGAGTTATCACACCAATCAGAAAACTCATGTTTTATTCTGTCATATGCAAATTCTTTAAATTTATCTGCATCATTACAAGAAGCTGTTAACATTAAATTCATATTTTTTTTTAAATATAACACAATTATTAAATAATCAACTTATTGACAAATATTAAAATTATTAATTTCTTGAGATAGTTTAATCATATAACCAAAACCTTTCTCTAGATTACCTATACCATTAAAATTAATATTTGGTAAGTAAGCATTTCCCAAAATATCCTTAACAATTACTAAGTCTTGACTAATTTCAGAAAAAGCATCAACTGCACTCAAATTTTCGTTACAGTGGAAACTTATTATATTCCAACCATTATCTAAATTTATATAAATATCATCACATATCATTTGATTTATTGAGGGCTGCATTGCATTGGTTACAAAATTAAAAATATCTTCAGTATTGATGTTATTTAATCCTTGAGGATAATATATATTCTCAGGAATATCTTGAAATATCAAACAATAAAATACTATAGAGGCAAGATAAGATCCTGCAATACTGGGATGAGATTCATCTGAAGTATATAAACTGATTTCAGGATTAGATTCCCTGAAAGCTTGCCAAATAACTCCAACTGGAGCAAGCTCTGCATTATTAACCTCAGCCATATAATTATAACTCTCAATTAGCCTTTGTTGCATGCCCTCATATGTGCAGAATGGACTATAATAATTACAATAGCTTTGTAACCCATTTTCTCTTCCCCATGTCATATAAAACATAGGAATTGCCGACTCATTTAGTAATTCAATATTTAAACATAGTTGTTCAGCATAGGGATATACTTGAGTTTCAACCTCCAAAGGAGGTCGTGCTGGTCTTACACTTTGTTCTTGTAAAACAACTATATCCCACTCTTGAGAATTAAGAAGTGATAAGACATTTGAATTAGATGCATGTTGAGAAAAATTAGATGAACCAGGTGTGTGACTTTCATGAAATAAGTCATTACCATTTAGTTGAGCCATTTCTTTAATCAAATTTGGCAGATTATTATAGTAGGTATAACTATTTCCGATAAATAATATATCTTTAGTAGATTGAGCATAAATAAAATTTCCAAAAGAAAAAAGAATAAAATAAATTAAATGATTTTTCACAATGTATATGTATTTAAATCTATTTATAATTTGGGTTTAATTTTAAAAAAAATAAAATTAATGAATAAATCAACACTATAATTAAATTAACTTTATTTAATTTTGCGAGTATATAATTGATTAATACATTGAAAAATATATTTATTTACTTTCTTATTATTTATATACCAAGTTTTGGCCAAGAAATATTTAACGAGCAAATCATTTGCGATGGAAATATTAGAGAATATATAATTTATGTTCCTGAAAATTATTCTAATAGTAGTTTACCTCTATTAATTGCTCTCCACGGAGGAGGTGGGTATGCTCATGAATATATGTTATACGAAGCAGATTTTAGACCTGTTGCAGATACAGCTAATTTTATCCTAGTATATCCTCAGGCTTTGGAAGATCCCAATGATGACTTAAGTACAAATTGGATGCATAAAGATCCGACAAATCACGATGATGTTGAATTTATAGAGGCAATCATTGATACTATTTCAAATAACTATTTAATTGATAATTCTCGAGTTTATTTGTGTGGATATTCACTTGGTGGAATGTTCTGTTATTCAACAGCATGTAAACTAAGTGATAAGATTACTGCAATAGGATCAGTAGCAGGAGGAATTTTTATTGGTGAACTTACGTATTGTTCCCCACCTAATCCAATCTCAGTACTTACAATTAACGGGACACTGGATGATACTCATCCATATGATGACACTGAAGGAATTTACCATAGTGTAAATGAAATAAATTCATTTTGGATAAATCATAATATGACTGACTTACAACCAATTATTGAACAGGTTGAAAATATAAATTCCTCTGATGGTAGTTATGTTGAAAAATATTCATGGATTAATGGAAATGAATGCTCAGAAGTTCAAGAACTTAAAATAATTAATGGTGGTCATGATTGGCCGAGTTTTTATAATAATTGGGGAAATCAAGACATAGATGCTTGTATTGAAATTTGGAATTTTGTATCTAAGTTTTCATCAAATATGTCATTAGACTGTAATACCAACATGAATATTAGCAAATTTCAGTCTAGTGAGAAAAAACTTTTAAAAACCATAGATGTTAATGGAAAAACTTTAAAAAAGAATCACCAAGGAATATATTTTGATATTTACAACGATGGAAGTGTTGACAAACTAATAAAATTTAATAATTACATAGATTAAAATCAGAAATTGGATTAGACAATTTAATTTGATATCCAAAGCCCCTCTCGAAATTTCCAATACCGTTAAAATTCCAATCAGGTAAATAAGCTCCTCCAAGATTATTTTTGATAATGATTATATTTTCATAATATGGTAAAATTGAATTATATACATTTATATCATTTAAACATGAAAACCCTATCATATTCCAACCAGCATTTAAACTAATAGAAATTCCCTCATCTTGATTTTGAAAATATTCACAACTAAAATCATCTGTATTAGCAAGTGGATTGTAGTTAATAGCATTGATATCTGTACAACCATAAATACAGTTCGATAAATCTGAATATATAACCTTAATTACTCCAACTTCAGTGTCTCCATATGCATCTGTATCATTAAAAATAACGTATCCCCCATCAATCAAAAATCCGTATTCAGTAGCTGTATTGACATCTGCTTGACTATATACATCACTTCTAATTATATCTCCATTCTCAGAAATTTGAAGGACCCATCCATTCCATATATCTGATGATAAAAACGGTGGATTAATTTGTGAATAATTATCGTTTTCATCTCCAGTACCTCCAAATAAAAATACCCCATCAATATTCACCTTTATACCAAATAATTCATTTCTTATATATTCAAGACTGTAGCCTCTTGGATTTGCATAACTGTAATTCCATTCAACATAACCATTTAAATCAATTTTTAAACAAGTGTAGTCAAATGGATCTCCAATCCCTGTCCTACTTGAATGAGCTCCAAAATATATATTATCATCAATATCTATTGTTATATCTGATAGAATAGCATTCTCAGTATTTTGAATAAAGTTAGTCCATTGTATATTTCCATCAGTATTAAGCTTAGAAAGTGATAAATTTTCATCATATAATGCAGAACCATAGTATAAAAAGTTATTTGATGCTTGAACTATCGATAGTGCATATTCAACATCTTCATTAATACTAGTCCAAACTTCATTACCATTAATAGGGTTAATTTTGATTATCATTCCTTTTCCACCATAAACCACAAATATTGTATTAGGTTCATCCCCTTGGACAAAACCTGATCCGTATATATAACCATCATCTCCAACTATTGTCATTCTCACTCCATCATACATCCAAGAGGAACCAGAATAACCATAGGTCTTATTCCACATTATATCTCCATTATTACCATTAACCCTTGATACCCATCTTTCTTGAGTTTCTCCAATACCACCACTAATAATATAATCACACCTGTTGTCATCATTAATTTCGGTTATACCAAATCCAACTGTGTTATCAATTGTTATGGACCAAATAATTTGCCCTGAATTCCCGTCAATCTTATGAACTCTAGACTCATTATCGGGCATAAAAATTACAACAGGGTTTCCATCTGAATCTACAATTCCTCTATTTACTTTACCTGGGGCTCCCTCAGTATAGACATTTTCCCATTCAATATTTTGATTATGTAAAGTATTTACAGGAACATTTTGAGAGGACAAGCTTGATACAAAAAAAAATAGCGGAATAGTAAAAATAAATTTCATAATGTGTAATATAAAAACAATTTTAAAATATTTATAAAATTATTAATAAAACAATTTGTTAAAGAATTATATTAGCAAAAAAAATTTATGAAAAAGTTATTTTTAATTATTTGTCTGTTAAGTGTGAGTAATTTGTTTGCTCAAAACAAAGTTGAATTAATAATCGGTAAAGAAACAATTAAACCAGGAATTGTTATAATTTTTGAGGGCGCAATAAAGGATCATGTTATGCCTAAATCTATGCATTTATCAAAAAATGAAACTAATATTCACATCGAAGCCAGAGTTAATTGGGATACTAAAAATATTCCAGAGGGTGCAGTTGAAAATGGATTTATCCCTTATCTAAATATTAATGCAAAAATAACTAACCCTAAAACTGGGTATAGTACTTTTATTGATTTAGTTCCTCACATAAATTTAGTTGATAACTTTCATTATGCAAGAAATATTTCATTACCTGGACCAACAGGTGATTTATACTCTGTTGAATTTAATGTAACTCCTCCAACTAGGATTGATATGTCTTTTCATAATGATTGGCTAGAGAACTATGGAAATTCACTAATTGATGAGTATAGTTTTAAATACGAAAATATTGACTTTAAAAAAGTTTCTAAAGCAGAGAGAAAATAAAATATTAATTATTCTTCCTCTTTATTTATTATTTTACTCAATTTTTCAAAACCAAATTCGTTTCCATATAATAATGTTGAAAATCTCTGAACCTCTGCTGCAATTTGTATTGCAGATTTGATTTCCTCTTCACTTGCTCCTGCATCTTTTGCAAGTTTAACCTGAGCAAAAATACAGTATTCACAACGCATTGCTGCTGATGCAGATATAGCTGCTAGTCTAGCTTCTTTAGCGGGAATAGGAGTCTCATCAGAAAAGAGTTTATTGAAAGTCTTAAAATATTCCGATGATTCAAATGCCATAAATTTAGGATACATTGAATTGAATGGGTTTTCTTCAAGAAGTTCTTCATACGAATTAGATGAATTTTGTGCATCAAGACTAAAATTGATTATTATAAATGGTATTAATATTTTTTTTATCATAATATGTGTATTTAATTAAACGTTTAAATGTATTAAAAAAAGTTTGATATTGTAAATTTAATAATTAGTCAACGCAACAATCTGCACCTTGACATTTACAAAACTTTAAATTGTAAAAATGTAATGCTGATAAGGAGATTGCTACAAAATATACCAAGGACTCAGGAATAATGTAAATATTTAAGCTTTTATTAATAATAAATAAAAACAAAATAGTCCAAACAGTCCATAGTAAAGACTTAATAAATAAATAATTAGATTTTGATGTTGATGTATAGACAGCAAAAAAAGAAATTAATACAAAAAAATAATCGATATTTCTCCACCACAATGGTGAAGAAGCGCAACAACTTGCCATACAGGTTTGAGCGATAAAAATAAATGGAGTAATTAAGCAATGAACTAAACATAAAATGCTAGCTATCATACCAAATATATCAGATTTTAATGTGAAAAATTTTACAACCATGATTAGCAACTATGTTGCAATAATAAAAATTTTAAATGAAAAATAAAAGTATTATAAATTCATATTTATTATTGGAAAGAAAATATTGATAGTAGAAATTTACTTGTCATATTTTATTTCGAATTTTTTTATCGTATTTAAATCAATAAATTCTAATGTTTTAATATGAGTTGCCTTTAATATTAATTTGGGAGCACATCCATATTCATATGCCTCTATCCATCTAGATACGCACAGACACCATCTATCTCCACTTTTTAATCCCTTAAAATCATATTCAGGATAATCAATAGTCAAGTCATTTCCCATAGACTTTGAGAATTCTAAAAATTTTCTGTCAACTATTGCACAGACTGTATGCGTCCCTATATCATTAGGACCGGTATTGCATTTTCCATCTCTGAATGCTCCTGTCATAGGATTTATATTGCAAAGTTCAAGTGGATCGCCAAAAACATTCATGAAATATGAATTAACAAATTAATCAGAAAAATTTATATAAAAAGCTCCCCGTGTTGAGATGCATCTAAACCACGTTCTTCTTGATCTTCTCTTACTCTAAGAGGTATTAGTTTATTAACAAAACTATATATTAAATAACTCATTAACATTGTAAATATGATTGTAATGATAATTGCTACTAAATGAAAAATAAATGTTTCAATTTCTCCATAAATTAACCCTACTTGCTTTGCAAAAATAGCAGTTAGTATCATTCCCATTATACCACCAATTCCATGAGATGGAAAAACGTCTAAAGTATCATCTATATTTGTTTTTCTAATTCTTCCAATTGATATATTACTGACTATAGCAGATATGAAACCTATAAATACACTTTGACCTAAAGTCACAAATCCAGCTGCAGGTGTAATTGCAACTAAACCAACAATTGCCCCAATACAAGCACCAATTGCAGTCATTTTTTTATTGAGAAATCTATCGAAAAAAATCCATGTAATCATACTAGAAGCTGAGGCTAAATTTGTATTAGCAAAAGCTACAGCTGCGTCTAAGTTTGCACCCAAAGCAGAGCCAGAATTAAATCCAAACCAACCAAACCAAAGTAAACTAGTTCCCAAAATAACAAAAGGTATATTAGCAGGTTTTTCTAAAATTTTTTTTCTTTTTCCTAGAAAAATAGCTCCTGATAAAGCAGCAAGACCTGCTGACATGTGAACTACAGTCCCACCAGCAAAATCTAATACACCCCATTTCCTAAATATCCCATCAGGATGCCAAGTCATATGAGCTAATGGAGAATAAATAAAAATTGTAAATAGTAGCATAAATAAAATATAACTTCTAAATCTAATTCTTTCAGCAAAGCTTCCAGATATAATAGCTGGGGTAATAATTGCAAATTTCAATTGAAATAAAGCAAATATCAAAAATGGTATTGTTGATCCAAATTCAGGGTGTGGAGCAAGAGTGACATTTCTAAAATTGAAATATGTAGTTGGATTTCCAATTATTCCATAGATACTATCTCCAAAAGCGAGGCTAAAGCCAATTAAAATCCACACAACACTTATAAATCCTAGAGCCACAAAACTTTGAAGCATAGTTGAAATTATACTTTTTACATTTACCATTCCTCCATAAAAGAATGCCAATCCTGGGGTCATTAAAAGGACAAAAGCACATGAAACTATCATCCAAGCAGTGTCTCCACTATCTATAGCACTTGTATCAATATCTGTATTAAAACTCTCATTACCAAAAAGTAGAGTAAGCACAATTACTGAAAGAATTAAAAAATTTAGTTTACTTCCTGAATTCTTCATTACAAATTTAAATTTTATGTTTCATAATATAATTTACTTCACTAATCATTTAAAATAACTGATGGACAGAATTGAAAATCATTTACAGTTTCAATCATTTTAATTTGATATCCTTGAGAGAAATTTAAACTTTGAATAGCACTAAACTGAAATTCAGGTAAATATGCTGCTCCATTTGCATCTTTTACAATAGTAATCTTATCTGATATTGTAAAAAATGCATCTAACAAGTTCAATGATTCATGGCAAGTATATCCAAACATACTCCAACCTTGAGGTAGATTAAGAGGTATATCTAGCATTTGTACTTCTGGACAATCACCTCCTCCAGAGGAAGTAGGCTGATCGCATGAACCATCATCTTGTGTTGCATCAGAATTGTAATTTGATGCCCAAGAATAAGTACATCCTAGAATATCGTTAGAGCAAGAACCATCATCAATTAAAGCCTCAGGGTTGTAATTTACAAAAGATGGATCCATACATCCCCCAACGTATTGACATGAACCATCACCTTGTGTCGCATCAGGATTATAATTTAATGCATCATCATCCATACATCCCTCAAAATATTGACATGAACCATCATCTTGAGTTGCTTCTGGATTATAATTTAATGCAATATCGTCTATACATCCATCAACGTATTGACAAGAGCCGTCATCTTCAGTCGCGTCAGAATTATAATTTAATGCATTTATATCACTACAACCACTAATTACACAATCATCATTTATAATAACATTTGCTGATGGATTATAATTAGATGCTAAAGGATTATTACATCCAATGATAATTTCACCTAAACAACTAAATTCCCCAGAACTTTCAATCGTAGATTGATCATGCCAACAGTTCAAATCACAATCATAAGCTCCAGAATATTCTACATCTTGGAAAGCACCAAAAACAGGTTCTTCAACAGAAAATGGTGGATATGGAATAGAAACTGTAATATAAACTTGTTCAGAAATAAGAATAGTACAAGGACTTCCTACTTCATCAGAATAATAATAACAACTTCCATCATTATAATTTGCATCAGGATTATAATTAGTTGCACTAAAATCTAAGCATCCATAAATAAATTCACAAGAACCATCATCTACAGTTGCTTCTGGATTATAATTCTGGGCCCAATCAGTGGTACATCCTGAAATATCGCAACTTCCATCATCAACATTTGCTGATGAATTGTAATTTTCAGCAAATGGATCAGTACAGCCTGAAATATCACAAGTTCCATCATCAACATTTGCTGATGAATTGTAATTGTCAGCAGATGGATTAGTACAGCCAAAAATATTAACAACAGGGATCAAACAAGAACCATTATCATAGTTAGCATTAGGGTTATAGTTTACAGAAACAGGATTAGTACAACCATGTCTGATAAAAGTGCATGAGCCATCATCACTCCATCCCCACCATCCTTGATCTGGAACGTCATAATTAAGCCCCTCATGATAAGTACATCCAGGATCATATAAGTCTTCACACCCTGCAATTATCTGTGACAAAGGAATGTCGTCAATTCCATCACTGTTAGTGTCAGGGAATATACAATCTCCCAAACAGTTATATACTCCATAAACAATTTCATTTATCATCTGCATTGAACAAGTCCCTCCAGCAGGTTGATATTGACAATTAAAATTAGCAGTCGCACCAGAGCTATAATTCATAGCATATGGATCCATACATCCATAACTTGGATAATCACAATTTCCATTATCTATTGTAACTTCAGAGTTATAATTCGNAGCACTAGGGTCCATACATCCATAAAGATCAGATGCCTGATCAATACAAGGTTCATCAGAACCATCACTGCAATCTGGAGCATAGAAATTATTTGGAGTACCACATAACTCAGTTCCGTTGTTAAATAAACTCATATCAATACATTGTCCATTATTACATGTAAATTCGTTATCTAGACAAGATTCCCCCAAACATTCGGTACCATAAGTTTGAACATCAAATCCTTCATAATTAGAAAAGGTTTCACAACAAAGCACAGCTATAGCCGGGTCATTCAAATAACCTGTCATTTCAGCAAGCTGTTGGCATCCTGGAGAACTAAACATATAACCATAAGCAACTAGAGTATTGGAAAGATTATATTCGTCATCAAAACAATTATAATTATCACAATCATCAAATATACAAGAACCGTCATCAGTCCCGGCTTGTGGGTTATAATTGGAAGCATTTAGATTTGTACATCCAGGACCATCATAGGTTATACAACTAATCTCGGCAGAAAATCCAGAGTAAGTAACTGAACCATCAGATGTAAAAGTAATTGTTAATGCACCCGACTCATTTGTTGGAGATGCATAAAAAGTTTTTCCATTTAANGATGATNCATTTGAACCATCTTGTAAGATAGGTGTTGGATATGCACTTCCTTCTCCATCATAAATAGTTAAGTAATCACAACAATCTTCGAGTTGAAATGAACTGAAAAATATTGAAACATATTCACCTTGATTCTCAGGAAATATTGTTATTGTATGATTCTCATAATCTAAATAATTACCATCGGGACCACCAGAATCATAAAGTATTGATCCACATGCTGATATTGAATCTACATCATCAATATAGAAAAATGCACATGTACCATCGTCTTGAGTAGCTGTTGGATCATAATTTGGTGCAAGCTGATTAGTACATCCATCAATATAATCACATGAGCCATCTGGAGTATTAGCCAAAGTATCATAATTAAGGGCTATTGTGTCCAAACATCCATATATTGGAAGAATACAACCAGAATTTACAGTTGCCTCTGGATCATAGTTTAAAGCATTCAAATTCATACAACCTATAACAGTATTTAAAATACAAGTTCCGTTATCAATATTAGCATCTGAATTATAATTAGTTGCTAAAGGATCGGTACACCCTGCAATTGGAACTTCACAAATTGGATAAGGGCAAGGAGCATTATCATTAGATTCAATATTATCACTACAATTGACTCCTCCAAAAGTCCAAACATCTTCTTTAAAAGCCCACGAATCTTGATATTCCCAAGATGTTCCAGTTCCATCAACATCAACATCTCCAAAAGTTTCAATTACAAGACCATTTTTATATAATTCAATTGCATCATCTCCGTTTTGGTCTATAGCCCCACCAACTTNAATGAGATGATCAAACTTTCCTATACAACTTCCAAAGTAATCTGACATTGCTTGAGTATTTCTAGCTAATAAAATGTCGTCACCATTAGAGGCACTTATTCCTGGTAAATAGTATTCTTCACCATCAGATCCGTCTCCATTATTAGCAACTCCTATTGAATATATACTCAAATCAGGTATTTCACCATGAACTTTTAGGTGAACAGCCTTACCATTTGATGAACCTATATCTAAGTCTAAAATACCCTTTAATTCAAGACCTAATTCATTAGGTGTTTGACAATCTCCCTCATCATAATTAAAATATTCACAATTAAAAAACAAAGTCCAAGTTCCATCATCACAATACCCATCTCCAATCCAAATATCTGCATATTCAGTATAATCTTGTCCTTGACAATCATAATACTCACATGTTCCATTATTAAATGTTGCTAAAGGATTATAATTGGAGGCATAAGAAAAAGTACAACCACCTAGACCTCCATCTTCAAATTCTCCATAACATACTGAAAATGTCTCTTCCGTTCCATTAAAATCAACTTCTGACAATAATACAGTCCCATCAGCATGAACAACAGATGCTGTGGCATTACTCCACACCGGATTATTAGAATTACTATTATTGGGTTCGTAAAGGTTAAGCAACATACACGTTCCTGAAACCATACAGAATAAACTTGTATCCCCAAGGCTTCCATCAAAATCATTGATATTATCACCTTCAATATCTACACTCCAAACAAGACCAGTACTAGAATTTTCATAATTACTTACTTGAACATATACACTTTCATATCCATCACAATCATTAGGATATACGCAACCGACATCCATATTAGCTTCAGGATTAAACTCCAAGTAATTAGAATCAGTACAACCCCATAGGTAATCGACACATGAGCCATCACTTTGAGTGGCTTCAGGATTATAATTAAATGCATCTTCATCCATACATCCTAGAATATACTCACATGTTCCATTGTTTTGAGTAGCAAGTGAATTATAATTTTCTGCATCAGAATAAGTACATCCTAATACTATAGATGAATCAACGCAATTTTCACTAATCACATTTAACCCAAAGTAATGAATCTCAAGATTAGCCCCATCATCCATTATTTCATTTAAAATTATATTTGAATCTAGCCTTACAATAATATTTCCATTGTCCCATGTGCTATTCATATCAAGTCTATAGCAGCCATCTGATAGACAATAGTTGTATATCCCTATTTCATTGTTACCTCCATAAAAAGTTTCAGCATCTTCAGGAATTTCATAAAATTGATTTGATAACTGCCAACCGTAAACATTGTATGTGGAATCATCAGTACCAGTAACCTCAACAAATATATTGTTAGATTCTGGGCATCCAATAAGATTTTCACAAAATTCAATGTATGTTCCATAGTCTTCAGAATTTGCCAGGGGATCATACTCAATATAATTTGGATCCATACAACCATATACAGTAGGAATACAAAGATCCACGTTGTGAATTGCACAAGTATCTATATTAATGTATTGATATTCGTAAATTGAAGCAGGACCAGAATAAGGGAAATTACATCCTTCGTAAAAATCGCATGATCCATCATCATAAAAATTAGTTACACTGTAATTTGGAGCGCAAGTGCTTGTACACCCAAAAAGATCTTCATAATTAAGAGAGCAGTCATTTGCATCAAAATCAAATTCATAACAATTAAAATTAAATCCTTCAGATCCATCATTACAAAAGCCATCACCAATTAAATTACCTAAACCGCTAAAATCATTATCGTTACAATCCAAAGAGTCACTTGGAATTGGAAATGATAATGAAGAGCATAGTGGATAGGTAGCAGGTGGAGATAAAGGTTGATATAAGTTGTCATATCTAATTGAAGAACCAAATGTAAAAACTCCATTATCTGAAGAACCTTCAGAATACATCCATGTACCAGAATAATCCCATTCTTGATCAGCAGTCAAGTTAGCATTTTCCTCAGACCAAGAATAAAGTAATACAGTTTCATCAGGAGTGGTATTAACTGCTGTATAAATAAAATCTGTAGTTGCAGTTCCAGACAAAAATCCAGACAAATCAGCTTGAAAAACATAATCAAATTCGAATAAGCAATTCCCCAAAGAGGTAACCATTGATTCTGGTGAATGAGCAATTAAAACATCATAAGGACCTCCTATTGTTGGAAGATATTGAGTAAGGTTATAAGTATCAGGATTGTTTGCGTCATATAATAAAATATCCGGAAAAGTTAAAGTATCTCCATCTTCAGGATTTCCATCTTCATATTCAACCAACTGCCATTGTGATAATGATTCAGCAAGATTGTCATTACTAAAATTTACTCTAATATGTATAGCTTTTCCTTCATCAGTACCATTTAGATTATTAATAAGAGCTAAAAGTTCAGCTTCTTGACCTTGGTCAAAGGCACTCATATCTCCAGCAAAACTTTTAACGCCAGTAAAGAAAAGTATCGATAATACGAAAAGGGATTTTAAAAAATTATTCATAGATTTATGATTTATGATATATATCTTATATAATTTGAATTTTTCACTAAATAGTGATAAAAAAAAATCATTAACAAACTTAAAAAAAAATAATGAGAAATCTAAACCAAATTCTCCTCTGTATTTTATCATCAACCTTATTTTTTTTATCATGGCCTCCAAATGGATTCCCATTTCTAATATTTTTCAGTTTTATACCTCTATTTAAAATCATAAAAAATTTTTCATATCAGGTTAAAACAGCAAATCTTAAGTTATTTTTAATTTTATTTTTCAATTTTCTACTAACAAACTTTTTACTTTGTTATTGGGTAATAAAAACTAATGTATTTGGGGGGATATTTGCGTCTTTCTATAATGCTTTTTTTATGGCTCTAGTCTTATTATTATCTAGTATAATCAAGAAAAAATATGGTGAAAAACATTTTTATATTTCATTAATTATTTTTTGGATATCCATAGTTGAATTTCCTCATCTCAACTGGGATTTTAGTTGGCCTTGGTTAATTCTTGGGAATGTTTTTTCAAATTCCATATACTTGATTCAATGGTATGAGTATACTGGTGTTTTTGGTGGATCTTTATGGATATTATTATCAAATGTGATAATTTACAATTTAATCGATCAAGATTCATTTAAATTCAATAGCGGGAACTTTTCTAAAATTTTAGTAATAATTCTACCGGTAATATTTTCCCAATTGATTATAAATTTTAAAAATTTTAAAGATTTGAATATAAACGATTCTAATAATGAAATTAAAATTAGTATCGTTCAGCCAAATTTTGATTGTTACACTGAAAAATTTCAATTATCCCAAGATATTCAATTTGACAGGGTAGACTCTTTAATTAATATTGATAGAAACTTTAATGCAAAACTCACACTTTTACCAGAAAACTTCTTAAAAAAATGGATGTGGGAATCAAGACTAATGGAATTCAAAATTATAAATAGACTAGATTCATTATTGAAAAAAAAAACCTACCATGTTCCTATTGACAGGAGCAACAACAGCTCAAATTTATAAAGGGAAGAATAAATATAAATATTCGGTTCGAAATAAGAATAATATTTTTTTTGAAGTGTTTAATAGCTCTATATTATTTTCAAAAAATATCCCGCATCAGATATATCGAAAATCAAAATTAATTCCAGGAGCTGAAACCATTCCTTACCCAAACATATTTTCTCCAATTTTTGATAGATTCCCAATAAAAATTGATAATCAAATTGGTAATTTTGGTAGAAATGACTCAATTTCAAATTTTTATACTGATGTAGGAATTTTTTCATCAATTATTTGTTATGAGTCGATTTATGGTGAATATGTATCAAAATTTGTCAAAAAAGGAGCGAATTGGATTACAATAATTACCAATGACGGTTGGTGGGGAGATTCATATGGATACTCACAACATTTTGCTTATTCAAGATTAAGGGCATTAGAAAATCGAAAATTTCTAGTTAGAAGCGCAAATACTGGTATAAGTGCTGTGATAAATCCTTTCGGGGAAATTTTAGACTCATTAAGTTATAATAAAAGCGGAATTATCAATACCAATATATATAAAAATTCAAAAATTACATTCTATACTATGTACGGTGATTATCTTGCAAGAATATCAATTTTACTTAGTCTAGTTTATTTTATAAATTTTTTTATAAATTTTAAAAAGAAAAAACTCAATTAATAAATTATACTTTTTCTAATTATTATACTTTTTTTTGACTTCCCCATTTTCATAGATGTAAAATAGAATTAGTCCTTTAGGATGAAATTTATGCTCTTTTCCTAGAACATCAATCATTTTAATTAATCTATTTGAATTATCATTTAATTTATTGATTCCCAAACCATCATCATAATCATATTCATCACATTCACCATCTTGATCAAAATCATTAATACAATTATGATAACAATCATAATATTGTTCAGGGTAGATACATGATTCATCATCATTATTTGCGTATTCATTAAAATTACACGCTAAAGAATCTGTACAACCATATACAACTCCACAAAAACCTTTATAATTCAAAGGAAATGCCAATTGAGTATTACTACCAGTAAGATAGTATGTTCCAGCTAAATTTTCGTTTAAAATATTATAATTATTTTCATCTAGTGTCACAGTAGCTTGAGTACCAAACCAACTATTTCCATCAAGTGTTTCCAAATTTAAAAAATGACATCCATCATCCAAACAAACTTGTTGAGGTACATTACTTACTCCCTCAATTCCATTTAACTCCCAAGAAACGTTAAAGGTTAAGGACCCAAAAACATCAACTGTTACTAATCTGCCGGAAATACAATTACCAAAACAATCAAATCCTGGTTCTGGAAAATTATTTCCTCCACATTGTCCACAAGAATCATATTCAAAGTAACAAGGATTATTTATTGGTTGACCATCGTATGAAATTGATGATGATTCAGTATTATAGTTTGCTGAACTGTCAAAATTACATGCAGATGGATTTAAACAACCAAAAATAAGGCTGTCATCATCGCAAAATTGAAAATCATAATTAATTAAATTATTTAAATTTGAATCTAGATATGTAATATTTTTAGCATATTTATTAGAATCTACATCTATAATTATCTTTGAAATTTCTTGATTATTATACTGCCCCATATAAACACCATACCCTGCTGAACCAAGATTATATCCGCTATTTGAATTTTCAGTTATGTAATTAATATCAATTTCTACTTGATTTTGATTTACCCAATTGTAATCTAATGTAATCACAGATAATATAGTTGTATCGTTATTATGAGGGGTAATCATAGTATCCCCCATAAAAAATAATGTATCAAAATCAGATGTATATTGAAAATATATTCTATTAGTTTTTTTAATTCTTGACTGAGATATTAAACCATTTTCATCATAATAAAAATTAACAGTATCTACTATTGTATTTAAATTTCCAGGGTAATTAACAGCAACAGGCCCCATAGGATAATATCCATTACTAAAAACAGTATCACCATTTTCATCAACTGGAATATATTCAAAACTGTTATAGTTTAATAAATTTCCAAACGAATCAAATTCATATTTTGCAAGATTTCTATTTTCTATATTAGAAATACAAATTTGATTATTATTAATCCAAGAAAAATTAATAGAATCAGCATCAATCATAGGATTATCAGCTCCGACAATTAAAGAGTCTATTAATTCAACTTCATCGTAAATAAAATATCCAAATACAGTAGGAACCGACCAAAACCCCCCATTAACACAACTATCAATATAACCTTCTGAGTTAAAAGAATAATGAGTTGGACTTGAAAACATTGCTCCTTCTTCATAAATATTAAATGAATCTATCCAATTATATGTATTATAATTAGAATACGACATAATATTGTTAATGTCGTTGTTGTTGTATGAAGTAATCATTAATCCCTCTACAGGACAACTAATATCAACTTTTGGAGACATTGTATTAAACTTATTAAATTGTATTGGTATTGGTAAATTTACAGCTTGGTTATATAAAACGGGAATAGGGTAATTCAATGTATTATTTTGAGTATTTGAAATATTTCCGTAAGGATTACCATAGGGATAACCATAATATGAGGATTGATAAAATTCGTAATTATTAAAATTATAATTTATCCCAGTATTAAAACCCTGAGATAACAAAATAGAAGGAATAAATATTATTGATAATAAAAGGTTTTTCATAATATGATTTTAAATAATTTAAGTCAAAAATAATATTATTTAATAAAACTTCAATTTTCTTGATTTAATATTAAATAAATATATTGCAACTTTGTTGCAATAATTATTTTTTATAATTTTATTGCAGAAAAAAATTAAAGCAAATATCAATATGGATTATAAATTACCCGTGACTGTTTTAAGTGGATTCCTTGGGTCAGGAAAAACTACACTTTTAAATCATATACTACATAATAGGCAGGGGCTAAAAGTTGCAGTTATTGTGAATGATATGAGTGAGGTAAATATTGATTATGAGTATATTAAAGACACAAATACTCTATCTCGAACAGAGGAGAAATTAGTCGAAATGAGTAATGGATGTATTTGTTGTACTTTAAGAGAAGACCTTATGATTGAAGTTGAGAAATTAGCTAAAGAAAAAAAATTTGATTATTTATTAATTGAAAGTACAGGTATAAGTGAACCCATTCCTGTAGCTCAGACATTTTCTTTCGTTAATGAAGAAGATAATATCGATCTTTCTAAGTTCAGTTACATTGACACAATGGTCACAGTTGTTGATTCATATAATTTTTTTAAAGATTTTGGAAGTCCTGAAAAATTAAAAGACAGAAATTTGAGTGATATCCAAGATGACACTAGAACAATAGTGAACTTATTAACTGATCAAATTGAATTTGCAAATATCATTCTTTTAAATAAGACAGATCTAGTAACAAAAGAAGTTGTTGGATTCTTAAAATCTACAATTAAAAAATTAAATCCGTCGGCTAAAATTATTGAATCATCATATAGTAAAATTGAGCCTAATAAAATTTTAAATACTGGATTATTTAATTTTGAAGAAGCAGAACAAAATGCCGGGTGGATTGAGGAACTTAATAAAGATAATCATATTCCAGAAACTGATGAATATGGAATTTCATCATTTGTTTTTAGAAATAATAAACCCTTTGATTCTGAGAGATTTTGGTCTTATGTTCAACAAAGATTCCCATCTTCAATTATAAGAAGCAAAGGATTATTTTGGTTATCTTCAAGACCAAATCAAGCTCTGATATGGAGTCAAGCTGGAGGGTCATTAAAAGCAGATCCTGCCGGAGTATGGTGGTGTAGTATGGCTTTCGAAAAAAGAATTCAGAACCAAACATTTGTTGATAACCAAAAAAACATTGAATCAAACTGGGATATTACTTTTGGTGATCGAAAAAATGAAATAGTACTAATTGGACAGGACATGGATGAAAAAAAAATAACTAATGAGCTAAATCAATGCCTTTCAACTGAAGATGAGCTTAAAACATTAAAATGGAAATATGGTTATGATGACAATTGGCCTGTCCCAAAAAATTATCCAACTAATAAATATTAAATAATATTTTCCTGTTGTCTAACTTATTTCTTATAATTTGATTTAAAACTAATTATTTTTTTTAAATTATATTTATTGATTCTTATGAAAAAAAAATCAATCCTTAATATAATTTTATTAATCCTTGCAGCTGAAACAGTATTTATGTTACCCTACATAATATCAAGAGTTTTTAGACCCACCGTATTAGAATTATTTGAAATATCAAATACCGAACTTGGAATTTGTTTTTCAACTTATGGATTTGTTGCTATCTTATCTTATCTTATTGGGGGGCCTTTGGCAGATAGATATCCTCCAAGAAAACTAATGAGTACATCTCTAATACTCACTTCTTTAGGAGGATTATATTACGCAAATTATCCTGGATTTTTAGGTCTTAAAATTTTATATGCTTATTGGGGGTTTACTACTGTTTTTTTATTTTGGTCACCGATGATAAAAGCAACAAGAATTTGGGGAGACAATGACAGTCAAACTTTGGCATTTGGTTTACTTGAAGGGGGGAGAGGTATTATTGGTGCAATCATTGCTTCAATTTGTATCATGATTTTTTCACTGTTAATTACTGAATTCAATTCTAAAATAGACTTACAAGAGAAGAGAGAGGCTTTTTCAAAAGTAATATTTTTTACATCTTTCTTTGTAGCATCAGTCTCAATTTTAGTATGGAAATATATGAAATTCTTTATACCAAAAAATAAAAATTATGTGGTAGAAAAATTTTCTTTCAAGAAATTTAAGTCTGTTCAAAAATTATACTCTGTAAGATTAATCATGGTAATTATACTATGTGCTTATGTGGGATATAAAACTACAGATATAATTTCTTTATACGCCAATAAAATAATGGATTACAATGAAGTTGAGTCCGCAAAAATTTCTACTTTTTTACTTTACTTAAGACCCACTATTGCAATTCTGATTGCAATCTTTTTATCTAAATTTAAAGCTACAATAATGTTAATAATCAGTTTTACATTTACGTTAATTGGTTCATTATTTTTTTCTCTAAAATTAATTTCAATTAATCAAGAATTATTATTTTTATTCTCGACAACTTTACTAGGGATTGGAATATATTCTGCAAGAACTCTTTATTTCTCTGTAATGAAAAGGGGCAATATTCCAATTAATCTAACTGGGACAGCCGTGGGGTTTATCTCTATAATTGGATATACACCAGACATTTTTAGCGGCCCTTTATATGGATATTTTCTTGATCAATATTCTGGGATTAAAGGGCAAAGTATTGTATTTACGATCTTAACGATTTTTTCATTTATTGGAATTATAGCTTCTATTAAATTTTACAATAAATTCGAAAATTCTTAAGCTAAAAACTTTAATTTTCATCTACAATTATTTTTTTTTCAAAAGATCCATCAGAATACAAATAAAAGTATAATAAATTATATATTGGAGTACTGCATTCCCTACCTAATATATCAAATACAGAAACAATTTTTCTTGTCTGAGACTGAATTTTATTAGTTTCTAAATGACTTGTATTGAAAAAATTCCAAATTTCTTCTAAAACTGCAATTTCTGTTTGTGGATTATTCCAATTATGACCAGTATTTATTGCTACTAAGGATTTAATTTCTGAATGAGAATTATTACAAGCAGTATAGGTAGTTGAATAAAAATCTGTACTCCCTAAAAATATATTTTCTTCTGTAATATATGATATATCACAATTTAAATTTTCTGCCCAATTTTGAGCACTATTTATAGCTGACATAAATTCTCCATTAAATGATATCCCCCCATTAATCGGAATAGATTCATCATTTTGTCCGACAACCTGAAAAACTTTTAAAGATTCATATAAAGTCTCTAATTCACCAATAGTAACTAACTGCTGACTAAATAAAGGAGCAATACCATCAAAATAGGATCTAGATTTACCTAAAAGGTTAACCATTCCTGCTCCATTAGACATACCAATTGCAAATACTTTATCAAAATTTATAAAAGAAAATGACTCAATTTCTTGAAATATCAAATCAACAAACTCTAAATCATCTGCAGATGAAGGTTCATTTCCCAAATTCCAATGACCACCAATATCATCAGGATTATCAGAATAACCATTCGGATAAATTCCAATAAACTCTTTTGAATCTGTCAAAAAGTTAAAAAATCCAGAATGTAAAAAATGCTCCCCTGAACCTCCTCCTCCGTGAAATACGAAAACTATTGGATAAATATTATTTAAACTAAAATTCATAGGAGTCTTGACATAAACTGTTCTGATAACTTCTTGACCATCAATTAAATGACTAATATTTAATTGATTAACACCTGGATGAATTTGGGATTTTAATAAGGAGCCCAATAGAAAAAAAAACAGATTAATTATCTTTCTCATTGATTAAAAATTTAATTGTTATATTAATTTAAAATTATTCTCTTTTTAGAAGATCCATCATCAAAAATATCAATCATGAGTCTAAATGATTGTTCACAAATATTTAATCCAAATCCATCAACAGTTTTGACAATATTTTTTTTAATTACAGGATGTTTTGACAATGTCAAATTGTTACAAAAATCAAAATTTAAAAAATCTACAGTATTATTTAATGAATTTGGTATTGCTAAAGTATTTGTAATTTTATTATAAAAAATATCTGCAGGATGACTTAAATTTTCTACAACTAATTGAACGCTTTGAAAATTTGAGCTATATCTATAAATAGAGTTATCACTCCAGGCTGAAACATAAAAATATCCACAATCATCTATTGCAATCCCATCAAGATTTCCTAGTCCTGAATATAATAATGTATTATGATTATTATTAATTAAATCAACTTCATAAATTGGTGCATTACTTCCCCAACATACTACCAATATCCTATTATTAAATTCATCAAAACACACACCATTTGGTCTTTCTTCAAATGTGCTAATAATTTCAAAATTATTATTTAAAAAATTGTATCTGTAAAGCATTTTATCACCAAAATCTGAAATATATAAATCTTGATTTGAGTGAGTAATGCCATTTAAAAATGTAGCATTCAAATTATAATCTAAAATTTGACTTCCATCTTCTAAATCAAATGCCAATAAATTCGATCCGCTACAAACAAATATTGTATTATTGACTATTTCTATTCCATGAGGACCAAAACCAATATTATCTGCAAAAATTGTCAATGAATTTCCATCCCACTTGAGTATTTGACCATTTGATGAATTAGAAATATAATAATTTGAATTTAGTGAATCATAATCAATACTTTCTGGACTATTATAATTTTGAGTGTAACAAATTATAACTTGAAAAAATAATAAAGTAAAAAATAAATTCTTCATGATTTAAAAGTATTAATTTATCAAAATATTTAACAACTATAAATTTAACTCTTTCATTGTCCAACTCCATAATGCTGATTGTTTTTCTAAAGTTGCATTTGGACTTTTAAATTCCATTGGTAAACCTCCCTTTTGCATATTTTTATTTCCATAAATACCAATTTGAGAATAAAATTTTCCATTTTCAATATCTGGAGATAAGGCACAATATAAATGAATTTGGGAGGCTTGTTCAATTGTTATTGCACCTAGAAATCTTCCAATTATCGGAATTAAAATTTTTCTCAAAATAAATGGATAATACCTATCTAAATTTGTTGCAGAACCCCATCCTGGGTGAATTGAAACTACCTTAGTGTCAGTTCCCTCCAGTCTTTTTGCCAGTTCATTAGAATAAAGAATTTGTGCTAACTTTGATTGACCATATGCGTCAATAGGTATATATTTTCTCTTATTCCAATATGGATCAGATAAATCGATGTCAGCTTGATTTTTCTGACCTCCACTTGGCATTGAATCAGCTGCACAACTTGACACATTGATTATCCTAGAGTTTGGAGTTAACTTGATTATATTTTCTAAGAGATGAATCAATAATACATGTCCTAAGTAATTTGTTGCCATTTGTATTTCCCGACCTTCTTTGGTCCTCACACTAGATTGAGATTTCCCTAGTGCCGGGGGAGCCATTAAAGCAGCATTACAAATTAATACATCTAATTTTTTATATTTTTTTTTAAATTCATTTGAGAAATTTTCAATACTATCCCTGTTACTTAAATCAAGTTCAAAAAAATCTGATCCTATTTCCTTGGAAATTTTATTTCCTTTTTTTTTATTTTTTCCAGCAATTATTACTGATGCATTTTGACTAATTAATTGTTTTGAAGTAAAAAGGCCAATACCACTGTACCCTCCCGTTATTAATATATTTTTTCTGTATAAATCATTTTTTAATAATTCTTTTGGACATTTAATAATTTTTGTCATAATCAATATTGATATTTGATAACTTATTTATAATCTAAGATAAAATAATTATTAATTTTCAATTCATGTTTTAATTTATATTTTGATAAAAGTTAATAATAATTGTAATAAATTATATTACATATCAAATCATTTGATTATCTTTCACCCTCAATTAAAATTTATAAAAAATGAAAAAAGGAACTGTAAAATTTTTTAATCAAAAAAAAGGTTATGGATTTATTAATGAAGAAGGTGAAGAAGGTAAAGACTATTTTGTTCATATTACGGGAGTTACAGGAGAAATAAATGACGGTGATTCCGTTGAATTTGAACTTGAAGAAGATAAAAAAGGAATGAGAGCTGTCAATGTTAAAGCAGTATAATTTTTTTAATTATTATTTAATAATAATTAAAATTTTATTTAAAAAGTATATATATTACATTAATTATTTTTAAAAGTAATTAATGTACATTATATTTTATATATCCTCATAATTATCGGAGTATATGTAATTATTCACTCTTAAAATGAAAATAGTATAAATGTAATACTCGTTTTTATTCAAAATACTTAGTTTTATAATTTGGTATACTTTTTTGCAACTTTACCATGCTCATAGATGTAAAATAAAATTATACCATCTTTGTGACTTTTATATTCTCTTCCTATAACATCTATTATTTTTATTAAATTATTACTGATATTTTTTGGTTCAATTTTTCCCAAATCATCGTTATAATCAAACTCATCACACTCTCCATCTAAATCATAATCATTTATACAATTCCCATCACAATCAAAATATTCCTGAGGATATATACAAGACAACATATCAGATACGAGTGCTTCTTCATCGTAATTACATGCACTTAAATCTGAACATCCAATACCCCCCTCGCATTCTTCCAAAGAATTAATTCCAATAGCAATACCTCCTGAATTATTACCTACTAGATTTCCTGATAATATTGTTGATTGTGACAAATTTTCAGTTATAGTTATTTGATTACCATACCATCCTTCTCCACCAAACGAAGTTGAAATATTAAATAATGAACAACCATCTTCTAAACACAATTCAAATACACCAGCACTTCCCTCAAAGTTTTGAATTTCCCACTCAATTTCAGAAGCCCAATTACCTCCTCCAACATCAATAGTTACCAGAGAGGTTCCATCTAGACAATTTCCTGCACAATCATAACCAATTTCGGGTCCTGGGCCTCCACAATCTCCACATTCATCAATATAAGCACAAAATCCGTTATTGGTATTAGCTAATGAATCGAAATTACACGCAAGTGAGTCTATACATCCATAAATTGGTACTTCGTCTTCACAAAAAAGATATTCACAACTTATTATTTTATTAAAATTACTATCTAAGTAAGTTAGTTTTGTCACATACAAATTTGAATCTACCTCATATATTATTTTAGAAATATTACCATCAATTAAGTTTGAAACTGAATCGCCATTTTGAAAATTATTAAAAGTTATTTCTAAATTACTTTCATCTATCCAATTGTAATCACAAATAATTTGACTACTATTTATATAAGATATTTGACTTTGAATTATTAATTTATCATCATTATAATGAAAATTTATTGAATCTAAGTTAGAATTTTCATAATTAAAGTTTTGATATTTAGCTAATATATTATTTGAATTAAATTCATATGTTGAATTAATTTCTCCACTATCAATAACTGTACATATTTGATTTTCATTAGTCCATTGTAATTCTAATGAATTATTAGCTGAATTACCATAGCTTAAATTATTATTATAAATTGGTAATCCACTTTCATTATAAATATAACTACTAGATGATAAAGGATAAGATATTTGATTATATAGTAGAATATTTCCATTATTATCAAAATAAAACCACTGGGACCATCCTGTTAAGAATTCAGTTGATACAATATTAATAAAACCCGTAACACTTGCGCTATCAAATCCTGAGTTAATGTAAGGTGTTAATGGAACAAAATTTGGTGGACCTGAAGTTAATGAATCAGGGATATTATTAGAAATTGAATCAGGAATTTGAGACCATGAGCCATAAACTTGTACTATTGAATATTCTGGGACAATCTGTCCAAATGTGTAATAGCTATTGTAATATGTTATTGACCTAGCTTTTAAAGAACAATCAAGATTAATTTGAGGGGTAAGTATATTGTATTTGCTAAATTGAATTGGAGATGGTAAAGTTTGACTATTAAAAGGATAATAATCTAACATAGGATATGGTAATGGAGAGTTTATTTCAATAGATTGAGACTTTACTAAAATTGAGAAAACTAAAAATAAAACAAAAAATATTTTTTTCATAACACTTTTAAAACTAAATAAAAATACTGAATATCGAAAATAACTAATTCAAGTTTAATTAAATTAATAATATTTTAATTCAAAAACAAAAATTCAAAAATTCAAAAATTGATTAAAAATAATTTTGAAAAAATGAGTAGTTTATAAAACTATAAAAATTCAAAAAATGGCTAAAATTGATCAAAAATGATCAAAAATTGACATTTTTTAGCCTTTTTTCCCCAAAAATTGATTAAAATTTAATTTTTTTAAAAAATGAGTGTGAAGGATTGGATAACTATTTATGAAAGAAATAAATCTTTAAAAAAATTCGAAATTAGGACCTAGAGTTACCCTTGTCGGTTCTCTCTCGAAACGCTTTTGGAAGCATCTCAAGGAGAATAGATATTAAGCTTTGACTTTGTAAAGTATATAAATTATGAGCTTTATATATAAAGCAATGTATAATAATAATCCCGTAAAAAATGCAACATAGCCTTTTAATGCCCCTGATGAATTTAACTCATTACCAATAATAGCGAAAGATTAAGAGCTATTTCAAAAAAAAGGAAGAAAGCAAAACTACTTTCTCTCATTCAGTACCCAAGACATTCCAGTTATCGAACACATTTTATGAGAACCTAGATGAAATCTATGCTCTTAAACCATTACTGCTTGAAGAGGGGATATTACCTAATGATAGGGTATCTTAATTATAGAGAGGGATTAGTGTAATTATTTACTACAACACATTTATTGAACTTATAGTTATAGATTAAAAGCAACATATTTTACCTCAGTTATTAAATTTCATTGTAAAACAAAAATCTCTATTAAAATGATGGGCTTTAATTAAGAAAATGTTAAGGACACCAATCATATGTCCAACTTATATTACCATTTAAAGAAAAGGTAGTTTCAATAGCACATTTATTTTCATCTGATAAGTCATTTAAAGAATAAAAAAATATATCACTTATACTAGTGACATTTGAAACATCCCATCCTGAAATATCTTGATTAAATGAGGATGCACCAGCAAACATCATTACCATATTTGTAACACTTGAAACATCCCATCCTGAAATATCTCCATTAAATGAGGATGCACCAAAAAATATTTGTCTCATATTTGTAACACTTGACACATCCCATCCTGAAATATCTCCATTAAATGATTCTGCTTGAGAAAATAAAGAACTCATATTTGTAACACTTGACACATCCCATCCTGAAATATCTCCATTAAATGATTCTGCTTGAAAAAACAAAAGACTCATATCAGTCACACTTGACACATCCCAGTTACTTATATGACCATAGGTGGCCTCTGCTGAAACTGAATCAGCTATCCATGCATCTACTGCGTGTTGAATATTATCATCGGTAATTAATACATAACATTGTTCAGTATACCAACAACTTCCATCAGTTACATTAGCTTCAGGATAATAATTACATGCTAAAGAATCCATACATCCATAAATTGAATATAACTCAGCTTGAAGATTTTCAATTTCCTCCTGCAGAGAAACAATGTTGTCTTCAGGAATATCATTAATATACCAATCACATAAACTAAAGCCATCTATTGCCTCAGTGAGCTTTATCTGATAACCAAAGCCAGAGGTGAAATCACCTATCCCATTAAAGCCAAATTCAGGCATGTATACATTACCATCATTATCCTTAGTAAGGATAATACTTTCTGTGTAGCTTGAGAGCCCCTCAGTAACATCTATAGACAATGGACAGCCATAACCAAACATATTCCACCCTTCATTTAAATCTAATGTTGTATTCCAAGTATCCAGGGCTTGTTGCAGAGATGATATTGATGTTGTTACTTCTAAATTAAAATTTTCAAATTGATTGTTAAGATTTTCTAGCGAATCTATTAATAGTGTTTCACAACCACCATCATCAATATTTGCTTCAGGATTATATTCAACATAAAGATTATCTAAACACCCTCCTATATATGTATAAATACAGTTGAAATTGTTTATCAAATTTACTTGACTATTATAGTTGGCAGCAAGAGTATCAGCACATCCCTCAACCCAATCTCCAATGGCTCTTACCCTCATAATTGTTGCCGTAGCATTAGAGCCAAAATTTATGAAATAATTAGAACAATTATTTGGATTAATTGCATATGGTCTTGTGTGAAGATGTGGGTGAAAAGAAGTAGATACATAGGTTCCATAATTATTTCCAGTATTGCTTAATACATTTTCGCAGATTAATCTCAACTCTCCTAGTGATGGGGTAAACCAACCATCATATTCAGTAAAATAGTCTTCTGAATAAGTTATCAAATTAAGATTATTAGTAACATAGTTATTCATAGATGAAGTATAGTAAGATGAACAATTATTAGAAAGAAAAATAGAGTTATTAAGGCCACTACCAACAGAAGTGTCAGAAACTAACTCGTAGTTAGTGCAATATATATCTCCCTGACCTGTGAAGGTTTCTCCATTTACAACCATTGCCCTGCCAGTAGTTTCGTCTACGTAAAATATATAGCCACCTTGATATAACTTATTGTATAATGAATCAATTGGGTAGCCTAAGTTTAAAATTTCCAAAATAGAAAAACCATTATCAAGTTGTTGTTGAATAGTAGAACTATTTTGTGCAGTTGCAGAAAAGCAAAAACATGTGAGAAGTATGTAAATTACTTGTTTCATTGTATTTTTAAAAAATATTACTGACACCAATCATATGGCCAATTGGAATTTGTTGAAAAGGATTCTTGAATAGCACATTTATTTTCACTAGATAAGTTATTTACACCATCA
>NZJX01000008.1 GCA_002692065.1 Flavobacteriales bacterium | reverse complement strand
CATATTCATTCTGAAAAACTACTAATGCTTATGCCTGAAACTGTTGAGGCTGAAAAAAAGATTCAAGAATTTAACAAAATGCTAAAAATAATTTTAATACTGTCAATTTTTAGTTTCATCTTCTCAACAAATTTATTTTGCCAAAATAAGTTTGGACATATTCATTCTGAAAAACTACTAATGCTTATGCCTGAAACTGTTGAGGCTGAAAAAAAGATTCAAGAATTTAACAAAATGCTTGAAGAACAACTTCAAACTATGTTTAATGAATACCAAAATAAAGCTGGAGAATTTCAGGCTAACGAAAGTTTAATGACTAATGTTGTTAGAGAAACTAAGTTAAAAGAAATTCAAGATTTAGAAGTTAGAATTCAGGAATTTCAACAAACAAGTCAACAAAGTAGCCAAGATAAAAGAACTGAAATCTTAGCTCCAATTTTAGAAAAGGCTCAAAATGCAATTGATCAAGTAGCATTAGAAAATAATTATACATACATATTTGATATAGCTATTGGTTCTATTGTCTATGGTAAAGACTCAAACGATATTACAGAATTAGTTAAATCAAAAATGGGAATTCAATAACTTATTTTTTAGATTTTTTCAATGAATTCAAAAGAATCTATAGGTGTATTTGATTCTGGAATAGGAGGACTAAATGTAGTTTATTCTCTTAAAAAGATTTTACCTAATGAAAAAATCATTTACTTTGGTGATACCAAAAACTTACCCTATGGTAATAAACCTCCAAGTAAAGTCAAAGAATTTAGCTTAAAAATTTCTCAGTTTTTTATTAATAAAAATTGTAAATTAATAGTATTAGCTTGTAATACTGCTTCCGCATTAGCTTATGATTATATAAAAAAAAAAATATAACACACAATGCCTTTTAATAAACATTATTGACCCAGTAGTTAATTATGTATCAAAGTTTGAAAAAAAAAAAATAACAGTTATTGGTACAAAAAATACAATATATTCAGATACTTATAGAAAAAAAATAATTGAACTAAATAATTCTATTAAAATAAGATCTTACTCAACTCCTGAGTTAGTCCCAATTATTGAAAATGGATTTTTTAGTAACTCTATTGATAAAATTGCTTTGAACAAATCTTTAAACAAAATTCAAAATATAGATTATGATTATTTATTGCTTGGATGTACACATTACCCATTAATTGAAAATAAAATTAAACTTTTAATTAAGAAAAAAATAAAAATAATAAATTCAAATAAAATTATTTCAAAATATATTTATGACAAATTGTTTGAAAATAAATTATTAAATAATAAAATTAAAAAAAATATAATTGAAATCTACTATTCAAAATATGACGAGTCGTTTATAAATTCTGCAAAAATTTTTTTTGGAAATAATATTAAATTAACTAAGCATGAAATTTAATCTAATAATTTCAATAAAATATCAATATTTGGGCTCAATATAATTTCTGTTCTTCTATTTCTTGCTCTATTCTCTTTTGAATCATTTTTCACTAAAGGATTGAATGAACTTCTTCCTGATGCCTCAATTCTCTCTGGCTTTATACCTTTATTATTTAATATTACTCTAACGATTGATGTTGCACGTAAAACACTCAAATCCCAATTATCTTTAATGATACCTGAGCCATTGTATGGTATACTATCAGTATGACCTTCAACGGTAATATTAATAGTTGATTGTTGAGCTAAAATATTTGATAATTTTATCAAAGCTTTCTTACCATTACTGTTAATCTTCCAACTTCCTGATGAAAAGAGTAGACTATTTTCTAATGAAATATATAGTTTACTATTTCTAACTTCAACATTTAAACCTTCACCTTTATAGCTTAACAAGGCGTCACTAATCTTACTTTTCAATTCACTTAGGGTTCTATCTTTATTCTCTAAATTTTTCCTTAATTCATATAGTTCATCTTCTCTTTCCTTAATATCTTGTTCTCTTTCATTCAAACTAATTTCCATCTGGCTAAGTTTTTCAATTAATTCTTTATTTTCTCTTGACTGATTTGCCATGGTATTAGAATTATTTTTAATTAATAATTCGTAAGAAAGGTTTAAATTATCGTATAATTTCTCTTTTTTTCTTAATTCTCTTCCTAAGGTCAAAGTATCATTCTCTAATTTTTTAGTTCTTGATGAAATTCTTATTAAATTGTCATTTAATTCAATATTTAATATCTCTAGATCTTGATTTATTTTTTTTATTTTATCATTTTCTTTAGTAAAATCAGCAAGGTTTGTATCTAACTCTTTATATTTTTCAATTGAAACACAAGAATTAAAGATTATTAGTATTGTTAATAAAAAATAAACTAACTTCATCATAACTTATAAAAACTTAGTTGTAATTTTACAAAAAAAAGTACAAAAGCGAAAACATGAAGCTAAAAATATTATCATTTTGTTTTTTCATTTTACATAATTTATTTAGCCAAGATATTCTGCCTTGTGGTAAAAATATAATGTCTAATTTAGCAATTTCTAATGAACCTAATCTAAAAAAAAATTTAGATAGTTTAAAAAATCAACAAAACTCAATTTTAGATAAAATTTCTTTTAAAAATAATTATATAATTCCAACTGTTATTCATATAATTCACGATGGTGGTAGTTCTAATATTTCAAATGATCAAATATATGATGCTATTAGAATTATTAATGAGGATTTTAATAAGTTGAATGATGATACGATATATGTCAATGAAGAATTTACCAATATTATAGGTGACATAGGAGTAGAGTTTAAACTAGCTCAAATTGATGAATTTGGAAATTGTACTAAAGGAATTACAAGAACTTTCTCAAGTTTAACCAATAACGCATATGAAAATGTGAAAAATCTAGTCAAGTGGGATCCAAGTAAGTATCTAAACATTTGGGTAGCTCAATCATTAGCAATTGATGCTGGAGGATATTCCTATTTTCCAGGAAGTGCACCTAATAATGATGCAAATGCTGGAATAGTTATCTTAGCATCTCAGTTTGGTAGCATTGGTCAGTCTTACTCCTCTAACTCAGCTGCAAGAAGTTTAACTCACGAAATAGGTCACTACTTAAATTTAGAACATACATGGGGCTCTGGTGAACAAGGAGAAAATTCTAACTGCTTTGATGATGATGGTATTAATGACACTCCTAATACAATTGGATCTCAGTCTTGCAATTTGAATCAAATATCATGTAATAGTATTGATAATGTTCAAAATTATATGGATTACTCTACTTGTGGATATATGTTTACTCAAGGGCAAAAAAATAGGATGATTCTAGCTTTAGAATCTGGAAATCCATGGCAAAATGCACCTAGAAATAATCTTCATACTGAAGAAAATCTTATAGCTACGGGTGTCCACACGTCCACTGAATATTCAGAATGCATTGCAATTATTGATTTTCGACCTGAAAAAAGAATTTCTTGCGTAGGAGATTCTGTTAAATGGGAAAACTACTCTTATAATTTTGACTCTCTGTTATCCTATGAGTGGTTTTTTGAAGGTGGAAGTCCAAATTATTCTAATGAAAAAAATCCAAATATTGCATATTTTGAAAGCGGAGAATATTATGTATCATTGACTATTACTACTCCTGCAGGTAGCGCCTCTAGAACTATTTCAAACTCAGTTATAATTCAAAATAACTCCGCCATTTTAAGTCCAAATATTATAGATTTTAACTCAAATAATTTTCCTTACAGTAGTAGTAATCAATGGTTATCAGAAAATAATTTTTCTAATTCAACTTGGCATTGGAATCAATATGGAAGTAATAGTTCTATAGGTTCAATTAGAATAAGAAGTTTTAATTTTGAAAATGATGATCCAAAAAAAATTTACTCTCCAAAGTTTAATCTCGAAAATTTGACTTCCCCATCATATTTATATTATGACTATGCATATGCAAAAAAAAGTGATGAAAGTAATGATATTTTAAAAATTAAAGTTTCAAATGATTGTGGATTAAACTGGATAACAAGATTATCAAAAAATACTGATAATCTTACTACTGTTAATAATAATTATTTCTTCTCATTTATCCCTACAAATAATAACTGGGAAGAAGAAAAAATTAGTTTAACACCATGGATAGGTGATTCATTAGTTCAATTTTTATTTGAATTTAGTGGTAATGAAGGAAATTATTTATATATAGATAATGTAAGAATAGGTAATATTGATTTAAGTGTTAATGAATTTGATTATAGTGAACAAAAATTTAGAGTATTTCCAAATCCAGTCAATAAAAATTCAATAATTCAATTTGAACTTAATTATGATTCAATAATTCAATTTGAATTATTTAACCTAATAGGAAATTCTTTTGGAAAATATAAAAACTTATTCCAAAAAGGTAACCATGCTTTGAAATTCTTCGATTATTTTTCTCCCCTATCTCCTAGTATTTATTTTTTAAAACTTAATTCCTCTAATAATATTCATACAATTAAAGTTATTCTAAATTAGTGATCAAATTCAAATAAAATTGGACAATGATCTGAATGAATTACGTCTTTTAATAAAATAACATTTTTGATTTTACTTTTCAATGATTCACTGACTATATGATAATCTATTCTCCATCCTTTATTTCTTTTTCGTGAATTTGCTCTGTAACTCCACCAAGAATAGTTATTTGGTTGTTTATTGATAAATCTAAAGGAATCAATATATCCACAATCTAGAAAATTTGTAATCCACTGTCTCTCTTCAGGAAGAAATCCTGATGAATTTTTATTGACTTCTGGATTGTGAATATCAATTGGTTTATGACAAATATTAAAATCTCCTGAAATGATTAAATTTTGTTTCTTGTTACTCAATTTTAAAATATATTGTTTGAAATCTTTCAGAAATTTAAATTTATATATTTGCCTTTCTTCACCAGATGTTCCAGAAGGGAAATACACAGATAATACTGAAAAGTTATCAAAGTCAAGTCTGATAACTCTTCCTTCAATATCATGTTCTTCTTTTTCCATTCCATAATTTACATTCAAAGGCTTTAATTTAGATAAAATTGAAACACCACTATATCCTTTTTTTTTGGAAGAAAACCAATAATTATAATATCCAAGTTTTTCAAATATTTTGTTATCAAATTGATCAAGATTAGCCTTAACTTCTTGCAAACATATAATATCAGGATTAGCAATTTCTAGCCAATTTTGAAACCCTTTTTTTAACACAGATCTTATACCGTTGATATTGTAAGTTATTATTTTCATTTTGTTAAATCTCTATATATAACTTGATAGCAATCAATACTAATTTGGCTGAAGATTTGATTTTCTTTTGAATATTTTAGGATATCTTTTTTATCAAAATTCTTAATAGTTAATATACTCAAGTTCTTATTTATGTTGATACTAAATTTTAAATTTAGAATACTTATTAATTTATCCATTTTAAAAATATCATTTTCTGTGAAGCAAATTAAGGATTTTGGTAGTATTTTGATTTGATTCAGTTGAATATTCAACTTTGAGAAAATAGAAAAAAAATATTTCATATCTAAATCATTTAAAATATCCTCAGATTTTTTTTTAAACAAAATTGAAATTTGATTTTTTTTTAAATTATAAAATTTGATTTTTTTTTGATTCTTATAATTACAAATTACAGTTCCTTTTTCTTCAGGATTATTAAATGACTTTACTTCTAATTTAATATTTTTTTTTTCTAAAGGGATTATTGTTTTCTGGTGAATGATTGAAGATCCGTAAAATGCAATCTCAAAAGCATCTTTGTATGATAAAAAGTCTATTTTATTAAATTTTTCAAAATATTTTGGATCAGCTGTTAGAACACCTGGAACATCCTTCCATATAATTAATTTTTTAACGTTCAACGAACTAGCAATTATTGATGCAGTATAATCTGAACCTTCTCTGCCGAGTGTTGTAGTAAAATTATTTTCACTACATCCTATAAATCCCTGTGTAATAATTGAAGTATTCTTATCAATTTTTTTTTTTATAGATTCTTCAGTTAAACTATTTAAAACTGAAGCTGATTGAAAATTTGAATTTGTTTTTATCAGTTTTTTTGCACTTATCCAATCAATTTTAAAATTATTATTTTTTAAAAATTCATAAATAATGATAGAAGAAATAATTTCACCTTTAGATACTATTTGGTCATAATCAAAAGAATAATTTTTAAATTTTAAATTTTTAAATAATTTATTTAATTCAATAAAATGATAATTAATTTTGTCATATAAGTAAATAGGCTCCTCAAAAAGCTCATTTATAATTTTATGATGAAAATCTATTATTATTTTTAAATCATATTTTTTTTTTGTGTAAGCGTTCCTAAGAATATCCTCTAGATAGTTAGTTGTTTTACCTAGTGCTGAAACAACTAAAACAAATTTTTCGTTTTTATAATTCAAAAGAATATTTAACATCTGAGAAATACCTTTAGAATTTTTCAAGGAAGAACCACCAAACTTAAATACTTTCATCTATAAATTAGGAAAAGGAGTTATAAAATTTAGAAAATTTCATGAAAAGAAAACTTTAGTGCGGATAGAGGGAGTCGAACCCACACACCTTTCGGCACTAGATCCTAAGTCTAGCGTGTCTACCAATTCCACCATATCCGCTTAAACTAAAATTTTATTTTGCAAATTTATCAATATTTTCAAAAATTCTAATTTAATAAATAAATTAATTAATTTTAAAATTTTAAAACAATAAAATAATAATTAATGAAGTTATCAATTAAGCCTGAAAATATTAGTCCCCAAGAATTACATAAACTTTTACTAAATTTCATTGGACCAAGGCCAATTGCTCTAGTAAGTTCAATTAATTATAAACAGGAAGAAAACCTGAGTCCTTTTTCATATTTTAATATTTTTAGCATTAATCCCCCAATTTTGATTTTTTCTCCTTTAAAAAGACTTAGAAATAATTCAGAAAAAGATACTTTAATAAATGTTAAAGAAGTTAAAGAGGTAGTAATTAATATGGTTAATTATAAAATTGTGGAACAAACATCATTTTCAAGTTCAGAGTTTAGTGCAAATATCAATGAATTCATTAAATCAGGACTTACTCCAATAAAGTCTGATATTGTAAAACCTTCCAGAGTTAAAGAATCTCCCGTACAAATTGAATGTTTAGTTAACGATATCATTTCACTTGGAGATAAAGGTGGAGCAGGTAATCTTGTGATTTGTAAAATTTTAAAAGTACATTTCGATGAAAATTTAACCATTAATTCTGATGAAAAAAAAATCGATCTATCTAAAATTGACTTAGTTGGAAGAATGGGAGGAAATTGGTATTCTAGAAATAGAGGAGAATCTTTATTTGAAATTCAAAAACCAAATAAAAAAATTGGAATTGGATTTGATAATATCCCAAAAAGAATTTTAATGAGCTACATACTTTCTGGCAATGATTTAGCAAAATTAGCTAACATTGAAAAACTTCCTCAAGCAAATTCTATTGAAAAATTTAAAACTAATTCAAAAATTATTGATATATTCAATTCATCATCTAATGATGAAGAAATAAGAGAAAAACTTCACTATCATGCAAAGGAATTATTAAGTGAAAATGAAACTTTTGATGCATGGTGTACATTACTAATTGATAAACTAAATAGAATATAAAATGAGTAACTTATCTACAGAAGGAAAATTAAAAAGAATCCATGAAGAACAAATAATTAATGAAAGGTTTAAAAAAAGAGAATTTGTAATTGAGACTGAAGAGCAATATTCTCAAACTTTGATTTTTCAGTTAGTTCAAGACAAAACTAATATAATTGATAATTTTAAAATAGGTGATAAAATTGAAGTATACTTTAATTTAAGGGGAAGAGAATGGCAAAGAGATACAGATTCTGAAATTAGAGTTTTTAATACTTTAGATGCATGGAGAATTGAAAAATTAACTGAAAATGATTCAATCACTTCAGAAGTTAATGATCAAAACATTGACGCGACTCCTACAAGTGAAAATATTTTAAAAGATGAAGATGAAGATGATTTACCTTTTTAATTAGTACTTTCAAAAAAAATGAAAATTATTAATTTTATTGAAAAACTTTTTAATAAAATACTACCAAGTCCTTTTTCAATTGGAATTTTTTTAACTATTGTATCGATAATTTTATCTACATTTTTCTATGGCGGAAATTCTCCCTTAAAAACTAATTTTAAATTAACAATTAAAAATTGGGAAAATGGAATGTGGGATCCACCACTGTTAGTTTTTTGTTTTCAAATGATGTTAATGTTAATCTTAGGATACTCTTTAGCAAAATGTAAACTAATTGAAAAATTAATTTCTAAAATTTCAATTATTTGTAATAATAACTCATCATCTTGTTTTTATGTTTGTTTTTTTTCCATTCTCATAAGCTACTTAAATTGGGGCCTTGGATTAATATTTGGAGCAATTTTTGTTAAAAAAATTGGAGAATCTGCGACAAAAAAAAATATTTTAATTAATTACCCTTTAATTGGAGCATGTGGGTACTCTGGTTTATTAGTTTGGCATGGAGGATTATCAGGTTCTGCACCAATAAAGGCAGCAGAAAACAATCACTTGATAAATATAATGAGTGGTGTTCGAGATAATTATCAAATTATGAATTTACCCATTAAAATTTCGTTAGAAGATACAATATTTTCATCTATGAATATATTTGTTTCTATATTAACATTAACCATAATCCCTGTTTCAGTATACATTTTAAGTAAATATGTAAAAGTAAAAAGGTATAATTTTAAAAATATCAATGAAATTGAAAAAAAAATTGAAATATCTAATATTCACGGATTTGATAACTCTAGATTAATTTCCAAAATAATGGGTTTTTTAATTATCTGTGTTTCAACCTATAATTCAATAGATTACGTTAAGATTAATTCTTTAGATTTTATTAACCCTAATTTTATAAACTTTACACTTTTAGGATTATGTATATTTTTTCATAATAACTTTTACTATTTTTTAAAATCTATAGAAAGTGGTATAAAAAGCTGTTCTGGTATAATTATTCAATTTCCTTTATACTTTGGTATTATGGGTATAATGAAGTTTTCAGGACTAATTTCATTATTTTCAAATTTTTTTGTTTCAGTTTCATCTGCATTTACTTTCCCTTTTTATACTTTTCTTAGTGCTGCCATTATTAATATTTTCATACCTAGTGGAGGAGGTCAATGGGCGATTCAAGGACCTATAATTATTGAAACTGCAAATCAATTAAATATTAGTATATCAAAGTGTATTATGGCTCTTGCCTATGGAGATCAAGTTTCTAATATGCTACAACCATTCTGGGCTTTACCTTTATTGGGTATTACAGGTTTGAAAGCAAAAGAAATTCTTCCTTATAGTCTATTTTTGATGATAATAGGCTCAATGATTTTTTTATTGGACTTAATGATTTTTTAAGTTATATTTTAATTTGCAGATCGATCTATCATATTTCCCAAATTCATAAATGCAAATACTAGTATAATAATTAAAATTCCTGGGAAAAGTGCTAAGTAGAATTTATCTAAAATAATATATGTATAATGATCTTTTACTATTCCTCCCCATGAAGGTGTTGGGGGTTGAACTCCAATCCCCAAAAAACTGAGTCCTGATTCAAGTAGTATTGCTGATGCGAAATTTGAGGCTGAGATAATATAAATAGGATTTATGATATTTGGCAAAATATGTTTGAACATTATCCTAAAATCATTAAATCCTATTACTCTAGCAGACTTAATATATTCAACTTCTATTATACTAATTACTTGACCTCTTACAACTCTAGCTATCTCTACCCACATTGTTAGTCCAACAGCTATAAAAACTTGCCAGTAACCTTTTCCTAATGCTAAGGTAATAGCGATGACCATTAAAAGGGTTGGTATGGACCAAATAATATTTATAAACCAAAGAATAATTTTATCAATTATACCCCCGTAATAGCCTGAAAGTAAACCTAATGGGACTCCTATTACTAAGGAAATGAAAACAGAGATAAATCCAACTGAAAATGAAATTCTAGTAGCTAAAATAAGTCTACTTAAAAGATCTCTACCATATTTATCTGTTCCCAAATAAAAAAATTTTTTGAAAATATAGCCAGAATGATTTGAATATAAACTTTGCAAACTTAATTTTTTATAAAATCCAGAATCATAAGTCAAAAAGTTAATAGTGTCATTTTGAATATTAAAATCTTTTATAGGAATTGAATAATATTTTTTTTCTTCACCAAAAAAAATTACTTTAAAAAGGGAGTTTTCAATACTTTTATTTTTTTTTACACGAAGAAAATCTATTTTAGTATTTGGATAAAGTGTAGATAATTCTAAATGCATTTCATTAGCATTTTTTGAATTATCTGGAGCAATTAAATAGCCAAATATTGAAAAAAAAATTGCTAAACAAATAACAATTAAAGTTAAATAAAAAGTTTTATTGATTTTTAACAAAAAATGAAATTAAATTTATAATATTTATTTAAAATTATAAAACTACTAATTATTAATGATTGAAAAAAAAAATAAAACAATCTTGGGCATTGATCCAGGAAGCAATTTTATGGGATTTGGAATAATTGAATATAATAAACAAAATTTAAAATTGATTTTCTATGATGTCCTAATAATAAATAAAAGCAACAATCAATTTAAAAAACTAAAAGTTATTTTTGATTATTGTATTAATATTATTGAAAAATATAATCCTGATGAAATTTCTTTAGAATCAACTTTCTTCGGTAAAAATGTTCAATCGATGATTAAATTAGGTAGAGCTCAAGGAATTGCTATTTCTGCAGGAATTTATAAAAATATTCCTATTTTTGAATATGCACCTTTGAAAATAAAAAAAGCTCTAACAGGAAGAGGCTCCTCTAGTAAAGAACAAGTTGCAAAAATGGTCATGAGATTTTTAAATACTGAAATTAAATATAAATATATAGATTGTATGGATGCTTTGGCTGTTGCAATATGTCATAGTATGCAAAATAATTTGTTTTTAGAAAGAAGTTATTCGTCATGGAAAGACTTTTTGAATAAAAAAAATATAAATACAAGGTAATTTATTATAATTTTGATTTAATTAATTGTCTAATTTTTTCTAATTCAAGGTTGTCAATTTTAAGACGTTGTTTTGAGAAATTAATATCACTTATTTTGTTTAGAGGTACAAGATGAATGTGCGCATGAGGGACTTCTAAACCAACAACTGCAATTCCAATTCTTTTACATTTAACTGCTTTTTTAATACTAAAGGAAATTTTTTTTGCAAATAAAAATAAATTTGAATAACTAGACTCATTTAAATCAAAAATTAGATCTACTTCTTTTTTTGGAACAACTAAAGTGTGACCATAAGATATTGGGGATATATCAAGAAACGCTATATTGAAATCATCTTCGTGAATTATGAATCCAGGTAAATCTTTATTAATAATTCTACTAAATATTGTTGACATTATCTTGAAATATTTAATATTTTAAATTTAATCCTACCAGCAGGGACGATTATTTCACAAATTTCTCCAACTTTTTTACCAAGTAACCCTTTACCAATTGGTGAATTAATTGAAATTTTAGCTTTTTTAAAATCTGCTTCAGTTTCTGCAACCAAGGTATAGGTAATTATATTATTGTTATTTAGATTCATAATTTTGACTTTACTAAGTACTAGAACTTTATCTGAATCAAGTTGAGACTGATCTATGACTCTGGCTCCAGAATACATTTCCTCTAGCTTAGCAATTTTCATTTCTAATAAACCTTGTGCTTCTTTTGCAGCATCATATTCAGCATTTTCTGATAAATCTCCTTTATCCCTTGCATCAGAAATTTGCTGAGATATATTTGGTCTTTCAACAAATTTTAAATGATCTAATTCTTTTTTAAGTTTTTTTAGACCTGCTTCTGTATAGTAAGATACTTTAGTCATAATAATAATTTTAACTTATAAAATTCAAAAAATTAATAAAAGTTACTAATAAATTTAAAAAAAGCTTGTTTACAAAGCTAATCTTACACCGATTGAATTGGGAGAAGATAATGGATTTGACATTCTATATGAATAATCTAATCCAAAAGATGAATCATTACTTAAAGGAATTTCAAATGATAATCCGAAATTTAATCCAGTAAATGCAGTTGACCTACCTCTATTAAATTCTTTATTAATTCCTTCTTCATAAACATAACCTGATCTTAACATAAATAAAGATTTATAATTATATTCAAATCCTAATCCAAATTGATCTTTTGAAAAAGAGTTAGATGTAAAACTTGAAGCTATTGTAACTGAGTGTTCAGAGTCTAGAGTAAAATCATACGAAGCTCCAATATTTAGAGATGAAGGAATTTCAAAAGATTCTACTCTTAAATCATAAGTCATGGCATAATTTTGACCGTGAGAAGTAGTATTTTCATTTCTTATATCATTTCCATCACCAGAATATTGCATTTTTGGACCAACGTTCTTAAGAGCAATCCCAAATTTAATTTGTCTTTTGTCTCCAGTAACATACTGAACCCCAGCATCAATTGCAACTCCAGATGCCTTCAAGTCTGATATACTCTCTGATATCATTTTTACTGTTGAACCACATGAAATATTATCAGTAAACTTTTTTGCATATGAGAAACCTATATTTATATATGATGGTGAATAAAATGCTCCGGTTCCTTCTGGTTGTTCTGTGGTAGTTATCTCAATTTCTCCAAATGCCATTGACATAACTGATAATCCGATTACAGTTTGATTGTCTAGTGATTTAGCAAATCCAAAAGCGTTAATGTTTATATCAGAAAACCAATTAGTTGAGGAGAAAATTAGTTCAGTATTTGAAGTGCCTGTCAAACCGGCAACATTCAAATATGTCGACTCCAAACCACTTGCATTTGCAATATTTATACTACCCCAACCTGATGACCTAGCCCACGGATTAATTAATAGTTCTGTTGCTCCAGCTTGACCTGATCTTTGTTCATTTCCAGCTAAAACATTTGAGGAATAATTTAAGACTATATACAATATAGAAAAAATTATATAAGTTTTATTTTTATTGATAATATTTTTATTCATATGAAAGTTAAACTAAATATGTTAATATTAAAATGAATCTAAGTCAATAGGACGTAAAGCACCAAACCACTTTAAAACCTTTTGACCTAAATCACCAGCATCAATGTGAACTATATATACTCCTGAAGCTATAGCCACATTATCATTATTTTTTAAATCCCAATCCCACCCAGTAACATTTATATCACTATCTAAACTTACTTGTCTAATTAAAGTTCCTGATACATTGTAAATAGAAATATCGCATTTTGTAGGCAGATTAGTTATTCTAACTCTTTGATCTACTTGATCTTTTTCATAATTATTTGAACCATAATATGGATTTGGTACTATTTTTATAAGATCCAAAGCATTCTTTGCTACTTTACTGTTATTAGTGATAGTTTGTATATCATTAGTATTAAACTTTAAATGAATATTACCGGAATTTTCAGAAACAACAGAAGATTCACATTGTGAGTCATCCATCTGATATTGGTCATATTCAGTAGAAACTCTAATTTTGACCTCTATTTCTCCATCCGAAATAGTTGCATTTGTTGATGATAACATTGGTATTGAAACCCATCTTGCATCTCTAAAAACTCTTTTTTTGGAGATAGCTGACGTCATATTTGTTAAGTCATTATAAAATGGGTGATTTTGGGGACTATCACCAGCATATGGACTTCCCATTATATAGGTGTAGTGCCTACCACCAAAAATAACATCATATTCAGCATCAGAGCCACTGAATTCACTAAAAAACGCACCAAACTGATCACCTGAATCAACTCTTGAAGATGGATTCCATAACATGTCATCTCCATTATCATTTGGATGATCTGAAGACTCTCCAAACATTATATTTAACCTAATCCCTTTATCTAAATCTATAGCATATCCAGGAAACCAGGAGAATCCATTAGTACCACTATTATCAGGATTACCAAATTTATCGACGGACGGATTTGCCTTCAAACTTAATCTATCATCAACAGTCGCAGTTTCAATAACCGGACATCTTGTCCACAAAGATTTATCCTCTGTAAAGACAATATCTACTGAAGTTAGATAATCTAATCTACTTTGGAACTGAGCACCTGGAGCATTGTATACAGGTGAGTGAGCAAAGGGTTTTTCTTCAGAGTCAGCTCCTACCAAACGATAAGGAGCCCAGACTCCATTTAATATTTTTTCAAATGACTGACTGTCATCAATTCCAATAAAATCTGTTGAATCAGTTCCTGATCTTATCCAATTTTCAGGATAAATAAACCAATCACCAGCTTGCGTTTGAAAAAAATCTTCGCTATCATTAATATAATCTAACCAAGATGTTGAATTATCTTTTATTTCAACTG
Organism: Flavobacteriales bacterium; assembly: GCA_002692065.1. GTDB lineage: Bacteria > Bacteroidota > Bacteroidia > Flavobacteriales > UBA7430. The sequence continues at coordinate 36,071 of NZJX01000008.1, read as the reverse complement.
CACTTAAAAAACCATTATTTGAAGATAAATCTGTACCATTATCTCCAGAATTAATTCCATCTAACAATGTTACTGAAAGCCCCCATTCTGGGATCAACTGTTCATTTTTTACTGAAATTACTTGTTCAGAAAATACTGTATCAGATAAGGTATTATTAACAAGGATCCATTCTGCATTGCTTCCACTTCCGATTAATTTAAATATAAATTCTGTATTTTGAGGTACTCCTAAGGGATCTACAACTTTTATATTTACTGGAGCTCCATCAACTGCATATCCTGTTTCAGGTATACAAAACTGAGAAATTAGTAAATTTTTCGTTTCATCAGAAAGTTCAAGTTCCAAACCTCCATTTCCAATCCCTTCGATTCTCTTCATATTTGGTATTGTACCATAATCGGAATTTTGAATAGTTCCACCAAATTCGGCATTAGGCTTGTGCGGAATTCCTGTATATTGTTTGATATTTTTTCTTCCGGCAAGAAATGGTTTTTTTTGACCTAGTAAACTTGGAGCATAAGGATCATTTGGATCGGGTACTTGGTCTGGTGAATATTCTAAAAACTCATTATAAGCATAAGCTATTGGTAAATAGTAGTATGTTTTATTATTTATTAGTGAATTATTCCCTGAAGCAAATAAATCTTGTAATATTGAAACACTGTGGGATATGCCAGAATTTGAAGCTTCAATTGTCATGTTTTGGGGAACACTTGCTTGAAGTTCTTGATCAAAATAAAAATTAGTCAACTGAGCTATTGGATCATTTCCATCTTCATCTAAAGTTACTAAACCATTTGAGTTTTTAAAATTCTTTATATCACATTGAAAAATTAATCTTGCCTTTTCTACATCATAAACATCTGAAGCAGTAACTGTCTCGTCTTTAAGCTGAAATATTTGGTATCCCTCAAAAGAATATTCATTACGAAATGTGTCTGTTTGAGCTTCATCATAAAAACCTAAAATATTAACTTCATCTGCTTCTAAATAAGCTTCCTGATAATTATTTGAAGTGTTAGAATTAGTCAAAGTAATTATTAATTCCTTATCTAATTCTTGAATTGTAAGATTAGGAGCATCTGGTCCATCTAAAACTTCAAAACAAACATCGAATAACTTTTGAGCCTTGTCATCAGCAAGCCTCATAAGCTCAACAGATGCAAATGCTCCTCCTTCATTTGCTCTTGCCCAAACAACTCCTGTAGTAATTGTATTTAACGCTCCTGGTTCAAGAGTAAAAGGTCCAGCAGATTGAATGAATCTTCTGTCTGCAGGGGGGTTACCTGCTGTTTGTTCAGTCCAAACATCTGAAAACTGAGGATCAGTATCCCCTGGAAACATGTAACTACAAGGAATCCCAGACGGATCTCTACCATCAGCTCCATAGGTCATTGGTTGATTATCTAACCAAATTCCTCTTAGATAATTATAATAATCAGTAGCCACATCAGGATTACCATCAACAGTACCGTTTATGTTATTGTAATAAACAAATTTTGACATAATTATTTGTTCACCTGGCTCATCAATTTCACCATCCCCATCGTTATCTAATCCATCTTCTTCGTCAGCCAGAGGTCCTCTAAAAAAATCAACACCTATTGCTGGGGGATTTGAGCCATATCCAACAGCTGTTCCGTCGTCTTCATCTCCATTGTAACAATAACCCAAACCTCTTTGTACATCACAACCAACATAATCGTCTTGATAATCTCCTAGATCAGGATCTACCCATACACCAAACCAGGTTTCATTTAATGGTTGGTGTGATCTATTTATAATTTTGTAATTATAAAATGTCATATTGTTAATCTCATCGTTAGTTGAGAAAGCAAATGCTTGGGCTTGAATTTCAATTCCAATTGATGTTTCAGACTGAGACTCCGTATGTATGTTTCCGTTATCATTATATACCCACCACAGGGTTTGATCACCAAATAACATGTCAGCTTCTTTACAATTAAGATTTCCATCAATATTATATTCAGGATAATCTCCAGCTAAAGGATCGTAAAATCCATCACCGTTAGCATCATAAAATGGGGCTAAAGACTCTTGAGCATAATAGGGGGCTGTTGAAACTTCAGCGTCATATCCTGAAAACCCACCTTGTAGATTGTCAGTATTTCTGTTTCCAGGATATTCCAAAATTGATTTAGGAATAGAGTAATCTGGAAAGTCAACAGATGGTTCATCAGAATTTAAGTACCCGATAAACTCTTCAACCTCAGTTCTGTATATTACATGATGATTATCGTATTGAGCACAAATAGATGCATCAGTTGATCCGTAGTTTGGGTTGGGAAATTGATCCTCAGTTAATCTAACATTATCTAAGGGTCCAGGCCAAAAATCATTACCCGATTGTCTATATGTTTGACCTGCAACTTTTAAATTTCCTTGATCATCTAAACCACCAATCCACAAAGCTCCTGCAAACATTGAATGTTTTCCAGAACCTTGAGGGATTTCATATCTTCCATTATTTAAATCCCACCACATGTCACCTCCATTTAAAATTGTGGTCTTAACGTTATTAATATCCAATAAGGTTTGTGCTGTACCTGCTGCGCAATTGAAGGCTAAAGTTTGCAAGGGATTATTAAAATTAGAGTTATTTACATTATCATTTTCCTTAGCTATCATCAGTGTCGAAACTAGAAATAAAAATGTACACAAAAATTTATAATTTAATTTTCTCATAATTTAAAAGAATTTTTTTTAAAATTAAAAGTCAAACATTAGACCAAGCCTTATTGTTCTTGGTCTTGTGAAATTACTAGGGTTATTTAGCTTCACGGTATATAAGTCAGCAAATGAAGCAGGGCTTAATTGGTCTTGAATATCATTCACACCGACTGCAGTAGATAAATATCCATCATCATCAGGATTACCAGTGAACTGGTAAACATTCACAATATTAGCAGTATTAAGTATATTTTGGACTTGTAAATAAATATTCATTAAACCTGAATTTTTGTTGTCTTCATTACCCCAATAAATATTGAAGCTTTTATTTAGTCTTAAATCTAACCTGTAAGTCCAAGGCAACCTTGAACCATTAATTGTCCCTTCTAAGTAAGCTCTATTATTAATTCCAAACATTGCTTCTCTGGTTGCATTTAATTGCCTACTATAGGGAGTTCCTGACCCAGCAGTAGCTATCAAATTTACTCCCATATTTGCTAATATTTCTCTTCCATTAACAACAGGTCCATTATATGATCTTCCAGATCCATATCTAAAATCTAAAACTGTAGTAATATTATGTCTTTGATCATAATCAAGTGGTAACGTAGTTCTTAGATTTGGTTGTTCCGAAGTAACTATATTTGCCCCTGAGGTTGCATTTGAACCTGATCCATCTGCAAATTGCATAGTATAATTTGCATTTATAGTTACATTTTTGGTTCTCCTTAATTCATAGGCAAGTGAGAGACCTTTTACAGTTCCAAAATCGATATTTCCATATGTAAAATATTCTATAGGAAATGCATAAGGAATTCTCGTATATTGAATCATATCTCTCATTTCTCTATAAAAAGCATTTATTGTTAAGGCTGAACTAGATGATAACGCTTGTTTAAATCCAATTTCATAATTAGTAGTTTTTTGAGGTTTTAAATTTGGATTAAAAACTGAACTAGTAGTTTTGTAAGCTAAAAATAAGTAATCCAGTGGATTCATTCTATTTCCTGAAGGTCTTTGTGTTAAAACATCGTAATAAGCGTAAAACATAGCTTGATCAGATATAGGAAAATTAAAAGATATCCTAGGCATTATTGTTACTTGAGGAATATAATCTTCAAATGCATCAGCTGACAAACCCTTGTTAAGTGCATCATCTCCATCAAGTAATGCTTCGGGATTAGCAAGCATTGGTAAAACTCCTTTGGAAACATTTAAAATGTTGGGATCATTTATTGGTAACCCTTCTGCATCATACCAGTTTTCACCATTTCTATATCCAGTAATTGAACTTGGATTTGAATTATCATTTACATATACTACATAATCTGAGCCAATATTAGATGGATGATTTCCAAATTGAGAAACTTCACCTGCTGTCAAAACATTATATATAGAATATGGATCTTTTAAAACTTCTTGATTTGCATCATACCTATCTACCCTAACACCTATATTAAAAATTAAATCTTTAAATGCAAATTTATCTTGAATATATCCAGCAACATAAATTGGTTGAAAAGCACCTATTTCTCTTTTATAATTTCCATTTTCGTCTTTATCAGTTAAAAATTCATTGATTCCTGGTTGGACACCATCAATTAAATTTCCTTGATAATCATACCCATACCATGAAGCGTAATTTGAACCATTATTTAAAAGTCCGTCTGGGCTAAACATTCCAATATCTAATGAATTTGGATTGAAAGTATGAATATCAACATACTGATTGAAACTAATACCTTGAGAATTTCTAAAATTTTGAGCAAAACTCGACATCTCGTCATAATTATACAGATTTTGTCTTCCCAATAAATATCCAGATGGATCTTGATCAAGTAAAAACTCGTATGCACCTGAATTAAGTTGTATATAGTTATTTACTTTTTGTTCAGCCAGAGTCCATAGTCCAATTGGACTTACACCATAAAATCTGTCATCCCTTTGTTCATATTCAAATCCAAACTGAATAGCATGATCATTAATATCTGCTGAAGCAGAGCCAGTAAATCTGAACTGTGAGTTATTATTTTTAGAATAACCATTATATTCTCTACCTGTGTTAAACCATATGGAGTAAACATCATCAGTTCTATCTCCATTTACTGCGGCACCAATTGAAGTGATTTGATCCAAGGTACTTATCGATAAATCATTGTAGTTCATAAAATCAAAGTATGATTGTGTATAATTTTCAGTAAATGGATTAACTCCGCCAGACTGAAACTCATAATTTGTTATAACCTCAGTACCAAGCTCAAAATCTGAGTCTACAAAACCATTTTCATTAAAGTAACCCATAACAACATCATACATTGTATCACCTGTAGAAGGGTTATATATATTTAAAGTATATGTTAAATTTCCTAATGAATCTACTTCATTTGTCTCCCAATCTGAAGGAGTGTCTTTTACTAGTTCTCTAATTGGTGAAAATCTACCTACATAACCATAATTAAACAGTTTATCTTTATGATCAGCATCTTGTTCTAAATAAGTATCTTTTGAGTAATCAGCTTGCAGAGTAAAATATGCATTTTTGATTGCTGAAGCAGATTGATCACCATCAGTTGAGCCAAAACTTTGTTGAAATCTTGCATAAACTCTCCAATCTTCATCAATAAACTCAGGATTATTTTGAGGATTAAATAGCGAATAAGTATATACACTTCCCCTACCTTTATTGCTAGTTAGATTACCACCGATTGTAACATTAGTATTTAAACTTGGTTTAAAATCAATTTTACCTTGGATTCTTGCATTTCTACTTTCTACATTTTGTCTAACATCAATTTTTTCTAGATCATTTAAGGTTATAAATTCTGAGGCTCTTTTTGATTGAGGTAAACCATTTTGGATTGAGAATATTAATGGATTTTCTTGCAATTCAGTTAATACATTATCTTTAACTTTATATATGTTAGCTGCGGAAGGATCTCCATCGTCTTGAGATTGGTACTCTCCAGATAAAAAGAAACCTAAAATTGAATTCCCATCTTCTTTTTTTAGAAGGGGTCCAGAAAGATTAAACCCTAATAAATTATATCCATAGGGATCCAACAATTTCGAGGTTACAGCTTCTACTCCACCAAAAAACTCATTTGAGGGGCCTCTAGTAGTGATACTAATTATCCCACCTGTAGCATCTCCATATGCAGCAGGTAAACCCCCAGTAATAACAGTCATTTGTTCAATTGCAGATTGTGGTAAAGAGTTTGATCCTCTAACTTTAATTCCATCAATGTAGTAAAATGTTGCATCAGACCTTGCTCCTCTAACATTTAGTGAAGAACCTTCATCTTCTTGATATATTCCAGCAGTTTGAGCAGCTACTGACTGAACATTTCTTGTTGGCAAAGCAGTAATTTCTTCTTTTGTCTTTGTAGTACCTGATTTATCTGGATCAATCAAAGGAACTACATACTCAACAAGCTCAACTTCACCTAAAACTTCACTTTCTGTTTTTAAACCTGCATTAACAAAAGTGATTTTATTGGATGTTACAATAACATCTGTTATTTCTTTAGAGGCAAATCCAATAAAAGAAACTTTAACTGTGTAACTACCTGGATCTATTGGTTTTATGGTATATTCTCCATCAAAGTCAGCGACAGCTCCTCCAACAATAACCCCATTTAACTCAATAACTATATTTGCCATAGGAATAGGTTCTGAGGAATCATTTTCAGTAACTTTACCTTTTAAAGTTCCAGATTGGGACTGGGAAAAACTTGAATATGAAAAACCAAACAGTAATATTATTGTGAGTAATTTTCTAAGCATATACTTAATTATTGTTCCATTAGTTTAAAAAAACCAATATTAATTTATTAATATAATTTGCGAATATAAACCATATATTTCGAATTCAAAAATTTGTTTTGTAAAGAGTAGTTTTTGTTTTTGTAATTTTTAATACATAATTTAATGACAAATTAATTTAAGTTGAATAAAAATAGTCATTTAATATTATTTATAATATTGTTGAATCTTTGTTGTAACAAAGATGAATTCAATTTTCCAGATACAAATGTTAATTTTTTTATTTACCCTAATAACCCATCCAGTGAGGGATTACACTTTCCTGGAGGAACATTAAATATTGAAGGGGGGGTAAATGGAATAATAATTTTTCATGATTACCTTGATAACTATATTGCATATGACAGGGCTTGTACTAATAATCCTCTTTTAAGCTGCGAACAAGTAAATCTAGATACTGAAAGTGTTAACATATTAAAATGTAATTGTTGCCCATCAAATTATTTAATATTTGATGGATCTGTAGTTAACGGTCCGGCTCAAAATTCATTAAAAAGATATAACACATCATTTGATGGAATAGTATTGAGAATTTTCAACTAAAGATCACTAGTATCTGTATTCGTCTCCTTTGTAAGGACCACTTACATTTACTCCAATGTACCTTGCTTGTTCTTTTGATAAAATATCTAATTCAATTCCTAACTTTTGTAAATGAAGTCTGGCTACTTTTTCGTCTAGATGCTTCGGTAAAGTGTACAATTTATTATCATATTTACTAGAATTATTCCAAAGTTCAATTTGTGCTAAAACTTGATTAGAAAAAGAAGTAGACATAACGAAAGAAGGGTGCCCAGTTGCACAACCAAGATTCACCAGTCTTCCTTCAGCAAGCAAAATTATATTTTTACCTTCAATAACATACTTGTCAACTTGAGGTTTAATTTCAATTTTAGAAGATCCGAAATTTTTGTTTAACCAACTAACATCAATTTCATTGTCAAAATGACCAATATTACAAACAATAGTATTATCTTTCATTTTAACAAAATGATTTGCAACTACAATATCTTTATTTCCTGTTGCAGTGACAACAATATCAGCTTCAGAAACAGCATCAATCATTTTTTTAACTTCAAAGCCATCCATACACGCTTGTAAAGCACATATTGGGTCAATCTCTGATATTATTACTCTTGCTCCAGCACCCCTTAATGATTCTGCAGAACCTTTTCCAACATCACCATATCCAGCAACTACTGCAACTTTACCTGCTATCATAGAATCAGTTGCCCTTCTTATACCATCAACTAAAGATTCTCTACAACCATATTTGTTATCAAACTTAGATTTTGTAACTGAGTCATTAACGTTAAATGCTGGAATTAATAAATTTCCATTTTTTTGCATCTCATTTAGTCTCAAAACTCCAGTTGTGGTCTCCTCAGAAAGACCTTTAATATTTTGAATTAACTCTGGATATTTATTAAATACCATACTAGTTAAGTCTCCACCATCATCAAGAATAAGGTTCAATGGTTTTTTTTCCTCACCAAAAAATAGAGTCTGTTCAATACACCAATCAAATTCTTCGTCATTCATTTCTTTCCATGCAAATACTGAGATCCCTTCTTTAGCAATTGCAGCAGCAGCATGATCTTGTGTAGAAAATATATTACATGAAGACCACTGAACTTCAGCCCCAAGTTCAACTAAAGTTTCAATTAATACTGCTGTTTGAATTGTCATATGAAGACAACCAGCAATTCTAGCACCTTTAAGAGGTTTTTTTGAAGAATATTCTTTTCTTAATGACATTAAACCAGGCATCTCGGTTTCAGCCAATTTAATTTCTTTTCTTCCCCATTCAGCAAGGGAAATGTCTTTTACTTTGAAATTTATTTTTTTTGTAGGGATATCACTCATAATTATTACATTAGCATTATTTTGCAAATTTATTTCTTTTTTACTTTGATTTTAAATTTTATGAGAGAAATTTTAAATAAAAAATTAAATATTAACAATATAATTTCGATTTGGGAATACTTTCCTGGAGAAATTGACATTAAAAAATTAAAACTATCAAAATCAGTTAAATACAGAATAAAATTAATTAGTTCAGAAAAAAAACAAAAAGAGCATGCTGTTACTTCAATTATTTTAAATAAAATATTTAAATCTAAAGTTGATTTATGGCATAACTCTTCTGGTAAACCTTTTATTAATAAATCTAAAAATATTTCTATCTCTCATTCAAATAATTATATAGCTATTGCATATGGGGAAAAAAATATTGGAATTGATATAGAAAGGCCTCAAAATAGAATTATAAATGTTTGTAAAAAAATTTTATCAAAAAAAGAAATTGATATATTAAGTCACTACCCAAATAAAATAAATGCTTGTAAATTTTGGTCAGCAAAAGAAGCAATATTTAAGTTTTTTGGCGAAAAGAATATAAATTTCAAAAATGATATTGACTGTTCAGATTTTAATTCTTCTAAATGCAATAAAAAAGAATTTAAAATTTTTTTTGAATACATAAATGATTATATTGTAACTTATTGTCTAAGAAAAATACCTTTAAATAACCTCAAATGAAATTNAATAAATTTTCTATTTTATTTCTAATAATTACTCTAAATTATTCTTTTTCATTTTCACAAATACATTCAATTGAAAAAATTCATAGTTTGTCTAAATCTGACCTAAAGAAAATTTGGAAAAAAAACAATATCCCCTCAATCATATGTCCTATAAACAATCCTTTAGAAATATATAAAATTAAATACTATACAAGTTGGATTGATAATTCAAAAATTATTGCCTCAGGATTATATTATAAACCCAAAACAAATTTCCCTGTTTCAACTGTAATTTATCACCATGGAACTAAAATTTTAANAAAGTCTTCTAATGAGATTAATGGAGAAAATATAGCTTCTTTGATTTTTGGAGTAGATGGTTACGCGGTTATATCTCCGGATTACATTGGACTTGGTGAGGGTGAAAAAACACATTTATATTGCAACAAAGAATCTGAAGCAAGAGCGTGTATTGATTTTTTAAATGTTACAGAGGAAATAAATAATTTAATCAACTTAAAAATAAATGACGATATATTTATAACAGGTTATTCCCAAGGAGGTCATGCTGCAATGTCGACACATATGATTTTAGAAAGAGATTATATTGATAAATATAGTATCAAAGGGGCATCTCCAATGTCAGGCCCCTATGATTTAGCTGGTATTCAAAGTGAAATTGCTTATAAAAATTATTCCAGACCATTTTATTTACCGTATCTTCTTCTTGGATTTAATATTGAATATAAAATATGGACAACTGAAGATTTTTTTGGAATATTCAAAGAGGAGTATCAAGCTAATGTTAGAAAATTATTTGATAATTCTAATAATATCAATAAAATCAATAATCTGCTACCAACAATTCCTATATTAATGTTAAAAGATTCTTTTGTTAATGAGTTTAAATCTAATGAGAATTTCCCCCTACACAAATATCTTAAGGATAATAGTGTTTATGATTGGAAGCCTATTGCCCCAACTCAATTATGTTTTTGTGAAAGCGATGAANAAGTATTATATGAAAATTCAATTTTAGCATACAATACATTTAAAAAAAATGGCAGTAAATTTTTGAAATTAAAATCAGCTGGCAGAAATTATAACCACAACTCCTGTGCAGGGCCTGCATTAATTTATTCAAAAGTTTTTTTTGATAAAAAAAGATCAAATAAAAAGAAGTTTATTAGCCCAACTTTACAAAAGATTTTTTTGCGTGTATATTCTTTACTTAATTAAATTTTCTTTATAAATTTTAAATCAATCTCTAACTGTTTTTTCAATTCAATTAAATCATTAAATTTTTTTTTCTAATCTTATCCATTTTTTAAAGGTGATCTTTATGGTTTTATCATATAGATCTCTATCTAAATCAATTATATGAACTTCTATTTTTTTCATACCTTTACCAATAGTGGGACTAAATCCAATATTCAACATACCTTTATGTTGTTGTTTTTCTATTTNGACAATAACATAATAAACACCATCTTTTGGAATAAGTTTATTTTCATTCATTAACTCTAAATTAGCGGTAGGAAAATTAATAGTTCTACCTAACCTATCTCCTTTTCTAACTAGACCAAGAAAATTATATTCATAGTTTAAATATTTTCCTGCAATTTCAAAATCTCCGTTAAATATTGCATCTCTAATTTTAGTTGAACTAACTGAGATATTATCTACCTCTTCAACAGAAATTTTTTGTACTTTGAAATCAAAAATATTTGAATATTCAAGTAAATCATCAAAAGATCCCTCTCTGTTCCTACCAAATTGGTGATTGTAGCCTATTATTAAAATTTTTGTTCCAATTTTATTTATTAAAATATCTCTTACAAATTCAACAGAAGAAATTCTTGAGAATTCTTTTGTAAAAGGATGTATTATTAAATTATCAATTCCAATATTTTTTAATAGAAGAATTTTTTCTTCATCAGTATTTAGTAGCTTTAGATTATTGTCCTTAAATATTACTTTTCTTGGATGTGGAGAGAAAGTTATAACAACTGATTCTCCATTTATCTCTTTTGATTTTTGAATTAATTTTTTCAGAATTTTAACATGCCCCACATGAACTCCATCGAATGTTCCAATAGTTACAACAGCTTTTTTTATTTTTACAAAATCTTTTATATTGTCAAATACCTTCAATTTCCAAATGTTTAAATATTAATTTTAAAAAAATTATAATTTAATACAAAATAAAAAAATAAAATTGCGAAATTTGAATTTATTTTAAATAAATTTAAATTTTAAAGTTAGTAATGTAATTATATATATAATGTCTGAAATATTTGGTAAAATTTCTCAAATTATTGGTCCTGTTGTTGATGTAAAGTTTAATGACAACAAAGATCTCCCCAAAATTTATGATTCCTTAGAAGTTACACTAAAAAATAGAACTGTAATACTTGAATGTCAACAACATATTGGTGAAGATACAATTAGAACAATTTCTATGAATTCAACTGATGGGTTAAAAAGGGGTGACTTAGTAAAAGCAACAGGGAAACCTATTCTTATGCCAGTTGGAGAAAATATAAAAGGAAGACTATTCAATGTAGTTGGAGATTCTATTGATGGAATTAAAAAAATTGATAAAAAAGAGGGTTATCCTATACATAGACCTGCTCCTAAATTTGAAGAACTAACTACTTCCTCTGAAGTACTATTAACAGGAATTAAAGTTATCGATTTAATTGAACCATATGCTAAAGGAGGTAAAATAGGACTATTTGGTGGAGCTGGGGTTGGTAAAACTGTACTAATTATGGAGCTAATTAATAATGTGGCAAAAGGACATGACGGGCTTTCTGTTTTTGCTGGAGTTGGTGAAAGAACTCGAGAAGGAAATGATTTGTTAAGAGAAATGATTGAATCTGGAGTAATTAAATATGGTGACGAATTTAAAAAAAGTATGGAAAATGGTAATTGGGATCTTGATAAAGTTGATTTAGAAGAACTTAAAAAATCTCAAGCTACTCTTGTATTTGGTCAAATGAACGAATCTCCTGGAGCTAGAGCCAGAGTAGCACTTTCAGGGCTTACTTTAGCAGAATATTTTAGAGATGGAGGAAAAGATGAAAGTGGTAAAGATATATTATTTTTTATTGATAATATATTTAGATTTACTCAAGCTGGATCCGAGGTTTCAGCTCTATTGGGTAGAATGCCTTCAGCAGTTGGTTATCAGCCGACTCTGGCAACTGAAATGGGTGCCATGCAAGAAAGAATTACTTCCACAAAAAATGGATCTATAACATCTGTTCAAGCAGTTTATGTACCAGCAGATGATTTAACTGATCCAGCCCCTGCAACAACTTTCTCACACCTTGATGCAACAACAGTATTATCTAGAAAAATTGCTGAGTTAGGAATTTACCCTGCTGTTGATCCACTTGATTCAACATCTAGAATTTTAACACCAGAGGTTTTAGGAAATGATCATTATAATTGTGCTCAGAATGTTAAAAAAATTCTCCAAAGATATAAAGAACTTCAAGATATTATTGCTATTCTGGGTCTTGATGAACTTTCAGATGAGGATAAACAAATTGTTCACAGAGCCAGAAGAGTACAAAGATTTTTATCTCAACCTTTTCATGTTGCAGAACAATTTACAGGACTAAAAGGAGTTTATGTTGATATCAAAGATACTATTAAAGGATTTAATATGATATTAAATGGGGAACTTGATCACTTACCTGAAGCTGCATTTAACCTTGTTGGTACAATTGAACAAGCTATTGAAAAAGGAGAAAAATTATTGCAAGAAGCAAAATCTTAGATATGTTTTTAGAAATATTAAGTCCAGAAAAATCAATATTTAGTGGTGAAATTTTTTCTGTCAAAGTCCCTGGTGAATTCGGAGAATTTGAAATTTTAAAAAATCATGCCCCTATTATTTCAAGTTTGAAAGCAGGTTTTGTCTTTATTATCAATAGAGATATGAACAAGCAAAAACAAGAAATTAAAGGTGGAGTCATTGAAGTTATCTCAAATAAAATAATTATACTAGTTAGTTAATTTAACTTAATTAAATTATGTCAATTAGCTTAACTCTGGAGGAAAAAATTAAATTGAAGTTAGAGGAAAAAGTAAGACAAAATTCATTAAGAACCCTAAATTTAAAGATAAAAGGGATAGACTTCTCCTCCAATGACTATCTTGGTTTTGCAAAAAAAAAAATTTTTCTCAATGAACAAATTGGATCAACTGGATCAAGATTAATCTCTGGAAACTCAAGTTACCATTTAAAATTGGAAAAAAAGATTGCAAAATTTCATAATTCTGAAAGCTGCTTAATATTTAATTCTGGATACTTAGCAAACTTAGGTATAANTTCGAGTATACTGAATAGAAATGACACAATAATATACGATCAATTTATTCATGCTAGTTCAAGAGATGGCATCAGATTGTCAAATTCGAAGTCATTTTCATTCAAACACAATGACATTGACTCACTAAATAATAAATTAAAACAAGCAAAAGGAAATATTATAATCCTGATAGAATCAGTTTATTCAATGAATGGAAGTATTTGTGATCTAGAAAAAATTGTAGAATTATCTAAAAAATTTAATGCAAATATAATATTAGACGAAGCACACGCAACTGGAGTTATAGGAGAAAAGGGTAAAGGCTTGGCTGTGAAATTAAATCTTGAATCTGAAATTTTTGCCAGAATTCATACATTTGGTAAATCGTTAGGTTGTTGTGGTGCAGCAATTCTTGGTACTAAAAGTTTAATTTCATATTTAATTAATTTTGCTTATCCATTCATTTATACCACTTCTCTTCCTAAAGTTTCAATTAAAATGATAGATAATGCATATAAACTATTAAAAAATTCAAAAAATGAAATATCAAAATTAAAATCCAATATTGAATTATTTAAAAAAACTGCTAAGAATTATAATGTTAATTTTATACCAAGTAATACCCCAATTCAGTCTATTATTATTCCTAACATTGATTTACTTAAATTAATCTCGAAAAAAATGAATAAATTAGGATTTAGATTATACCCTATACTTCATCCTACTGTTGAAAGAGGAAAAGAGAGAATTAGAATTTGTTTACACAGTTATAATACTCATGAAGAAATAGAAAGTTTAATCGTGGGACTTAAAAAGTTATTATGAAAACTTATTTTATTACTGGAATTGGCACTGACATTGGAAAAACTTTTATTTCTTCTATTTTAGTTGAAAGTTTAAAAGCTGATTATTGGAAACCTATTCAATCTGGAGATCTTGACAATTCTGATTCTCATAAAGTTAAAAAACTTATAACTAATAATATTTCTAAAATTCATCCTGAATTTCACAGATTATCTGCACCTATATCTCCTCACGCAGCTGCCAAATTAGATAAAATCAAAATAAATATTTCAAATATAAATATACCCATTACTGAAAATCATTTAATTATTGAAGGGGCTGGAGGTATTTTTGTACCATTAAATGATAAAGAAATCATTTTGGACTTAATTATTAAAATTAATTGTGAAGTTATAATTGTTTCTAAAAATTATCTGGGAAGTATTAATCACACTTTATTGACAATAAATGCTTTAAAAGAAAAAAAAATTAAAATTAAAGGTCTTTTTTTCTCAGGGAAAAAAAACTTAGAATCTGAAACAATAATTAAAAAGATGGGCAAAATAAAAATTTTAGGAAAGATCCCACACATTGAAGAAGTAAATTCAAAAAAAATAACTGAAATTGCAAAAAAAATAAATCTTTAACTATCGTGAGTATTAAAAAAAAAGATAAAAATTATATTTGGCATCCATTTACCCAAATGAAAAATAGTCCTCCTCCAACATTTATTACAACAGGTAAAGGGACCCTATTATTTGATGAAAACAAAAAATCATATATTGATGCAATTTCGTCTTGGTGGGTAAATATTCATGGACATACTAATCCATATATTTCAAATAAAATTATCGAGCAAAGTAAAAAACTTGATCAGATTATTTTTGCAAATTTCACTCATGAACCTGCAGTATTATTATGTGAAAAATTAACGAAAATTTTGCCCAAAAATCAAAAAAAATTTTTTTTCTCTGGTGACGGTTCTTCTGCAATAGAAATAGCATTAAAGATGTGCATACAATTTTGGATAAATAAAGGAGAAAAAAAAACAAAATTTATTGCAATTGAAGGTGGCTATCACGGAGAAACATTTGGAGCAATGTCAGCAGGTGGGAGATCAATTTTTAATCAACCTTACTCTGATTTTTTATTTGAAACAGAATATATCCCTCTTCCAAAAAATGAGAATAAAACTATAGATAGATTAAAAAAAATAATATTAAAAAATAAAATTGCTGGATTTATATTTGAACCCTTAATTCAAGGAGCTTCTGGAATGAGGTGTTATTCAAAATCAATCTTAGATAAAATAATTGAGATTTGTAAAAATAATGATATTATTTGTGTAGCAGACGAGGTTATGACCGGTTTTGGAAGAACTGGGACTAATTTTGCAGTTGATCAAATAAATAATAATCCAGATATTATTTGCCTTTCTAAATCGTTGTCAGGAGGTACTATCCCAATTTCATTGACAACTTGTACACAGAAAATATATGATACTTTTTTGGATGATAAAATTGAAAAAGCATTTTTACATGGTCACTCATATACTGCAAATCCTTTAGGATGCGCAGCTTCTATTGCTAGTATCGAATTGTTACTAAGTAAGGAATGCAAAACAAATATTAAAAAAATTAATAATTGTCACATTGACTTTATAAATAGCATTAATAATTCTAAAAAATTTAAAAATATTAAATCTGTTGGAACTATTTTAAGATTTCAAATAGATAATGTCTCTAAAAATTACTCCAGCAAAAAAAATATTGAAATTCAAAAATTTTTTTTGGAAAAAGGAATTTTACTCAGACCAATAAGAGATGTAATGTATTTAATGCCTCCTTATTGTATAACCGAAAAAGAATTAAATCAGGTTTATAATGCCTTTGAGGCTTTTATTAAAATACAATAATAAGACTTACTTCGATCTTATAGCATCTACAGGATTAAGTTTAGAAGCAAAAATTGCAGGAAGTATTCCAGAAATCACTCCTATTAATAATGATATTAATACAGCTGAAAAAATATTTTTAAATGATAAAATAAAATTTAAATCAAAATAAATATTAAATACCATAACACAGAATACAATAATTGATAACCCAATTAATCCCCCGATTAAGCATAATAATACAGATTCAAAAAGAAACTGAATTAATATAAAATAATTTTTAGCACCAAGTGATTTTTGAATTCCAATTAAATTAGTTCTTTCTTTAACAGAAACATACATAATATTGGCTATACCAAATCCCCCCACTAAAAGAGAAAATCCTCCTATTATTATGCCAGCAAAATTTATTACATAAAAAAGTATATCTAAACCTCTAGAAATTAAACTAATCTCATTTAATGAAAAATTATTTTCTGTTCTTGGAGATAATCTTCTTATTGATCTCATAACTCGAATTATATCTACTTTTAACAAATTTTTATTTATATCTTCATTTGATTTAACCAATAATTGTGATGAGTCTTTACTAATTCTAGCAAATTTTCTAGCAAATTTTAATGGAATTAAAATTTTGTCATCTTCATTTTCACCAATAAAACTCTCCCCAACTTTTTCTAAAACTCCAATGACCGTAGCAGTTTGTCCCATAAATTTAATTTCTTTTCCAATTGGATTGTCTAAATTAAATAATTCTTTATAAATATTGTAACCAATTATAACTACAGAATTTCCAATATCAGAATCTTGAGTTGAAAAAAATCTTCCTTTTATAATATCAAACTGGATTATTGATCTATAATCATGTGAAATAGCTTGAACTTTAACTTCTTCAATGTCATTATTAAAATATTTAATTTTTTTAGAATTAAAAAATGAAATAAAAGCCACTTTAGCAGATATACTCAATTGATCTTGTAAAAGTTTTAATTCCTTAAATTTCGCAGAAGGCCTCTGATAGTATTTCCACCAAGGATAACCTTCACTGAAAGACCATGGCCATTTGGATATATATATTACATCCTTACCTAATTTATCAATATTAGTTCTTATATTATTTTCAAGAGAGTCAATGACTGTAAAAATTGATATAATAGCAAAAATACCAATAGAAATTCCAAAAAGAGACAAGATCGACCTTAATCTATTTGAATATAACGCGTTTAAAGCAAACTTTAAAGTCTCTGAAAAAATTTTAAATACTGACATTAGATATTTTTTTAAATATAATTTTTATTTTTATTTTTTAAGCAAAAAAAAATAGTTTTTAATTACTCTTATTTTTACATTTACAAGAAAGAAAAATTTGAATGAAAAAAATTAAATCTGCACTAATTTCAGTTTTTGATAAAAACCTCCTAAAAGAGATTTTACCAAAACTAAAAAACCTTAATATTCAAATTTATTCTACAGGTGGAACTCAAAAATATTTAACAGATAATGGAATTAAAAGTATTTCTGTTGAAAATATAACATCTTATCCTTCTATACTTAATGGTCGAGTTAAAACTTTACATCCTAAAGTTTTTGGAGGTATTCTAGCTCAAAGAGAATTAATTTCTGATATAAATGAATTAAAAAAATACGATATACCTGAATTAGATCTTGTAATTGTTGATTTATATCCTTTTGAACAAGCNCTAAAAAATAATGAGTCTGAAAGTAATATAATTGAAAATATTGATATTGGAGGAATATCTTTAATAAGAGCTGCTGCTAAAAACTTCAAACATACTGTTGTTATTTCCTCTTATAAAAACCTAAATAAATTAAATACGATTTTTGANAATCAAAATGGATTCTCAAGTATAGAAGACAGAAAAATTCTGGCAAAAGAAGCCTTTAAAATATCATATACATATGATAATATGATATTTAATTATTTTTCAAATCAGATAGATAAAGTTTATAAAGAAAATAGTGAAATTAAAAAACTTAGATATGGAGAAAATCCCCATCAAGATGCTGTTTTTTACGGATCTCTAGATAAAACAATTAAGCAATTATCAGGGAAAAAACTTTCATATAATAATCTTTTAGATATTGATTCAGCTATCAATTTAATTAAAGAATTTGAAGATCCTACTTTTGCTATAATTAAACATAATAACGTTTGTGGATTATCAAGTAGAAAAAAATTAAAAAATGCATGGAAAGATGCATTACAAGCAGACCCGATTTCAGCATTTGGAGGTATTTTAATTACAAATACTGAATTAGATATTGATACTGCAAATGAAATTGATAAACTTTTTTTTGAGGTAATAATTGCACCATCGTATAATCAAAAAGCCCTTAATATAATTAGTTCAAAAAAAAATAGAATAATTCTAATAAATAAACTCTTCCCTAATGAGAAGAGAATTAGAAGAACTATTCTTAACGGAATTGTTGAACAAAGTTTTGATAGTAAAACTGATGAAGAATCCGACTTAAAAAATGTAACATTAAAAAAAATAACTAATGATCAAAAAATTGATTTACTATTTGCGTCTAAAATTTGTAAACACAGTAAATCTAATGCTATAGTTATAGTTAAAAACAAACAACTAATCTCAAGTGGGGTTGGACAATCCTCAAGGGTTGATGCCTTAAGACATGCAATTTATAAAGCTAAGAGCTTTAACTTTAACCTTAAAGAGACAGTAATGGCCTCAGATGCCTTTTTTCCATTCCCAGACTGTGTGGAAATTGGATCAAATGTTGGAATCTCTGCTATTATTCAACCTGGTGGATCAATAAATGNCAAACTATCAATAGAATCGTGCGATAAAAAAGAAATTGCAATGGTTTTTACCGGATTCAGGCACTTTAAACATTAATTTTAATTTTTTAAAAAATGGGAATTTTAAATTTTATGACTCAAGATATTGCAATTGACTTAGGTACTGCCAATACTTTAATAATTCATAATGACAAAGTAGTTGTTGATCAACCTTCCATAGTTGCTGTCGATAGAAAAACTGAAAAAGTAATTGCTGTTGGAAATAGAGCTCAACAAATGCATGGAAAATCTCATGAAGGTATTAAAACTATAAGACCTCTCAAAGACGGAGTAATTGCTGATTTTGGTGCTTCTGAACAAATGATTAGAGAATTAGTTAAGACTATTCCTGAATTAAGATATAAATTTTTTTCACCGTCTTTAAGAATGGTCATTTGTATCCCATCTGGGATTACACAAGTTGAAGAAAGGGCTGTTAAGGATTCAGCTGAACAAATTGGTGCAAAAGAAGTATATTTAATTCATGAACCAATGGCAGCAGCTATTGGAATCGGTATTGATGTACTTGAACCAAAGGGTAATATGATTATTGATATTGGAGGAGGTACAACAGAAATTGCAGTTTTAGCTCTTGGAGGAATTGTTTGTGATAAATCCATAAAAGTTGCTGGAGATGTTTTTACGAGTGATATTGTATACTATATGAGGACTCAACACAACTTATNTGTTGGAGAAAGGACTGCAGAAAATATAAAAATTCATGTAGGTTCAGCAACTGAAGAATTAGAGAATCCACCAGAAAGTTATCCAGTTCAGGGTAGAGATTTAATGACAGGTAAACCGAAACAAATTACAGTTTCAAGTGATGAAATTGCAAAAGCATTAAATAAATCTATCATTCAAGTTGAGGATGCAGTTATGCAAGCACTTGCATTAACACCCCCTGAATTAGCTGCAGATATCTACAATACTGGAATATACTTAGCTGGTGGAGGATCAATGTTAAGAGGATTAGATACGAGAATTTCGAATAAAACTGAATTGCCTGTATATGTCGCTGAGGATCCCCTAAGAGCTGTTGTAAGAGGAACTGGTATTGCATTAAAAAATATTGAATCATTCAGCTTTTTAATGAAGTAAAAAATTCTATGCGAAACATATTTATTTTTATTTTAAGATATCATGTTTTGATTACTTTCGTTATATTTGAGATATTGACATTTAGTATGTTAATTAATTCAAATTTTTATAATTCATCAAGATTTCTATCAAGCTCAAATTTTTTCATTGGAAAGTCAGTTAATTATTTTAATAATTTTCAACAATATTTTTTTTTAAAAGATATTAATGAAATATTAATTGAAGAAAATACGTCATTAAAAAATAAATTAAACTTAAAATTTAAAAAAAATAATTTGAATCAAAAAACTGAATATATAGAAGCTAATGTAATTAAAAACTCTACAAGTCTTAAAAAAAACTATATAACAATTAATAAAGGATCAATTCACGGCATCGAACCTGGTATGGGAGTTTGTAATCATATGGGTGTTGTAGGAATAATTAGAGATATAAGTTCAAATTTTTCAACAATAATTAGCATTTTGAATACCAAATCATTAATTAGTACAAGAATAAATAATACGAATCACTTTGGTGAACTAGTTTGGAATGGTATTTCAAGAGAGTTTGCTCAACTGAATTCTATTGAAAAATATGTTGATATTGCAATAGGTGACAGTCTATTTACAAATAGCTATTCCAATATATTTCCTGAAGATATTTTAATTGGAACAATAAATAGATTTAGTATTTTAAATGAGGAGAATTTTTATAATATAGAAGTTAATCTTAGCGTTGATTTTAGTAATATTTATAATGTTTATGTAATAAAAAATAATTTAAAAAATGAAAGAGAAAAACTAGAGTCAGGTACATATGAAAAATAGTTTAGAACATATTTTACGTTTTATATCTTTAGTTTTGATTCAGATATTTGTCTTAAACTCCATCCAAATATCAGGATACCTTTATCCAAATGTATATATACTTTTTATAATGTTATTACCTGCAAAATTTCCTAAATTTCTGGTTTTATGTTTGGGACTTTTGTTAGGAATTATTATTGATGCTTTTACAGATTCATATGGAACACATTCGTCTTCAACTGTCCTTATTTCATATCTAAGACCTAAAATTTTATCATTAGTCTCAATTAAAGGTGGAGAAGAACTAGAAAATATCAGTATGAAACACTTAAAATATGAGAGATTTTTTACATATTCGGGGATAATATGTTTTATTCATCATTTTACTTTATTTTATTTGGAAGCATTTAGGGTAAATGAATTATTCGAGTCACTCTGGAGAGCACTCATGAGTTCTATTTTGACATTAATTTTAATTTTTATAATAGAATTAAGCAGATCTAAATATATTAAAATATGAATAGAAATAAATTTACTAATAGGCGGATTTTTTTTTATTTGTTGATATTATCTAGTTCATTGATTTTATTATTTAAATTATTTTTTTTACAAATAATTGATAATTCATACAAACTATCAGCAGAAAAAAATGTTGTAAAGCAAGAAATTATTTATCCCAAAAGAGGATATATATATGATAGAAATAAGATTGTGTTAGCAGGTAATCAAAGAGCTTACGATTTAATGGTAATACCAAGAGAAATAGGTAATATCGATACACTAAAATTTTGTCAAATAATTGACCTAAAAATTGAAAACTTTGAAAAAAAAATTCAGAAGTCCAAAAAATATTCTTCCTTTAAAGAGTCAATATTTTTAAAAGAAATATCTAAAAGAAAAGCTGCAAAATTTCAAGAATACTTGTATGAATTTTCAGGTTTTTTTTTAAAGGAAAGGACAATGAGAAAGTATACTGAAAATTCCTGTAGTCATATTTTAGGTTATGTTAGTCAGGTTCCTGACTATATTATAAAATCAAATAAATATTATGATTACAATGATAATTTTGGAATAACTGGTGTGGAAAGATCATATGAAAAAGATTTAAGGGGTAATAAAGGAATAGAATTTTTTTTTAGAGATGTCTGGAATAGGAAAATGGGTAGTTATAAAAATGGGAAATATGATAGTTTAGCTATTAATGGGAAAAACTTGGATCTAACTATTGATATTTACTTGCAAAAATATGGAGAATTATTAATGCAAAATAAAAAAGGAAGTATTGTTGCAATTGAACCCTCTACTGGAGAAATACTAACACTGATTAGTAGTCCAAATTATGATCCTAATTTATTAGTTGGCCAAAATAGATCTGAAAATTATATAAAACTTTTTAAAAATAAAAATAAACCTTTATTTGATAGAAGCTTATTAGCAGAATATCCTCCTGGATCAACTTTTAAGCTGATTAACGCTTTGATTGGATTACAGGAAGGAGTGATTTCGCCAGGCACAAAATTTCCTTGTGAAAATGGTTGGGAATATAGTAAAGACCTTAAAGTAGGTTGCCATAAACATAGAACTAATTTAAATTTAAAAGAAGCAATTGCTCAATCTTGTAATTCATACTTTTGTCACACTTTTGGTAAAATAATTTCTAAATTTAAAAACACAAATATAGGTTATAATAAATGGAGAGATCATGTGTTAAGTTTTGGATTAGGTGATTATCTAAATAATGACTTGTATGCTGGTAAACCCGGAAAAATCCCAACCCAATCATTTTATGACATTCAATATGGTAGAAATAGATGGAAATATCCAACTATAATTTCAATTTCAATTGGACAAGATGCTCTACTTTTATCTCCAATACAATTGGCTAATATGACTTCAGTAATTGCCAATAGAGGCTATTTCTATACTCCTCATATTGTTAAAAAAATAAATGATAAAGAAATAAATAACGAATTTCAGATTGCTAAATTTAGTTCAATAGATAAAAAATATTTTCAACCTATAATAAATGGTATGGAAAATGTTCTTTCTAGTAAGTTTGGGACTGCTAATAATGCTAAAATTAAAGGAATGCAAATTTGTGGTAAAACTGGAACTGTTCAAAATCCTCATGGAAAAGATCACTCAATTTTTATTGCTTTTTCTCCAAAAAATGATCCTAAAATTGCTATAGCTGTAATAGTCGAAAATAGTGGATGGGGTTCAACATGGGCTGCTCCTATCGGCACATTAATGATTGAGAAGTATTTAACTGGAGAANTTTCAAATTCTAAATTAGAGAACTTTATTAAAAATGGAATAATAATTGACGATCGTTATGAGAAGTAATAAAGTCTTATTCAGAAATATTGATACTCAAATATTATTAATTTATATAATTATGATATTATATGGATTATTGAATATTTTTGCTGCTAATTATGATAATGATATCATGATTTTATTTAATGTCAAATCCNAACCTTTTAAGCAATCCATATGGATTCTGTCTTCTTTTTCATTAATATTTTTTATTTTGTTACTAGATGGTAAAGTATTTGCTTCATTATCCTATTTTATTTACTTTTTATCAATTTTATCATTAATAATTGTTTTATTTGTTGGTAAAGAAATTGGTGGTGCAAGATCATGGTTCAATATTTCAAACATGCTTAGCATTCAACCATCTGAATTTGCAAAAATTGGAACATTGCTGGCATTAAGTAAATATTTGAGTCAAATCAATATTAATATTTCTAAATTATCAGTTCAGATATCCTCATTAACTATTATTTTTGTTCCAATTATATTAATATTACTTCAACCTGATGCTGGATCATCTATTATTTTTTTTTCATTTTTACTTATTTTTTTCAGGGAAGGAATTTCAAAATATTATTTAATTTTAGCAGGTATTGCATTTTCACTTTTAATTTTTTCTTTAAAAAGTTCAACGAAATTTTTGATAATTTCACTTATCATAATTTTAATATTTTTATTAATTTATATGATAAATAGAAAAAAATTAAAAAGTAATTTGAAATTACTATTAACTGTTTCTATAATTTTATTTAGCTATATTAAAACTATAAATTTTGTTTATAATGACGTATTAAAACCTCATCAAAAAAACAGAATTGACTTAATAATGGGTAAAGTTGTAGATATTCATGGGATAGGATATAACTTAAATCAATCAAAAATTGCAATTGGTTCTGGGGGGTTATTTGGTAAGGGATTTTTGAAAGGGACACAAACAAAATTTAATTTTGTCCCTGAACAAAGTACTGATTTTATTTTCTGTACAATAGGTGAAGAATGGGGATTTATTGGTTCATTTTTTACAATTTTTATATTTATTTTATTTCTTATCAAAATAATTACAATGGCAGAAAGACAAAGGTCTACTTTTAGTAGAATTTATGGATATGGAATATTCTGTGTATTTTTTTCTCATTATTTTATAAATATAGGAATGTCAATTGGTATTGTCCCTACAATTGGTATTCCTCTTCCATTTTTTAGCTATGGAGGGTCATCTTTTTGGAGTTTTAGTATTTTACTATTTATCTTTATAAAACTAGACTCATATAGAATGGATATTTTAAGATAAAACTTATATTTATAAAATGGAAATAACAATAAAATACTTTGGGAGTAATTGGAAAGCAAATTTAACAGAACCAATTGATATTTCGATTCCATTAAATGATAACAAACCTTTAATAAATGCTTGGGGGGCTGAAAAACCTGAGATTAAACCTGTAGAAAGAAAAAATTGGATTGGATCTGTAAAATCAGGAAGTAGTGTTAATTTCAATAATATTTTTTTTAATCCCCATAGTCACGTTACACATACAGAATGTGTTGGTCATATCAGTGTAAAGAAAAAAAGTGTAAACCAATTACTCAAAAAATTTGTATTTTTTTCAAATGTGATTTCAATCCGTCCAAAGATCAGTCAAAATGGAGATAAAGTCATAACCCTAGATCAAGTGAGTAAGAAATTTGTTGCACCGTACAATGAGGCCATAATAATAAGAACTTTACCTAATACAAATAAAAAACTTGATTTTGATTACACAAATACAAATCCAACTTATATGGACTACCATTGTGCAAAATGGCTCAGTGAAATAGGTGTTAAACATATATTAATTGATGTTCCATCAATTGACAAGGAAAAAGATGATGGAAATCTTTCTGCCCATAAAGCTTATTGGAATTATCCAAAAAATCCAAAACTAGACTTTTTCATAACAGAATTCATTTATGTACCAAACACTGTTAATGATGGAATTTATTTATTATTTTTAAATTTTGCTCCTATAGAAAACGATGCGTCTCCTAGTAGACCTATTATTTTTAAACTAAAAAAATTATGATAAAAATAGCTTCTGAAATATTTTATTGTCATAGTATTGTTAAATATCAAAGGTTTAAAAGTCACGAGGTAAAAGTTGGACATATAGGTATTGGAGGAAACAATCCAATTAGAATCCAATCAATGACTACCACTGATACACTAAATACGTCTGAAACAGTTAATCAATGTATTGGGCTTATAAAAGCTGGATGTGAAATTATTAGAATCACAGCACCTAGTAGAAAAGAGTCTGAAAATTTATTTAATATTAAAAATAAACTTATTCAACTTGGATATAATACCCCACTTGTCGCAGATATTCATTTTACTCCCAATGCAGCTGAAATTGCCGCATCTATTGTAGAAAAAGTAAGAATTAATCCTGGGAATTACGCAGATAAAAAAAAATTTAAAAAAATAGATTATTCTACAAAAAGTTATGATGAAGAATTAAAAAGAATTAATGAAAGATTTTTACCATTATTAAAAATTTGTAAAAAAAATAAAACTGCTATTAGAATTGGAACGAACCATGGATCTTTATCTGATAGGATATTAAGTAAATATGGTGATACGCCCCGAGGAATGGTAGAGTCTGCAATGGAGTTTCTTAGAATTTGCAAAAAAAATAGTTTTAAAAATGTTATAATTTCTATGAAAGCAAGCAATACTATTGTTATGGTTAATGCATACAGATTATTAATCAATCAAATGAATATTGAAAGTATGACATATCCACTTCACTTAGGGGTTACTGAAGCTGGTGATGGTTTGGATGGAAGGATTAAGTCTGCGGTTGGAATTGGAGCCTTATTAGAAGATGGAATCGGAGATACAATCAGAGTCTCATTAACAGAAGAACCTATTTATGAAATTCCTGTAGCAAAAAAATTAGCTCAGAGATATTTTAATAGAGATAAACATGATAAAATAAAAAAACTAAATAATAACCCAATAAATCCATTTCAATATTTTAGAAGACAATCAAATGAAATTTTAAATGTTGGAGGTAAAAATGTTCCAATTATAATTTCTAACCTATCCAATATTAAAAAAATTTCAAGACTTAGTCTAAAAGAAATCGGATATACTTATTCATCCCTACTAGATAAATGGAATATTTCAGATTTTGCAGCTGATTTTGTTTTTTGTGGAGATAATTTTATTGATTTTGATTTTCCTGGAACTTTAAAACTAATTTATAATTATACTTTTTGGAAAAAAATAAATCAAAAAAACACTTTCCCTATATTTAAATCTTTCAAAGATCTTAAAGAATTTAAAAATAAAAATATTTTAAAATTTCTGTCGATAAATGCAAATAATCTAGATATTTTAAGATTTTCAGAGATCAAAAAAGACTCAAATTTGGTTTTAATTATAGAAACTAATAATTCTCATGGTTTAGCTGAACAAAGAAGATTTTTTATTGAAATGATGAATAAAGAATTCAGACACCCAATTATAATTAAACGTAAATATAATGAAAGTCAAATAGAAAAACTTCATTTATTCAGTGCTACTGACATTGGGGGATTATTAATTGATGGTCTTGGTGATGGAATTTTCATTGAAAATAATAATTTTAATAATAAACAAATTATCAAATTATCATTTAATATTCTTCAAGCTACAAGAACAAGAATTTCTAAAACTGAATATATATCGTGTCCAAGTTGTGGCAGGNCTTTATTTGATTTGCAAGAAACAACTTCAAAAATTAGATCAAAGACAAATCATTTAAAAGGAATTAAGATTGGAATAATGGGTTGCATAGTAAATGGTCCAGGAGAAATGGCAGACGCAGATTATGGATATGTTGGTACTGGTCATAACAAAATTACTTTATATAAAGAANAAAAAATTATGAAAAGAAATATACCAAGTAATAAAGCTGTTGATGAATTGATCAATTTAATTAAAGAAAATGGAGATTGGAAAGATAATATATTATAATTAAAAAAGAATGCAAATTAAAAGATGTAGTTGGGTTACTGAAAGTGAAATATATAAAAATTATCATGACAATGATTGGGGAAATCCGATATTTGATGACAACAAACTTTTTGAATATCTTAGTTTAGAAATTTTTCAAGCTGGACTTAGTTGGCTCACGATTTTAAAGAAAAAAAAAAGGATTTTTAATGCATTTGATAATTTTAATATTCAAAAAGTTTCCAGTTATTCAAAAAGAGAAATCAATATTTTATTAAAGAATGATAATATTATTAGGCATAAGCAAAAAATTAATTCCGTAATAAATAATGCAAAAAAAATTATTGATATACAAAATAAATATATTTCATTTGAAAAATTTATTTGGTCATTTTCAGATTTTAAAACAATAAAGTCAAATAAAAAAACTCAATTTTATATATCAAATAAACTTTTATTAAAAATGAAAAAATTAGGATTTAAATTTATTGGAGAAAAAATTATATTTTCCTTTTTAGAATCTTCTGGAGTTTTTAATAACCATTCAAAATACTGCTTTAAAAACTTGAAAAAATGAAAAAAAAATATTTATTAATAATTATTTTAGTTTCTAACTTAAATTGTAACATAAACAATAAACTAATGGATAATCATAGTTTCTCAAGACCAGATCAAATATTCACCAAACATCTTGATTTAGATATTGAAGTTGACTTTTTTAATAAAAAAATATTTGGTGAAGCAAAGTATAAACTTGAAAAATTAAAATCTGTAAACCATATAATATTGGATATCTATAATTTGAAAATTTTGAAAATTGAAAGTAATGGAACTAAATGCTCATATTCACTAGGTAAACATGATTCTATTTTTGGACAATCATTAAAAATTAATCTTGAGAAACATTATGATGAAATTTCTATCTTCTATGAAACAATTAAAGGAGCTAAAGCTCTACAATGGTTAGATCCAAATCAAACAGCTGGAAAAAAAAATCCATTTTTATTCACTCAATCACAAGCAATTCTCGCTAGAACGTGGATTCCGTGTCAAGATTCTCCTGGTGTACGCTTCACGTATAATGCTAAGGTGAAGGTCCCAAAAAATTTACTACCCGTAATGAGTGCTGTTAATCCATTTGAAAAAAATGACATTGGGATTTATAATTTTACTATGACGCAGCCAATTCCTGCTTATTTAATGGCTTTATCTGTTGGTGATTTGCAATTTAAGAAGCTTGGTAAACATACAGGAATATATGCAGAACCTAGTATGCTTCTAAAAGCAAGTTTTGAATTTGAAAATACTGAGAAAATGCTAAAATTAGCAGAAGATATGTTTGGTAAATATTTATGGGATAGATTCGATTTGCTTGTTTTACCACCTAGCTTCCCATTTGGAGGAATGGAAAATCCAAAATTAACATTTGTAACTCCTACTATTTTATCGGGGGATAGATCATTAACATCGCTAATTGCGCACGAGTTAGCTCATTCATGGTCAGGAAATCTTGTAACAAATAAAACATGGGACGATTTTTGGCTAAATGAAGGTTTTACAGTTTATCTTGAACGGAGAATAATTGAGAGATTAAAGGGAAGAGATTACTCAGATATGCTGACTTTATTGGGTAAACAAGATCTTGAACATACTGTTTCAGAAATTGGTAAAGACCATGAAAATACACATTTAAAATTAAACTTAGTAAAACAAGATCCAGACAATGGATTAACAGATATTGCTTATGAAAAAGGCTTTTTCTTTTTAAAGTTGCTTGAAGAAAAATTTGGAAGAAAGCAATTTGACCTTTTTTTAAATAAATATTTTAATGAATACAAATTTAAAGCAATTGATACTGAAGAATTTGTAGAATATTTAACTAATAATTTAATTAAAGATGGAGATATAGCTATTAATGAAATTCAAATTGATAAATGGATATATGGTCCTGGTATTCCTGATAACTGTCCACAAGTTAAATCCTCTAAGTTTAATAAGGTCATCCAAATTGTTGATCAATTTAACAATGGATTTAAAATAGAAAAAATTAAATCAAATAATTGGTCTTCACATGAATGGTTATATTTTTTAAGAAATTTACCTCCCAATATCTCATATGATCAAGTTAAAAATTTAGATGATATGTTTAATTTTACAGATAGTGGTAATTCTGAGATTTTAAATATTTGGTTTCAAATTGCAATTAAAACAAATTATAAAAAAGCAGATAAAGCAATGGAAAAATTTCTAGTAAATGTAGGAAGAAGAAAATTTTTAGAACCTATTTATTCTGAATTGATGAAATATAAACCTAATAAAGCTAAATCAATTTATAAAAAGGCAAGGATGAATTACCATTCTGTATCTAAAAGCACAATTGATAAAATTGTATTTTAATTTTTTATGAAAAAAAAAAAAATATTAATTATTTTGATATTTATCTTAGGATTGAACCTTCAAAGTAATGCACAAAGTGGTAAAACTATTTATGGATCAGTTTTAGATGACGAAACAAATGAAAAATTAATATTTTCCTCTATAAGTATAAAAAATACTTTAATTGGAACTGTTAGTAATAGGTTTGGTGATTATAATTTTTATATTCCAAAACAATATTTCAATGATACATTAATTATTAACTATATTGGTTACAATGATAAAGAAATTTTAATAGATACAATTAATTTATTTAGCAATATATTACTATCGAAAAAAGTTGAAACATTAGATGAAATTGTACTTACTCCAATTAGTCCTGAATTTTACATAAAAAAGGCAGTAATTAAAATTCCTGACAACTATCCAAATAATTCTTATATCTCAAATTCTTATTTCAGTAACTATACTAAAATAAATAATAAAGAAATATCTTTTCACGAAATGTTTTTCAAAACTCATCATCATCCAGTCAAGGACTCTCTTTCTCATATGCTACAATTATACAAAAAAAATCAAATTGACGAAGATTATTATGATTCAATTAAAAATGAAATTCCAGATGTCGAAAGGCAATTTTTGACCCCAGATTTTATTCTTGAACTAGGAAAAATAAGCTCAAAAGAAATCTATTTAGATAGTTTAAAATTTAAACAAATTTTTTATAAAAGTAATGACAAATTTAATATTAACAATTATAGGTACATAAATTTTGTAACTACCAAAAAAATAAATAATCTAATTTTAAATGGAGAAATAATTATTGAAAAAAACTCAGATGCTATTGTTGGAATAAATTATGAAGGGAATATTATAATTCCTTTAAAGATTAAACCCATATTATTCTTATCAGGATATAAGGTATCTGATCCTAAAATTCTTTTAAAAAAAGGCTATAGAATGTTGAATAATAAGTGGTATGTTAGTTTCATTGAGGTAAATTTAAACCTAACTGTCGAAAGAAAACATTTTTTTAAAGAAAATAAGATATATAATTGTGAGTTCTATCAAGTTTTTAATGTAAATAATTTGCAGGTTGAAAATATAGAAACAATTGATAAAAACAAAAAGTTTAACATTAATAAAGAAATTGATCTACAGATTTTTAATGATGCAAATTTAACCTGGGAAGAAGTGAATTCATTAAAAAATTAGTTTACTTATAAAAATTCATTTCATCAATATAATTCCAAACCTCATCTGGCAGATAAGCTCTGAAATCAATCTTACTTTTAATATTACTTCTAATCATACTAGAAGATATTTCAATAATTGGAGCATCAATTAATTTTATATTTTTATGGTCTTCTAAGATGGAACGTTTACAATTTAACCTAGGATAAACAAAAATATTATGATTTTTTATAATTATTTCATAGTTCTTCCATTTTTTAAAGTTTGACAAATTGTCTTTTCCCATAAGTAATGAAAATTCATATTCTGGAAATTTTTCTTTTATATACTCCAAAGTATTAATTGTATATGAGGGAATAGGTAGTGAAAACTCAATATTTGAAGCCTTAAAAAAGCTGAAATTTTTTATTGCTATGTTTACTAAATTTAACCTTGAGTAATTATCAAGCAAATTAATTTTCTTTTTAAAAGGATTCAAAGGAGAAACTACAAACCATATTTGATCTAAATGAGAATTATTATATATATGACTGGCAATGATTAAATGTCCAACATGAATTGGATTAAATGAACCAAAATATAATCCTATTTTTTTTTTAATCATTTAAAAAATTATTTACAATTTCTAATGCATTTTTTTTTGATAAATTTAAATCATCATTATGTAATATTATATCAAAATTTTTTTCATAATTAATTTCCTCATTGATTTTTGAAACTCGTTTATCAATATCAAAATTATTCTCAGTACTTCTTTGAATTAATCTTTTTTTTAATTCATTTTTTGAAGAAACTTTAACAAAAATTGAAAGAGCATTGGAACCAAAATTATTTTTTAAATTAATAGCTCCTTTGACATCTATATCAAAAATAATATTATTATTCCTATTCCATATTCTTGTAATTTCACTTTTTAATGTTCCATAAAAATTATTTTTATAAACTTCTTGCCACTCAATAAATTCATTTATAAAAATTTTATTTTTAAATTCTTGCTCATTAATAAAATAATAGTCTTTACCATGTATTTCTCCCTTTCTGGGGCTTCTAGTACAAGCAGATATTGAAAGCTCAAGATTTGATATTTTACTCATTACATAGTTTACTAAAGTTGTCTTTCCTGATGCTGAGGGAGCTGAAAAAATTATTAGTTTGTTTTTTTTTGTCATAGTATATTGTATATCTGTTCTTTTATTTTTTCAATATCATCTTTTATTTGGATAACGGACATTTGAATATCAAAATAATTTGATTTTACTCCCATAGTATTAATTTCTCTGAACATTTCCTGTAATATAAAACCTAACTTTTTCCCATTAGGATAATCGTTATTTACAGTAGATATAAAGTGTTCACAATGACCTTTTAATCTGTCTAGTTCCTCGGAAATATCATATTTTTCCATATAATACAGTATTTCTTGTTCGAATCTAACTTCATCATAACTTCCTAAATTAGAAAGTTCTTTAACTTTTAGTAATAAATTATTTCTTTTTTTATTATTTCTGTCTAATAATTTTTTATTTATTTTTTCTACCTCTTTTGAAATAGATTTTAGATAATTTTTTATTACATTTTCAATTATTTCTCCTTCTATTTTTCTAAATTCTATTGATTTTTTAATTGCGTTGCTAACAGCCCACATAATATCCTTCCATTCATCTTCTTCACAAATTTCATTAACATTTTTTAAAATACCAGGTAATTGTAATATGATTTTTAAATATTCAATATTTTTTTTTGATAATTTATCAAACCTTGAAAAAGACTTAAAATAATTTTCTACTTTTTCTTCATCTATAAAACTATTATCATCATCCCGTGAAGATATATTTACATTTAATTCAATTTTACCTCTTATTAATTTGGAATTAATATAAGATCTTAGTTCCATTTCTTTTGATTTAAATTTTGCAGGAATTTTTAATTGAATATCTGCATTTTTAGAATTTAAGGACTTAACTTCAACATCAATTCTTGTTTTCTTATTAAGTTTAAATTCATTTCCGTAGCATGTCATTGAATAAATCATATCTTTAATTTATACAAAAATAAATAAATTTGGGTTTAAAATATTTTTAATTTAAATATTACTAAAAATATGGATGCGTATATTATTACTGGAACTAGCTCTGGGATTGGATATTCTTTAGCGAATTTGATATTAGAAAAAAATGAAAACAAGATTTTTGGAATATCAAGAACCAACAAAATTGATCATATTAATTATAATCACATTTTTTTAGATTTAAGTAAATATAATCAAATAGAAAATCTTAAGTTACCAATACTAAAAGGTTTTGATAAAATTTATTTGATAAATAATGCTGGATGGATAGGTGGATTAAAACCTATTGGGAGATTAAAAAATAAGGAAATATTAAACTCATATATGATTAACTTAGTTGCACCATGTATCTTAATGAATTATTTTATTAAATTTTATAATAATAATAATGCTACGAAGATTATTTTAAACATAAATTCAGGTGCTTCAAGGTATCCAATACCAAGTTGGAATACCTACTGTTCTTCAAAATCTGGATTAAAAATGATAAGTGATTGTGTAAATTTTGAAAATAAAAATATTATTAGCTTAAATATTTGTCCAGGAAAAGTTGATACAAATATGCAAAAGGAGATCAGAAATTCAAGTGCAGAGGATTTCCCAGGAGTTGAAAATTATAGAGATTTTTACTCAAATAATAACCTGAAATCTCCAAATAAAATTGCAAAGAAACTTTTATTTATAATAAATAATCCAAAAAAATATCTCAACTTAAATAAACTCTAATTTTCAATATTATTGAAGGTTATTGAATCTAAAATATTTTTTAAACTATCCTTTATATTATTAAAACCAATCTTTGATTTTTGACTAATTGGATCAGAAGGAGGTAATTTTACTCTAAAAGGATCAACTTGTTTACCATGTTTCCAAAATCTATAACATACGTGCGGACCTGTTGCTAACCCTGTACTTCCAACATACCCAATAACCTGCCCTTGCTTTACCCTCACACCGTTTTTAATTCCTTTAGCAATTTTATTCATGTGAAGATATTGAGTCGTATAGACATTGTTATGCCGTATTTTTACATAATTACCATTATATTTATTATACTTAGATACAATAACTATCCCATCAGCTGTAGACCAAATGGGAGTACCTCTTGGAGCTGCGTAATCTGTTCCCTTGTGAGATTTCCATCTTTTTTGAACAGGATGAAACCTTTTTTTGGAAAATTTTGAAGAGATCCTACTATTTTTAACAGGTGTTTTTAAAAAAAATTTTCTTAAATTTTTTCCATCATTATCAAAATAATCATCAAATCCTCTATCGTTATATGGAAAAGCATAAAAATCGTTATTTAGATGGGAAAAATATACAGCTAAGACTTTACCTACTCCCACAAACTCTTTATTTATATAATTGGCCTCATAAATTACTTTAAATTTATCTCCAGGTTGAACTTGTCTAAAATCTAATGTCCAACAATAAATTTCATCAGAAATTATTTCACATAATCTATCTGACATTCCAACTTCAGCTCCTGAAAGAAAAAAACTTGAGCCTTTTTGTATTATTCCTGCATCATAAATTATTCTAGTGTCAACTTCTTTTTTATCCTTGTAAAAATTTAATTGTACTAAATCATAAACTATAAAATCAACCTTATTAATTTCATATATAAAAAATTTTGCGTGAGGGTTATTTAGTGTATCATTAGTATATATTACTGAATATGGACTATCTGCTTTCAAAAGTCTTAGATCAAATTCAG
This sequence comes from Flavobacteriales bacterium, assembly GCA_002692065.1. Classification (GTDB taxonomy): domain Bacteria; phylum Bacteroidota; class Bacteroidia; order Flavobacteriales; family UBA7430. The sequence continues at coordinate 1,664 of NZJX01000008.1, read as the reverse complement.
TGTTTCGAGATTGCTTTGATAATTTATCTAAGATTAAATTTGATATAGAAAAATCTGATAAGATTTGGCTTAAAGACTGACCGAAAGATATTGTATCATTATGAATTAGTAGGGTATCAATATTAATACCAAACTTATAAATTGGATCACTAAATTCTGAATCTAAATTTTTTTTACTATTACAAGAATTAATAAAAACTGATAAAACTAAAATTGTAAATAAATTTTTAATCATTAATGAAAAAATAAATCTAATTTATAAATTTATGAAATGTAAAAATTCATTGTGCACTTATAATATTAACAAATTTGTAACATTACATGAAAAAATTTGTCTACTATAGTAAAAATGGTTTATTAAAAATGATGCCAAGACATTATTTTAAATGGAATTACTTAAGGTTAAAAAAAATTGAAAATCAAATTGATATAAATGAGATAAAAGATAGAGTAGATTATTACTTTAGAAAAAATACAAATTTTAATTTACCAAAAAATATTAATAACATTAGAAATTTTAAGAATAATAATAGCTCTGCTTACTATTATGATATGATGGAGTATTTATATTATTTTGACCCGGAGATAAAAATTTCTTATCAATTTGGTGATGGGTTAATTAAAGATGATATTCCAACTTTTATTAAAGTTAGAAGTTTAAAAAAATTAGAAAATAATTCTATAATTTTTAAACTTAATAAAATCAGGCATTTTAACTTTATAAATGATAAAATAGATTTCAAAGACAAAATGAATAAGTTGGTATGGAGAGGGGGCGCTTATAGAAATATCAGAAAAAATTTTGTTAAAAAGTTCTGGAATAAAAAACTTTTTAATGTAGGTCAAACTAATGTTCCCATTGAATCAGTAAAGTGGCAAAAAAGCAAGTTGACAATCTCACAACAACTTAAATATAAATTTATTTTTTGCCCTGAGGGAAATGATGTAGCAACAAACTTAAAATGGGTTTTATCATCAAATTCGCTCTGCTTTATGCCTAAACCAAAATATGAAAGTTGGTTTATGGAAGGAAGACTTAAACCAAATATTCACTACATTGAAATAAAAGATAATTTTGAAGACTTAGAAGAGAAAATAATTTACTACACTAAAAAAACAAAAGAAGCTTTAGATATAATTAAAAATGCAAATCAGCATGTGAATAAATTTAAAAATTCAGATTGTGAAGACATTATATCCATAAAGATAATTGAAAAATATTTAAAGTTGTCTAATCAGAATTTATAAAATTTATCTAGATTATCTTCAAATAAAAAAGGGATGATCATCAGAACATCCCTTTTTATTTATATCTAGATTAATTGCTTTTATTTCACAACTTTCTCTACTGTTCCATCACTATACACATTAAAGAGTACAACTCCTCTTAAATCATCTTCCATATTAACTTCCTGTCCTAATATATTTACTATCTTAACTAATTCTCTTTCTATAGAATTATTATTAGACTGTAAATTCCCTGTCTCAATTGATGATGCAACATTTATTGCATATACTTGATAGTTCGATGAACCTTGAGACCAATTAGTGACTATAAAGTCAATCTCTTCTTTAGAGTTCCAAATCTTTAATGATAATGATTCTGACATTGCTAAACCATCTTTAACTGATGAAGTAGCATCATTACCCCAAACAGTTAATAC
>NZJX01000007.1 GCA_002692065.1 Flavobacteriales bacterium | reverse complement strand
TATCTTTCTTAACTCTTGTTTCAATGATTTTCCAAGCTTTTATTGGAGCTACTGTTGTATATTCTGTTCTAAAACCATTTAAAATTACAATTCATATGTTAATTGCACTTTTCATAACATCGCTAATTACATTGAATATTAGTTTTTTTAAAACTTTAAAGATTGAAAATAAAAAAACAATTAAAAAATTTAAATTAATTGTAATTTTATCTTTGATAATATCTACAACTCAAATTATTTTTGGTACTCAAGTCAGACAATTTATTGATGAATTATCTAAAAGTATATTTCAAAATAATAGGGAATTATGGTTAAATTTGGTTGGATTGAGATTTGAGGTACATAGATCTTTTGCAATATTAGTTTTAATAGTTAATCTTATTTTAGTGTATTTAAATTATAAAATGAAATTAAATTTATTTAAGGTAAATATCTTATTTGTATTCATTTTAATTGAAATTTTTACTGGTATAGTGATGTCTTACTTTGGAATACCTAAACTATTCCAACCATTACATTTAATATTTGCTTCAATACTATTTACAATCCAAAGTTCAATTTTGTTTGACTTTATCAATATCAGTAAATCTTATTGACTCAATAAGTTTAATTATATCCTCTTTCAAAAAATTTTTTACAGGGATAATTGAATCATAATTTGGTCTATTATTAAAATACAATGAACCTCTCACAAAATGATTTTTTAAATCAGTTGAATAAAATTGAATATTAGAAGCGGCGTTCCCAACAATTTCGTATAATATCGATCTTGTTTCGATGTTTTCATATAGTTTTTCATTTATTGCATTAGATTTTATAGAATGATCAAATACAAGCCTATAATTATCTTCTAAAATCTTATTTAAATCAGAATTTATTTTTTTGTAAGTTATGTAAATAGTTGCATCAAAAATTTCGTAATAAATATTAATCCAACAATTTTTTTCAGAAGTGACTACTTTAGCATTAGATTCAATTAAGAACTCATAATTACAATCATTTGTATAAATTTTGTAATTTTTTTTTGGAAAATCAATTCTAAAATAACCGTTTGGTTTAGGAGAAAATTTTTCACTACAAGATGAAATAATAAATAATATAAATAAAAACTTATTTGTTCTCATTTTTATTTAAAATTGTGACTTTGATTCTTGTTATTCGTCTCTCATTAACATTTTCAATTTTGAATTTGAAGTTACTAAATTTAAATTCTTCGTTTTTTTTCGCTATTTCTCCTGTAATTTCAATTATAAATCCTGCTAAACTGTCAGATTCTCCCTTGTATTTTTCAAATTCTTCACCGTTTATATCAAGAATTCTGTAAAAATCGTTCAAAGGTGTTTTTCCTTCAAAAACATAGTTAAAATCATCCAACTTTGAGTACTCTAAATTATCATCATCGAATTCATCACTAATTTCTCCAACTATTTCCTCAATAATGTCTTCTAGAGTAACTATACCAGAGGTACCACCGTACTCATCAACTACAATTGCAAGATGAATTTTTTTCTCTTGAAATTCTTTTAACAAATCATCAATTTTTTTATTCTCAGGGACAAAAAATCCTTTTCTGATTAATTTAGACCAATTAAAATTTGCCTTTTCTTCAAGAAAAGGAAGTAAATCTTTAATATACAGAATACCCTTGATTTTATCTAAAGATTCAATGTAAACAGGAATTCTTGAATATCCACTTTTCTTAATGATTTTTAATACATCAAAGTAAGTCTCGTTAATTTCAATGGAGGTAACATCTATCCTTGATCTCATAATTTGTTTTACATCAGTATTTCCAAATTTCATTATTCCTTTGAATATTTTTTTTTCTTCATGATTATCATTTTTTTTACTTGTAATTTCTAGTGCCATTGATAAGTCATCAAATGAAAGTTCAGATTGTAAATTATTGTTTTTACTTTCGATAATTTTAGTAGATTTTACTAATATTTTATTTACTGGACTAAATATTTTTTCAAGAATAATAAGTGGTTTAATCATAAATAAGGCAAATTTAACCGAATTATTATTTGCATAAATTTTTGGGAGCACTTCTCCAAAAAGTAATAATAAAAATGTTATCATTACAACTTGAATAATAAAGTTTAATATTTCATATTCAAGATTATGAAAAAATCTAGAAGAAATAAATGTAGCGATAATTATAATTCCTACATTTATAAAGTTATTAGTTACTAAAATTGTAGCTAAAAGATATTTAGGCCTTTTTAAAAATTTTTCAATGCTAATAAATTTACTTGGATAGGTTTTTTTAATTTCCTTTAAATTGTCAATAGTTAAAGAAAAAAAAGCCACTTCTGATCCAGATATTAGTGCAGAAAAAACTATTAATACAAGTATTGTAAAAATTGATATAATAATTAATTTTTTTAGTTAAACATTATTAAATTATTGAGTCAAACTTAATAAAATTATAAATTACATTCAAATTCAAAATTAAATATTACCAATGAAGTTTTCAATTGGTTTTGGGACAGGAAGAGACATAAGTTTATTCTTGGATACAATTTCAAATTTTTTTGATTTAAATACAATATTTCCAATTAATGTTACAAATGATATATTTAAATTTTGATGAGTAAGTTTATAATTAATATTAACTTTTTGGTTGATCATAATATCTTTATTTTTAAGCATATTTTTTAGTTTGATTAATATATTTTTATCATTATTTTCATTAGAATTTTTGAATTCGATAAGTGGGAAATCATATAAATTTCTCCAAATATCATTTGATAATCTCTTTTTCACATAATACTTTCCATAATGTTTCACAATTAAATATACCAAATATCTAGTTTTGTTTTTTTTTAACTTTAACTTATTAGGTAAGTTGAATTTTTCTTCTTTTTTTGACTTACAACTTTTATTCAGAGGACAAAGGTTACACAATGGATTTTTAGGTTTACAAATAGTTGAACCCAAGTCCATCATCCCTTGGTTATAATTTCCAGGTTCACTTTCAGATACTAATTTATTTGAAAGTTTAGTGAATTTTTTTATTCCTAAATTTGAATTTATGGGATCATTAATCTTAAAATATCTTGATAAAATTCTGAAAACATTTCCATCTAAAACTGCTCTTTTTTCGTCAAAGCATATTGAGCTTATTGCAGCAGCTGTATATGGGCCAACTCCTTTAAGTTTTATTAGATCATTATATTTTTTAGGAAAAATACTTTTTTTTTCATTAAAAATGAATTTAGCTGTTTTATGCATATTAATTGCTCTTGAATAATAACCCAAACCTTGCCAAATTTTTAAAATATTAATTTCTTTTTCAGTCGCTAAATTCTCAATCGTTGGATATTTTTCAATAAAATTTAAATAGTATGGAGTTCCCTGGCTTATTCTAGTTTGTTGGAGTATTATTTCAGAAAGCCAAATTTTGTATGGATCTTTGGTTTTTCTCCATGGAAGTTTTCTTTTATTTTTAATGTACCAATTAATAATAATTTCAGAAAACTTAATTTTTTTTTTTTTTTAACATATTTGTTTCAAATATATATTTTTTTAAATTGATTATAAAAGATTATATTTGCCAGCCACATACAAATTAAATTTTTTACATTAATGTTATGACAAAAGCTGAAATTATATCAAGAATTTCTTTTAAAACAGGTTTGGAAAAAATTGATGTCAAGCTTGCTTTAGACTCGATGATGAGTGAAATTAAATCTACATTGAAATCAGGAGAAAATGTCTATTTTAGAGGATTTGGCTCATTTAATATTAAATATAGAGCTGAAAAAACTGGGAGAAACATTTCCAAAAATACAACAATAATAATACCTGCTCATAAGGTTCCTGTATTTAAGCCATCGAAAAAGTTTATTGATATAATTAAAAAAAATAATTGATAAAATGAAAATTAAAAATTATATTCCATCAATTGCTTTCATAACAAGTGTTTTTTTTGTAGCTATTTTATATTTAAAAGGCTCAAAAGATGTTGTAAGTAAAAGCTTGCCTGATACTAATGAAGCCAATATAGATTTTATATTAAACAAAATATATGATAATCCTAACTTACAAGATAAAATGACAAATATTTTGAAATTAAGAGATTTATCTGAGAAATTCCCAGATAATGTTAAGATTCAATGGAATATGGGGCTATTATCCATGGAGTCAAATCAAAATAAAAAAGCTATTAACAGATTTAATAAGGTTATTTCATTAGATCCAAATTACTATGATGCCTACTTTAATTTATCAAATTGTTACTTAGCTTTAGGAGATACAATGTCATCTATAATGACATTGGAAAGATTAATTAATTTGTCCTCAGATAGTATGAAAATGAGGGCAGAAAAATTATTAAATAAAATAAATTAGTTTAATTAAAAGTAATCGTTTATGCCAAGTGGAAAAAAAAGAAAAAGACATAAAATGTCAACTCACAAGAGAAAAAAAAGATTAAGAAAAAATAGACATAAGAAGAAAAAATAGTTTTCTTCTAAATTTATATTAATTATTTAAAAACTATTAAATAAAATTTTATTTGTGAATGAGTTAATTATAAAGTCTTCAAGTCATGAAGTATCAATTGCTTTACTTAAAGACGGGAAGCTAGTAGAACTCCATAGAGAAAAGAGTAATAATAGTTTTGCAGTAGGTGATATTTACTTAGGAAGAGTTAAAAAAATAATTACTGGTTTAAATGCTGTTTTTGTTGATATTGGTTCTGAAAAAGATGCTTTCCTTCATTACCATGATTTAGGTCCTAAATTATTGTCTTTCCAAAATTATACTAGTAAAAGTATTTTGGGAAAGCAAAAAAACTGGCTCTTATCAGATTTCAAGTTTGATAAAGAAATTTTAAAAGAGGGAGCTATTAGCTCAGCTGTTTCAACTAATCAAAATATTTTAGTTCAAATTACTAAAGAGGCAATTTCATCTAAAGGCCCTAGAATAAGTTCTGAGATATCAATAGCAGGGAGATATCTAGTTTTGGTTCCGTTTTCTGATAAAGTATCTGTATCTCAAAAGATTACTGACTACAGTGAAAGAGACAGACTAAAAAGATTGATTCAAAGTATTAAACCCAAGGGATTTGGAGTAATTGTTAGAACAGTTGCAAAGAAGAAAAAAGTTGCAGATTTAGATTCAGATTTAAATAATATGATATCTAAGTGGAAACTTATTAACAAAAATTTAAGAAACTCTAAAAGTCCAAAAAAAATACTAGGTGAATTAGGAAAAGTTTCAGTAATATTGAGAGATATTTTAAATGATTCATTCAATAAAATTACTGTTGATAATAAAGAAATTTTTCATCAAATATTATCGTATTTGCGAACTATTGCTCCAGATAAGGAGAAAATACTAAAGTTATTTAAATCTGATTTTCCTATTTTTAAAAAGTTCAATGTTGAAAAACAAATTAAGTCTTCATTTGGAAAAACTGTATCAATTAAAAAGGGTGCTTACCTTGTTATTGAGCATACCGAAGCATTACATGTAATTGATGTAAACTCTGGAAATAGAAACAACAAGTCAGATAGTCAAGAAGATAATGCTCTAGAAGTAAATCTTGAAGCGGCAAAGGAAATTGCAAGACAATTAAGATTAAGGGATATGGGGGGTATAATTGTTGTAGATTTTATTGATCTAAATAATAGTAAAAATAGAATTAAATTATTTGATTCATTGAAACTTTATATGAATGAAGATAGAGCTAAACATAAAATTCTTCCACCTAGTAAATTTGGTTTAATTGAGATAACTCGTCAGAGACAGAAACCTGAGTTAAAAATTAATACTAATGAAAAATGTCCTACTTGTAAAGATAAAGGCGAGGTTAATCCATTAATATTATTGATAGATAAAATATTATCTAGTCTTGATGAAAAGCTGTTAACTAATAATAAAAATTCTTTGACAATATACTCTCATCCATTTGTTTCTTCTCATTTAAAAGAAAAACTGTATTACAAAAAATTTTTATGGTTTTTTAAATATTTTAAAATTCTTAAATTTAAACCACTTCATGGTAACAATTTTTTTGAATATTCAATAAAATAATACTGTTTAAAGAAATTACATTTAATTATTTATGAAAAATATCAAGGAAAAAATTTTAAAATTTTGTTTATACAGAGAAAGATGTGAGTTTGAAGTCCAAAAAAAATTAAAAGTTTTTCAAATCAATGAAAAAGAAATTAATAAATTAGTGAATGAGCTTAAATTAGAAAATTTCATAGATAATAAAAGGTTCACAAAAAGTTATATCAGAGGTAAGTATGAGTATAAAAACTGGGGTTTTAAAAAAATAAAGTTCCATTTAAATAAGTTTAACATTCCAGATAAATTAATCACTGAACAATTAAATAAAATAGATTTAAATTCATATGACGAAAAAATTAAAAAAATTATTAGATACAAAATCCAGTCTTATGGGGATTCAAAATTTTTAAAAAAAAAAATATTCTTATTTCTGATATCTAAAGGCTATGAATACAGTAGAATTGAAAAAAATTATAATGAGCTAAAATATAATTAATAATTACTAAAAAGTTAAACATGATTAATTATGAAATTATAAGATTGCTTGAAGAACGATTATCAAAATTAAATAACTATTTAGAAATTGAAAAAAAAAATATTCTTATTGAGGAAGAAGAAGCACTATCTCAAGACCCACATTTCTGGAATGATCCCAAAAAAGCTCAGATTAAAATTAAAAATTTAAAAGAATTAAAAAAGTGGGTTGATAGTTTTAACAAAGTTCAATCCTCTCTTAATGACCTAAAAGTGATTTTTGATTTTTTCAAATCAGATGAAGCCTCCGAAGAAGATGTCATTTTTCATCATAAAGTTTGTTTAGAACTAATTGAAGAATTAGAGTTTAAAAATATGTTATCAGAAAAAGAAGATCGACTTGATGCAATTTTATCTATAAATTCTGGAGCTGGTGGAACTGAAAGTCAGGATTGGGCTTACATGTTAATGAGAATGTATATAATGTGGGGTGAAAAAAATAATTTTAAAATTAAACAAATTGATATTCAAGATGCAGAAACAGCAGGGATTAAATCATGTACCCTTCAGTTTATTGGTGATTTTGCATATGGTAATTTAAAAGGTGAAAATGGTGTCCACAGATTAGTTAGGCTATCACCATTTGATTCAGCAAATAAACGTCATACTTCTTTTGCTTCAGTTTTTACTTTTCCATTAATTGATGATACTATAGAAATTGAAATTTCAAATTCAGAAATTTCATGGGAAACAATGAGATCTGGAGGAGCTGGTGGACAAGGAGTTAATAAATTAGAAACAGCTGTTAGATTAAGACATCATAAAACAGGATTAATTATTGAAAATTCAGAAACTAGATCTCAATTAGAAAATAAAGACAAAGCAATGCGATTACTTAAATCTAGATTATATGATATTGAATTAAAGAAAAGACAAAAAGAGAAGGATAAAATTGAAGGTTTAAAAAAATCTATTGACTTTGGTTCTCAAATTAGAAATTACGTAATGCATCCTTACAAGCTTGTAAAGGATCTAAGAACAAACAAAGAAACCTCTGATATCCATTCTGTATTAGATGGTAATTTAAATCAATTTATCAAAGAGTATTTAATGCAAACAGGTAACAATAATGAAAATATATCACAATCCTAGATGTCAAATCAGTAGAAAAACACTTAAATTAATTTTAGACAAGGGGTTTAATCCTAAAATAATTCTTTACATGAAGAATAAATTAGGGAAAGTGGAATTAGAAAATTTAGTTAGAAAATTAAAGATTTCTCCAATTAATCTATTTAGAAAAAATGAGAAATTATTCAAAGTATTAAATATTTCAAAAATGAAAGATGATAAATTAATCAAAATTATGGTAGAAAATCCAAAATTAATTCAAAGGCCAATAGTTGAAATTGAAGATAAAGCAATTATATGTAGACCTCCTGAAAAAATTAATTGTATTCTATAACTATGGATTGGTCAATAGATTTTAATATTGATAAATATCCATTTGAAATTAATCATAATGATGAAATTTTTATGATTGGTTCTTGCTTTTCTAAAAATATTTCCCAAAAACTAAAAAATTATAAGTTTAATGTTTTTGACAATCCATATGGAATAATATATAACCCAATATCTATTTTTAAAAGCCTTGAAGATTCATTAACGAAAAAAAATCCTGACAAAAAATTATTCATTAAAAAAGAAAATATTTTTTTACATTATTCTTATCATTCTGTGATTAGAGGTAATTCAATTTTGGATTTTAATAATAAAATTAATGAAATACAAAATAAAGTCAAGGAAACGTTAAAGAGGTCAAAACTATTAATAATTACTTTTGGCTCCTCATATACATATATTTTTAAGAGTAATTCAACTATAGTTTCTAATTGTCATAAACAACCAAATTATTTATTTGAAAAATCTTTTATTCCGTCCTCTGAAATTATTAATCAATTTAACAATCTTCAAAAAAAATTAATTAAGATAAATCCAAAAATAAAAATTATTCTTTCAGTCAGTCCATTAAGGCATTTGAAAGATGGAATTATTGAAAATTCAGTTTCAAAATCTAATTTAATTATTTCAAGTCACTATTTAAAAAATAGTCATAGCAATATATTTTACTTTCCATCATTTGAAATTATGAATGATGAACTGAGAGATTATAGATTTTATGAGTCAGATTTTATTCATCCGTCAAAAACTGCTGTAAAATATATTTTTGAAAAGTTTATTAAAACTCTTTTAGATAAAAATTCTTTGGATATTATAATTGAGTTAGAAAAATTATACAAAGATTTATCTCACTCTCCAATTATTGAAAAATCATTAACTTACAAGAACTTTTTACGAAACTCTTTAAGAAAAGCTGAGTTTTTAAAAAATAAAATAGATGTGTCTGATGAAATAAATAAAATTAAAATTAAAATTAAAAATATATAAAAATATTATGAATTACAGAATTGAAAGAGATACAATGGGTAATGTGAAAGTTCCCAAAAATAGATATTGGGGAGCTCAAACTCAAAGATCTAAAGATAATTTTAAAATTGATATTAAATCTCCAATGCCAATTGAAATCGTTTATGCATATGCAATCCTAAAAAAAGCTGCTGCGCAAACAAACTCAGATTTAGGAGTATTGTCATTAAAAAAGTCTAACTTAATAAGTTTAGTTTGTGACGAAATATTGAAAGGAAAACATGATTTTGAATTCCCACTTGTTGTATGGCAAACGGGTTCTGGAACTCAAACAAATATGAATATAAATGAAGTAATTGCAAACAGAGCTCATGTAATAAATGGTGGGGATATTAGTGATAAATATAAGATTTTACACCCAAATGATGATGTTAATAAATCTCAATCTTCAAATGATACATTCCCAACTGCAATGACTATTGCATCATATAAAATTTTAGTCCAATCTGTTATTCCAAATCTTGAAAAACTATCTCAAGAGATAAAAAATAAATCAAAAAGTTTTATGAAAATTGTTAAGATTGGTAGAACTCATTTAATGGATGCCACCCCATTAACTCTTGGGCAAGAATTTTCATCTTATTATAGTCAACTTGAATTTGGTATAAAATCATTGAAGAATTCATTAATTCATTTATCTGAGTTAGCAATTGGTGGGACAGCTGTTGGAACAGGGATAAACTCACCTGATGGATACAGAAAATTAGTAATTGAGAAAATAAAAAATTTTTCAAAACTTCCATTTAAACCCGCTACAAATTTGTTTGAATCAATATCATCGCATGATTCAATAGTTGAATCACATTCAGCTTTAAAAATGATTGCAATATCATTACATAAAATTGCAAATGATATAAGAATGTTAGCCTCTGGTCCAAGATCTGGGATAAGTGAAATTATTATTCCAACTAATGAGCCAGGATCTTCTATCATGCCTGGAAAAGTAAATCCAACTCAGTGTGAAGCCATTACCATGGTTTCATCTCAAGTAATTGGTAATGATACTACTATTGCATTTGCAGCTGCAAATGGTCATTATCAGCTCAATGCATTCAAACCAGTAATTATATACAATTTTTTAAATTCGGCCAGACTAATCGCTGATGCATCTGAATCATTTAGGGTAAATTGTATAAAAGGAATTTTACCAAATTTTGAAAAAATCAAAAAAAATCTTAATAATTCTTTAATGTTAGTGACAGCTTTAAATAACAAAATCGGTTATGAAAAAGCAGCAGAAATAGCTAAGATGGCTTTTAAAAATGGAACTACATTGAAAGAAGAGTCTATAAATTTAGGTTATTTGACTGAAGAACAATTTGATAACTGGGTCAACCCACTAGAAATGTGTGGTTTAAAAGATGACTGATTTTAGAAATATAATCAATGACGATATTCTAACATTAGTTTATTTTTATGATTTAAATGATATATCTAAATCTGAAATTATTGGTCAATTAAAAAAAATTAAAAAAAAATTAAAAAGTAAAATAAAAATAATATCTATCGATATTAATGAAAATTATTTTTTATGTGATAAATTAGAAATAAAATCTACTCCAAAGTTCAAAATATTTAAAAAGCAAACATTAATCTGGGAACAAGATAAAATTGAATCAAGCGAAAAATTCATTAATTTTTTTAATGAATTAACTTGATAACTCGGTATTGTTTAACTTTTCTAAAAGTAAGTTATAGAAGTCAAATTCATCATATTTATTTACAATACTTAAACATCTATTATAAATTGATTTTGATTTTTGAATTTCTTGAATAATTGAAGATTTTTCTTTTTCGTTAAATTGGTTAAAGTAAAGTAGTTCTTGTTCTAATTTAGATGACATCGTTTCAATGATTTCTCTAGCTTTGTTTATCTGATTACATTGATAATAATATTCAGCCATAGGTAACATGAAAAAGTTATACTCAACTTTTGAATGAGGCATCTCCTCAATACATTTATCAATAACTTGGATAGCTTTACTTGTGTCTCCCTCCAAAATAAGTTGACCTGCTAATCTAGCGAAAGAGTTTCGAATATTCATAACCAGCCTCAAATTAGTTTCATCCATATATACTCCTTTTTTATTCATATTTCCATAATCAAATTTATTCATTAAATTATTATAGAGCTTTTTGCTATCAATTCTACCAATATTTCCTGAATTTGACTTAGTATATATTGGTACCAACTTATAAGCTAAACCCTCAAGTTGGAAGTGATCCCAGAGGTATGAATATGAATTTGCACTGTTACCAATTGTTATAGAAAAATAAATTGGCCTTTCCCACTTATTATTGTCGATTAAATCAATAATCATCATATGTCTTTTTTCCAGTTGGTCAATATTTAAATTCCAATTTAGTGAATTTAAGACAAGATTTGAATCAACTTCATTCAAAGTCCCATTTCTAAAAATTATATTTTTGTCTACAGGGATACTTAATTTTTTTGTTAAAAAACGCACATATTCTTTCCCAAAATTAACTTTTGTTTCTTTTGTATCTTTCTGAATCCAATTGTTCATTTTTGAAATATTCCACCTTTGATCTCTTATTAAATTCCCGTTTCTATCCTTTAGGTTATCTCTAAAAATTGCAATATCTCTTGTACCTTGTTTATATAAATCATGAGGCATTTTAAAAGGGACTCCTTTACCATTATATGCATCTCTTTTCATTTGATCAATATACCAATCAGTATTCAAAAGTGATAAATTAACTACTCTTACATCTGTCCTGTAGTTTTCAACTTCTTGAACATACCATAAAGGAAAAGTATCATTATCACCCATAGTAAATAGGATTGCATCAGGATCGCAAGAATCAAGATAAGCTTTAGCGAAATCTCTGGCAGTATATCTGTTTGATCTATTATGATCGTCCCATCCTTCTATGGCCATTAAACCTGGTATGAATATTAGACTTAATGTAAATGATAAGAAGATTGAAATATATTTATTAAAAATCATTTTCATGTTATCAATTATACATATTAATCCAATTCCTATCCATATTGAAAAGGCATAAAAAGATCCCACATAGGCATAGTCTCTTTCTCTAGGTTGAAATGGATATTGATTAAGATAAACTACTATGGCAATTCCTGTAAATATAAAAAGTAAACTAACTATCCATGCATCTTTGGAGTTTTGTTTAAAGTGAAAAATTAATCCAATTAAACCAAGTAAAAAAGGTAGCATATAAAAATGATTTCTTCCAGGATTATTTTTTAATCCAGGTGGTATTTTATCTTGAGGGCCAAGTCTTAATTCATCAAGAAATTTAATTCCTGTAAGCCATTGTCCCTCAAGAACAGATCCATGACTTTGAATATCATTTTGTCTTCCAGAAAAATTCCACATAAAGTATCTGAAATACATATGGTTTAGTTGATAGTTGAAAAAATATGATAAGTTTTCAATAAAAGTAGGTTTTTTTCCTCTTCTACTTTTAATATTAGCCCATTCTTTATAAGCTCTAACGTGTCGATTGTCTCTACTCCACATTCTAGGGAAAAATCCTGAATGTTCTTTTTGAAAATTAGGAAAGTGATTTTTTCTGTTGTCAGAAATAATATATTTACCTTTATTTTCGTCTTTAACATATATAGGAGAGCCATCAGAATATGGATTTCTTTGATCTAAACCTGCAGTGTAATATTGACCATAAAGTAGCGGTGTTGATCCATACTGTTCTCTGTTTAGATAAGCTAGAAGACTAACAGCTTCTTCAGGATTATTTTCATCAATTGGAGTATTAGCATTGGACCTTATTAAAAGTATTGTGAAAGAAGAGTAGCCAATCAATATGTAAGTTAAACCTAAAATAACACTATTTGAGATGTATAAATTGTTTTCACTTGTCTTTTTTAAACCATAGTAAATCATGAAAATAATTGCAGAAATAAAAAAGATTGTGCCACTATTAAAAGGTAAACCAAAATTATTAACAAAAACTCTTTCAATTATTCCTAACCACTTCACTATTTGCGGAATTAATCCAAAAAATATGAAGCCTAATATTAATATGGAAATTAATCCAGTTAAGATAAAACCCTTGGTGTCAACTTTATATTTCTTAAAATAATAAACATAAACTATAGCTGGTATAGCTAGTAAATTCAACATATGAACACCAATAGATAAGCCAATTAAATAACAAATGAGAATTAACCATCTATTTGCATAGTCCCCCTGTGAATCATATTCAGACTCCCATTTCAGTACTGACCAAAAAACTATAGCTGTGAAAAAGGAAGACATAGCATATACTTCACCTTCAACTGCAGAGAACCAAAATGAATCAGAAAACGTATAAGCTAAAGAGCCAAGAATTCCTGAAAAAATAATTATAAATACATCAGAATTACTTTTTGGTTCACCAATTATTTTTTTTCCAAATGAGGTTATAGTCCAAAAAAGGAACATAATGGTCAAGGCTGAAAATGAAGCAGACATAAAATTAATCATATATGCTACTTTGGTAGAATCTCCAAAAGCAAAATTGGAGAAAAAATTTCCAAGTAATAAAAATGTTGGAGCACCAGGTGGGTGACCAACTTGCAGTTTGTATGCAGTTGCAATATATTCACCACAGTCCCAAAAACTAGTTGTGGGTTCAAGTGTGAGTACATATACTATTAATGCAACTAGAAACAACAGCCATCCAAATAGATTATTTATTTTTTGATAAAACATTCTTTTATTTTTGAAGTTTTTGAATTAATATTGCGAATTTAAAAAAAAAATATTTGATTTATAAATTTCAAATTTCTTTAAATTTTTTTTTAATAATTTATTAAAATTATGAAAATTAAGATACTTTTGTATTAATTATGTCCCATGGTGTAACTGGCAACACGTCTGGTTTTGGTCCAGAAGAGTCTAGGTTCGATCCCTAGTGGGACAACGACTAATAATCGAAATAAACATTTATTAAATTACTTCTAAATTTAGTTAGTTGTCTAAAAAGTGTATATTTGCATATAATGGAGGGGACTAATGTCCCCTTTTTCTATAGTATGAGTGTAATTTTTAATTGCTTTTACAAATATGAATGAAAAAAATAAAAAATGGAAAATTTAGCCCTAATTGATTCATTTTCTGAGTTTAAAGATGATAAAAATATTGACAGAGTAACTTTGATGGGTATAATCGAAGATATTTTCAGAAATATGATTATAAAAAAGTTTGGAAGTGATGATAACTTTGACATTATAGTTAATCCTGACAAGGGAGATCTCGAAATTTGGAGAAATAGAATTATAGTTGAGGATGGAAAAGTAGTAGATGAAAATGCTGAAATCTCTTATTCAGAAGCTATAAAAATTGAACCAGACTTTGAGGTTGGTGAAGAAGCTTCAGAAGAAGTTAATTTGATTGATTTTGGTAGAAGAGCTATATTATCATTAAGACAAAATTTAGTTTCTAGAATTCAAGAACATGATAACACAGAACTATATAATAAATACAAAGGATTAGTCGATGAAATTATCTCTGGAGAAGTCCATCATATAAGACACAGAGAAGTAATTATAATTGATGATATGGATAACGAGGTTATTTTGCCTAAAGATCAACAAATTAAATCCGATTTTTTTAGAAAAGGAGATACAGTAAGAGGGGTAGTTAAAGAGGTTCAGCTTAGAGGAATGAAGCCTAGAATTATTTTATCAAGAACTTCTCCAAAATTTTTAGAAGCCTTATTTGAACTTGAAATACCTGAGGTTTCTGATGGATTAATCACTGTCAAAAAAGTAGAAAGAATTCCTGGTGAAAAGGCAAAAGTAGCAGTTGAGTCATATGATGAACGAATTGATCCAGTTGGAGCTTGTGTTGGAATGAAAGGTTCAAGAATCCATGGAATTGTCAGAGAATTAGGAAATGAAAATATTGATGTCATAAATTATACTGACAATAAATCATTATTTATATCCAGAGCTTTAAGTCCAGCAAAGATTTCATCAATTGATTTAGATAATGACAACAAAAGAGCAGAAGTTTATCTTAAACCAGATCAGGTATCTCTTGCAATAGGGAGAGGTGGAAGTAATATCAGATTAGCTGCAGCTTTATCAGAATTTGAAATTGATGTATATAGAGATGTTGATGATGATTCAGAGGATGTAAATTTATCTGAGTTTATTGATGAAATTGAAGATTGGATAATTGATGAGTTAAAAGCAATTGGTTGTGATACTGCTAAATCAGTACTTGAATTGTCAATTGAAGAACTCGTGACACGAACAGATTTAGAAGAGGAGACAATTAAAGAAATTCATCAGATTTTAAAATCTGAATTTGAGGATTAAATTAAAAAAAAAGTTAATAAATGAGACTAAGTAAAGTTGCAAAAGAATTAAATGTTGGCATATCTAATATTGTAGTTTTTTTATCATCAAAGGGAATTGAGATTGATGCTAGACCTAACACAAAGATTTCTATCGAAGCATATGATGTTTTAAAAAAAGAATTTAGTGCTGATTTTGAAGAACATAAAAAATCTGAAAAGATAGCTCAAGCTAGAAGAGACGAGCAAGAAGCCATAAAAGCTGAGTCAATCAAAAAAAATCTACAAGAACAAAAAGTTATAAAAGCCAAAAGTACAATTACTGCTCCAAAACTTGTTGGCAAAATTGATTTACATTCTGATGAGAAATTAAAAAGTAAATCATCTCAAGATAAGTCAAGTCAAGAAAAAAATTCTGATAAGGAAAAATCAATTCAGGATGCTAAAATAAAATTAGATGATAAGGTTAATAATGACAATAAAAAAAATAATCTAAATAATGATATTGAAAGTTCAACTAATTCTGAAGCTAGTTCAGATTCAGTAAATAATTCTGAAAAAAATTTAAATCAAAATCAAGAAAATAATGTTCCTGATTTTTCTAGAGCTAAAAACACACTAGCTGGACCTAAACTTACTGGAGAAGTTATTGATTTAACTAAATTTAAAAAGCCCGAAAAAAAGAAAATTGCTTCATCAACAAACATACCAGGGAAACAAAATGATAAAAAGAAGCGAAAAAGAATTTTTCAGAATGTTAATAAAGCTTCTAATAGTAAATTTAAAAATACTAAAAATACAAATAATAGTTCCAAAAATTCTTTACCAGAACCATCCGATGAAGAAATTCAAAAAAAGATAGCAGAGACACTCGATAAACTTACTAACAAAGGTAAGTCAAAGGGAGCTAAACATAGAAAATCAAAAAGAGAAGAAAGAAAAGAACAAGACGCCAAAGAACAAATTTTAGCGGATAATGCCAGTAAAGTGATAAAAGTAACTGAGTTTGTTACTGTAAGTGAACTTGCAACTTTAATGAATGTTCAGGTAAATGAAATTATTTCTACATGTATGATGTTGGGAATTATGGTTACTTTAAATCAAAGATTAGATGCTGAAACTTTAACAATTGTCGCATCTGAATTTGAGTATGATGTTGAATTTGTCAGTGCAGAAGTACAAGAGGCTATTGAAGAATTTAAAGATGATCCATCAAATTTAATATCTAGATCTCCAATTGTAACAGTAATGGGTCATGTAGATCATGGGAAGACATCTTTATTAGATTATATCAGAGAAGCAAATGTAATTGCAGGAGAAGCCGGAGGTATCACTCAACATATTGGGGCTTATGATGTCAGGTTAAAAAGTGGAAAACATATAACATTTATAGATACTCCAGGTCATGAAGCTTTTACTGCAATGAGAGCTAGAGGTGCGCAAATTACTGATATTGCTATAATAGTAATAGCTGCTGATGATAAAGTTATGCCTCAAACAAAAGAAGCAATTTCCCATGCTCAAGCAGCCAATGTTCCAATAGTATTTGCAATAAATAAAGTTGATAAGACTACAGCTAATCCTGACAAAATAAAAGAAGAATTATCATCTATGAACCTTCTTGTTGAAGATTGGGGTGGGAAATTTCAATCACACGATGTTTCTGCTAAAAATGGACTTGGTGTGGAGGACTTACTTGAAAAAGTTTTGTTAGAAGCTGAAATTTTAGAATTAAAAGCTAATCCATCGAGACTTGCATCAGGGTCTATAATTGAGGCTTCATTAGACAAAGGAAAAGGTTTTGTAACAACAATTTTAGTTCAAAATGGTACATTAAACCTAGGTGATTTTTTAATTGCTGGACACTTTACAGGTAAAGTTAAAGCAATGTTTAATGAAAGAGGGGTTAATATTGATACTGCAGGCCCATCATCACCTGTTAGTATCTTAGGATTGACTGGAGCCCCCCAGGCTGGAGATAATTTCAATGTAATGATTGATGAGAGAGAAGCTAAGTCTATTGCTCTAAAAAGAACTCAATTGCAGAGAGAGCAAAGTATCAGAACTCAAAAGCATTTAACATTAGATGAAATTGGAAGAAGGTTAGCTTTAGGAGATTTTAAAGAATTAAATATTATTTTGAAGGGTGATGTTGATGGATCTATTGAAGCACTTTCTGATTCTTTACAAAAGTTATCCACTGATTCGATTCAAGTAAATATAATTCATAAAGCAGTTGGACAAATATCTGAGTCAGATATTTTACTAGCTACTGCATCCGATGCAATTGTAGTAGGCTTTCAAGTTAGACCGTCGTTATCTGCAAGAAAGTTAGCTGAAAAAGAACAAATTGATATAAGATTATATTCTATAATTTATGATGCAATAAATGAAGTTAAAGAAGCTATGGAAGGTATGCTTTCGCCTGATACAAAAGAAAATATTGTATGTAATATTGAAGTTAGAGAAATTTTTAAAATTTCTAAAGTTGGAAGCGTAGCAGGGTGTTATGTTTTAGATGGTAAAATTAATAGAAAATCAAATATAAGAGTAATTAGAGACGGAGTTGTAATTTATACTGGTGTTTTGGGATCATTAAAAAGATTTAAGGATGATGTAAAAGAGGTTTCTAAAGGTTACGAATGTGGATTAAATGTTGAAAAATTTAATGATATTAAAGTTGGGGATATAATTGAAGGTTATGAAGAAGTAGAGGTTAAAAGATCACTCTAAATTTGATATATCTATGTTTTCCTCGTAAATGAAAGAGTTTTTAAAGTTTTTTTTGATTTTTGGAAATATCTTTAGTGCTTCTAATTTAGTCCTGAAATAATCTGTTTTCGTTTTGAAATATGGTTGTTCGTATGTGTTCATAGTTAAAATATCTGGAAATATTTTTTTGAACTTATTTTCAACATTGATAGATTCATTTCTATTTCCAGAATATAACTGAATTCTATAAATTTTAATAGTTTTTTTTGATAATTGAGAACGAATTATAAGTAAGCTGTCAAGTTTATCTATTTCAATAAAATTAATTTTTGATAATTCTCCCTCTACTTTTGATGTAATAAAATTGATTTTATTGTTTTGAGATTGAGCTAGAAATTTTATTAATAAAAAAAACATTAAAATTGAATACCTCATTATAGTTTTAAAATTTTAGCTAATTTAAAAAAAACAATGGAAATCAAAATTTATTATTTAGAATCGTTATAAATAAAAAAAATATTTAAAAAATAATTAACTAATATACTCAAAACCATTTATGAATGTATTATTTTTGTATGGCAAAAGTGAAAATCTCGAGTATAGATATGTTTAAAAACTCTAATTTATATTTTACTTTTTTAATATCTTTTTTAATAACAAATTTTTCGTTTGTTTCATCCCAAGATATTGAATTAGGTGAAAGCTTATTTTCCTCAAATTGTGCTTCCTGTCATTATGTTGGTCCTGAAGAAAAAAAATTAATTGGACCTGGTTTAGGTTCACATACAATTGATAAATACTCAAAAGACTGGCTATACTCATGGATTAAAAATTCCTCTGAGTTAATCGCTTCAGGTGATGAGTTGGCCGTATCAGTATATGAAGAATATAACAAACTTCAGATGACTGCTTTTCCACAATTTTCTAATGAAGATATTGACAATATTCTAGCTTATGTTCAAGTTAGACCAGAAGAAGATATAGTATCATCAAATGAAGATTTAATTGATAATGTAACTGATAATAGTTTTTCCTCTGAATCAATATTTGTTTTCATTACATCAATAATAATACTTTTTTCATGTTTATTGACTTTAATTAAAGCAAAGAATTTATTAAAGATTTCAAGAGGTCAAAAACCTATTAATATTTTTAGTGGCATCACTAACTTCATCAAATCCAATCCTGCTATCATAGTTTTTTTCTCAATTTTTGTAACTTTATTTTGTTTAAAAACAATTTGGGATGGATTATTAACTGTTGGTGTTCAGCAAGGTTACCAACCTACCCAACCAATCGCATTTTCTCACAAGCTTCATGCAGGCATGAATGGTGTTGATTGTAATTATTGTCATTCTGGAGCAAGACATAGTAAATCGGCATTAATACCATCAGCTAATGTTTGTATGAATTGTCATACTTATATTAATGAGGGGCAAATTTCTGGTAAAACTGAGATAGCCAAAATTTATGCTGCGATTGGATTTGATCCAGAAACAAGAACTTACATTGATAATTATATTCAAAAACCAATTAAGTGGGTTAGAATTCATAATTTACCCGATTTAGCCTATTTTAATCATGCTCAGCATGTCAATGCAGGTGGATTAGAATGTCAAACATGTCATGGCCCAATTGAAGAAATGGAAGTTGTAGAACAATATTCACCTTTAACCATGGGTTGGTGTATTGAGTGTCACAGAGAGGAAAAGGTGAATACTGACAACGATTATTACCATGAAATGAACAAAAAATGGGTTGAAAAGTACCATGGAGAGGATATTAATGTCAATAATATTGGTGGTTTAGAATGTGGAAAATGTCACTATTAACATATCAAATATATGATTAAAAAGAAAAAATATTTTAAAAGTTTAGATCAATTGAAGAACAATTCAGTTGTCTCCAAAATTCATGAGAAGGAGTTTATTGAAAAATTACCAAATGATTTACTGTCTTTAAACAATAANTCTAAAACTGATTCAACTCATACAAGAAGAGATTTTTTGAAAATGGTTGGTTTTACAACTGCTGCTGCTTCATTAGCAGCTTGCGAAGCTCCTGTTAAAAATATTATTCCCTATGTAGTAAAACCAGAAGAAATTGTACCTGGAATAGCTAATTGGTATGCATCAAGTTTCTATGATGGGCATGATTTTGCTAGTCTTCTAGTAAAAACTAGAGAAGGACGTCCAATATTTTTAAAATCTAATGATAAATGTAGCTTAGGTGGAGTTTCTGCGAGGGTTCAAGCCTCAGTTTTAAATTTATATGATAATAATAGGTTGAAGAATCCAAAAAAATATGGAAAAAATATTTCTTGGAAAAAATTAGATGAAGAAATAATTTTTAAACTAAAAAAATTAAAAAATGAAAATAGAAAGATTGTTTTGTTGTCATCTTCTATAATTTCTCCTACTAATAATGAAATAATCAATCAATTTAAAAAAGAATATAATTCCTCTCATNTAATCTATGACCCAGTTTCTTCTTCTGGAATATTAGATGCAAATAAAATAATGTTTGGATTAAGAAAACTACCTACTTACAGGTTTGATTTATCTGAAACTATTGTTTCTTTTGATGCAGACTTTTTAGGAGATTGGATAGATTCAGGACATGGAAGAGATTATGCTAAGAATAGAAATCCAGAAAATAAAACCATGTCTACTCATTTCCAGTTTGAATCAATTCTCTCTCTAACTGGCGCAAATGCTGATTTCAGATCTCCGATTAAAGCTTCTAAGATTGGAGAGGCTTTGGTTAACTTATATAATATTATTGCTCTTAAGTCAAATAATAAAATATATGATGTTAATAGATCTCCAAATCAAGAAATGTTAACTAAAGCAGCAAATAGTCTATGGAAAAATCGTGGAAAATCTATACTTGTATCTGGAATAAATGATGTCAATATCCAATTGATTGTTAATAAAATTAACCAAATACTTGGCAATTATGACAAAACTATTAATTTATCTAATTTTTCAAATCTTAAACAAGCAGATGATAAAGATATATTGAATCTTTTAGACGATCTCAAAGAGAATAAAGTTGGAGCTATAATTAATCTAGACGTCAATCCAGTTTACAATCTTTCATCTGCGAAAGATTTTCAAAAATATCTCAAAAATGTTGATCTTAAAATATCAATTAGTGAGAAAATGGATGAAACAGCATCTTTAATGGATTATGTTTGTCCAAAAAATAATTATCTTGAAAGCTGGGGAGATTGCAATCCTTATTCTGGAATTTTTACTTTAATTCAGCCAACTATTAATAAACTTTTTAATACTAGACAGCTAGAATCAATTTTAATGAATTGGTCTAAATTAGGCCTTGACTATTACAGTTATTTAAAATCTTTTTGGAAAAAAAATATATTAGATAATAAGTCTTGGAATACTTCTCTTCATGATGGATTCCTCTATAATCCAAATGATTATAAAAAATTATTAGAACTTTCTCAATCTGAAGTTAGTGATATATTTGGTAAAAAGGGGAATTCAGTATCTATTGATTCATCAATTAAAAAAGTTTTATTAAATAATAATGAAAATAGTATAGATTTGATATTATACTCTAAGACTGCAATTGGAAGTGGAAAATTTGCCAATAATCCTTGGCTCCAAGAATTGCCTGATCCAATATCAAAAACAACTTGGGATAATTATCTAACTATATCTCCGAGATTTGCACAAGAACTTGGACTGAGTAATGAAAATACCTCTAATGGAGCTTTAAATGGAGATGTTGTATCTATAAAATCAAACAATATTTCTTTAGAGGTCCCTGTTTTAATTCAGCCTGGTCAGGCATATAGCACTGTAGGCTTAGCAATTGGTTATGGAAGAAAGGGTATAGGTGATGCTGCGCAGAATGTAGGAGTAAACGCATTTGTTTTTATGAAAAATTTCAATTCTTATCAAATTGTTGATGAAATTAAAAAAATAAATAATAAAACTCACGAATTTGCGTGTACACAATTACATCATACCATGATGGGTAGAGATAATATTGTTAAAGAAACACTTTTATCTAATTATTTAAAAAACCCAAAATCTGGTAATCCTGAGCTTTTTTTAGAAACGCATGAAGGGCCTCAAAAACCTAAAAATATTACTTTATGGAACGAACACGANAGAGATGTTCATTGGTGGAATTTATCAATTGATTTAAGTAAGTGTATCGGATGTGGAGCATGCGTAATTGCATGTCATTCAGAGAATAACGTTCCCGTAGTTGGAAAAGATGAAATTAGAAAATCTAGAGATATGCATTGGTTAAGAATTGATAGATATTATTCTAGTGACATGAATGAAAATATTGCTAAAAGTCAAGGTAAATCAACAATTAGAAAGTTTTTAGATATGGAAGTTCCCTCAAAATCTGAAAATTTAGAAGTCGTTTTTCAACCTGTTATGTGTCAACACTGTAACCATGCACCTTGTGAGACAGTTTGTCCTGTAGCAGCAACAACCCATTCAAGAGAGGGTTTAAATCATATGACTTATAATAGATGTATTGGAACAAGGTACTGTGCAAATAATTGTCCATATAAAGTTAGAAGATTTAATTGGTTTAACTACTCAGAAAACGATAAGTTTGACTTTAATATGAATAATGATTTAGGAAAAATGGTTCTGAATCCNGATGTAACTGTAAGAGGAAGAGGGGTGATGGAAAAATGTTCAATGTGTATTCAAAATATTCAAAAAGCTAAGCTTGAAGCAAAAAAACAAAACAGAAAATTAAGTGATGGTGAAGTTGATTGTGCTTGTGAAACTGCTTGTGACACTGGNGCATTGGTATTTGGTGATGTACTTAATAAAAAAAGTAAAATATATTCTGAGACAAAAAANCCTAGATCATATCATTTACTTGAAGAACTTAATACTAAACCTTCTGTCTGGTATCAAACTAAGGTAAGAAATAAATAAAAAATAATGTACAAAGAATCTGAAATAAGAGAACCTTTAATTTTAAATAATAAATCATTGCATGACATTACGAATGATATTGCAGCTCCAATTGAAGGTTCTGCAAATAAGTGGTGGTGGGGCTTATTTTTATTTTCTTTAATGACTTTCTTATGGGGAGCAGGTTGCTTGGCATATACTGTTGGAACAGGAATTGGAGTTTGGGGTCTCAACAAAACTGTTGGATGGGCATGGGATATAACTAATTTTGTTTGGTGGGTAGGAATTGGACANGCTGGAACATTAATATCAGCTGTATTACTTCTATTTAGACAAAAGTGGAGATTATCTATCAATAGATCTGCAGAAGCTATGACAATTTTTGCTGTTGTCCAAGCTGGTCTTTTTCCCTTATTCCATATGGGTAGACCTTGGTTAGCTTATTTTGTTTTTCCTTTACCTAATACTTATGGTTCATTATGGGTTAATTTTAACTCACCTCTTCTATGGGACGTATTTGCTATTTCGACATATTTAACAGTTTCTCTAGTTTTTTGGTATATGGGCTTAATTCCTGATTTTGCAATGATTCGAGATAGAGCAGTTAAACCTTTTTCAAAAAAAATATATGGTATATTATCATTCGGATGGTCTGGTAGAGCTAAGCATTGGCAAAGGTTTGAAGAATTATCTCTTGTTTTAGCTGGGCTTGCCACTCCTTTAGTATTATCAGTTCATACTATTGTATCAATGGATTTTGCAACTTCAGTTATTCCAGGTTGGCATACAACAATTTTTCCGCCATATTTTGTTGCTGGTGCAATTTTTTCAGGTTTTGCCATGGTTCAAACACTTCTGTTAATAATGCGAAAAGTTGTAAATATGGAATCATATATTACTATTAAGCATATAGAATATATGAATATTGTAATTATGGTTACTGGTTCAATTGTNGGTGTTGCATATATTACTGAACTCTTTATTGCATGGTATTCTGGGGTTGAATATGAACAATATGCTTTTTTAAATAGAGCTACCGGTCCTTATTGGTGGGCATATTGGTCTATGATGACGTGTAATGTTTTTTCTCCACAATTAATGTGGTTTAAAAAGTTAAGAACTAATATTGCATTTACCTTTTTTATATCTATAGTAGTGAATATTGGGATGTGGTTTGAAAGGTTTGTAATTATAGTCACTTCTCTCCATAGAGACTATTTACCCTCTTCTTGGTCTATGTTTTCTCCAACATTTGTAGACATTGGATTTTTTATTGGGACCATTGGTTTTTTCTTAGTGTTATTTTTACTTTATGCCAAAACCTTTCCAGTTATAGCTCAAGCTGAGTTAAAAACAATTGTTAAATCTTCAGGTTCTCAATACAAAAAATAATTAGAATTATGGATTACAAAACAATATATGGTATTTACAATGATGATGATACACTTTTAAGTGCCGTAAAAAAAATTAGAGGTGAAGGTATTTCAATAAGTGAAGTATATTCTCCTTTTCCAATCCATGGATTAGATAAGGCTCTTGGTCTTAAAGATACTAGATTGGCAGTTACTGCATTTTTATATGGTCTTACTGGATTGAGTCTTGGTTTGTTAATGATGTGGTATATGAATATTCAGTCTTGGCCAATGAATATTGGAGGAAAACCAAGCTTTAGTTTATTACAAAATTTACCATCTTTTATACCTGTAGCGTTTGAATGTACTGTTTTTTTTGCAGCCCATTTAATGGTAATAACATATTTAATGAGATGTAAACTATATCCGGGTTCATCAAATAAAAGCCCTGATCCTAGAACTACAGATAATATGTTTTTAATGGAGATAATTGTAAAAGCTGATGAAAAAAAAATATACAAATTATTAGAACAAACTGGAGCAGTAGAAGTAAATGAAAAAGTTTAAACAAATGACTGACATAATTAAATTATTTTATTCAACTTTCATTGTTAATAAATTTATTATTTTATTTTCAATTATCAGTGTATTTATTATTTCTTGTGGAGCAGATGGTAATCACCCTGGATATCAATATATGCCAGATATGTACGAATCTCCTTCATACGAGACTAATTCTTCAAATCCAGTATTTAAAAATAACTCTACTTCTCAATACTTACCTAAAAATTCAATACCTAGAGGATTTGTTCCTTTTGATTTTGATAATACCCTTGATGATTATTTAAGAGCTGGAAATATATTAGTTAATCCCATATCTAACTCTGAAGCCGTCTTGTCAGAGGGAAAAAAATTATTTGAAATGTTTTGCGCTCATTGCCATGGTAAAGAGGGTAATGGTAAAGGAAGTATAAATCACCCAGTTTACAGTGCAGTTCCCTCTTATTCTGATTCAATTACTCCAAGAAGGTCTGGTGAACCAATGAATAAATTAAAATCAGGACATATATTTCACTCTCTTCACTACGGATTAAATGCCATGGGCCCTCATGCAAGTCAATTGTCTCAAGAAGAAAGATGGAAAATTGTTCACTATGTTCACAAATTACAAAAAAATACTAATGATTAATATTTCGAATTAAAAAATGTATAGAATAAATAAAAATATAAACCTTATTTTGATTTCATTAATGTTTTTGGGTGTCTTGTCTTTAACTTATGGTTTTTTTCAAGGTAGAATCCACTTAACTGAATCTGAAATTTCAAAAATAATCTCTGATCATATTACAGAAAATAAAGTAAAAATAAATATTGACTCTATACACCATGATAATTCAAATTACTCAGAAAATAAAAGTCATGACAAACATAATNTACATTCGAGTCATGAGGTAAGTCAAGAGCAATTGGATTTAATAAAATATGTTGAAAATTATTTTAAAATTAAATTCTCTAAATCTGAAAAAATACATGCTAAAAATTTAGAACATATCATTCATATCACTGTTCATGCACTTCATGCTAAAAGTCAGAGGCCCTGGTCAAGCTTACTTACGGCAACATTATTATTCTTTGGAGCATCATTATTAACTATTTTTTTTCTTGCTTTACAATATGTAGCTGAAGTAGGTTGGTCTGTGATTTTAAAAAGAGTATTCATGGCAATTGGTTCATTTTTACCTTATTCGGCAATTTTTCTTTTAATAATTTTTACAACTTCACACTTTCATCTTTTTGGTAATCATACTTACCATTGGATGGCAGAGGGAATAATGAATCCTGAAAGTAATAATTATGATAAAATTATTGCTGGTAAAGAAGCTTATTTGAATTTCCCTTTTTTCATTTTACGATTCGTAATTTTCTTTCTAGTTTGGATTTTTTTATTTAACAAACTAAAGAATCTTTCTTTGGAAGAGGATTTAGAGGGAGGTAATAATTATTATTTTTTAAGCAGAAAGTTCTCTGCAATTTTTATAGTTTTTCTTGGGGTTAGTTCTTCTATGTTGTCATGGGATTGGATAATGTCAATTGATACTCATTGGTTTTCTACCCTTTTTGGATGGTATGTTACTTCAAGCATGTTTGTAACAGCAATGTTGATGATTCTATTTTTCACTATGCATCTTAAAAATAATGGTTATTTAGAATATTTAAATACAAGTCATATTCATGATATTGGAAAGTTTATTTTTGGTTTTAGTATTTTTTGGACTTATCTTTGGTTTGCACAATTTTTATTGATTTGGTACGCAAATATACCTGAAGAAGTTACTTATTATATGGCAAGATTTGATGATTATAAAATTCCTTTTTTCACAGCGTTTGTATTAAACTTTCTATTTCCTATCTTGTTATTAGTTAGTAGGTATTCAAAAAGAATTCCTGGTTTTTTAACCTTCGTCAGTGGATTTATTTTACTTGGTCATTATCTAGATTTTTTTGTTATGATTATGCCCGGAACTGTTGGTTCACACTGGAATATTGGAATTGTTGAAGTTGGTACTTTTTTAGGAATGGGAGGGTTATTTATTAAAGTAATTTTAAATAGCTTATCTAAAATTAATTTAGTACCTAAAAATCATCCAATGATAGATGAAAGTAAAAATTTTCACATTTAGTATGAAGTAAGATTTAATTTATGATTAATTTTTTTGATTTTAATTTCTATAATAGTTGCATTAATAACTTTATCTCAAATTATTAGAATTTTTGAAATATCCAACAAAATTAAAAATTCTAGAGAATCAGACATCACTTTCAAAGATAATGATAGACAAGGTAAGTTATTGTTAACATTTGGGTTCCTTTTTATAGCTTCTTTTTTCCTTATGAATGCTAAGTGGACAAAATCATTACTTCCGATTTCTGCCTCTGAACATGGTCATGAAATTGACTTGTTAATGAATATTTCTTTGGGGCTAATAATTATTGTTTTTTTGATCCTTCAGCCAGTGTTATTTTATTTTTCGTATAAATATAGAGGCGTTAAAAATAGAAAAGCTCTTTTTATAACTCATAACAATAAAGCTGAAATCATTTGGACTATTATCCCAGGTGTAGTTTTAACTGTTTTAATTATATATGGTCTTCAAACATGGTCTAAAGTCATGGACAGATCTAATATTGATGATGCACTCGTAATAGAGGTTTATGGAAGACAGTTTGATTGGACTGCAAGGTATGCAGGTGAAGATAATTTTTTGGGAAATGCAAATGTTAGATTTATTTCTGATGCAAATATTTTAGGAGTAATTTCCAATGATTCATATAAAAGTCAAATTTTTAACATTAATAAAAAAATTAATAAATTGAAAAATCAAATTTCTGTAGAAAAAAATTATATTAAAAAAAATCAGTTGTCAAAACGCTATGAAAAAATGATTTCAAAAAAATTAAGATTTTCAACTTTAAAAGAAAAAACTCCTAAAGATCTTTTAAAAGCAGCTGATGATGATTTAGTTGTGAGAGAAATTCACTTACCTGTAAATAAGAAGATACATATGAAATTTAGGGCTCAAGATGTAATTCACTCTGCCTATATGCCACATTTTAGAGTTCAAATGAATTGTGTGCCAGGAATGAATACTGACTTTGTTTTTAGACCAACATTAACAACAGAAGAGATGAGAAAAGAAGTTAAAAATGAAGATTTTGATTATGTGTTGCTTTGTAATAAAGTTTGTGGTGGAGCTCATTATAATATGCAAATTAAAATTATTGTTGAATCAGAAGAAAAATTTAATCAATGGATTTCGGGACAAACGAAGTTCGCATTAAGTTACCTAAATTAAATTTTAAATATGTCAGAAAATCATAATCATTCGGAAAATTTTTTTTCAAAATACATATTTTCTATTGATCATAAAATGATTGCAAAGCAATTTCTAATAACCGGAATGACAATGGGAATTATTGCAATGGTCATGTCAGCTTTATTTAGACTTCAATTAGCTAATCCAGGAGAGCCAAATCAAATTCTTTCCTTTTTTCTGGGAGATTGGGCACAGGGAGGTGTAATGGATCCCAATATGTATCTTGCTTTAGTTACAATTCATGGTACTCTCATGGTTTTTTTCTTGCTTACAGGAGGACTTAGTGGGACATTTGCTAATTTATTAATTCCCCTTCAAATAGGAGCAAGGGATATGGCTTCAGGTTTTATTAATGCTCTCTCATACTGGTTTTTTTTCCTTTCTTCTGTTATTATGTTATCCTCTCTATTTGTTGAGTCAGGTCCTGCTTCTGGTGGATGGACAATATATCCGCCTTTGAGTGCTGTTCCTCAAGCTATGCCTGGGTCAGGTTTAGGAATGACTTTGTGGTTAATTTCTATGACTTTATTTATTGTATCTTCTTTACTTGGGGGATTAAATTATATCGTCACAATTCTAAATTTAAGAACTAAAGGTATGACTATGGCAAGAATGCCTTTGACAATGTGGGCAATTTTCATGACTGCAATATTAGGAGTACTATCTTTTCCTGTTCTTGTTTCAGCTGTTCTTCTTCTTGTATTTGATAGAAGTTTTGGAACAAGTTTTTATCTTTCAGATATAATGATCCAAGGTGAAGTTTTAGCTAATAGTGGAGGTTCACCTGTGTTATTTGAGCACTTATTTTGGTTTTTAGGTCACCCTGAAGTATATATTGTTTTATTACCTGCACTAGGTATCACCTCTGAAGTGATTGCTACAAATTCAAGAAAACCAATTTTTGGNTATAGAGCAATGGTAGGCTCAATTTTTGCAATAGGTTTTTTATCCTTTATCGTTTGGGCTCATCATATGTTTATATCCGGTATGAGTCCATTTTTGGGTTCAGTTTTTACATTTACCACATTATTGATTGCAATTCCTTCTGCAGTCAAAGCTTTTAATTACCTAGCAACCTTATGGAAGGGTAATTTACAGTTTACTCCTGCTATGTTGTTTTCTATAGGATTAGTTTCGACATTTATAACTGGTGGACTTACTGGACTTATACTTGGTGATAGTGCTCTTGATATTAATGTCCATGATACATATTTTGTTGTAGGCCATTTTCATATAGTTATGGGATTATCTGCAACTTTTGGAGCATTTGCAGGGATATATCATTGGTTCCCAAAAATGTATGGAAGAATGATGAATAAAACCTTAGGATATATCCATTTTTGGTTAACAATTGTTTGTGCATACGGGGTATTTTTTCCAATGCACTATTTAGGTCTTGCTGGTTTACCTAGAAGATATTATAGCAACACAGCATTTCCAATGTTTGATGATTTGGTCAATATTAATTCAGTTGTTACTTTTTTTGCAGCAACTGCTGCAATTGTTCAGTTGATTTTCTTATTTAATTTTATTTATAGTATATTTAGAGGAGAGAGAGCTGTTATGAATCCATGGAACTCGAATACACTGGAATGGACTACACCAGTTGAAAGAATTCACGGAAATTGGCCTGGTAAAATACCGCAAGTATATAGATGGGCATATGATTACAGCAAACCAGGTTCAGAAAAGGATTTTATCCCTCAGAATATTCCTCTTAAAAGTGATGAATCAGAGTCATTATAATTATAAACATAAATAAAAGTAATTTAAAATGGAAGATAATTTAAACTCAGAGGAAAAAGAATTTGAGGTTAAATTGCGTCCTGCTTTTTTTAAAGATTTTTCTGGACAAAAAAAAAATTATTGATAACTTATCTATTTTTGTTAAAGCAGCTAATCAAAGAGAAGATTCACTTGATCATGTATTACTACATGGCCCACCAGGTTTAGGAAAGACAACTTTAGCTTCAGTTATATCTAATGAATTAGGAGTAAATATTAAAGTTACTTCAGGTCCTGTTCTAGACAAACCAGGAGATCTTGCTGGACTACTCACAAGTTTGGCTGAAAGAGATGTATTATTTATTGATGAAATTCACAGATTATCTCCTGTAATTGAAGAGTATTTGTATTCAGCAATGGAGGATTATAAAATAGATATATTAATTGAATCTGGCCCAAATGCAAGATCAGTTCAGATAGATTTAAATCCTTTTACATTAATTGGAGCTACTACAAGGTCAGGATTGTTAACTTCTCCGCTAAGAGCTCGTTTTGGAATTAATTGTAGGTTAGAATACTACAATAATCAATTGTTATCTAGTATAATAAAAAGATCCTCTAAAATATTAAATATTTCAATTTTAGATTTATCTGCTGGAAAAATTGCATCTAGAAGTAGAGGTACCCCCAGAATTGCCAATTCTTTATTAAGAAGGGTAAGAGATTTTGCTCAAATAAAGGGTAATGGTAAAATTGATAATGAAATTACCGATTATGCTTTAAAGGCATTAAAAGTTGATTTAAAGGGACTTGATGAAATGGATTTATCAATTTTGAAAACTATTATTAATAAATTTAATGGAGGTCCTGTTGGTATTTCAACAATTGCAACAGCAGTTAGTGAAAAAGTCTCAACTATCGAGGAAGTCTATGAACCATATTTAATTCAAGAAGGATATATTTTAAGAACTCAAAGAGGAAGAGTTGCAACTAAACTAGCATATGAGCATTTGAAAATTGATTTTAAAAATGGTGAAAAATTAAGTTTATTTTAATTTTATTAAATTATTTTGTAAAGTAAAATTGAAATAAAATTGGAATATTCACCTCTATTAAAAAATTGTTTTTGTTTAGAATTATGTTCCCTTACAGGAGTTATAGAGTGATTAAATCTAAAATTTATCTTGTAATTTTTATTTAATAACTTAACAAAACCTAAAATGTAATCTATATTAAAAAAGTTAGGGTTATCATTTTTTTCACTCTCATAAAATTTTACTAAAAAATTTGAACTTAATCCGCTTTCAATTTCGATCTTTTTTGATAGCTCTCTTAAATAAAGAATGGGAATTGAGATATAGTTTAGCTTATATTTATAGAAGTTTAAATCATTTTCAAAACTACCTTTTTGAGAATAAAGCATTTCAATTTTTATAAAATTATTTGATTTTGTATTATTTTCACCCTTTAAATTTGGTAAAATAACATATGACCCAAAATTCATACCTATTTTATTATATCCAGCATATCCATCACCAGATATTTGACTCATATTAATTCCTCCAATAAATCCTGCATTAAAATTTTGACACATACAACTTAATGTTGGAATTAAAAAGTAGATAATTAATAATCTCATATTAATTAATTAGTTTGTTCTTTTCAGCTTGAAGGACTTCATATGTTCCAATATCGTAAATAATTCCTATGATATTAATATTATTAATATTCCATTCATAATTTTTATTAATACTATATCTATTTAAAAATATTTGAGATGACTTTTGATTATTTAAATCTACTCCCCATGAACCATTAAAGGATTTTCTTAAAACATTATTATGTACATAACTTTCGACATATCCATTAGGAGAACTTTCGTCTTTTTGTCTAGATATCAGACTATCTTCTGTGATTACTATCTTAAACCTTATATTATCCTGATCATAATTTCCAATATCAATTCTTGAATCAATACAAATTAGGTTTTCATTTTCATCAAAAGAAGAATTAAGTTGAATCTGTAAATCATACAAATTTTGAGTTAAAGAGATTTGATTAATGATATTCTCTTCCCATTCAGTATACTTTAGTATATGCTGATCATTCAAAAAATTAACTCTATTGACTAATCCGTTTGGTGGCCCATCGTCACTATTACCAAATTGATAATCCCAGTCATTTCCCACATCGGAGGTATAATCAGTAGGATAATTTGAACTTACCCTTGCAAAAAAACCTGCATGAATAGATATTGCAATTAAATCATCATTGTAAATTTCAAGTAATTCAGAAACTTTAGAACCTGCTGGTGGACATGTAGAACATTGGTGACCTGTATAGTATTCTAGTAAAATTTTTCTCTTTATATTATTTGGGTAACTAAAATAGTATTCATCACAATATTCATTAACTTGATTAATTTCATTAATGTAAGGTTCTTCAATAATATCACAAGCAGAAAAATGAATTGTTAAAAAAAAAGTTAAGATATATTTAGTATTCATATTAGAAAGTTGAGTTTATTGATAATAATATTCCATTTGAGGCGGGAACAACTCTACATACACCACCAATGCAAAATACTCCAGCTCTCTGTTTTCCGTATGTAGTAGAAAATCTTGTTTTTCCTTTATTGATACCAAATGAAAAAGTTGGATAGTTTATTTTTTTTATTGAGTTACCACTATTATACATATTTTGTAATGCAAAAAAATATTTTGGAGAAATAGAGTATTCAATAAGTCCCATTAACCAGTCACCTTCGTGTTCTTGGGTTTTTAAAATCTGAATTTCATTTCTTATTGAGTGTTTAGGTTTAATTTTATATTGAGTTTCTAAAATATATATATTTGCATAAATCATACCTTGGTATGAGTATCCTAAAATTTCAGAGCTATTATAATGAGTATTAATATAAGTTGAAATTATATTTAACTTTTTAGATATTTTTTTATTAATTTCAATATTTAATTCTTGAAAAAATTTCACTTCGCCAATTTTTAAAAAATCACTTTTATATCCCAATGTTCCAGTCTCTCCAATATTAGTAGCGTTATTGATTTTATTTTTGTCAATTGAATAGGAATTTGAAAAATTAATATTCAACCCTGTACCGTATTTTCCTCCAAAAAAACTTTGTTTTTTAAATTTATAAT
Source organism: Flavobacteriales bacterium (assembly GCA_002692065.1). Classification (GTDB taxonomy): domain Bacteria; phylum Bacteroidota; class Bacteroidia; order Flavobacteriales; family UBA7430. The sequence continues at coordinate 87,291 of NZJX01000007.1, read as the reverse complement.
TCATGTCAAATTGAAGGCCCATTTCACCATTTGTTATTGTTGCATAGGGATAAATAGTTGCTAGAGCATATGTTTGTTGCTTTGTTAGAGCAGGTAAATAATTTATCAATAGATTTTGAAGGGATTCATTTCTTTCAGAACGAAAATCCATATTATCAATTCTTTTGGCTGAAAGATTTATACCAAAACCCCTTACTGAATAATTAGTATTAATTAAAATAGCATTACCTTTTTTAAAGATGAAATTATTAACATATGATGGATCATTATATTTTGAAACATATTCAGCTTCAAGGTTCCAATTTTTTAAATTAAATAAGAACCTTGAACTCCAAGCCCCTACATTTTCCGGTAAATTATATTTTGGATTATTGTCTTTTTCATATTTACTGACAAAGCTCAAACCTATGGTTAGATTTGAAGATAAATTTAGTTTATTGAAAATTTCATTCAACATAAATTCGGAATCCAAGCCTCTAACTATTCCATCAGATTTTGTAAAAAAAATTCTTTGTCTTCCAATAAGAGATTTGAAATTAATTCCTTTAATTACATTGATCTTCATTCTAACTCCCTCAAAAGCATTATCATATCCAAGATTTCTTTCTTCATATGCTCTCAATATCATTCCTGATCCAAATTGTTCGTAAAAGTTTCCAACAGTAATATCTATTTCATCATTATGAAATTGAAAATATCTATAAGTAATTCCTTCCCCTTGGTAACCTGAAGGATATCCTAATAATGGGTTAAGATAGTTTTCATATCGTAATCCCATACTAAATTTTTTTGAGGAGTAAATTAAGTTGGTAAATCCATTATTTAATAATCTTTCTTCTGGAAAATTTGAAAAGGGATTATTAATATTAAAATCTAGTTTTTTATCAGGTATGTATAATTGAAAATCATTTTGAAAATTACCACTAATGTTACCATCAAAATTTATTTGTGAAAATGTTGAAATTGGAATAAGAAACATTATTAAAATTAAATATTTCATAACAAATTAAAGTTTTAAAATTTCTTGAAATAGTATTTCTTCGTCCCCATCAAAAAATGATGAGTGTTGCCAAATTATATTATTATCTGATAATAAGAAAGTATGAGGAATAAAATTAACATTTAGGGCTCGTTTCAGATCATTATTGTAGTCTATATATATATCAAAAGGCCAATCTTTTCCATCTGCATAAGGTTTTACTTTAGAAAAATTTCTTGAGTCATCAATTGATATTGCAATTACTTTAACATTAGTTTCTTCTATCCAATCATCATACAATTCTGAAATCGCATTCAACTCTCTTGTGCAAGGTTTGCACCAAGTAGCCCAGAAACAAATTATTATTGGTCCATTATGATTATTAAATGTATTGGTGTTAATAAGTTTACCTGACGTATTTTTCAGCTCAATTTCAGGTAATGGAAATGACTTATTTTGAGCATGTGAATTATCAAAAAAAAAGACTAAAACTAAGATTATATATATTTTTTTCATAAAATAAAATTATTAAAAATAAGATCATAATTATTCATGTAAATACCTTATTATTTAGTAAATTTAAATAAAAAACTTTTAATCATTGATTTTAAAATTATAATTATGAATTTTCCTGATAATTTGAAATATACCAAGGATCATGAATGGGTAAAAATTGATAACAATATTGCCATTATTGGTATAACTGACTTTGCTCAAAGTGAATTGGGTGATATAGTATTTGTTGAAATAGAAAAACTTAATCATGAAGTAAAAAAAGATGATATTTTTGGTTCAGTGGAAGCTGTAAAAACTGTTTCAGATCTATTTATGCCTTTAACTGGAAAAATTATTGAAATAAATAAAAAATTGGATTCTAATCCTGAAANGATAAATAATGACTGTTATGGAGAAGGTTGGATAATTAAAGTTGAATTTTCTAATATTGATGAATATAAAAATTTATTAGATTCTAAAAGTTATGGTGATATAATATAATACATGAATAAATTAAATTCAGCTATTATCTGTCTATCAATTTTATGGTTTTTTTTAATACTATTTTCAAGCTTTTATTCTTTTAATAATTTCGAAANAGTTCAACTCTATTCTGATAAACTTTTTCATTTTTTTGAATACTTAGTATTCTCAATTCTCTTTTCCTTGTCATTTAGAATAATTTTTAAACCTGTACCCCTGAAATTTAACTTTATATTTACTATTTTTCTATTGTTTCTATTTGGATATATAATCGAACTAATTCAAGAAAACTTTGTAGCTATGAGGTATTTTGATTGGTTTGATATTTTATCAAATATTTTAGGAATATTTTTTGGAATTTTAATTTTAATATTATTAAAAATATCTCATTTTTGTAAAAAATTTATTTAATTTGTTTATTAATATATAATATGGTTAATAAAAAAAATAAAAAATCTGATCTTGAAGGTAAAAGAATTTTATTTATTCAAATAGGTTTAATTATTTCATTATCTTTTTCATTAATTGCTTTTGAATGGAAAAGTTATGATAACAATGCTTCAAACTTTGGAAAATTAGATATGGCTCTAGATGATGAAGAAATTATTCCTATTACTCAAAGAGAAATTAAACCCCCACCTCCACCTCCACCTCCACCAGAGGTTATTCAAATTGTTGAAGACGATGTTGAAATTGAAGTTGAATTAGAAATCGAAGAAACAGATTCAGACGAAGATGAAATTATAGAAATCATTGAAGAAGAAGAAGAAGAAGAAATTTTTAATTTTGCTGTTGTTGAGGATAAACCAATTTTTCCTGGTTGTGAGAATATCCCAAAAAGTGAGAGATATATGTGTTTTCAGAAAGGAATTATGAAGCATATCAAGAATAATTTTAAATACCCAGCTATACCAAAAGAGATGGGAATTTCTGAAAAAATATTCGTTCAGTTTGTAATTGATAAGTCAGGTAATATTACTAAAAGCACAATAGTAAGAGGCGAGGACAAACATCTCAAGAAAGAAGCTATGAGATTAGTTAATTCAATACCCAAGCTTAAGCCTGCAAAACAAAGAGGCAAAGCAGTGCCTTGTAGTTTTACAGTCCCAATAAACTTTAAGTTACAATAGTTTTAAATTTATATTTTCATTAATTANCAAAATATTATCTTCATCATATACAATATGAAGATTAAAAACAAAATAAGGTATATTATAAAGCTTCTCTTATGGCTACTAAATCTGCTCTAATTTTTTTTAATTCAAAAATAATTTTAAAGTTATTTATGGATTCAGATTTATTTTCTCNTATTTTTTTTCTAGCACCATCTAATGTGTATTTTCTCTCTTTAACTAAATGGTAAATTAAATGAAGATTTTCAATATCATTTTTTGTAAAATATCTATTTCCTTTTTTATTTTTTTTTGGTTTAATTATATTGAATTCTTTTTCCCAGAACCTTATTAGAGAAATGTTTACATTAAAAATTTTTGAAACTTCTTTAATTGAATAATATGTTTTATCTATAGTTTCCATATTTAATCGAAAGATTGATTTCTCAAAGTTGATAATTTAAGCATTTCATCATATTCTCTTTCTGATAAATCGTTAAAATAAAAATTAACTGGGTTAACCCTTCGATTATTTTTAATTATTTCATAATGAAGGTGAGGAGCAGTAGAAGTTCCTGAATTTCCAATATAGGCAATTAAATCTCCTCTTTTTACATTTTGATTTTTTTTGACTATAAATTTTTTAAGATGTGCGTAAAATGTCTTGTAACCATAGCCGTGATTTATTTTAACCTGATTACCATATCCTCTTCTTGACCATTGTACTTTTTCAACTTTACCATCTCCAGTAGCATAAACTGGTGTGCCCATGGGAGCTGAAAAATCCATTCCCCAATGCATTTTTCGAGTTTTGTAGATTGGATGGATTCTGTAACCATAACCTGATGCCATCCTGTTCAAATTTTTATTTGAAACCGGTTGAATAGCTGGAATATGCGATAACATTTTTTCTTTTTCTTTAGCTAGTTTAATGATCTCATCATAAGATTTAGATTGAACATATATCGCCTTTGATAATTTATCAATTTTTTTATTTAAATCTTTGATAATATTTGAATATTCAAATCCAGAATATTTTTTATATCTGTTTACTCCACCAAATCCGCCATCTCTAATAGATTTATTAATTGGTTCTGCCTCAAATATAACTCTGTAAATATTATCATCTCTAATTTCTAAATCTTTTAGAATTTCGTTTGCACTATTTAGTTTTTTATCAATAATTTGATATTGAATTAATAGATTATGTATTTCTCTTTTAAGTTTTTTTTCTTGAGGTGATTCAAAAAATCGAAAAACTAAATTGTATAGTATAAAAAATATAAAACAAACAAGAAAAAATAATTGAGAAATTCTCAAAAATATCTTCTTTTTAGTTATTCTTATTTTTTTATAGGAAAGTGATTTTTTATCAAAGTAATATTTAACCATAGTCAATTTAAATATTTGGTTAAATTTGTATTATTTTAATGCAATTTAATAAAATCTTAATAAAAGATGTAATATTTTTATATTATTGATTTTAAATTAGTTTAATAAGTAAATGAAATCATCTATTATAAGAAAAAAATTTATCAGTTTTTTTGAAGAAAAGAATCATAAAATTGTTTCATCTTCAAATATAACCGTAAAAAATGATCCAACTTTGATGTTTACAAATTCTGGAATGAATCAGTTTAAAGATATTTTTTTAGGTATCAATAAAATAATTCATAAAAGAGTTGTTAATAGCCAAAAATGTTTAAGAGTATCTGGTAAACATAATGACTTAGATGAAGTAGGTCATGATAATTATCATCATACTATGTTCGAAATGCTTGGGAACTGGTCCTTTGGAGATTATTTTAAAAAGGAAGCTATTAATTGGGCATGGGAATTTTTAGTTGATGAGTTAAAATTAGATGCAAGTAGAATATATGTAACAATTTTTGAAGGTGATAAAAAAATTAATGTAAAGAGAGATACTGAATCAGCTAAAATTTGGCAAAATTATATTTCATCAGATAAAATTATTTTAGGAAATAAAAATGATAATTTTTGGGAAATGGGAGAAGTTGGACCTTGTGGTCCTTGTTCAGAAATTCATTATGACCTTAGAAATCAAATTGAGAGAACTAAAATTAAAGGTAAAGATCTAGTTAATAAAGATCACCCAGAAGTTATTGAAATTTGGAATCTTGTGTTTATTCAATATCACAAAAAAAGCAGTGGTAAGTTGAGTCTACTATCTGAATTTCATATAGATACAGGAATGGGGTTTGAGCGTTTAGCAATGATAATGCAGAAAAAAAAATCAAGTTACGATACAGATATTTTTGTACCTATTATTGATAAAATATCTAGTTTAGTCAAAATTGAATACGGATTAGATGAAAATGTAGATGTTGCTTTTAGAGTAATATCCGACCATTTGAGGGCAGTTTGTTTTACTATAGCAGATGGACTTTTGCTCTCTAACAATGGTCCTGGATATGTCATAAGAAGAATATTGAGAAGAGCAATTAGATATTATTATACCTATTTAAAAGTTGAAATACCAATAATTTATAATTTGGTTGATATAATTGATGAACAATATTTAAATATCTATCCTGAAATAAATAAAAATAAAGAATACATTAAAAAAATCATTTTTCAAGAAGAAACTAATTTTTTAGGTACAATTAAAAAAGGTTTAAAAAAAATTGATGAGTTAGTTGACAAGAGTAAAAAAACTTTTAGCGGCTCTTCAGCATTTGAATTGTACGATACATTCGGATTTCCAATTGATTTAACAAGATTAATACTTAACGAAAAAGGTTTACAAGTTGATATGAAGCAATTTGATATTGAAATGGGTAAACAAAAGAATAGAGCAAGGAATGCTTCAAATTATAATGTTAAAGATTGGAATTTAATTCTTAATTCAAATTCTAAATTTATTGGATATGATTTCAGNAGCGCAACTGTTAGAATATTGAGATTTAGAGAAATTATTTTAAAAGGTAATAAATTATTTCAAATTGTTCTGGATAATACTCCATTTTACCCTGAAGGTGGAGGTCAAGTTGGAGACACAGGAAGACTAGTATTTGAGAATGATATTATAGAAATAATTGATACAAAAAAAGAAAATGATCTTATAGTTCATTATTGTAAAAATCTTCCTAAAAATTTAAACGTTAAATTTATGGCTGTGGTAAATTTACAAAGGAGAAAGTATATTAAAAATAATCATTCAGCAACTCACCTTTTACATTTTGCATTAAGAGATTATTTTGGAAAGCACATTGAACAAAAAGGTTCATTAGTGAATGAAAAGTACCTACGTTTTGATTTCTCACATCACTCAAAACTTTCTTTATTAGATATCGAGAAAATTGAAAAAATAATAAATAAACTAATAAATGACAATATTCAACTTGAAGAAATAAGAAATTTACCTATAGATCAAGCAAAAAAAATTAATGCTTTAATGTTATTTGGTGAAAAATATAAAAATCAAGTTAGGGTTATTAAATTTGGAAACTCAGTTGAATTATGTGGAGGGTTACATGTAAAAAATACTTCAATTATTAGATTATTTAAAATAATAAGTGAAACTAGTATTTCATCAGGAATAAGAAGAATTGAGGCAATAACTTCTGATCAAGTTATAAATCATTTTAAGAGTTTAGAAGAAGATTTAAGCAATATTAAAAAAGTTTTGGGAAATAGTATAAATCCTATAAAAGCTATTGATACTTTAATTAAAGAAAGAAATTTATTTTCATCAAAATTAAATCAACATAATTTAAAATATATTCAAAAGATTAAAAAAGAATTAATTAATAATATTATAATTCATAATAAAAATAAAATTATTATAAATAAATTGGATTTATCTCCAAAAGAAATTAAAAATATTACTTTTGAAATTTCAAAAACAATAGATAATGTTATAATTATTATTGGTAGCGAATTCAGTTCTAAAAGCTATATTAGTGCATACATATCAAAAAAAATTATTCAAAAATTTAACCTTAGTGCAACTGAAATTATAAATAAATTGAGTCATTTTATTGATGGAAGGGGTGGAGGTCAAAATTTCTATGCAACTGCAGGTGGAAATAAGTTAGATGGAATAAATAAAGCTTTATCTGAGGCAAGAAAAATAATATTAACAAATTAAATATTTTTCATTAGCAATTCTTTAATTTCATCGGAACTTGGTCTTGGAGCATTATTTGAAATTATTTTGCCTTCTTTTGAAATTAATATAAATCTGGGTATACTAAAAATAGCATAGTAATCTGTTATTTCACTCCATCCATTTGCCCAAAGTTGAATTCCACCAAGTTTTTTTTTGATAACCATACTAGTCCAATCCTCTTTATTTTCGTCAACTGAAATACTTAGAAAGGTTAAATTTTCATCTTTAAAATCATATTCTAATTTTTTTAGTGAGGGAATTTCTTTTTTACATGGACCACACCATGATGCCCAAACATCGATATAAACTAAATCTCCTTTAAAGTCTGATAGTGATATTAAATTGTTATTTATATCAGGATAAGTGAAATCAATAAAATCTTCTCCTTCCTTAGGTATACTTTCAAGCTGAACTTTTCTCTCTTTCCAAGAGGATAAGTATTTGTTTATCTCACTAATTTTATAATTTATAAATTCATAGTCGTTGATATCTTCTAGATAAGAATTTAATGTTAAAAAATAATTATTGGTAAATTCATTAAAATTTTTTAAATCAAGACTATATAATGAATCGAATATATTAATAGTACTTTTAAAATTGTATTCGTTTAGAAGATATTTTTTTTGTTCAAATGGTAAATTAGAAATTTCTTTTTGTTTATTTAAGTAATAATCTAACATTTCATTTATAGATGTTTCTTCTTTTAAAATAAAATCTTCATTATTAATGGAATTCAGTTTTTTACTTAACAATTTTCTAAACTTGTTTATGGATCCAATATATTTAATGGAATCTTGAAGGAAATAATTTTCATTATAAAAATTATAATTTTCAATTAATAAATATTTTTCACATAGAAAGTTTGAAGCTACACTTCCAGAATAAGAAATAGATTCATCAAATTCATTAGTATTAAATTTTAATTTAATATTATCATTTGGATTTATAAACATTTTTGAAGATTCATTTCCATGTAATATATTAAAGTATGAGGATGTATCTAGATTAAAAGATAATTGAAAGTATCCTTTACTATTAATTGATGTTTTAAAAGTGATTTCTTCTTTTAAACCAATAGATGAAAATGAAATTATATCTTCTTTGGGATTTGAAATATTTCCCGAAATTTTAGTTTTATTTATATTTAAACAAGAACNAACTAGAAAAATAATAAGGCAGAAAATATATTTATATTTCATAATTAACTAAATTAAATTAATTTATTTTTTTTCAAGATATTGAATGCGATTTTAAAATCACTCATATTCACAAAAATTTTTTTTTTATAGTTTGAGGAAATCCATCCAGCATTAATACTGTTTTCATAATCACTGTTTATAGTAAATTTAATTTTATTAATTGTCATTAGATGTGAAACATAATTAATGTCAGCTATTGATCCTTCATATAAAAATTTTAATTTAATCCTTTCCATAAACATCTTCAATTAAGTTCTCATCTGCTATATTAGGTATAGTAATTTTGAGTCTTTTATTCATCTTCATTGCTCTTTTGATTGCAAAAATTGCTTCTTTATTTCTGGCCCAATTTCTCCTGGCTATACCATTATTTACATCCCAAAATAACATTGAACTTAATTTTAAATCTGCTTTTTTTGAACCATCTAAAACTAATCCAAAGCCACCATTAATTACTTCTCCCCAACCAACTCCGCCACCGTTGTGAATTGAAACCCATGTTGCACCTCTAAAACTATCTCCAATTACATTTTGAATAGCCATGTCAGCGGTAAATTTAGATCCATCATAAATATTAGAAGTTTCTCGATATGGAGAATCAGTTCCTGAAACATCGTGGTGATCCCTACCAAGAATTACTGGCCCAATAATTTTTTTTGAAATAGCATAATTGAATGCTTTAGCAATTTTTATCCTAGTTTCAGAATCAGCATACAAAATTCTTGATTGACACCCTACTACTAAGTTATTTTTTTTTGCTTCTTTAATCCAAGTTATATTATCAGATAATTGTTTTTTAATTTCATTTGGAGATTTGGCGTGTATTTCTTGAAGTATTTTTAAAGCCATCTCATCAGTTTTTTCTAAGTCAGATATTTTATTGGTTGCACATATCCATCTAAAAGGACCAAAACCATAGTCAAAACAAATCGGTCCGATTATGTCCTGTATGTAGGATGGATAAATAAAATCTTTTCCATTCTTGCTCAATAGATTTCCACCTGCTCTGGATGCTTCTAGTAAGAATGCATTTCCGTAGTCAAAAAAATAAGTTCCTTTTTTACAGTGATCATTAATTAATTTAGAATGTTTAATTAATGTTTGTTTAACTAAATTTTTAAATTTTGATGGGTTTTTAGAAATAAGTTTTTTGGCATTTTCAAAACTAATTCCAACAGGATAGTATCCCCCTGACCATGGATTATGCAAGGATGTTTGATCTGATCCTATATCAACAAATATATTTTTTTCTAAAAATTTTTCCCACACATCAACTATATTTCCATGATAAGCAATTGAAACAACTTCCTTATTTTTTTTTGCCTCTGTAACTCTTTTTGAAAGCAAATTTAAATCATTAAATATTTCATCTACCCAACCTTGTGAATGTCTGATTTTTATCGCTTTTAAATTTACCTCAGCAATTACAGATATACATTTGACAATATTCCCAGCTTTAGGTTGAGCCCCACTCATACCCCCTAGACCAGAAGATAAAAATAATTTTCCTTGTANGTTTTCATTATTCTTTGATATTTTTCTGCCAACATTTAATAGGGTTAATGTAGTTCCATGAACAATTCCCTGAGGACCTATATACATGAATGAACCAGCAGTCATTTGACCAAATTGACTAACTCCTAATGCATTAAATTTTTCAAGATCATTAGCTTTAGAGTAATTTGGTATTACCATCCCGTTAGTTACAACAACCCTAGGAGAATTTTCATGAGAAGGAAAAAGACCAATTGAATGACCAGAGTATATACATAATGTTTGTGAGTCATCCATTTGTGATAGATATTTCATGCAAAGTCTGTATTGAGCCCAATTTTGAAATACCGACCCATTTCCACCATAAGTAATTAATTCCTCTGGGTGTTGAGCAACCAAGTTATCAAGATTATTTTGAATCATTAACATTATAGCTTTTGCTTGAATACTTTTGCCTGGGTAGTCATTGATATTTCTTGATACTATTTTGTGAGTCGGTTTATATCTATACATGTAAATTCTTCCATATGTTGATAATTCATACTTAAAATCCATGGAAAGTTCTTTGTGATGTTTTTTTGGAAAATATCTTAATGCATTTTTAAGTGCTAATCTTTTTTCAGATAAATTTAAAATATCTTTCCTCTTTGGAGCATGATTAAGATTTTCATCTAATCTTTTTTTCGGTGGAATCTTATTTGGAATTCCTTCTTTTATTTCTTCTTGAAATTTGATTATTTCCATTTAGTATATTTTTTTTATGTTTGTAAGGACAATGTTTACAGTAGTTTTGACAACAATATCCTCTTTTGAGATGATATGTTTCAGTAAAAATTAAATATCCTTCACTTGAATAATAGTATTCATTTGATTTCAATTTATTTATATTTGAAAAATCATTTTTATTCATTTATGCAAATTTACAATTTTCAATTTTATATTTAAACTATGAATTTGCCAAATAATGCTCCTCTTGAAGAAATATATTTACAAAATGACCTTAAATCTGGAGTTAGACTATTTTTAAAAAGAGAAGATAAAATACATCCTATTATTAGTGGAAATAAGTGGAGAAAATTATATTACAACATAAAATTTGCAAAAAAAAATAAAATAAATTCAATTGTTACAATGGGAGGTGCATTTTCAAATCATATTGCTGCTACGGCANATGCTGGTAAAATTTTTGGATTTAATACAATAGGTTATATTAGAGGAGATGAATTAAAAAAATTAAATTCTACTTTAAGTTTTGCAAAATTAAATGGAATGAAATTTAAATTTGTAAGCAGAAGTTTATATAAAACTGGTNTTTTTTTAGAAAAGTATAAAAATCAAAAAAAATACAAAGATTATATGATAATTCCTGAAGGTGGTTCAAATCAAATGGGAATAGATGGCTGTAAGGAAATTTATAATGACATTAAAATTGATTTTGATTACATATGTTGTTCAGTTGGTACTGGAGGAACTCTATCGGGTATTGCAAGTAACTTAAAAAAAAATCAGTATGCTTTTGGGTTNAGCTCATTAAAAGGAGCTAATTATTTAAATGATGTAGTAAGAGGATATACCAAGAGTAATAATTGGAAACTTATTATGAATTACCATTTTGGAGGATATGCAAAAATAAATGATGAATTGATCGATTTCATTAATTTTTTTAAGGAGAAATATAATATTCAACTTGACCCAATATATACGGGTAAACTAATTTTTGGAATTTTTGATTTGATAAAAAAAAATTTTTTTAAAAAAAAATCAACCATAATAGCGGTTCATTCTGGAGGAATTCAAGGCATAAAAGGGATAAATGATAAACTTAATAATAATAAAATTATAATTTAATGAGATTTTTAGTAATAATATTTTTTTCTTTTACTTTAGAAGCTTACTCTCAAAATAATTTAACTGAAGAATACATAAAAAATTATTATAAAATTGCAATTTCTGAGATGCATCTTCATGGAATCCCTGCAAGTATAACTTTAGCTCAAGGTATTTTAGAGTCAGGTAATGGTAAATCACACTTAGCAAAAAAGTCAAATAATCATTTTGGAATTAAATGCCATAAAAATTGGAAAGGCAAAAAAGTATTTCATGATGATGATGAAAAAAAAGAATGTTTTAGAAAGTATAAAAATCCAAATGATTCTTTCAAAGATCATTCTTTATTTTTAAAAGAAAGAGATAGATATTCATTCTTATTTAGATATAAAACATCAGATTATAAATCCTGGTCAAAAGGACTGAAAAAAGCAGGATATGCTACTAATCCTGATTACGCAAATAAATTAATTGAATTGATTGAGAAATATAATTTACATGTATATGATGTCTCCAATAAAAATGGTAAACGAAAAATTGACAAAAATATAGGTAAGAATAATAGAGAAATACTAAAAAGCAATAATAATGTTAAATATGTTCTATCTAAAAAAAATGATACTTATGATTTAATTGCGCATCAAAACAGACTATGGCTATGGCAAATATTAGATTTTAATGATAAAAGTAAAGATGAAAATATAGAAGTTGGAGAAATTATTTTCTTAGAGCCCAAAAGAAATAAAGGTAAATTAAAAGAATATAAAGTCAAAAAAGGTGATACAATTTATTCGATTTCTCAAAAAAATGGTATTAAATTGAGCAAACTAAAAAAAATAAATAATATTGATGAAAAGTTTATTATAAAAACAAATCAAATAATATATTTGAGAAAGTGATTTAGAATTCATCTAATATAAGTTAAAACTTATTCTATGATATTTAGACACTCCAATTTTTTTGATTTGATTTTTATGATGTTTTGTTGGATATCCTTTATTCTTATTCCACAAATATTTTGGATATTCTAAATGTAACTTTTCCATAATTTTATCTCTGTATACTTTTGCAATAATTGATGCCGAAGCAATACTCATATATTCATTATCACCTTTAATAATACAATGATGTTCAATATTTTTATATTTTAGAAATTTATTACCATCAACTAGTATTGAATTAAAATTAGTTTGAGTTTTATTTAATGCTCTATGAATTGCTAAAAATGAGGCATTAAGAATATTAATTTTATCAATTTCATGGTTTTCAACTATACCGTATGTATATTCCAATGCATTATTTTGAATTAGTAAATTTAATTTATTTCTTAACTTTTCGTTAAGTTTTTTTGAATCTTTTATCTCTTTATTTTTAAAATTTTTAGGTAAGATTACTGCTGCTGCTACAACTGGACCTGATAGACATCCTCTTCCAACTTCATCGCAACCAATTTCAATATTATTTGATGAAAAATATGGTTTTAGCATTTTAATAATTCTAAAATTTTTGAAACAATAAGTTTTGAAGGATCATCCCAATTATATTTCTTACTTTGTTCAATTCCCATTTGAGATAAAAATTTTCTATGATTTATATCTTTTTTTATTTTCATCATTTGATTTGAGATTTCTTTTAAATTAAATGGATTTACTAGAACAGCAGCTTTCTGAGTGATTTCAGGAATTACAGTCTGATTTGATGCAATTACAGGACATCCACACTTCATTGCTTCAATAATTGGAATTCCAAATCCTTCAAAATATGATAAAAAGCAAAAAGCTAATGCGGATGAATATATATTAACAAGTTCAAAATTATTTTTTTCCCCAAGAAAAATAATATCATCTTTATACTTAGAACTTTTATAGCTTTTATTTATTTTCGAATCCCAGTACATTATTCTTCCAACTATAATTAGTTTTGTATTACAATTAGATGAATTTTTGAACAAATTGAAAGCTAAAATTAAATTATTTAAATTTTTTCTCGGATTGATTGATCCAACAAATAGAAAATAGTCTTCGTTATCAGAGTATTTTTTTTTTGTTTTTATAGAAGATTTTAAGGGTTTATAAATTTTATTTATGCCATTGTATGCATACGAAATTTTATCTTTATTTATATTATATTTTGATATGATATCTTTTTTTGAAAAATTTGAAACAGTTATTATTTTGCTGGAATTATGTGCATACTTTTTAAAAAAAAATCTATAATAAATACTGTGCAAAAATTTAGTATCACCTGGAAAATATTCAAAGTTGATGTCATGAATAACAGTAATTGAAGGAATTTTTAATTTATGTGGCATCATTCCCTCTGGTGACAAAAATAAATCAGCTTTAATTTTTTTTAAAACTTTAGGTAATAATATTTCAAACCAAATAAACCACAAGATTGGATGTCTTGCAGATGGCCTCAATACAATTGGTATTATATTTTTTTCAAAAATAAATTCATCAGGATAACCTCTATCAAAAATGAAATAAAAGTTATAATTAGGTAGCATTTTTGTAATTCTTGCAAGTGTTTCAAAAGTATAGGTACCTATACCTTCAAGTCTATTTTTGATTAAAAGACGGGTATTTACTGCAATATTCATTTAGATATTTGTATTATTACAAATTAAAATTAATGATATTTATTTTTTTAATTGATGTTTAAGCTTGTTAATTTTATTTTAAACTGTAAACTACAAAATAAATCAGATATTGAATTTAAAAATCTCATAATTAACAGTGGATTTGTTTTTCTATTTAGATTGTTAGGTTTAATATTTGGATTTATACTAACCTTTTTAATAACTAAATTTTATGGTACAGAAATTTTAGGAATATATACTTTATCTTTTACCATGTTAACTGTTGTTGCAGTTTTATCCAGACTAGGTCTGGATGAGGCTTTAGTTAAGATTGTATCTAGCCTAATGATTTCTGGTAAAAAGAGAGAAGTTTATTCAACATATAAATTTTGTTTTCAAACTACATTTATTACTGCAGTTATTTTGACTATTATTTTTTATTTAAGTTCAAATTTTTTTTCAAATTTATTTGATAATAAAAAATTAGATTCTGCTTTGAAAATCATTTCCCTTTCAATAGTACCATATGCACTGTTAAAAATTAATTCAGATCTTTTTAAGGGTATGAAAGAAACTAAGTATTTTTCATATTTCCAGACTGGATCAGTATTTTTACTAATATCAATATTTATAATTTTATTTAGAAATTTAACTTTATCCCCTAATGTTCTTTTTATTTCCATTATAGTATCATCAATTTTTATATTAATTATTTCAATCCTTATTGTAAATAAATTTTTTAATGAACCTATTAAAAGAGATTTCAATATCTCTAAAATTAATTTATTAAAACTTTCAATACCAATGATGGTTACAAGTTCAATGTTTATGGTTTTAAGTTGGACAGATAATTTATTACTAGGTTTTTTTTTAAAGGAGCAAAATGTTGGAATATATTTTGTTACTTATAAAATTTCACTAATTATCAGTTTTGGGTTATTTGCAGTTAATTCAGTTATTTCTCCTAAATTTTCAGAATCTTATCATAAAAATGATTTGATGCAATTAAAAAAAACAGCAATTTATTCAGCAAAATTAAATTTTTATATGGGGCTAATTTTAACAACTTTTTTATTTTTTTGTATAAAATTTATTTTATCAATGTATGGAGAAGACTTTAAAATAGCTTACAGAACTTTTTACATATTAATTATTGGTCAATTATTCAATACTCTATGTGGTTCAGTTTTAAATCTTTTAAATATGACAGGTAAGGAAATACTTGTCAGTTTAATTATTTTGTCAGCTGCTATTTTAAATTTTACTTTGAATTACTATTTAATTCCAATAATGGAGAGTTCAAAGTATTTTATTGGAATTGAAGGAGCAGCAATTTCAAGTACAATTTGTTTAATATATTGGAATGTATTGGGATTATTTTTTGTTAAAAAATATTATGGTTTTCTAATGATACCTTTTTTAAATAAATTAAAATAATGGATAAGATTATAAATTTTATTGGAGTTGGTGCTGTTAAGTCTGGCACGTCTTGGTTAAGCAATATTTTAGATCAACATCCAGAGATTGAATTTTCGACTAGAAAAGAAATTTCTTATTTCAACAAGTATGATTTTAAAGGTTTAAAAAATATTTCTTATAATTTTCCTTTAAATTTTTATTTTAAATTCTGGAGTGATAAAAAAAAAAATAAAAGGTGAATTTTCTCCTCAATATTTATTTGATTCTCATGCTCCAAGTAAAATAAAAAATACATTTCCAGATGTGAAAATACTAATTATTCTTAGGAATCCTCTTGAAGTACTCTATTCTCATTATCATTATGAAAAATATTTTAATCAAACTATACCAGAGAAAATGTCATTCAAAGAATCAATTAAAAAATATAAATTTCTTCTAAATTCAGTTAAATTTTCTAAACAAATAAAGAGATATCAAAATTTATTTCATAAATCCCAAATCAAAATTTATATTTTTGAGGAGGCAATAATGAATCCAAGAGAATTTAGTAAGAAATTATATATGGATTTAGGTTTAATTAACGTCGATTTTTTACCTGATTTTAAAGTAATAAATAAGAGTAAAAAAGTAAGATTTAAATTTATCAATAAGTTTTTTAATATTTTATCAGCAATTAAAAATATTTTGACAAGAAGTCATAGTAATTTTTTTTTCAATTTCATGAAATCCAAGTTATATTTATATATAGTAAGATTTAGAGATAAAATACTAACTATAAATGTGGTTAATAATAAAAAGCATTCTTTATCTGATAATAACATAAAGTTTATTGAAAATTATTTAAAAAATGAAATTTTAGAAATAGAAAAACTTTTGGGGAAGGATTTGACAATATGGAGAAAATATGACTAGATTTACAATCAGAATACAAATTGGTAAAAGTTAATATATGGACACGATTTCAGTTTTAAAAATAATAATTAAAAATAAAGGAAAACTTTTGGTCATTATGATATTAACAGCAATTATGGCCTCTATTTTTTCTTCTCAGACCTTCATAAAACCAAAGTTTAATTCTTTTTCCATAATATATCCTACTACAACTAATTCAATATATCAAGCACTATTAGTTGAAAATAATCCTTATAAAAAAGATTTTATGGAATTTGGTGAAGAACTCGAATCAGAAAGATTACTTCAAATTTTAAACTCAAATAGAGTAAAAAACAAAATAATAGAGGAATTTAGTTTATATGATCATTATGATATTGATGAAGAAGGGAAATATTCAAAAACATGGATGGATAACGCATTTAAGGAAAATTTTTCATTCAAAAAAACTAACCTAATGTCAATAAAAGTTGAAGTTACTGATAGAGATCCAGTTGTTGCAGCTAATATGGCTAATAGAGTTGTGGATGTTATAGATATTATTGTAAAAGATATAAAGAAAGAGAGGGCTGAACAATCAATTAGTATATTAAATAGGAGGGAAAGCGAACTTACGATCAGACTTTTTGAAATAAATGATTCATTAGTTGAATTTGCTAATTTTGGTATTTTAGATGTCCCATTACAAATAGAAAGATTAACTGAATATTATGCTAAATCTCTTTTAAATGGTAATCAATCTGGTATAAAATTAATTAAAAGTGAAATGAATAACCTATCAAAATATGGAAGTTCACAAATTCGTTTGCTATATGATCAGGAATTAGTTCAAGAAAAATTAGATTTAATAAAGTTAGAAAAGGAAAATATTAAATTAGAAATGGATGCAGATTTTACAAATAGATTTATAATTGATAGGGCAGAACCATCAGATAAAAAGTCTTATCCAGTCAGATGGTTAATTGTATTATTATCATTAATATCTAGTCTATTTATGTCATTAGTTATATTATTTATTAACGAAAAATCAACATTTAGTTATTTTGATTAAAGAAAAATTCTTTAGGTATATATTTTTTTTAGTATTTTCTATCTATTTATTGTTTAATATCAACTTTTTAATCAAGGATAATTATTTTTTTATTGCGCTTCCTTTTTTAATAATTTTAACTTTTATATCAATTATAAGGTTAGATCTTTTAATATTAATTATTTCATTTTTCACCCCTCTTTCTGTAAGTTTAAAAGAAATTGGATTTTTTACCTCGCTTGGAATAGATATGGCAATACCTACAGAACCAATATTATTTATTCTTTTATTTATTATTTTTTTAAAAATGATAGATAACTATTTGGAATTTCAAATTCTATTTAGTCACAATATAACTAAGTTAATAGTGGTTTATTTAATTTGGATTTTTATAACATCAATAAAAAGTTCGATTCCTGTAATTTCATTTAAAGTTTTAATTACTAGATTATGGTATATATTAACTTTTTATGTTCTAGCATCTCAAATTTTTAAAAAACAATTTTATAGATTACTATTCATAAAGTCTTATATAATTGGTCTTTTAATTGTATGTTTGTTTACTCTATACAATCATTATCATTATAATTTTTCTCAAGAAAGTGCACATTGGGTAATGTCTCCCTTTTTTAAAGATCATACATCGTATGGTATGAGTTTAGCTTTATTTTTACCTCTGACTTTTTATATTTTTTATTATGAAAAAAAATTGATAAACAGGGTATTCTATGGAATAATACTATTCATCTTTATAATAAGTTTTATTTTATCTTATACAAGAGCAGCGTGGATAAGTATTTTTATGTCTTTAATTTTTTATTCAGTTGTAAAATTAAAAATTAAATTTAAATATATCAGTGTATTTACTTTGGTGATATTTTTATTTGGATATGTTTTTAGTGAAAATATTTTAAAATTCCTTGAAAATAATACTCAAGATTCCTCCGATAGTTTTCTCATGCATATTAAATCAATATCAAATATTACCTCAGATGCATCTAACCTGGAGAGAATTAATAGATGGAAGAGTGCAATTAAATTATTTTTAGAAAGACCACATTTTGGTTGGGGAATAGGTACATATCAATTTAATTATTCTTCTTATCAGAATTTTTATGATAAAACTATTATTAGCACAAATTTTGGAGACAAAGGTAATGCACACAGTGAATATCTGAGTATTTTATCCGAGACTGGATGGTTTGGATTATTTTCTTTTTTGATTTTATTGATTCATATTTTTTACTCTTCAATAAATTTAATTTCAGGTCTTAATTTAAAAAAAGAAAAAGATTTCATATTATCAATTTTTTTGAGTTTAATAACATTTTTTATTCACTCCTTTTTGAATAATTTTTTAGATATGGATAAAGCTTCAGTTCCAATTTGGGCTTTAATTTCAATGGTTGTAATGATTGACAAAAAGAAAATTAAGATTTAATTCTTTCAATGTAATGCCCTTTAATTGTATCTATTTTCACTTCATCTCCTTCGTTTATGAATAGAGGGACATTAACTTCAGCATTAGTCTCTAGAATAGCTGATTTTGTTGCATTAGTTGCAGTATTTCCCCTTTCCCCTGGCTCAGTATATTTAATTTTTAAAATAACAGATGATGGTAAATCACAACTTAAGGGAGTTTCATTCTCAGTATCAAATAGAATATCAACTATTTCTCCTTCTTTCATAAATTTATAACTTGACACAATATTTTTATCTAAAAATATTTGTTCATAGGTTTTTGTATCCATAAAATGAAATCCATCGTCTTCCATATACAAATATTGGTATTTTCT
The DNA here is from genome assembly GCA_002692065.1 of Flavobacteriales bacterium. GTDB lineage: Bacteria > Bacteroidota > Bacteroidia > Flavobacteriales > UBA7430. The sequence continues at coordinate 67,853 of NZJX01000007.1, read as the reverse complement.
TGATTCAACTCTAACAATATCAATTTTAGAACCCGAGGGAAAAGTATTATCTAAAACTTTACCATTTGTAAGACTTTTGATTTTGGTTCTTACAAAAGCAGGGCCTTTACCAGGTTTAACATGAAGGAAATCAATTATTTTAAATAAGTCATTGTTGTGTTTAATACATAATCCATTTTTTATGTCAGAAGTAGAAGCCATATTTTATTTTTTTAATTATTAATATCAACTATGTTATAATTTTGAATTTTGAGTTTTATATTACTAAATTTTGTTTCTTCATTAATAAAATTTGATGCAACAATTATAAGTCTATCTTTTTTATAATTATTAATTAAATTTTGAAACCACTTTATATTGTCCATATCTAAATTAGAGCAAGGTTCATCAAGTAAAATCACCTTAGAATCAAATAATATCGCAAGAGCTAATTTAATTTTTTGTTTTATACCAGATGAAAAAAATTTAATTTTTTTAAACTTATCTATTTCAATTATTTCTTTAAATTTCTTTTCATCAAAGTTATTTATAAATCTAGAAAATACTCTTTTAAATTTTAAAAGCTCATTTAAGTTCATTTCTTCAATTAAATTTGAATATGGTGCAGCGAATGTTATAGAATTTTTGGAATTGTTGTAAATAATTTTTCCTTTATTTGGACTAATGTATCCTGATACTAATTTGAGGAAAGTAGATTTTCCTGAACTATTATTTCCATTAATTGAATATATGTTTTCAGGATATAAAACTAAGTTTAGGTCCTTAAATATAAAATTATTATTATATTTTTTATAGATATTTAATAACTTTATTTTCATGTTTTAATACTTTTAACAATACCTCTAGTTGAAGACATGATAAAATCAATAATCAAATTTGAAAATTTCGAATTATTTAGATTTGAATTGATATATTTAATTGCTTGAGAAGTATTTAAATTTGATTGATATATTATTCTGTATATATTTTTAATTTCATTTATATCGTCATTATTAAATCCCCTTCTTTTTAACCCTATGTTATTGATACCTGTATATCTAAGTGGTTCATGGGCAACTTTTATAAATGGAGGAATATCTTTTCTGACTAAGGATCCTCCAGATATCATACTATGAGATCCAATTTTGACAAACTGGTGAATTGCTGATAATCCACCAATAATTCCAAAATCATTAATTATTACGTGACCTCCCATAGCTACTCCATTGGCTATAATACAATTATTTCTTATGATACAATCATGAGCAATATGAGAATAAGCCATTAATAAACAATTATTTCCAATAATGGTTTTACCTAAAGCCTTTGTACCCCTATTAATTGTAACACATTCTCTTATTATCGTATTATTTCCAATTATAACAATACTATCCTCTCCTTTAAATTTTAAGTCTTGAGGAATACCTGATATTACAGATCCTGGAAATATCTTACAATTATTTCCAATTCTTGCCCCACTCATAATAGTAACGTTTGGTCCAATCCATGTATTATCGCCAATAACCACGTCACCATATATTTTTGTAAATGATTCAACAATTACATTTTTGCCAATTTTTGAATTGGGATTTATTGAATTTAAATTATTATTCATTAAACTAATTAATTTTTTTTATTTGAGCCATTAATTCACCTTCTATGACAATCTTGTCTTCAACATAACCTTGTCCGAACATGTGGCAAATACCTCTTCTTATTGGTGAAATTAGCTCTAATTTAAAAATTATAGTATCACCTGGGACAACAAGATGTTTAAATTTTACTTTATCAATTTTCATGAAATAAGTGAGATAATTTTTTGGATCAGGGACAGAACTTAAAACTAAAATACCACCTACTTGAGCCATGGCTTCAATTTGAATAACTCCTGGTAATATAGGTTTTGCTGGGAAATGTCCCATAAAAAATTGTTCATTCATAGTGANATTTTTTAATCCTACTACTTTTGATTTACTAATTGAAAGAATTTTATCAATAAACAAAAATGGTGGCCTATGAGGGAGAATTTCCATAATTTTATTTATATCCATAACTGGATTATCAATTGAATTTTTTTTTTCCATATTTNCATTCATTTTTTTATTTAAAATTTTTGTAAATTTTGTATTCATATAGTGGCCAGGCTTATATGCAATGACTTTACCAATTAAAGGTCTTCCCAGTAGATAAAGATCGCCAATCAAATCTAGTAATTTATGTCTACATGCTTCATTATCATAATTAAGCTCATCAATATTATTTAAGTATCCTTTGTTAGAAATTTTAATATTTTTAATATTAAAATATTTTTTTAGTTTTAACATATCTGATTTTGATANCTTATCATCAAGGAAAACTATAGCATTTTTTAAAGATCCCCCTTTAATTAAACCTTTGGATAATAAAGGTTTAATTTCATGAAAAAAACAAAATGTTCTTGCATTTGCAAATTGATTTTTAAATTCAGCGAGACTATTTAGCTCAACTCTTTCTTTATTTAATGATTTTGATTCATAATCAATTGAAACATCAACAGAAAATTTATTAGAGGGAATAATTGCAATTTTTGAACCATTTTTTGGGTCTTCTAGAAGAATTTTATCTTCAACTTTAAAATAATTTCTTATTGATTTTTGTCTATTTAAACCAACTGATTCAAATTTTCTTATATATTCAATAGAACTACCATCTAATATTGGTAATTCTTCTGAATCAATTTCAATTATTAAATTATCAATTTTTAATCCACTACAAGCTGCGAGTAAATGCTCTACAGTTTTAATTTTAATATTATTTTTTTCAAGTGATGTATTTCGTTCAGTTTTATATAAATTATCTATTTGAGCTTTAACAATAGGTTTTTGGATTAGATCAATTCGCTTGAATAAAATTCCTGAATTTTCTTTAGCAGGTTTAAAAATTAAATTTACCTTTTTACCTGAATGAAGNCCAATTCCATATATATTGAAACTAGAATTAATAGTATGTTGGTAATCCATTACTAAATATTTTTTTTTCAAGTTCTTTTATTCTATTTATCCACAGAGGAAATTTTTTAAATAGTATATATGATCTTTGAAATTCTTTAATGTTGAATGCAATTGGACCTTGAATGATAGTTCCAACTTTTTTTATACTTTTTCCAACTCCAGAATTACCCGAAATTATTGTTTTATTTGCGATGAATAAATGATCTGCGATTGCAACTTTACCACCTATCATACAATTACTGCCAATTTTAGTTGACCCGGCAATGCCTGAATTTCCCGCTATTACTGTATTTTCTCCAATATGAACATTATGTCCAATTTGAATCAAATTATCTAACTTAACACCTTTTTCAATAATAGTTGAACCAAAAGTTCCTCTGTCGATACAAGTATTAGAACCAACCTCGACATTGCTTTTAATATGAACATTTCCTATTTGTGGTATTTTTTTAAAAATATGCTTTTCATTTTTCGCAAAACCAAAACCATCAGACCCAATTATTGAACCACTATGAATAATACAGTTATCATCAATTATTGAATTGTCATAAATTTTTGCGCCAGGATAAATAATACAGTTTTTTCCAATTTTAGTGTTTTCTCCAATGAAACAATTAGAATTTATTTGGCTATTTTCTCCAATTTTTACATTTTTTTCAATATTAGTGAAATTTCCAACATAGATATTTTTTCCTAAAATTGAGGAATTATCTATGTGTGCAAACTTCTCAATTCCAATTTTAATTTGTTTTTTAAAAATTACATTAATTAAATTAATTAAAGATAATTGAGAATTTTTAACTAAAATGATATTTGTATTTAATTTTTTATTAGTAAATATTTTACTATCTATTATGAATGCAGAAGATTTTGATTCAATTATATATTTCAAATATTTTTTCTCTGAAACAAAAGATAATGAATTTTCACAACTATTTTGAATCGAGCATATTTTATTGATAACAAGTTCAGGGTCTCCAATTAAATTCCCATTTATTAATTTAGAAATTTCTTTTAATGTTATTTTCATTTTAGCTAAAGTACAAATTTTCTATTCCANAATATCACTAGGGTAACAAAGAAAGTATTTAGAGGTTAAATTATATTGTTTCGAAAGGTTTAAGTATCTATTTTCTGCCTTAAAATCAATTATAGTATTATTTTTCAATTTTAATAATATTGGATTATCATTATCGTATGTCTCGTTAACTATTTTTTTTTGAAATATGAAATATTTTAACTCATATTTTGTTAATTTAAGTTTCTTTATTAATTTGTTTTCAATAAGGTTGATGTATTCTGATTTAAATTTATTATTTTGAATTTCAATTTTAAGTAAATTTCTATTTATCAACATTCTACATAAATAAGATAATATTTTTTCTGATTTTAAAGACCATTCTTTTATTGCATTTAAGATATCATAATCATCTAAAATACAGAATAGGTTTAAAATTTTATCATTTTTTTCAAAATCTAAAATATCAAAGTCTTTTTTAAGAAACTTATTTAAAGTACTTGAACTTTTAAGTTTACAACCATTTTTAATTAATTCTTTTGCTCTATTTAAAATATTTATCAGAGTAAATTCAGCTGAAATTACTGTTTTATGGAGATATACTTGCCAGTACATGAATTGTCTAGCGAGTAAAAATTTTTCAATTGAGTATGCTGCCTTATGATCCATAACTAATTTATCTCTATTTAAATCTAACATATCTATTATTCTATAAGAATTTATCTTACCCTCAGTCACTCCGGTGAAAAAACTATCTCTTTGTAAGTAGTCTAACCTATCCATATCAATTTGAGAAGAGATTAATTGGAAGAAAAATTTTCTTTCATAATTATTATTAAAAATATCAATTGCTAATGATAATCTTCCTTTAAATTCAATATTCAATTTATTCATAATTATTTTGGAAATTTTTTCGTGAGACAAATTGTTCACAAGTGTTTTTTCAAGAGCATGAGAAAAAGGTCCGTGGCCAATATCATGAAGTAAGATTGCGAGTAATACTGCATTTTTTTCTTCCTTAGAAATTTTGAAACCTTTATTTTGAATAGTCTTTATCGCAATCTGCATTAAATGCATTGATCCAATTGCATGATGAAATCTTGTATGGTGAGCTCCAGGATATACTAAATAAGTTAATCCTAATTGACTTATCCTTCTCAATCTTTGAAAATACGGATGTTCAATTACTTTGTATACAAGGTTATTAGGAATAGATATGAATCCATGGACAGGGTCATTAATAATTTTTTTAGTTTTATTGCTCAAAAATTTGAAATTTAATTAAATTTAAATATTATATATTAGACTAATGTAAAAAATATCTATGGAAAAAGTAAAAATACTTTGGATAGATGATGAAATCAAATTGTTAAAACCTCATATTTTATTTTTAGAAAGGAAGGGATATAAAATTTTTACTATTAATAATGGGAATGATGCTATAGATTTTATTAAAAAAATAAAAATAGATATTATTTTCCTAGACGAAAATATGCCAGGATTATCAGGTCTTGACACTTTATCAATTATTTCTCAAATCATTAGCACTCCAGTAATAATGATAACAAAAAGTGAAGAGGAGCATATAATGGAGGAAGCAATTGGTTCCAAAATATCTGATTATTTAATCAAACCTTTAAATCCTTATCAAATCCTTTTGTCACTTAAAAAAAATCTAGAAATTAAAAGATTAGTTAATAATAAAGTTATTTCAGATTATCAAAAAGAATTTCAAAAGATATCATTATTGATTTCTTCAGCTAATTTATTTAGTGATTGGGTAGAAGTTTATAAGAAAATTACTTTTTGGGAATTGGAATTAGATAAAATTTCTTCTGATGATATGAATGAAATAATAGAAATGCAAAAAAATGAAGCTAACAACTTATTTTTCAAATTTATAAGATCGAATTATCAAAAATTATTANATGAAAAATTTATTAAAGATGATATTTGTTTTTCTCAAAATCTTTTAAAAGAGAAAGTTTTTCCTTTTTTATCTGAAACTTCCAATAACTTTTGTATTCTAATAGATAACTTAAGATTTGATCAATGGAAAGTCCTTCAACCTTATTTTGAGGAGTTTTTTAATATTGAAAATGAATCAATTTTTTCTAGTATTCTTCCAACTGCTACCCAATATTCAAGAAACTCTATTTTTTCTGGTTTACTTCCAGTTGAATTAAAAAAAGTATTTGCTAATTATTGGAAAGGTGAAAATGAATCAGGCGGAAAAAATTTATTTGAAGAAGAATTCTTAAAAAATTTAATACTGAAATCTGATATCAAAAATAAAAAATTTAATTATTTTAAAATTTTAAATAGCAATGAGGGATGGAAATTGAATGAAAAGTTTAACTCAATTAAAAATATTGATATTAACTTTATTGTCTACAATTTTGTTGATATGTTATCACATGCCAAAACTGGAATTAATATGATTAAAGAATTAACTCCTAATGATAAATCCTACAGACACTTGACTAAAACCTGGTTTCAAAATTCTTCTTTATATAAAATGTTGAGTTTAATATCAGAATCTAAATCAAAATTATTTTTGTTTACCGACCATGGTACAATTAATGTCAAGTATCCTTCAAAGTTAATAGGCGATAAAAATATTTCAACAAATTTAAGATATAAGACTGGTAGAAAATTAAAATATAATTACAAAGATGTCATGGAAATTGATAATCCAAATCACATAGGATTGAACTTAGAAAGCTTAAGTAGTAATTTTATATTTGCTAAACCAAATATTTATTTTACATACCCAAACAACTACAATAAGTTTGTTAATTATTTTAAAGATACATATCAACACGGTGGTATTTCAATGGAAGAAATGTTGTGCCCAATAATTAGATTATCTCCAAAATAGTATGAAATACATCACAAATTCTGAAAAAGATTTAAATAATTTAGTAAAATATATTTTTAAAAAATTCTCAATAAAAATATTTATGATTTACGGGGATGTTGGAGCAGGTAAAACAACTCTAGTTAAAAATTTATGTAAATTTCTTGGATTTCACGATAATGTATTTAGTCCAACATTTTCCTTAGTTAATGAGTATATATTAACTAATAGTATTAAAATTTTTCATTTTGATTTTTACAGAATTAATCATGAAATTGAAGCTTTAGATATAGGTTATGAGGAATATTTATATTCAAATAATTATTGTTTCGTTGAATGGCCAGATAGGATTCCAAATTTACTACCTTTAAATTATTTAAAAATTGATATTATTGTCAAAGAAAATAAGAGAAATTATTTAATAGAATTAATACAGCTATGAAACCTAACATACTAAATTTTTTACATGATGATTTAATTCTTCCTCAACCTGAAGTTTTGGAATTATCAAATAAAAATAAATCTCTATTTATTGGAATTCCAAGAGAAATAGCACTTCAAGAAAAAAGAGTTCCATTAGTACCTGAAACCGTTGGTCTTCTTGTAAATAATGGTCATAAAGTATATATAGAGTCAAAAGCAGGGGAACAAAGTTCTTTCTTGGATATTGAGTATAGTGAAGCAGGTGCAAAAGTTTGTAAAAATGTCAATGAAATTTATNAAGCAGATATCATTCTTAAAGTTGCTCCACCAACAATTAGTGAACTAGATTTATTTAAAAAAGGACAATGCTTAATTTCTGCATTACAATTAAATACTCAAAAAAAAGAATATTTTAAAAAACTTATTGATAAGAAAGTAACTGCTGTTGGTTTTGAATATATAAGAGATGAAATTAATTCTTATCCTATTGTTAAATCAATGAGTGAAATTGCTGGAACATCATCTATTTTGATTGCTGCTGAATTATTAACTTCTACTTCTGGTGGAAGAGGAGTTTTAATGGGGGGAATAGCTGGTGTTAATCCTGTACAGATAGTTATAATTGGAGCAGGAACAGTTGCTGAATACGCAGCAAGGTCTGGAGTTTCACTTGGAGCATCCGTTAAAGTTTTTGGTAATTCTATCTCTAGATTAAGAAGAATTCAAAATGATTTAAGCCTACCTGTATCTACATCTATTATGCAGCCTAAAGTTCTTGAAAAATCTATCAAAAGAGCAGATGTAGTAATTGGGGCTTTAAGGTCAAAATTTGGAAAAACACCATGTGTAATATCAGAGGAAATGGTAAAAAAAATGAAATCAAGGTCAGTTATTGTTGACGTTAGTATTGATCAAGGAGGATGTTTTGAAACTTCAAAATTAACTTCTCACGAATCACCAACTTTTATTAAACATGATGTTGTCCACTATTGTGTGCCAAATATTGCATCTAGAAGCTCTAAAACTGCATCTTTTTCTTTAAGCAATATTCTAGCACCATTGTTATTAAAAGTTGGAGAAGGAGGAGGAGTAAAAGGAATTTTGTTAAGATCTCAAAATATAAGATTTGGAGTTTATGTATATAATGGAACTCTTACAAATAAAGGAATTTCTTCTTGGTTTGATTTGCCATCTAAAGATATAGATTTGTTATTAGGTTTATAATTTTAAATTTTGTTAAGAAGACTATTATATTATTGTTTTGGAATTTGTTTTGGAATTTTAATAACATTTTTTTTATTCCATGATAGAAAATTAGACTTTGCATATTTTCCAAATGCCAGAACATTAAAATATTTAAGAAATCAAAAATTATTATTTTCAAATACTTCATTACGTCAACTTAACTGTATTAATAAAGATACAATTGAGTTTAAAAACTTTTTTACAAATGATAAGTTAAAAATTAATTTTAATTTGAGTAAGTATGGTGATAATAAAAAAGTTTATCAAATAAGTTCAAAAAGTTATCCTGATTTTTTAATTCAAGACAGTATTAATGGTATTAAACTTATAAAAATTAAAATTGATTACTGTGAATAGTATTTTCTTCTTTTGAGTTCTCTTTTAATTAATTTAATCTCTCTTCCTAATTGCCCTTTTACTGATGAGTTTTCTTCGATTCTTCTGGTTAAATATGGGAGAACTTCATTTACAGGTCCATATGGAACATATTTAACAACATTATAATTTAATTTTGATAAATTAAACGAGATGTTGTCACTCATTCCAAGTAATTGAGAAAAATAAATTTTTGAGTTATTTTTTTTTATATTCAATTTTTTCATTGATTGCATTAAAATTTCAGTACTAGTTTCGTTATGAGAACCAAGACACAGAGAGAAGAAAGAAATATTTTCACAAATAAATTCAATTGCCTGATTAAAATCATTATCACAATTAATTTTAGTTAAGTGGATGGGAGATTTGTAATTGTGTTTAATTGCTCTATTATTTTCTTTTTCAAGATAAGCTCCTCTTACGAGTTTTATACCTATTTGAATATTATTTTTTTTACAAATTTTTAAAAGATATTTGAGATAATTAATTCGATCATGTCTATACATCTGAATAGTTGTAAATATAATAGTATTAATGTCATTATACTTCAATATCATTTTTTCTATGATTGAATCAATTTCATTTTGGTACCATGATTCCTCTGCATCAATCATGATAGGAACTTTTAATGATTTTGCATCAATTAGAATCTTATTAAGAATATTTAGAGAATAATTAAAGTCATTTTTTTCATGGTTATTTAATTTTAATTTAGAATTTTTTTTTCTCAATAAATTTTTGTTAAAAATGCTAGTTAACTTCAAAACAACAAAGGGAATATTCTTATTTTCACTTGATAACTTTATATTTTTAAGTGTTTCACTTAAAGTCAATTTAAAATCTTTTTTATTTGATTTTCCCTCTACAGAGTAGTCAAGTATAGTTTTAATATTAAATTTTGATAGGTCTTTAATTTTTTTTTGACATTCCATAGCTGACTCNCCACCACAAAATTGATCAAATATTGTAATTTTTATTAACCATTCAATAGGAATTTTTTAATAAAAATGCTAATTGAATAAAAAATAATCCTATTTTAGTTAAGCTATGATAGCTAATTAGAAGAAATAAAAAATATACTTTCTTTAATTTAAAATTATTTAAATGTTTAAAGGCTATCTCAGTATTTTTAAATTCCATATGTTAAAATTATATTAAAATTTTAAGAATGAAAAATTATAAATTAAAAACAAAAAAATATATAATAAATGTAGGTAATGGAAATATTTTNGAATTCAGTAATATTATAGAAAAATGTGGATTTAAAAAAACAAATATAGTAATCTTATGTGATAATATAACTCATGAAAAATGTTTGCCATATATCTTAAATCTAAATCCACTTTTAAAAAAATATCCTGTCATCACAATACAAAGCGGAGAAAATAGTAAAACTCTCCAATCATGTGAATATATATTTAGTAAACTTTTAGAAATGAATATTGATAAAAATTCAATATTAATAAATTTAGGAGGAGGAATGATTTGTGATATTGGAGGTCTAGTTGCGTCACTTTATAGAAGAGGAATAAAATTTATTAATGTTCCTACCTCGTTTTTGTCTATGGTTGATTCGTCATTGGGAGGAAAACTAGCAGTAAATTTAAATAATTTTAAAAATCAAATAGGTTTATTTAATTTACCTAAAGTTGTTTTTATAGATATCTATTTTTTAAAAACTTTAAGCAAAAGACAATTTAAAAATGGTATGATAGAAATTTTCAAACATGGATTAATATTTGATGTAATTCTTTGGAGAAAGTTATTAGATTTTAAATTTGAAAATGAAAATTTTATTCTGGATATAATTAAAAAATCAATTTCTATAAAAAATTCAATTATAGAAAAAGATTTCAGAGAAGAAAATGTTAGAAAAATTTTAAATTTTGGTCATACTGTTGGACATGCACTTGAAAGTCTTGCTTTAACAAAAAAAAAAGATTTACTTCACGGTGAAGCAATTGCAATAGGAATTCTTGTCGAAGTTTCACTATCACATCTTTATAATAATTTAAGTAAAAAAGAAACTTTAATTATTTTTAAAACTATAAAATCTTTTTTTAAAATAATTAAAATTAAAAATATTAAAGAATTATATTTTTGGATGAAAAATGATAAAAAAAATTTTGATAAAAGAATTAATTTCACTTTAATAAATAGGATTGGAAATGCTCAAATTGATAATTTTTTTAATTTTGATCAGATAAAAAATGGAATTGAATACTACAATAAAAATTTGAATTGAATTATAAAATAACATCTAAATCTAAAAAATTATTTGGTGAAATTTCAATTGACTCGTCAAAAAGTATCTCAAATAGAATAGTTATAACAAGGGCACTCGAAAAAAAAAAATTAAATATTAAAGGAATTTCAAGTTCAAGTGACACTAAAATTTTAATTAAATCAATAAATAATAAGTCTAAAATAATAAATCTCAATAATGCAGGAGGTCCTATGAGATTTTTAACTGCATTTTTTTCATTATTTGGAGCTAAAAAGATTTTAACAGGTAACCATATAATGAAAAATAGACCTATTAAAGATTTGGTTAAAAGTATAAATTATATAGGGGGAAATATTAGTTATATTGAAAAATTCGGTTTTCCTCCAATTTATATTAATGGTGGTAATTTAGTGGGAGGTAATATTAATATTGATGGGAATATTTCTAGTCAATTTATTTCTGCTATCCTATTAATAGCTCCATATACCTCAAAAGGAGTTATATTAAATATTAAAAATAATTTAGTTTCTAAATCATATGTAGAAATGACAATTAATATGATGAAAAGTGAAGGTATAGACATTATCAAAAAAAATAAAATTATTGATATTAAACCAGGGAGATATTTAAGTAAACTTAAACAGATAGAACCTGATTGGTCTTCTATTTCTTATTTATATGAAATTGCAGCATTAAGTGAATCATGTGAAATAGAAATTTTAAATATAAGTTCCATTTCAATTCAAGGAGATATAATTATCAAAGACATTTTTAAAAATTTTGGAGTAAAAACTATTTTTTTAGAAAAAAATATGAAAATTTTTAAATCAAAAAATTATATAAAACCAAGATTTTTTCAGTTTAATTGTAGAAGATTCCCTGATATTGCTCTAACAATAATTACTACTTGTTTTGGTTTATCAATTGATTGTAAAATTAATGGATTAGAGACATTGATTTATAAAGAATCAAATCGGCTATTAGCTATTAAAAACGAATTGCAAAAATGTGGTGCACAAATAAATATTATAAATCAATCCGAGATTGAACTTAAGTGTCAAAAATTAGATCTAAAAAAAAATGTTAATTTTAAGTCTTATGATGATCATAGAATAATAATGAGTCTTGCTCCCCTTGCCTTACGTTTTAAATCAGTATCTATAAATAATATTGAAAATACAGAGAAATCATATCCAAATTTTTGGACTGATTTAAAAAAATTATCTTTTAATTTAAAAAAAATATAACTTAAGATGAGTATTAATGAAATTTTAACAGTAGGTTTAACACTTTTTGCAATTATTGATATTTTGGGATCTATTCCTATAATTATTTCTTTAAGATCAAAAATTGGTAATATTGAGTCAGGTAAAGCTACTCTTGCATCTGGTTTAATTATGATAATCTTTTTATTCTTAGGAGAAAAAATACTTCATATAATTGGGATAGATCTATCATCTTTTGCAATTGCAGGTGCGATAGTGATTTTTCTTTTAGCTATTGAGATGATTTTAAACATAGAATTATTTAAATCTGACAAAAATGATCAATCAGGTAGCATAGTTCCAATTGCTTTCCCCTTGATTTCAGGATCAGGTACCTTGACAACAATTATTTCTTTAAGATCAACATACTCAATCGAAATTATTTCTATTGGAATCATAATTAATTTATTTTTTGTTTATTTAGTTTTGAAATCTACAATTAAAATTGAAAATTTTTTAGGCCAAGGAGGAATAAATGTTCTAAGAAGGATTTTTGGGATTATTTTGATGGCAATATCAATTAAATTAATTCAAATTCATTTATAATTAAAAATTATATTGAATTCTAGTAAATACAGATTTAGTAATATTTTCTGATTTATCAAATACTTTAAGCCATATATTTTGACTAATTATCATTAAATCAATTTTGTTTGATATTGAATAAGTCAATTGAGGACTTAAAAAGATAAAATTTAATTTATGATCATGGATTATGAAAAACCCAATTTGAGTTAAATCACTCACAGATTTATTAATTTGATAAGAGAAGTTGTATTTAAAAGGCATTGGAGATTTTGCTGACACATTTAAATTAAATAAATTAAATGAATTTAACTCTGAATATCCAGAATTATAAAGACATCCTAAATTTAAATATAAATTATTTTTAAAAATATAATCCAGGAAAACACTTCCTACTAATAAGTTATTTTCTGTAGATAATTTTGTTTTGAAAAAAGAAAATTCTCCCTTAAACCCTAATTTAAAAATTTGTCCAGACCATCCTAATCCGAAAATGTCGTCATCTGTATTATCTGCATACAAAAATTGATAATCGTATTTAAAGTAATTTAATTTCAATAAAAATGCTTTTATTTTTTCATTTATTACATATTCAAAAGAATTGAAATTATTTAAATAATATTGAATTCTTATTGCATCATTTCCAGGTCTTTCAATATAATCAAAATCAAAAATATTTAGTTGATTGAATAAATCATGAGAATTCCAAAAGTTTTGAATCCCCCAATTGATTCTTTGTTTTCCCATACTTATATTAAGGTTATTTTTATCAAATTCAAAATAAATTCTATCAATTTGGTTCAAAAGAGCAAATTTTTCTTTTGAGGATGAAATTGTATTAGGTAAATTAATATTTTGGTTTCTAAAATTAAATAGATTTTTTTCCCATTGAAAGCCCCTGATAAATCTATTTCTAATACCTATTACAGATTTAAAATGATTTCCGAAAAATATTTTAGCATTATATCTAAATTGAATTTGATTATCAAACCAATAATTTTTATTAAATGTTAAAATATTAAAGTCAGAGTTTATTGAACTGTAAGAGTTGAGATTACTCAAATAATAATCATCAGTGTACTCTATTTGAGATAAACATATAGATGGAATTAATGATATTAATATATAAAGTCTGCTAATTTTTTTCATCTGAAATTATTTTCCCATCTTCAATCGTGATAATTCTTTTAGCCCTATTTATAACTCTTTGATCATGAGTTGAAAATAAGAAAGTAATATTTTGTTCTTTATTCATTTTAGCCATCAGATCTAATAATTTATTAGTAGATTTTGAATCTAAATTTGCTGTTGGTTCATCAGCTAGAATAAATGATGGGTTAGATGCTAAAGCTCTTGCTACTGCAACTCGTTGTTGTTGTCCACCTGATAATTGATTTGGTCTAGAATTAATTTTATTTTCTAATCCAACATACTTTAGTAATTCTGTGCTTCTTTCTTTTCTTATTAAATGATTAATTCCTTGAAGTAACATTATGAATTCTACATTTTCAATTGCAGTTAAAACAGGAATTAGATTATATGCTTGGAAAATAAATCCAATATTATTAAGACGAAAATCAATTAATTCATTTTCATTTAAATTATTGAGTTTTACATTATTTATAATCACTTCACCTGATGTCAACTTATCTAGTCCTCCAATCATATTCAAAAGAGTAGTTTTTCCTGAACCTGAAGGGCCAACAATTGCAGAAAATTCTCCCTTTTCAATATCCAAATTAATTTCATCAATTGCTTTGAAAGATAAATTACTTGAGTTGTATACTTTAACTAATTTTTTTGCAGAAATTATCTTCATTTTAAATAGTTTTGATTGCTTCAGTTGGTTTTAATTTAAGTGCCTTTTTTGAGGGAAATATTGATGAAAATAAAGTAAATACTAATACTAATAATGTTATATAAATGTAATAATTAGTATCAATTTTTGGATAAATTGTGCTAGATAATCCAACTGACTCAAGTCCATTTTTAAATATAGATAAATTTATTCCATTTTTAGACGTCAAATAAATGGTCATATATGCCAGTATCATTCCAAAAGGTCCACCTATGAGTGATAATATGAATGTTTCATATAAAATTAAAGTAAAAATTTTAAATTTATTCATACCAATAGCCATAAGCATTCCTAATTCTCTTCTTCTTTCAAAAACAGCCATTAGCATGGTATTTATAATTCCAAAAATTAATGCTAACATTATAATTACCATAATGAGAAATAACCAAGTTTCCATAACTTCATCAGCGTAAGCAAGTTCTGGTGCTATGTTTTTCCAATTTTCAATTAAACACTCATTAAAGTTTGTTTTTAGTTTATTTTCAATATTATTAAGTTCATTAATATCAGTAAGTAAAATTGCAATTTCATGAAAACTATTATCATTTGAAATTCTTTGAAAGTCTTCACTTAATAAGAAAATATTTTGCTCATCATATTTAGTATATTGAGTTTTAAAAATACCACAAATTCTAAATGCACCAGATATAATTTCATTATTGGAATTTTGAAATGTGACTACAACTTTTGACTTTAACTTAACATTTAATTTTTTTGCTAGAGCATCTCCAATTAAAATGCTGTTTTTTTTCATTTTTTCAAAGAAATCTCCCTCGATTACTTTTTTACTTATACTAGTTACCAGAATTTCTTTACTTGGCTCAATACCTATTATTTTTACGCCATTACTATTTATTGTTGAACTTATCATACCTAGAGATAAAGTTCTTTTACAAAATGATTTTATTTGTTTAATTTCATTAACAAATTTTACAATCTTATTATGCTCTTTCAAATTAAATTTGTTGTTGTAATCTTTTTTAAATTTTGGGTTGTGTATTTGTAAGTGAGAGATTGAGCTGTTAATTGTTTCAGATGTCCTCTGATGGTTAATTCCATAACAAAATGCAATTACAAACAAGCCAGCCCATATACCTAAAGCTATTGAAAAAATTACTACAGATGACCTCAAAGGAGTTCTCCAAATATTAAGAAAGGCTATTTTAATTATAGTTAACATTATATTTTGAGTCCTTTAATTGGTTTTAAGAAAAATATTTTTGTGGATGGATAAAAGCTACATACTAAAACAATAATAGTAATAATTGAAATATGATTTAAAGCAATATTTAAATCTAATGAAGCAGGGATAACAGGTTCAAATCCATATTCTTCAATTGCAGAAGCAGCTTTCCCTCCTATTCTGTATGGAAAGTAATAAAAGTAATATCTAACAGGCGTTACTAATATTAATCCAATAATTGAGGAAAAAAAACTCATCAATAAGCACTCTAAGATAACAACTAATACTAGTTTAATTTTATGCATTCCAATAGATATAAGTATAGAAAACTCCTTTATTCTTTCAGTTGTCATCATAAGTATAGTCCCGAAAATACCAAATGATAAAATCATATATAATATTCCTAAGATTACTAAACCGCCGGCACTATCTGCTTGGATAGTTTGAACTAGCTCTGGAAGAAGATTTTTCCAATTCATTACAACTAAATCTTCATCAAGATTTGTTTTTAAAATTTCTATTGTCTTTTCTACTTTAGACTTGTTTTTAATATCTACTACCAAAGATGTATTTCTATTTTCTGCATCATATAAAGTCTGAGCAGATTTAATTGGCATAATTATTAGTCTCTCATTTATATCTGGTACAGGGAATTTAATTATACCTTCTATTTTAAAAATACCACTTGCACTTGAACCATGAAATCCTTGACCAAGAAGAACTATGCTGTCATTACATCTAAGATTATAATATTCTGATAAACCATCACTAATTAATATGTTTGAGCTAGAATTTTCAGGTATAAAACCTTTAACTATTTTAGAGTTTAAATTCATGAACAAATTTTCTTTTTCAAGATTTGCACCTATCACAATTGTTCCCCTTGTTAAGTTGTTTGCAGCACTTAAGGCAAAACTTTCAAATCTTTCGTTAAATGATGACACATTGTAAGAATTGCTTATTTTTTTTTGAAGATTCATATTTACAGTAAAACTATTATCAATAGTTCTCTCATTCCAGTAATCTTTATTTTGGATTTGAATATATCCACTGTACATCCCAACCATATTTTCTACCATCTTATCATATACACCAATTTGTAATGATCTGGCAAAAATTGAAAAAAAAAACAGCACAAATCATTGATGAGATAGTTATAATACTTCTTTGTTTATTTCTCCAAATATTACGCCAAGCAAGATTTAAATACAGTTTCATTATTTAATTCTTTTCATATTTTGTTTGCTAAAAAAGTTAGAATTTATATTGATATTAAAATCAATTTCGTTGTAAATTAATGTGGTTTTAGAATCAGGATTTTCATAAATTGGAATGACAGTTATTTTTGAAGGAAGTTTTTTATTATTAAATAATTTAATTTCTGATAATTTCATGATATTTATAAGTTCACCTTCTTCATCATAAAATTCACTTCTTCTTTGAAAATAAAAACTTTTGTCAATAAAGGTTATTATTTTCCCCCAAACAACTGGTGCATCATCTTTAGGGATTAATTTAATTTTGAAACATGAACTGCTATCAATCAAGGTATCGCCTAACAAAAAGTGAGAATAATCGTCAAGAATAGAGGATTCTCTAATCAAATCATCGTTTGTGAAGTCTGATCCCATCCAAGATTGCATCATCATTGATGGAGGTAGTTTAATGATTCTNTCAATTTTGGGCTGCCAATTCCAAATTTCATTCTCCTTTTTTAAAAAGACTGTTCCCCTATCTCTGGAGGGTGCCGTAATTAAAATTAAAGAATAATTTGTTCCAAGACTCCATGCTTTCAAACTCATTTTTCTTTCCCACTTTGGTCTATTAATTGTAATCGAAATATCAACTTTTTGACTATTTCCAATAGTATAATTCTGGGATTTTTCAATAATTTCATACGCATTTTGAGCATTTAAGTCAAAACTTAATAAGATTAAAATTATAAATTTTTTCATTTTAATATTTAATTCCAATTTTATCATAAATAAATGAAAGTAACCAGGCTGGACCAATCATTAAAAAAAAAATATCTTCAAGAAAAGATGGTTTTTTCCCCTCTATTTTATGTCCAATTAATTGAAAAATCCATGAAAATAGAAATATTAACACTGGTAAAATTTCAAAATTTGCATTGCTGATAGAAAAAATTATGTAATAATTAAGAATTGAAAAAAGGAACATTCCAATTGCAATTTGTATTGAATAATACAAATAAAATATAACACCAAATAATATAATAACAAATGCTAGGTTACATAAATAATTTGGTATTAGTGAATTTAAAAATGTTAATTTTATAAAATAGGTTAACCAGATTATTGAAAAGAAAATTAAAGGAACACAAAACCAGTGAATTAACTTATTTATAGAATTTTGATGGCTTTCACCATATATATCAAAGTAAGTTTTGATACTGGACATTTATGAAGTTCTAAATTTAAATTTATGTTCTGATAGATCACTATTTGCTTTTAAAATTTTGTCTTTTAAAGACATTTTATACTCAATTAGTTTTTTCATAACNTCTTTATCCCCAGTTCCAATTATTTGCGTTGCTAAAATAGCTGCATTCTGAGAAGCATCTAGACCAACTGTTGCAACTGGAATTCCAGGGGGCATTTGAAGTATTGATAGTATTGAATCCCATCCATCAATTGAGATTGAGGATCTGCAAGGTACACCAATTATTGGTAAATGAGTAAATGCAGCCATCACTCCTGGAAGATGAGCTGCACCTCCGGCACCAGCTATAATAACTTTTATTTCAGTTTCTAATAATTTTTGTGCATATTCTTCTACTTGTTTAGGAGTTCTATGAGCAGATAATGCATTTACTTCAAATGGAATTTCTAAATTATCAAGAAATTTTGCTGCTTTACTCATAACTGGCCAGTCTGATGTACTGCCCATAATTATACTTACTAATGGTTTCATTTTCATTTTTTTTTACAAAAATATAACTTTAAGAATAATTATAAAACTAATTGCATACAGATTATTTTTTTTAGAATTGATTTTTTATTTAATTAGTATAAAATTCATCAAAAATATAATGATTAATATAATTTTATTTGGTCCACCTGGATCTGGCAAAGGAACTCAATCAGTTAAAATTTCAAAAAAGTATAATTTATCTCATTTATCAACTGGAGATATTTTTAGAATGAACATTAAAAATAAAACTGATTTGGGAAAAAAAGCAATTTTCTATATTAATAAAGGAAATTTAGTTCCAGATGATATAACTCTTGCTATGTTAAAAAATGAATTCAATTCTTTTAAAAATACAAATGGATTTATTTTTGATGGTTTCCCAAGAACAATTTTTCAAGCAAATAACTTAGATGAATTTTTAAAAAGTAAAAATACCAAGGTGTCTTCCGTAATATCTTTAGAAGTTGACGAAATAGAGCTGACTAGAAGACTTTTATTGAGGGGAGTCAATAGTAAAAGAGATGATGATAGAGATAAAGATGTAATTAAAAATAGAATTCAGGTTTACAAAAAAGAAACCTTTATTTTAAAAAATTATTATGACTCAAAAGAAATTTTATCTGAAGTTAATGGTATAGGTTCTATTGATGAAATTTTTAAAAATATATCTGATAAATTAGATTTAATAATAGAGTGAAATCAAAATTATCAAATTTTATAGATTATGTAAAAATTTATTGTAAAGCTGGGAAAGGTGGTTCTGGATCATCTCACCTTCATAGATCTAGACTAACTTCAAAAGGTGGACCAGATGGAGGAGATGGAGGCAGAGGAGGTAATATTTACGTACAAGGTAATGATCAAATGTGGACTTTGCTTCATTTGAAATATACCAAACATATTAAAGCTGGAAATGGCGGTGATGGTTCTTCAAATAATTCTTCTGGTATTAATGGAAAAGATATTTATATTGATGTCCCATTAGGTACTATTGCGAGAGATGCTGAATCTAAAAAATTTATATTTGAAATTACTTCACATAAAGAAAAAAAAATTTTGAGAAAAGGAGGTCTAGGTGGAAGAGGAAATACATGGTTTAAAAATTCTATTAGGCAAACTCCTAGGTATGCTCAATCTGGTATTTTAGGTGATGAGGGGTGGAATATTCTAGAACTTAAAGTTTTAGCAGATGTAGGTTTAGTAGGTTATCCAAATTCTGGTAAGTCAACACTATTATCAGTGTTAACTGCAGCAAAACCTAAAATTGGAGATTATCCGTTTACAACTTTAGTCCCAAATCTAGGTATAGTATCTTATAGAGATAACAAATCTTTTATAATGGCGGATATTCCAGGAATAATCAAAGGAGCATCAAATGGAAAAGGTTTAGGATTCAGATTTTTAAGACATATTGAAAGAAATTCAATTTTATTATTTATTATTTCTTCAGATTCAAATGATATTAATAAGGAATTTAAAATACTTATAAATGAATTAAAACAATATAATAAGGAGTTATTAGATAAAGAAATAATTTTGGGAATTTCAAAATCAGATTTATTAGATAGAGAATTGATCCAAGAAGTTGAAAATAATTTATCAAAAAATATTAATTATGTATTTTTCTCATCAATTACAAATTCAGGTTTAATGGATTTGAAAGATCAAATATGGAAAAAATTAAATGATTGAAAACATAATAAATTTTGACAAGAACCTTTTTATTAAATTAAATAATTTGGGAACTGAAAAATTTGATTTTATTTGGATATTTTTAACTTCTACCAAAGCTTCAATTCCCTTTATTGTATTAATATTATATTTAATTTATAAGAAGTACAACAATAAGTCTTATCAGATATTATTATTATTATTATCTTGTATTTGTTTAAGTGATATAATTTCAGTTAACTGTTTTAAAAATGTTTTTATGAGATATCGACCATGTTACGACCCAGAAATTGAAAATCTGGTAAGAGTAGTCAAAAATAAAGGTGGATTATATGGATTCGTATCTTCTCATGCAACTATTTTTTTTTCAGTAATAACAATTTTTAGATTGTTATTTCCTGAAAATAAAATAACTTTAATTATTTTAACTGTATGGACTTTAATAGTGTGTTACAGTAGGATTTATTTAGGTAAACATTTCCCTTTAGACATAATTTTTGGGTGGTTTATTGGTTTTTTAATTGCATCAGCAACTTATTATTTATATAAGATTATTATAAAAATAAAATGAAGATACTTTTAGTTTTTTTAGGTGGTGGATTTGGAAGTGTATTAAGATATTTATTCTCGATTATGTCTTCTAATTTCATTCATTATTATCAACCTGTTTCAACTCTTTTATCCAATGTATTAAGTACACTAATATTTGGTTTATTTGTATTTATATTAGATAGTAAAATAATTATTTCAGAGGAATTAAAATTATTTTTTTTATTTGGATTTTGCGGAGGATTTAGTACTTTTTCAACTTTCAGTTTTGAAACTTTTAATTTATTCAAACAAGGTTATATTTTTCTTTCAATATCCAATATTTTTTTAAGCATAACATCGTGTATTACTATATTATATATTCTAAATAAATATCATTTAAAATGAAAAAACTATTTTATTTACTATTTCTGATTAATACTCATTTATTTTCTCAGGAGAATAAACCAAAATTAATAATAGGTTTAATTGTAGATCAGATGAGATATGATTATATAAATAGATTTTGGGATGATTTTTCAGATGGAGGATTTAAAAAAATTCAATTCAGTGGTTTTAATTGTAAGAATGCCTCCTTCAGATTTATACCTACTTACACTGCTCCTGGACATGCAACTATTTTCACTGGAACTAATCCAACAAATCATGGAATAATTGCAAATAATTGGTATGAAAGGGACTCTGATGATTATATTTATTGTGTGGGAGATAATCAATTCAAAACCATAGGTTCTGATAATGATTCAGGCAAAAAGTCACCAAGAAAAATGTTGACTTCTACTTTTGGAGACGAATTGAGGTTATCATCTATGTTTAGATCAAAGGTAATTGGGATATCTTTAAAGGATAGAGCAGCAATTTTAACAGCAGGACATACTGCTAATTATGCACTTTGGTTCGATTCAGAGTCTGGTAATTTTGTAACAAGTTCTTATTATATATCCAAACTTCCTGTTTGGTTAGAAAATTTTAATAATGAAAATTATTGTAAAAAATATTTAGATAAAAAATGGAATTTATTATTAAATCCAAAAAAATATGATGAAAGTTTGAATGATAACAGTTCATATGAGCAACCATTTAAAGGTGAAAAAAATCCAAAATTTCCCTATGATTTAAAAAAAATATCCCAAGAAAATGGATTGGGTACTATAAAGTACACACCCTATGGAAATTCATTAATATTTGACTTGGCAAAAATGGTAATAAAAGAAGAAGAGTTAGGTAATGATGATTATACAGATTTATTATCCATAAGTTTATCTTCCACAGATTATATTGGACACAAGTTTGGAGTTGATTCAAAAGAAATACATGACACTTATTTAAGGTTAGATAAAGATCTAGATTTATTTCTTATTTATTTGGATGAAATTTTAGGTATTGAAAATATTTTAATTTTTTTAACTTCTGATCATGGTGCAGTTAGGTCTCCATCATACCTTAATGATAGGAAAGTACCTTCTGGATACTTCAATGCTGACAAACCAATAAATGACTTAAAAGAATATTTGAACAATATATATGGTTTTGGAAATTGGATCAAAACTTATGGAAATACTCAAATATATTTGAATAGAGATTTAATTTTTGAAAATTTTTTAGATTTATCAAAAATTCAAACTCAATGTTCTAATTTTTTGATTAAGTATGATGGTATTAAAAATGTTATATCTGCGAACGTTATAATTAATAATGAATTCTCTGAAGGAAATTATAGATCTATTCAGCAAGGTTATAACCAGAAAAGATCAGGTGATATATTGCTTATTTTAGAGCCAGGTTGGATAGAATATGAGAAATTAGGAACCACTCATGGTTCAGGATATAGTTATGACCAACATGTCCCATTAATATGGTATGGGTGGGATATAAAACCTGGAACAACATCTGATCAAATAAGTATTAGTGATGTTGCACCAACATTATCAAATATACTTGAAATATCATTTCCAAATGGAACTTCTGGAAATAAAAAAATTATCAATATCCCATTTAACGAATAAGGTAAACTGCTCCATTTTCAGTAAATTTTTTATTAGTTACAGTTGTAAAATTTATTAAGTAGTTGTATGTGTCACTTTTACATTGAATTCCATTTCTGTTTTTACCATCCCATTTAGGATTAACTCCATATTTATCAAAAATTAACTTCCCCCATCTATCAAATATTTTAAGTTGATAATTTTGAATTCCAATAGAAATTGGTGCAAAAAAATCGTTTTTATTATCATTATTTGGAGTAAAAGAATTTGGCATGAATAAATTATATCCAAAAGAAATATTTAATTTTTTTGAAATTGAATCTACGCATTGATACTCTGAATTAATTGCATATTGAGTAATCTCTATTTCACCAGTAATATCTGGGGTGTAAGATGGATTTTCTCCATTCAAAGTTAAACCTGAGTTAAAGATATAAAATATTGAATCAGAATTTACTGATAGATTTTCAATTTCAACTGGGACATCAAGAATAAAATCATCTGAATTAAAAGTAAAATTTGCAATGGGTTTTGGTTGTATTTCAATATAATTTTCAAAAAAATAAGATTCTACACATGAAGTGGTTAAATCAATTATACTTATATTTAAATCGTATTGACCCTCAAAAAATAATATTTCATTGTAATTAAAATTACTAGTCTGACCATTTCCAAAATCCCATTCAAAATTATATTGATTTGAATCTAAATTTGAACTAATATTAACAATTTGAGGAGAACATCCATATTGATTTGTTAAATTCATTTCAAAGTTTATTGCATCAATAATTTTAATTGAATCAGTTATATTTCCTTGACATCCACTATTGGATATTATAAGTGAAATTATGTGATATCCTTCTGTTAAAAATTGGATATTTGAAGGATTTTGATCAATTGATTCAAATGTATTGGAATTATTACCAAAATTCCATAAAAATTCTGAGTTTTCCTCAAAACTCCCAGATGCTTGAAAGTTAAATAAGTTATTTTCAAGACACTGAATATCGTCATTTAAAAAAGTAATTTCAGGTAAAATATTATCATTAAAGATGTTAATATTCCCAGTGTGAGTTTCATCGCAACCATTGTATTGTATATTATAGGAAACTTCAAAATTCCCAATTCCATCAAATAATATGTTTGTTGGATTTATTATTTCTGAATATTGTGGTGAAGCATTAGGTCCAAAATTCCAAATTACATCAGCACCTGGAGGAGTAATTCCTAGAGCAGTGAAATCAAATAAATTGTTACCATCACACTGAGGGGGCGGATTATTAAAAAAAGCTGATAGTTCAGTATATAAAGGAAATGAAATACTATTAGTATCAGCACATATTGTATTTGGATTTGCAATTAATGTCACATTATATATTCCAGTATCTGGATAAGTGAAGCTCGGTTCAAATAATTCTGATATATTATTTTCATATCCAAAATCCCAAAGGTATGTTTCTGCATTATAACTATCATTTTCAAAATCTACAGTAAGAGAATTACAATACCAATTAGTAAGTGGGAAGGAGGCAGTTGTAACATTACAATCCACAACCAAAAATCTAAAATCTCTAATTACTTGATTTAAGAAAATACCATTTCTAAATTCGCTTACCTTTATCCCAATTATGTATAGACCAATCTGATTTGGAGTGCCAGTTATTATTCCAGTTTCAGAATTAATTGAAATAATAGGATCACTATCAATTGGATAATTTTCACTGTAACCGTCATTCCATGGGATTATATTGAATGGAGGAGGACTTATTTCAGTGGGATTCATATCATTAGCACCATTTAAAGGTGTTGTGAATTCATATACAAGTTCATCACCGTCAATATCTGTGGCTGAATGATTAATGTTAATTTCATCACCTAAACAAAGAGCTAGAGGAGGATAATTAATAAAGTTTGCACTGCTATTATTATTTAAATTACCTCCAGGAATATTTACAAAAAAAGTAGAACCAAAATCTTCAGGATTTTCAATATTTATAACTGATGGATTTCTACAACATCTTTGGTAGGCTACTGTGTATCCGTCAATAGAATTAGGTAGAAAAATATCGAAACTATAAGTTCCCCTTTCTACACATAGATCAGTTGGAAGTTCTAAACAATCATTACCAACTGTTTCGGTACCTAAATTTATAATATTGGGATTTGATATATCAATTATATCATATATGGAATTATCACCATTGTAAATTGTTACTTCACCAAATGGGTCAAAACTTGTTCCAGATGTATTGGATGGGCCACAATCAATATATATTACAAGATTAATTTGGTAAATATTATTTCCTAAATAATTGTATGTCATTTCACCTCCAATTAGATGAGTAGCATTTAATTTTAGTGAATTTAAAATTATAAAACTTGCATATAAAAGCTTTTTCAAAATATATTTAGTTTTTTTAATATTATTTTTTTTGACAAATTAAAATACCATCTCTAATTGGAAGCATTATATTTTCCACTCTTGGATCTTTATTTACTTTTTCAGTAAATTTTTTCAACTCTATTGTAATCTTGTCATTTGAGTTAATTTTTTTAATTACTTTTCCT
This sequence comes from Flavobacteriales bacterium, assembly GCA_002692065.1. Classification (GTDB taxonomy): domain Bacteria; phylum Bacteroidota; class Bacteroidia; order Flavobacteriales; family UBA7430. The sequence goes on along the minus strand of NZJX01000007.1, from coordinate 42,198 downwards.
GACCAAAGGAGATTATCAGCAATAATTAGACCTTTTGGACTTAATTTATCAATTGTTAAATCAAAATATTTTGAGTAATTTATTTTATCTGCATCAATAAAAACTATATCAAAAAGATAGTCTAATTTAGGAATTACTTTTGTAGCATCTCCGAAAATTGGTATGATTTTTTTCAATAATTTAAGTTTTGAAAAGTTATCTTTAATGAAATGTTGCATCTCCTCGTTTATTTCAATTGTAATAAGTTTACCATCTGGCTTTAAACCTTCTGATAAACAAATTGCTGAATAGCCAGTATATGTACCAATATCTAATATATATTTTGGAGAAACTATTTTACTAATTAAAGATAATAATCTGCCTTGTAATTTACCGGATATCATCCTTGGATTTAATATTCTTGTATGAGTTAAATGTTCTAATTTATCCAATTCTTTTGATGGGTTTGTTGTAAATTTATTACAATATTCATTTAATTCTTTTGAAATAAAATTCATTTATTTAGTAGATTTTATTATAATCGTAGTTAAGTTATTAATATCAAAAACTTCTTGAGCTAAACTTTGTATTTCGTCAGCTGAAATTTTTGAAATTTTATATTTGATTTGCTCCAATGTTTCAACCCTATTGTTGAGAATCATGTTTTTTGCATTATTTTGCATCACATTTGATTTACTTTCATTAAAAATTGCTAGTTGACTGTATATTTGATTTCTTGCGGTATTAATTTGTTTTGGTCCCAGTTTAATTTTTTTCATCTTAATTAATTCTCGTTTAATTAAATTTAAAATTTTATTTAAATATTTGGATTCTGAAGTAAAATATATTCCCCATATACCATAATCAGAATATGAATTAAAAAAAGATTCAATACTATAAGTAAATCCAAATTTTTCCCTAACTGATAAATTCAATCTTGAATTAATATTTGGCCCCCCAAGTATATTATTTAGAAGATTAAAAGTTAGATTATTTTTATTAAAAATATTGGGAGCTATATTACCAATTATGCAATGATTCTGAGATATATTTTTTTTTAAAGTAATTTTTTTTGGGATATATTTATATTTTTTCGGTCTTAAATGATTTCTTTTGTTTATAGGTACTTTTCCAAGGTATTTTTTTGAAATTTCAACGATCTTTTTTGGGGATATGTTTCCAACTGAGCTTAAAATTATTTCATTAGTATTATAATTCTTTCTTATAAAGTTTAATATTGTAGTTTTATTAAAATTTTTTATTAAGTAATGATTACCCAAAATATTCTGACCTAAGGGATGATTTTTAAATACAGCATTTTCAAACTCATCAAAAATCATTTCTGAAGGATTGTCTTTATAAGAATTTATTTCATCTTCAATTACAATTTTTTCTTTTTCAATTTCTTTTTTTGGAAATGTCGAATTGAATACCATTTCTGATAAAATTTCAATTGTTCTATCATAATAATCCTTCAAGAAGGTTGCATATATAAAGGTTTCCTCTTTAGCAGTATAAGCATCAATTTCTCCCCCAATTTCTTCCAATCTATTAACAACATAAAAAGCATTTCTTTTACTAGTCCCCTTAAATAAGTTATGTTCAATAAAGTGAGAAAGTCCAAGTTCATCTTCTAATTCGTCTCTTGAACCAGAATTTATCATAATGCCACAGTATGAAACATCACTTTTAATTTCTTGGTGAATAATTCGTATTTCATTTGACAATTTAAATGTGAAAGTTTTCATATATACAAATATACATACTTATTCAGCTAATTAATTTTTAAAAATCATATTTAATTAATCTTATACTTTATCTTTGTAAAAAAAATAAATTATGAATTTAATTAAATCACTCTTATTTGGTTTATTTCTTTTTTCACAATTCACATTGAACTCCCAGATTTTAAAAAAAAATAAATCTAAAGTTGATGAGAAAATAACCAAAGAAAAGAAAGAAAAAGACGTTTTTAAAGAAAAAATTAAAGATCTAAAAAAAATAGAGGGTTTATTCAATCTATACAAAGATGAAGAAAAAGGTGATTTATTTATTGAAATAAATAAGAATCATTTGGATAAAGAATTTATTCATTTCAGTTATATAGAAAATGGAATATCTGATTTAGGATATAATAAAGGTAGTTATAGAGGATCCAAAATATTTAAAATTAAAAAATATTTCAATAAGATAGAGTTTATTCATCAAAATTCGACATATTATTATGATGAATCTCATCCAATTTCAAAAAATTCTGATGCAAATATTAATTCTCCAATTATAGCTAGTGAAACTATTCTAGTATCTAATAATGACAGCTCAAAATTTTTACTTGATGCTGGTAAATTATTTTTAAATGAAAATTTTAAACAAATTAAAAGGTCAAATCGACCTGGATATAAAGGTTTTTCTTTGGGAAGATTGAATAAAACTAAAACAAAATTTAGGACAGTAAAAAATTATCCTGAAAATACAGATTTAATTATTAATTATTCTTACGATGATCTACTTCCAAAGTATTATGGTAGTTCTTCTGTTACAGATTCTAGATTTGTTAATATTTTAGTTCAGCATACTCTAATGAAGCTACCAGAAAATAATTATCAAACTCGATTTTATGATTCAAGAGTTGGTTTTTTTTCAACTCAAATTAATGATATGATATCAAAAGATTCAAATAATCAAATTGATTTAATTAACAGGTGGCATTTAGTTAAAAAAAATCCAAAATTGGAAATTTCAGAACCAATAAATCCCATTATTTTTTGGATTGAAAATACTACTCCCCATGAATTTAGAGATATAATTAAAGAAGCAGTTGAATCTTGGAATTTTGCTTTTGAAAAAGCTGGATTTAAAAATGCTATTAGAGTAAAAATTCAACCTGAAAAAGCGAAATGGGACGCTGGAGATATTAGATATAATGTATTGAGGTGGACCTCATCACCTTCGCCACCTTTTGGAGGATATGGTCCTAGCTTCACAAATCCTAGAACTGGGCAAATTCTCGGAGCAGATATAATGTTAGAATGGGTATATTTTACTAATAGAATACTATATGAAAATATTTATACTAGTTCTGATATAAAATCTGATGATTATGTAATTAATGATAAAATCACAACAGACTATTCTGATGATTTAAATATTTGTAAAAATTCAATATTTACTCATCAAAATAACATGTTTGGATTGATTAATTTAAAAACGTTAAAATATCCTGAAATTTTAAGTAAAGATTTAATTAGACAGTCCTTAAAAAGACTTGTTTTACATGAAGTGGGTCATACTTTAGGTCTTACTCATAATTTTAAAGGTTCAACTTTACTCTCATATGATGAGATACAGAATAAAGATATTACCTATGAAAAAGGGTTATGTAGTTCAATCATGGAATACCCTTCAATTAATATTACATTAGACTCAGAAAATCAAGGTTTATTCTATGATACTTTACCTGGAGTATATGATAGTTGGGCTATTCAATATGGTTATTCACAAATAAATCAAGTTGACTTAAATAAAATATTAGACAGAAGTTCTGATCCAGAATTATCTTACGCAAATGATGCTGATGACATGAGATCAACCGGAAAGGGTTCTGATCCAGATGCAATGGTTAATGATTTAACTTCTGATCAAGTTTTATATTCTACTGACAGAATAAAATTAATCAATAGGTTATTAACTAATTATTCAAATTACATAGAAGATGGAATGAATTATGAAGAATTATTAAATGCATTCAATATTTTAATGAAAGAGTACTCCACATCATTGAAAATTATATCTAGACAAATAGGGGGTGTAAAAATTGACAACTCAAAAATTAATCAAAATTCAAGTAATCTGCCTTTTACTCCTGTAAAGTATGATTTACAGAAAGAAGCTTTTAATGCTATATCTGATTTTGGTTTTTCACCAAAAGCGTTTCAGTATAGCCAAAATATGTATAGAATACTAAGAAAACAAAGAAGGGGATTTAGTACTAACTCAGATCCAAAAATTCATGAAAAAGTTCTATCGATTCAAAGAAATATTCTAAGTCAATTATTAAATTACACGGTAATTAGAAGAATAGTAAATTCTTCTTTATATGGAAATAGTTATTCAATTTCTGAATATTTTAATGATCTAACAAATTCAATTTTCCTTGAAGATATCAATTCTAAAATAAATAGTTTTAGACAAAATCTTCAATATGAATACTTAAAAAACTTAATAAGAATTTCAAAAATTACTAGTTCAAATTCAAAAATCAAGACAAATATTCATTATCAGTTGAAATTGATTTTAGATTTGATTAATGACTCAAAAACAAATGATCTTGAATCAAAAATTCACTTGGATTATTTAAAATTTAATATTGAAAAATTGTTTGATAAATAAATTTTAAAAACAATAACTTTCTTCTTGAATTATTTTTTTTGCAATTTTTCTCCTATTCTCTTTAATATTAACTGGATTTGATTTTGTAAATCTTTTTAATCCCAACATTAAAATTTTCAATTCATCATTCTCTGATATAGAGTATATACACTCTTTAGCATTTGATTGGATATAATCTATACTGGTTTGAGTAAAGTTTACCGTCATTAAAATATTTTCATTACATAAATCTACTCCAAGTATATTAGTAAGTTTTTCAGTTTTAAGAATAACAGACTCTAAAACATAAACTTGAATAATCATATTTGCCAAATTTATCATTATCTCTTGTTCTTCAGTAATTTTTTTTCCAAATCTTTCAACTGATTTTCCTGCAATCAGTAAAGTTAGTTTTTTTAGGTTTTTTAAAATCTTTTTTTCATTTAATAAGATAGAGTCTATCTCATTATTAAATTTAGGAACACTCATAAGTTCAGATAAAATCGACTTAACTGATCCAATCAAGTTTAATTCATTATTCATTGATTTTTTCAATAACATTTTAACTATTAGCAGTCTATTTATTTCGTTAGTTCCTTCGTATATTCTAGAAATCCTTGCATCTCTGTAAAAAGCTTCAACTTCTGATTCGGCTGAATATCCCATTCCTCCATAGATTTGTAAGGCTTCATCTGAAACATAAGCTATGACTTCTGAACTAAATACCTTATTAATTGCACATTCAATAGCATACTCTTCAGCACCCTCAAGTTTTGCTTGCTGATCATTAAGTCCATTTTTAATAAGTCGGCTAATATGATTTTCAATATCTTGTCCAGCTCTGTAATTTGCTGCATCTGAAACATAAGTTTTGGTAGTCATTTCGGCAAGTTTATATTGAATAGCTCCAAATTTTGAAATTTTTTGGTTAAATTGTTTTCTTTCATTGGCATATTTAACTGCGAATTCGATTGCTTTTTTTGAGGCTCCAGTCACTGCAACTCCAAGTTTTATTCTACCTACATTTAATGCATTCATTGCAATTTTAAAACCTTCACCTCTTTTTCCTAACATTGAAGAAATGGGAATTTTCATTTTATTATAAAATACTTGTCTAGTAGACGAAGATCTTAATCCAAGTTTTTTTTCTTCAGGATTAAGGGTTAGTCCACTGACTTTATTTTTTTCAAATAAGAAAGCTGTTAAATTTTTATCATTTTCAATCCTTGCAAAAACTATGAAAACATGAGCAAAACCAGCATTTGAAATCCAAATCTTTTGACCAGTTATCTCATAGAATTTTTTGTCTGAAGTAATTACAGCAACTGTTTTACCAGAGTTTGCATCAGATCCAGCATTTGGCTCAGTTAAATTATAGCATGCCATCCATTCACCAGTTGCTATTTTTGGAAGATAATATTTTTTTTGATCTTCGTTACCATAAAGTAATATTGGTAAAGTTCCAATCCCAGTATGAGCTCCAAATGCGGTGGCAACTGAGCCAGTTAAACTTGAAATTTCCTCACATATTAGCATACCAGTATTAAATCCCATTCCAAGTCCCCCATACTTTTCAGGTATGTTAATCCCTAAAAGTCCTAGAGAGCCAGCTTTTTTAATCGTTTCTTCAACAAGTGAATATTCTTTTTCTTCAAATTTCATTATTTTTGGTCTAATTTCTTTTTCATTAAAATCTTTAGTTGAGTTTAACATCATTTTTTGTTCTTCACTAAATTCTTCCCTAATGAATATTTCATTAGACTTAATTTCTTTTATAATAAATTCACCACCTTTAATATATTCCATAATTAATTTAATTTAAAAGTTCATAGATCCCAGCTGCACCTTGTCCTGTTCCTACGCACATTGTAACCATACCATATCTTAGTTTTCTTTTTCTCATTTCATCAAATAATTGAATCGATAATTTTGCTCCAGTACATCCAAGCGGGTGACCAAGAGAAATAGCTCCCCCATTTGGATTAACTATATCAGGATTTAATCCTAATTCTCTTATTACAGCGATTGATTGTGATGCAAATGCTTCATTAAGTTCAATCAGTTCAATTTGATTTAATTTCAAATTAGCTTTTTTCAATGCATTAGGTACTGCATAAACCGGTCCCATACCCATAATTTTTGGATCTAAACCAGATACATGATAACTTAATAGTCTTGCGATAGGCTTTATTTTTAATTTTTTCAGCATTTTTTCTGATACTATCAATAAAAAAGCGGCACCATCAGAAGTTTGAGAGGAGTTCCCTGCTGTTACAGTTCCATTTGCTGCAAAAACAGGTTTAAGTTTTGACAAAATACCGATATTTGTGTCTCTTCTGGGGCCTTCATCAGTTCTAACTGAATAGGATCTATTTTCCATTTTTTCGCTAGAATCAAGATATGATTCATTTATCTCAATTGGAACTATTTGATCAAGAAAACTTCCGTTATCAATTGCCTTAATTGCTTTAGTATGAGAATTAAGTGCAAATAAATCTTGATCTTCTCTCGATATATTATACTTTCTAGCTACTTCCTCAGCAGTGTTTCCCATACTCCAATACCAACTTGGATTTGATTTTGAAATATCAGTATTTGGAACAATTCTCCATCCCCCAAATGGAATAGGAGACATTGATTCAACACCTCCCGCTATAATACAATCTGCCACTCCTGAAATAATTTTTGAGCAAGCAATTGAAATAGATTCAATTCCTGAAGAACAGAACCTGTTAATTGTCATTCCAGGAACTTTATCAGTTTTTAGTCCCATTAATGATATTATCCTTGCTATATTTAGTCCTTGTTCAGCTTCAGGTGTAGCATTTCCTACAATTAGATCATCAATCATTTCTTCATTTAACTCTGGTGTATTTTTAATTAAATGTTTTATAACCTGGGCTGATAGCTCATCTGGTCTTATAAATTTGAATATACCTCTATGAGACTTTCCTACTGCAGACCTGTAACCTTTGATAATATATGCATTCATAATGTAAGTTTAGTTTCTTAATGGTTTACCTTTTTTTAACATATATTCAATTCTTTCAAGAGTCTTTTTTTCTCCACATAAAGATAAAAATGCTTCTCTTTCAATATCAAGTAGATATTGTTCACTTACTAGAGTTGGATAAGATAAATCTCCACCCGCAATAACATATGCTAATTTTTCAGATATTAATTTTTCATGTTTAGTTATATAATTTGAGTGATACATTGAATCAGCACCAACTAGAAAACTTCCTAAAATTTCTTTCCCTAAAACTTTAATATTTTTTTCTTTTAGTGGAGCTTTGTATCCTCTGGAATAGAGAGACAACGCTGACATTTTTGCATCATATATCAATTCTTTTTTATTAAATGTAATTGAATCCACATTTTTTCTTAAAAGTCCTAAATTAAATGCGTCATGAGCAGAAGTTGAGACTTTTGCCATTCCAATATTTAAAAAATAATTTTTAATAACAGGATTCATTATTCCTCCAGAATTAAAATCATTAGACGCTCTCATAGCCATTTCTTTACTTCCACCTCCACCAGGGATCAATCCAACTCCCATTTCTACTAAACCTATATAACTTTCTACAAATGCCTGAGTTATATCTGAATGAAGAGCAATTTCACATCCACCCCCCAGAGCCATTCCCTGAGTAGCTGAAACAACTGGTATATTAGAGTATCTGATATTTTGAGTTGTATTTTGAAATAATTTAATTGCCAAGTTAAGTTCTTCAAATTCTTGTTCAACAGCCAACATGAAAATCATAGCAAGATTAGCTCCAACAGAGAAATTTATTGCTTGATTGGCAATTACAAGACCTTTGTAGTTTTTTTCAGCAAGATCAATACCATAATTTATAGCATCTAATGATCCACTTCCAATAGAATTCATTTTGGAATTAAATTCTAAGTTTATAATTTCATCTCCAATATCGATTATTGAAGCATCATTATTTTTCCAAATAAGATTATTGTTTTTTAGATAGCTTAAGTTGTAGCTTTTTGATTGATTGGGGGCTAGAAGAAAGTTATCAGTTTTTAAATCATAATATTTATTTTTTCCATTTTCATAAATGTAAAATGATTTATTACCAGAATCAATCAATTTTTTAACCCAATTTGCTGGTTGATATCCATTTTTAATTGCTGAATCATATCCAACTTTAACCCCTAAAATATCCCAAATTTCAAAAGGGCCTAATTCCCAACCAAATCCCGATTTCATTGCGTTATCAATCGAGACAAAGTTATCTGAAATTTCAGGAACTCTATTTGAAACATAAGAAAATAATGAAGAAAAAATATCTTTGTAAAAAAGTCCAATTTCATCACTACAATTAAATAAATATATAATCCTTGAATTTAAATCATTAATTTGTTTGGCATTACTGATAATAGAGTGATTTATTTTTTCTTGTTTTCTATATTCAAATGTCTTTAAATCTAAATAAAGAATTTCAGATTTACCTTCTGAATCATTTATTTTCTTATAAAATCCTTGTCTTGTTTTATCACCAAGCCAATGGTTATTTATAATTTTTTTTATAAAATTAGGGGGATTAAAAAAATCATTAAATTCATCATTTTTACAATTTTCAAATAATCCTTTTGCAACATGATTTAAAACATCTATTCCAACTACGTCACAAGTTCTGAAAGTTGCAGATTTAGGTCTCCCGATTAAGTTCCCTGTTAAAATATCAATGAATTTTATTGAAAAATTATATTTTGAAATTAATTTAAATAAAACTAAAATGGATGCTACTCCAATCCTATTTGCAATAAATGCTGGAGAATCCTTACATAATATTGTATCTTTACCTATAACATCTTTACCAAATTTCATCATAAAATTTGTTACATGTTGTCCAGTAAAATTGGTCGGAATTATTTCCAATAATTCTAGGTATCTAGGTGGGTTGAAAAAATGAGTTCCTAAAAAGTGCAACTTAAAATTTTCATTTCTATTTTCTATCATTTTAATTATTGGGATTCCAGATGTATTACTTGAAACAATACTATTAGGTTTTCTATACTTTTCAACCTCATTGAAAATTTTTACTTTAATATCAATTCTTTCAACAACAACCTCAATAATCCAATCTGCTTCCTTAATTTTAGAAAAATCATCTATAAAATTTCCTGTTTCAATTCTATTTGAAAATTTGTTGTCATAGAATGATTTTGGTTTTAATTTGAGACATTGTCTAAGTGAATCATTTACTATTTTATTTCTTATTCTTTTATCGTTTAAAGTTAACCCTAATTTTTTTTCTTTTTCACTTATTTCATTTGGTATTATATCTAACAGAAGTACATTTAGACCAACATTAGCTAGCTGTGCAGCAATTCTTGACCCCATTATTCCTGATCCTAAAACTGCTACTTTATTAATTTTATAATCTTTCATCATCATTAATTATATTAATTGTTCTATCTATTATATCCATTACTTTATAAAAAGATTTTAGATCTTCTTTAGGAACATTATTGAAAATTGTTTCATTAAATTTTTTAACGTACTTAGAAGCTATTTTTCTGTATTCTATTCCCTTTTTTGTTAGAAAAATTTTAACTTTTCTTTTATCATTGCTATGTTGATTTTTAAAAATTAAATCTTGTTCTAGCATATTTTTTAATGTTCTAGTTAAACTTCTCGATTCCATTCCCATTTTTGGTCCTAGTTCAGTTGAGAAAGTACCATTTTTGTCAATATTTAATAAAGCATAACCAATAGAATTTGAAGAATTAAATTTTTTTGCATGATAATTATATGCTCTTGACAGAGAATGCCATGACCACCTTATCCTGAAGTCAATTAATTGTTTTTTAATAACCATAACTCACAATTTTTATAAAATTACAAAAATAAGTTATGCAAGCATAATATTTTAAATATTTATTTCTTTTTGTAGACGTATGAATAATCTTCAGAATATTTTGAAATTATAATTTTTCTCCTGAGTTTCATTGTTGCTGTTAATTCCTCTGTTTCGATAGACCACGAAGAATTCATTAATTTAAATTTTTTTATTCTTTTGTAAGAGGCAAATCTAGTGTTTAAATCATCTACATCAGTTTGAAAGGCATTCATTATTAAATTATTTGAATTTAAATCATTTACTTTCGATAAGTCTATATTATTTGCTTTACACCAAGTATTTAAAAAATTAAAATCAGGAACAATGAATGCTCCAGGCATTTTTTCTCCTTCACCAATTACCATTATTTGTTCAATGAATTTTGATTCTTTAAAAACATTTTCCATTACTTGAGGCTCAATATATAGTCCTCCTGAAGTTTTAAAAATTTCTTTTTTTCGGTCAGTAATTTTTAAGAAATTATCCTCGATCATCATTCCAACATCTCCGGTTGAAAACCATCCATCTTTATCTAAAACCTGAGAGGTGAGTTCTGGTTTATTAAAGTACCCCATCATTACATTATGTCCTTTACATAAAATTTCACCTTCATCACTAAATTTCACTTTTATACCAGGCATGATTTTACCGACACTGCCATAACATTTTCCCCTACCCTTAATTGTATTTGCCGAAATAACAGGAGATGTTTCTGACAAACCATAGCCTTCGTAAACTGGGATATTTGCAGCAGTAAAAACTTTGGCTAACCTTGTTTGAAGAGCTGCTGCTCCAGAGAAAACATATCTGAGATTACCTCCTAAAGCTTCTCTCCATTTTTTAAAAATTAATTTATTGGCAATTTTTAATTTAAATTCGTACCAAAATCCATTTTTACCGTAAAGCTCATGTTGAAGTCCTAAATTTACAGCCCAAAAGAATAGTTTTTTCTTAAAGCCGGTTAAATCTTCACCCTTAGATATAATTTTATCATACAATTTTTCAAGTAATCTTGGTACTGTACACATTATTGAAGGTGATATTTCTTTAAGATTATCGCCAAGTTTATCAATACTTTCAGCATAATAAATAGAAACACCATTTAGAATGTAATAATATTCTACTACCCTCTCAAAAACATGACATAAGGGAAGAAAGCTTATTGCTCTATCACTACTGTATAAAGGTAAATATTCTCCTAAACCATAGAATTGTCCAAAGAGGTTATCGTGTGATAACATCACACCCTTGGGATTACCTGTGGTCCCTGAAGTATAGATTAAAGTAAATAAATCTGACGATTTAATTTGTTCTTGATTTTTTTTCATTTGATCGTGCTTGGGATTTTTTTTCCCAATATCTAATATCTCTCTCCAGTTTCGGCAATTATCTATTTGATCAAAAGAAAAAATATGGTCTAAAGTATCAATTTTTTGAACTAAATGGTTAATTTTATTATAAATTTCTAATGATCCTGCAAAAACTACTTTTGAACCAGCATCTCTGATTATGTACTCGTAATCTTTTGATGTGATATTTGGATATATTGGGGCATTAACGCCTCCAATCTTACTTATTCCCATATCAACAATACTCCACTCAACCCTGTTTGATGATATGATAGAAATTTTATCACCTTTATTAATACCAAGATTAATTAAACCATATGATATTAGATTTGATAAATTATCATATTCTTTGGCGGAATATTTCTTCCAAATTCCATTTTCCTTTCCTGATATTAAATCTTTTTTGTTAAATTTATTTAGTGAGAATTCNCATATTTCAAAAATTTTAGTTGGTTTATCCATTTATATTTTTTTAAATTTCGATTAATATAATAAATTTAATAAAATAATTTTTTGGTACTGTATAAATAATTTTAAAAATGTTAGATACTAAAATTGAATTTTTAAAAGAAATTTCCTCTGAAAAAGCAAAAATATTGAAAAGTGAACTTAATATTTATACTTTAAAAGATGCATTTGAATATTATCCTTTCAGATACTTAAGTAAAGAAAATTATCAAAAAATTTCTCAAATCGATAGTTGTGATATGGAAGTTCAGATAATTGGAAAAATTATAAGTTTGGAAGAAAAAGGATCAGGTAAGAAAATGAGACTAAGTGCAATATTAAAAGATGATTCATCATTAATTGAGCTAATATGGTTTAATAAAATATCTTGGGTAAAAAAAATTATTAAATTAAATGAAAAAGTTATAGTTTACGGAAAACCAAATTTTTTTAAAGGTTCATATAGTATTTCTCATCCTGAGATAGAGTTATTTAATTTATCAAATCAAAAATTGAATTTTTCAATGCAAGGAGTATATTCCTCAAATGAAAAATTAAGATCAAGATATTTAAATTCAAGAGGTATATACAAAATTATCAATAAACTAGTAAATTCTTACTCAATGTATATTGATGAAACATTATCAAATGAAATCCTCAAAAATTTAAAGTTAATATCAAAAAAAGATGCAATAATAAATATCCACTCACCTGGGTCAAAATTGTTATTAAGACATGCAAAAAGAAGATTGAAATTTGAAGAATTTTTTTTTATTCAATTATCTGCTTTGATAAAAAAGAAATTTACTCATAAAAAATCGAAATCTTATAAATTCAAAAAAATAGGCTATTTTTTTAATAATTTTTTTAAAAAAAAACTTGAATTTGAATTAACTAATGCTCAAAAAAAAGTTATCAAACAGATCAGAAAAGATTTGAATTCCGGTAAACAAATGAATAGATTACTTCAAGGAGATGTTGGAAGTGGTAAAACTATTATTGCTGTAATGTCTATGCTAATTGCGAAAGATAATGGTTTTCAATCATGTTTTATTGCTCCAACTGAAATTTTAGCAAATCAACATTTTAATCAAGTTGATGCGATTTTATCAAGTATTGGTATTAAAGTTAACTTGTTAACTGGTTCAACAAAGTTTAGTGTGAGAAAAAAATTATTTAATGACTTGATTGATGGAAAAATTGATATTTTGATAGGAACTCATGCTATTTTTGAGGAAAATGTTAAATTTAAAAATTTAGGGATTTCAATTATTGATGAGCAACATAGATTTGGGGTATCCCAAAGATCTAAAATGTGGAGTAAAAATATTAATCCNCCTCATATTTTAGTTATGACTGCAACTCCAATACCTAGGACATTGGCTATGACACTATATGGAGATCTTGATTTGTCTATTATTGATGAACTCCCACCAGGTAGAAAACCAATTTCAACTTTGCATAAATTTGATAGTAATAGATTAGCAGTATTTGAATTTATAAAAAAAGAAATTAGTAAAGGGAGGCAAATATATATAGTATATCCTCTTATTGAAGAGAGCAAAGCATTTGATTATAAAGATTTAATGGATGGATATGAAAGTATTTGTCGTCACTTTTTAAAACCAGATTATCAGATTTCAATACTACATGGTAAAATGAAATCTAAAGATAAAGAATATGAAATGGATAGGTTTATTAAAGGAAATACAAATATTATGATTGCTACTACAGTAATTGAGGTTGGAGTAAATATTCCTAATGCTTCAGTTATGATTATTGAAAGTGCTGAAAGATTTGGTTTATCTCAACTTCACCAGTTAAGAGGAAGAGTTGGNAGAGGTGTGGATAAATCTTACTGTATACTTATGAGTTCTAATAAATTGAGTAATGATGCAAAATTTAGATTATCTACTATGGTTAGGACTCAAAATGGTTTTGAAATTGCCGATGCTGATCTTAAATTAAGAGGGCCTGGAGATCTTATGGGGACAAAGCAGAGCGGAGATCTTAATCTAAAGATAGGAGATTTGTCAAGTGATTTTAACATAATTAAATATGCTAGATATGAAGCAAAGAAAATTATTAAAAATGATCCAAAAATTAGTCATATTGCAAACAAATTAATTTTAAGAGAATACAAAAAAAATTATTCTGATAAAATTTATTGGAGTAAAATAAGTTAATAAATAAATTTTTTGTTTCACTAAGATTTTTGTTTGTACTTTTGGAATTAAATATATTAAATGAAAAAAATTAAAAAGCAAGAAGCCCTTGATTTTCATTCTAAAGGACGCCCTGGAAAGATTCAGGTTGTTCCTACAAAAAAAACAAATTCACAAAGAAACTTATCTTTAGCTTATTCACCTGGTGTAGCAGAACCTTGTATGCGGATTTTTGAGAACAAAGATGATATCTATAAATATACTGCCAAAGGAAATCTAGTTGCTGTAATAACTGATGGAAGTGCAGTACTTGGTTTAGGTAATATTGGACCTGAAGCTTCAAAGCCTGTTATGGAGGGTAAGGGATTATTATTTAAAATGTACGCAGATATTGATGTGTTTGATCTTGAATTAAATACCTCTTCAGTAGATTCATTTGTCAGTACAGTAAAGTCTATATCCCCAACATTTGGTGGAATAAATTTAGAAGATATTAAGGCACCTGAATGTTTTGAGATTGAAAAAAAACTTAAGAAATTCTTGGATATTCCTGTCATGCACGATGATCAACATGGAACTGCAATTATTTCTGGTGCGGCTCTCATAAATGCTTTAGAAATAGTAGAAAAGAATATCAAAGAGGTCAAAATTGTAATAAATGGAGCAGGGGCTGCCTCAATATCATGCGCAAATATTTACCTTTCATTAGGAGCTAATATAAAAAATATAATAATGCTTGATAGTAAAGGCGTGATTAGAAATAATAGAAGGTTCATAGAAACTTATAAAAGTAAATTTGCTACAAAAGCTAAAATAGATACTCTCGAAGAAGCTATTTTAGAGTCAGATGTTTTCATTGGACTTTCCAAGGGGAATATCTTAACTGCAAAAATGATAAAATCCATGTCTAATAATCCAATAGTTTTTGCAATGGCTAATCCCGACCCAGAAATATCTTACTCTAAGGCTATTTTAGCTAGAAAAGATATTATTTTTGCTACTGGAAGGTCAGATTTTCCAAATCAAGTAAATAATGTTTTAGGATTTCCTTATATTTTTAGAGGCGCACTAGATGTTAGAGCAAAGTGTATAAATGAAGAAATGAAAATTGCTGCAGTTAAAGCAATTGCTAATTTGGCAAAAGAAAGTGTTCCTGAAGATGTAAAATTAAGTTATGATAATAAAAATTTAAGTTTCAATAAAGATTACATCATTCCAAAACCAAATGACCCAAGATTAATATCAGAAATTTCCTCAGCAGTTGCCAAAGCAGCTATTGATTCAGGCGTTGCAAGAAAAAATATTATTGATTGGGATAATTACAAACAGAGCCTGAATAATCGGATAGGTAATCAAAATAAATTAATTCAAAGATTAACTAACATTGCAAAATCAAATATTAAAAAAATAGTTTTTGCTGAAGCAGACCAGTATAATGTTTTAAAAGCTGCATATAAAATAAAAGAAGAAAAAATTGCAGAACCAATTTTACTTGGTCGTCAGGAAAAAATTATGAGTTTAATTGAAGATAATTCATTAGAATTTGGAAATGTAAATATAATAGATCCCAAGTCTGACGAATTACAAAATAAAGTCAAATATTACGCCGATAAATTATGGAAAAAACGATCTAGATCAGGTTTTACAGAATATAATTCAAGAAAATTAATGAGGGAAAGAAATTTTTTTGCATCTATGATGGTTGAGTTAGGAGACGCTGATGCCATGATATCTGGATTTACAAGAAATTACCCAGAAACTATTAAACCAGCTTTACAAATTGTTGGAACAAAGTATCACAATAAAAAAGTTGCAGGTTTATTTATTATTATGACAAATAGAGGACCATTATTTATCGCTGATACTACTATTAATATAAATCCTAATTCTGAGGAATTAGCTGACATAACAGAATTAGTAGCAGATACTGTAGAAAAATTTGGAATAAAACCTGTTGTTGCTATGTTATCATATTCAAATTTTGGATCAACAAGAGATTCAAATTCACTTAAAGTAAAAAAAGCAGTAAGTATAATAAAAAAAAGAAGATCAGATTTAACATTAGATGGCGAGATTCAGGGAAATTTTGCTGTTAATAATAAATTATTGTTAGAAAAATTTCCTTTTTCTGAACTAGTAGGAAAGAAAGTAAATGTTTTAATATTTCCAAATTTAGAATCTGGTAATATTAGTTATAAACTTTTACAAGAATTAGGTGGCTTTGAAACAATAGGACCAATTTTAGTAGGTTTAAATAAGTCAATACATATTGTTCAACTTGGAGCAAGTGTTAAAGATATTTTTAATATGTCAATATTTGCATCAGTTGATGCTTTAAATAAAAATTAGATATGATATCATATATTGAAGGTAAAATTATAGAGTTAAATCCTGCATTTGTTATTTTAGATTGTAATGGCATAGGCTACATGTTAAATATTTCAATTAACACATTCAATAAGCTCGAAGGGTTAGATTCATGTAAATTGAAAACTCATTTGTCAATTAAAGAGGACTCACATACTCTGTTCGGTTTTTTTGATGATTTTGAAAGAAAAATTTTTAGGTTATTAATTTCTGTATCTGGAGTAGGTCCCTCCACCGCGAGAGTAATTCTATCATCAATGAATACCTCAGTAATTAGGAACGCAATAATTAATGAAGATTCATTAAAAATTAAATCTATTAAGGGAATTGGATTGAAAACTGCTCAAAGAATTATTTTAGATTTAAAAGATAAAATTATAAAACTTGATGAAAAATCTGAATTAAACTCAAATATAGACAATAGAAATAGAGAAGAAGCGTTATCTGCTTTAGAAGTTTTGGGGTTTTCCTCGAAAAATGTTCATAATTTGATAGATAGCCTTCTTGACAAAAATCCTTCAATTAAACTTGAAGATCTAGTTAAAGAGGCTCTTAAGCAATTATAAGTGTCTGAATACAAGTATTTTATAAAATTAATTTTTTATTTGAGTTTGTTTTTATTGAGCAGTTATGCAAGATCACAAAATGACTCAATATTACCTTACCCTAATTTACTTTTTGATGACCCACAGAATTTTAATCAAAATATCATTTATAACTCAGAAATAAGTCAGTATATTTTCCAAAATCAAATTGGTAATTTACAAATACAAAGGCCTACTTATATGAATAAATCAATTTATAATGATTGGTTTTTTCAAAAGAAAATAAATGATTATTGGAAGAGCAGAATAAATTCTAAAAGAAATGCGTCTTTATTAGGTTCTAACAAAGAATTTAGTGTGGGAGGGGAATCATTTAACAGAATTTTCGGAGGTAATACTGTAGACATTAGACCACAAGGAGCAGCTGAATTAACTTTTTCTGGGAATTTTGATAAAACAAAAAATCCAAATCTAACTGAAATCCAACAAAATAACGCAAATTTTAATTTTGATCAGAGTATTCAAATGAATGTTATTGGGAAAATTGGAACTAAATTGACATTAAGAACTAATTACGATACTCAAAGTCAATTTGATTTTCAAAATCAAATGAAATTAGAATATACTGGAGATGAAGATCAAATTATAAAAAAAATAGAACTTGGAAATGTAAGTTTACCTTTAAGCGGTTCTTTGATATCTGGAACTCAAAGCTTATTTGGAATTAAAACACAATTTCAATTTGGAAGAGCAACTTTCACGGCAGTTTTTTCAGAGCAAAAATCAGAAACTAGTTCTATAAGTGTAAATGGTGGATCTCAAACAAATGATTTTGAAATGTTTGCGGATAACTATGAGGCTAACAAACACTATTTTCTTTCTCAATATTTTTATGAAAACTATGATAATGCTCTATCTAATATGCCAATAGTTAATTCAAATGTTCAGATTACAAATATTGAAGTATGGGTAACCAATAGGAGTGGTTCAACTCAGAACGTAAGAAATATTTTAGGTTTTCAAGATTTAGGTGAGAGTATTAACTCAGGATTTACATATAATAATTCTCTTAGTTCAAGTTCTCAACCGTTAAGTGGATCAAATCCGGACAACAGAAATAATAATTTATTTCCTGAAGATTTGGTTAATGTATATCCTAATATTAGAAATGTAAGTCAAATTAATTCAATTTTAGATGGTAATTTAGATCAAACTGTTGATTATGAAAAAATTGAGAATGCAAGAAAATTGTCATCATCTGAATATTCATTTGATCCCAGATTAGGATATATTTCACTAAATCAAGCCCTAAATTCAGATGAAGTTCTTGCAGTTGCTTATCAATACACAATAAATGGTATTCCATACCAAGTTGGAGAGTTTTCAAATCAGCTTTCTTCTCCTGACGTTTTAATACTAAAATTACTAAAAAGTACAATAATAGATATTAGTCTCCCTATGTGGAAATTACAAATGAAAAATGTTTATTCATTAGGCGCATATCAAGTAAATCAGGAAGATTTTAATCTACAAATACTCTATCAAGATGATGATTCAGGTATTCCTATTCAGTATATTCCTGAGGAGGGAATGAGTAACCAATTATTAATTCAAACACTTAATTTGGATAATTTAAATAGAAATAATGACCCTGGAGCAGATGGAATATTTGATTTTATACCAAATTTAACTATACGGACCTCTAATGGAAGAGTATATATTCCTAGTGTAGAACCATTTGGAAATTATTTGAGAAGTAAGATGATAAATTCTGGTTTGTCTGAAGAAATTATTAATCAATATGTTTTTGATGCACTATATGATTCAACAAGAACTGCTGCATCTCAGGTTGCACAGCTAAATAAATTTATTATTAAAGGTACTTATAAATCATCTTCAGGATCTGATATATCATTGAATGCAATTTCTATTCCTAGAGGTTCTGTAACAGTAAGTATGGGTGGAACCTTATTGGAGGAGAATATCCATTACACAATTGATTATAATTTAGGAAGAGTAAAAATAATTGATGAGGGAATTCTTAGTTCAGGGCAACAAATTGATATATCTATGGAAAATAATTCTGCTTATTCTTGGACAACTAAAAGATATATTGGTATTCATGGAGATTATGAGATTAATGAAGATTTATTATTTGGTGCAACTTTACTAAACTTATCAGAAAATGTTCAAACTCCAAAAATTAATATTGGAGAAGAACCAATTTCAAATACAATTTGGGGGCTAAATTTATCTTATAATGATGATTCCAAATTATTAACTAAAATTGTTGATAAATTACCATTTATAAAAACTGATGAAAAATCCTCAGTAACAATAACTGGTGAATTTGCTAAGTTTGTTCCTGGTCACCCTAAGTCAATAAATGTTGATCAAGCTGGTACTTCATATATTGATGATTTTGAAAATAGTCAATCTCCAATTAGTTTGACATCACCCCAAGTTTGGAACATATCCAGTACTCCACAAGATTTAGATCTTTTTCCAGAATCATCTTTTAATAATGATTTAAGATATGGATATAATAGATCCAAGATTGCATGGTATATTATTAATTCTGATCTACAAAGAGAAACTGCATATTCGCCTTCTCATATTTCTGATTCTGATAGAGAGGATCCATATGTCAGAGAAATTACAATTAATGAAATATTCCCAGATAAAGATATTCCTCACGGGCAACCTCTTGTTTTGAGAACTTTTGATTTGGCATATTATCCTAGTGAAAGAGGTCCATATAATTTTGACGTAGAGGGAGAGGTCGGTATTTCTGAGGGAATTGATGCAGATGGAAATTTAATAAATCCTTCGTCAAGGTGGGGAGGAATTACCAGAAAAATAGAAACTAATGATTTTGAAACAGCAAATATTGAGTTTTTAGAATTTTGGATGATGGATCCATTTATAAATGAACCTAATTCTTCTGGGGGAGATTTTTACATAAACTTGGGAAATGTTTCAGAAGATGTTCTTAAAGATTCAAGAAAAAGTTATGAAAATGGTCTACCAATTGATGGTAACGAAAATAATATTGATACAACAGTCTGGGGCAGGGTGCCGACTGTTCAAGCTTTAGTAAATGCATTTAATGGAGGTGAAGCAGCAAGAGAAATTCAAGATGTTGGACTAGATGGGATGGATGACGAAACTGAAAGAAATTTTAATCCAATAAATAATGACGAATCCTCCAATTACCTCAAAAGAATATCTAATTTGCATGGTGAAAGTTCAAATGCATATTTAAATGCCAATAGTGATCCAGGTGCTGATAATTATCATTTTTTTTATGGAAATGACTACGACTCCGAGGAAAAATCAATATTGGAAAGGTATAAACTTTATAATGGTATAGATGGAAATTCACCTTCAGCATCAGGAAATGCTACTCAAACTGCATATACTCAATTACCTGACATTGAAGATATCAATAACGATTATACACTAAGTGAGTCAGAATCATTTTATCAATATAAAATAAGCTTAAGACCTGAAGATTTAAATGAAGTTGGAAAAAATTTTATAACCTCAATCAATGAAAATACTGGTCCAAAAAATGATACAAGATGGATTCAATTTAAAGTTCCTATCAGATCTTATGATAAAAAAATTGGAACAATCCCTGATTTTAGAAGTGTTAGATTCATGCGATTATTTGTTAAAGATTTTCAAGATGATGTTGTATTAAGATTTGCGTCTTTAGATATGGTGAGAGGAGAGTGGAGAAAATATTTAAATAGTATTATAGAACCAGGTGAACAAATTGAAAATGATCAAACTGCATTTGATATTTCAGTGGTAAATTTTGAAGAAAATGGAAAAAGGAATCCTATTCCTTATGTTTTACCTCCAGGTATTCAAAGAGAACGAATTCTTGGGTCAACAGCTTTACAACAACAAAATGAACAATCACTTGCAATGAGAGTTTGCAATCTTGAAAATGGGGATGCACGTGGAACATTTAAAAATGTTAATATGGATATGAGAACTTACAATAAAATTAAGTTTTTTGTTCATGCTGAAGAATTGAATCCTGAAGATTTTAATTTGCAAGATAATGATTTAACAGTATTTATAAGAATAGGTTCTGATTATAATTACAATTATTATGAGTATGAAGTCCCTTTAAAGATTTCTCAATGGGGTGTATCTAGGACCAGAGATATTTGGCCTGAAGAAAATGAGATAGAAATTGATTTTAATAATTTAAGACTTGCAAAAAATACTAGAAATAATGAAATAAGAAATGGTAATCAAAATATTAGTTTTAATGATCCATATACATATCAAATTTCAAATTCAACTGATAAAATTACTATAATGGGGAATCCTAACTTAGGAAATGTGAGAACAATAATGCTAGGTGTAAAAAATCCTGTTGATGAAATAGATGATGATGGTATGAGTAAATGCGCTGAGATTTGGATTAATGAACTAAGATTAACTGATTTTGATGAAAGGGGTGGATATGCTGCAAAAGGACAAATTAAAACTAAATTGGCTGATTTAGGTTCAATTAGTCTTGCTGGAAATTTAAGTACAGTTGGTTTTGGAAGTCTTGAACAAAGCGTAACAGAGAGAAGTAAAGAAGAAATGAGGCAATATAATTTAACTTCAAATCTAGAATTAGGTAAGTTTTTTTCTCAAAAATCAAATATTAAGATACCTTTATTTATAGGAATATCAGAATCTGTTATTACTCCACAGTTCAATCCTTTGGATCCAGATATAGAATTACAAGCTGTGCTATCCGATGATAATCTATCAAAATCAGAGAGAGATACTTTAAAAAAAATTGTAGAAAATTATACTTTAAGGAGATCATTAAATTTAACAAATGTTAGAAAAGAAAAAGGGGCTAGTAATAATTCAAGAAATAGTAAGTTCTCAAAACCAGACAGAGGTTCTGGAGAAAGAAAAAAAGAATCAAAAAGTAGAATATATAGTATAGAAAACTTTAGTTTAAGCTATTCTTTTAATGAAGTTTTTAATAGAAATATTGATACTGAATTTAGTACTTTAAGGGAACATTCTGGTGGTATAGGATATAATTTTAATAATTCTCCTAAGAATTATAAACCATTTAATAAAGTTAAATTTTTAAAGAAATCGAAGTATTTAAGATTAATTAAAGATTTTAATTTTTATTTATTCCCAAGATCAATATCTGCAAGAACTGATTTTCACAGATCATTTTCTGAAGTAAAAATGAGAAATGTGGCAGCTCTAAATTCTACTGTCCCTCTCAGTATTGTGGAACCTGATACAATGTATAATAAGTTATTTAACTTAACTCAAAATTATTCAGTAAAGTTTGATTTAACTAGAAGTATTAAACTAAATTTCTCTACTAATTCAAGATCAATTATTGATGAACCTGATGGGAGAATAGATTCATATGAAAAAAAAATAGCTTTAAGAGATAGTATTTTGAATTTTGGAAGACCTACCAATTACAGACACCAGTTTGATATTAGATATTCATTACCAATAAATAAGATACCTATAACTGATTGGATAAATTTAACTGTAAATTATGATGGAACATATGATTGGAATGCTGCATCAATAGCATTTTCAAATGATTCAATAAACCTTGGTAATACAATTCAAAATACAAATAAAAAGAGAATAAATGCTCAGTTTAATACTAAATCTCTTTATAATAAGTTGCCTATTTTAAAAGAGCTATTAAATAGCTCATCGTCAAATAATTCTTCAAACAGGGGAAGAATTAATCAATCCAGAGACAGGTCTGTAGTAAAAAGAATAGATGAGGAGGAGGAAGAGGAGGAAGAGGAGGAAGAGGAGGAAGATAATTTTAAGAAATACTCTAAAATTGTGTTTAATTCTATTTTTAAGACTATATTTTCAGTAAAAAATGTCAATTTAAGTTATGATGAGACAAATGGAACTATGATTCCAGGTTTTTTACCATCTGTTGGCCCTTTTGGAATGGAGAATGTTTTTTTTAGTAATCCTGCTCCAGGTTGGAAGTTTATTTTAGGTAGTCAAAGAGATTTAAGGCCTGATCTAGCAAAAAATAATTGGATTACAACAGATACTTTACTTAACCAACAATATACCCAACAATTTACTTCAAGATTAAATTTAAGATCCACATTAGAACCAATAAATAAATTTAGATTACAAATTACTGCACAGAGAAATCAAAATATAAATCAATCTGAGACATATAGAAATATTGGAGATGAACAAATCCCAGTTTTTCAATCATTAAATCAAAATGAAACTGGAAGTTTTACAATGTCATTTTTAGCAATTAAAACTGCATTTAGACCAATGCAATTAAATTCCTCCAAAACATTTAACGATTTAAGAGCAATGAGATCAGTAATTGCAAATAGAGTTGCAAGACAATATAATCCTAACTATTTAGTTGACAATTCTTATCCAGTTGGATTTGGATCTAGTTCTCAAGAAATTTTAATTCCTGCATTCATGGCAGCATATTCGGGAACAAATCCAAATAAACAAAATTTAAATAAATTTCCATCTATTCCATATCCTAATTGGACACTAAAATATGACGGTTTGATTGATATTCCATGGATAAAAAAAAGATTTAAAGCTTTTTCAATTTCTCATGGTTATTCATCAACTTTTTCAATTAATTCATATCAAACTAATTTATTTTTTGGATCATTAGAGGATCCCTTTTCAGGAAGTATAGTTACAAATCCAGAAAATTTTGACTCAAATGGAAATTATTTATCAGAATTTCAAATTCAAACGGTTAGTATTAGTGAACAATTCAACCCATTAATAAAAGTTGATTTAACTATGAATAATAGCTTAACCACAAGGTTAGAGTTTAGTAGAGATAGGCAAGTATCTTTGAGTTTAAATAATAATCAAATTCAAGAACAAATTGGAAAGACAATAAGTATTGGATTAGGTTATAGTATTGATGATTTTGAATTTAGTATTGGAACAGCAAACGGTAATAAAACTTATTCTTCTAATTTAGATTTAAATTTGGATTTATCCATAAGACAGTCGTCTTCAGCAATAAGAAGTCTTGAGGAAAATACTCATCAACCAATTAGTGGTAGTACAGATATAAATATTCAGTCAACAGCAGATTATGTTTTAAGTCAGAAAGTAAATCTTCAAATATTTTATAATAGAATGGTGAAAAAATTTGAAGTAGCCAATTCTTTTGACACTTCAAACAGCAGCTTTGGAATAAAACTCAGATTTTCATTTGGATAACAATTCAAATAAACATGTGTTCAAAAATTTAAATAATTATTAATCTTAGACTAAATTGTTGTATATTTACCTTTCATTTTTAAAAAATATAAATAAATTAAATTATTAGATCATGATTAGGTTACTTAGATTAACAATTATTTTATGTGCTTTTCCCCTTTTTTCTCAAACCTATTTTTCAGAAAATTTTGAATCCGGAAATTTAGATCAATGGACTACAGTTGACTCTGATGGTGATGGATACGATTGGGTAATAAATAACTATGGAGATGAACAAAATAATATTGTTANATCTCAGTCATGGACTAATGGTGTAGTTCTATATCCAGATAATTGGTTAATTTCAATTCCTATAGATTTATCTTCTGCGGTTAGTCCCACTCTTTTTTGGAAAGTAAAAGCTCAAGATCAAGCATGGGCAGATGAAAACTACACAGTTTATGTTGCTGATTCAGATGACATTACATCATTGGAATCATCTCCATTTACTTTCAATGAAGTTATTGGCACATCAAATGGTTATGTTAACAGAACTCTTGATTTATCAGATTTTGTAGGTCAAGAATTTGTTCATATTGCTTTTAGACACCATGATGTTTCAGATATGTTTGTTCTAAATGTTGATGAAATTAGTATTGTTAACTCTTCTGGAGATGCAGTATCACTATCTTCTCCAGAGAAATTAATGTTTANAGAAAATGGATCAAATATTGATAAAATTTATGGTGTAGTAACAAGTCCCAATGCTCAAGCTTCATTTGACTTTTCTGTTACTAGTTTTAGTAGCGAACCATTCTCAAATTATATTTTTGAGTCCACTATTGATGGTTCTACTTCCACTTATAACAGCTCACAAACACTCAATCAACTCGATTCCGAATCATTTACTGTCAATCTTGGACTTGGTGAACACCAAGTTTCAGTTTCTTTAATTAATAGTTCAGGGGATGTCCTTTCAACAATATCTGAAACAATTACAGTATCTGAACCAACACCTAACTATGTCAAAAATGATTCATATGGGAATAATCACAATTTACATTCATATATTCAAAATGGAGATGTTGTTGTCCTAGATTTAATGGCTTCTTACTGTGGTCCTTGTGAAACTTCAACACCTCATTTACAAAATTTATATGAATCTTATGGGGAAGGACAAAATGGTCTCCACATAATGGGAATTACTAGCTATTATGCTGATAATACAAATGCAATTATGAATAGTCTTGGATGGGGCGGATATTATCCATATTTTGCTTATGAAGATAAAAACTGGAACTTATTAACGCATTATGAGTCATTTACTGACGTAGGAGGATTACCTTCGTTTATGGTAATTTGTCCAAATCGTTCAAACCCATCTTTTTCGACAGTAAATTATACATCTGTTGGTTGGCCTGCTGATCCTGCTGCTACTTATGCAATTGATGAAATTGAGGATGCTGTGCTGTCTTGTTCTAATAGCTCTATCAATTTATCAGCTGAGAAAATTGTATCTGAATTAGATTACAATGTTTATCCAAATCCCGCATCAAACTTTGTTAATCTTGAATTTAAAAATAATTCATCTGAATCTACAGCTAAAGTTCAAATTATAAATGTTTTAGGTGAAATTGTTCTCGATACTCCACTTAATATAAATTCAAATTCAAATATTATTAGATTACCATTATTAAATTTAAATAACGGGACATATCAAATTAATTTAACTGTTGGATCAAATCTTCTTACCAAAACAATTAATGTATTTAATTAAATTTTTATGAAAAATATTTCNTTTTTAACGTTATTTTTACTTTGTTTTACTAATTCAATTTCCTCTCAAAGTCTATCTTTGGAGTATGATAGCTATAGTTATTCATCTCCCGGAGAGGTTAATGAAATGAAAATATATGTAACTAATGAAACAGATCAAAATCTCCCAATAATAGTTACAAAAACAGTAATTACTGATTTAGACGTTGTCTCAACTTTTTGTTGGGGGTCAACATGTTATACACCTACAACTTCAGTTTCAACCTATTCTGAGGTTATAAATGCTGGGTCAACATCCTCTGCTTTCACTGGTTATGTTCATGATATGCCAACAAATGCAGAAGTTCCGGTTAGATTTTGTTTTGCAGTTGAGAGTGATATTTCTGATAAAGTATGCGCGCAGGTTACTTTTTCTTCAATGTCTGACGCGATGTCTTTAGGAGAAAATATTTTAGATTTTAATATCTATCCAAATCCTTCATCTGATTTCATAAAGTTTAGCTCTTCTGAGATAATAAGTTCTGAAATTCACATATACGATTTACTTGGAAATACTCTTAAAGTTATAAATAATTTTGATGACCGAATTGATGTTACGGATTTAAAATCAGGTATTTATATTTTATCAACTAACATAGAAAATAATTCTGTTTTCAAAAGATTTACTATTTCAAAATAATTTAAGGATCCTGTGAGTTTTTTTTTGATTGTAATCAATTCTTCTAAAACAATTATTACATTTGATAAAATTTAGATTAAATAATGAAAATTTCTTACAACTGGATAAAAGATTATTTGGATATTGACATTCCACCTAATAAGGTTGCTCAATATTTAACTGAAACAGGACTTGAAGTTGAAGGATCTGAAAAATTTGATCAATATAAAGGTGGATTAGATGGATTAATTATTGGAGAAATAATTTCTTGCAATAATCATCCAAATGCTGATAAATTAAAAGTAACTACAGTAGATATTGGGGATACAATATTAAATATTGTTTGTGGTGCACCAAATGTATCTATTGGACAAAAGGTGGTAGTTGCGCCAGTAGGATCAAAAATTTATTCATTAGATGGTAATTCATTTAAAATTAAAAAAGTTAAAATCAGAGGTTTAGTTTCAAATGGTATGATATGTAGCTCATTTGAAATTGGAATTGGANATGATCATGATGGAATTTTAGTGCTAGATAAAAGTGCAAAAAAAGGACAAAATTTAAAAAACCANCTCAACCTCACTACTGATCATATTTTTGAAATAGGTTTAACACCTAATAGATCTGACGCAATGGGTCATATTGGTGTTGCAAGAGATTTAAATGCAAAATTAAATTTTTTAGGTTTTTCTCATAAGTTTACTAAACCAAATATTTCTAATTTTAAGATTGATAGCTCAGATTCTCACCTAAATATCAAAATTAAAGATGATTCATGTAAAAGATATNCTGGAATAATAATCAATAACATTGAAGTAAAACCCTCTCCAAAATGGATTTCTTCCAGATTAATTTCTATTGGTCTAAAACCAATTAATAATATTGTTGATATAACTAATTATCTAATGTATGAATCTGGGAATCCGCTTCATGCATATGATTACGATAAAATTAAGGGTAAGGTTATTGAGATAAAAAAAGAAAATAATAGTAAAAATTTTAAAACTTTAGATAATAAGGAAATTGCATTAAATCGTGAAGATCTAGTTATATCAAATAATGATGATGTCATGTGTCTCGCCGGAGTAATAGGTGGTTTAGATTCTGGAGTAACTAAAAGCACCAAGACTATTTTTTTAGAGTCTGCATACTTTGATCCAATATCAGTTAGAAAGTCTGCAAAAAAGTTTGGATTAAATACAGGAGCCTCATTTAGATTTGAAAGAGAAGTTGATATTGATAATATAATTTATAATTTAAAAAGAGCTTCAATATTGATTAAAGATATTGCAAATGGTAAAATAACTTCAAATATTTTCGATTATTATCCTCAAAAATTCAAAAAAAATATTATTGAATTTTCATATGAATACTGTGATAGAATTATCGGTAATAAGATTGATGAAAATATTATTAATTCCATTTTAAATGATTTAGAAATCCAAATCATAGATAATAAAAAAAATAAATTACAATTATTAGTACCTCGTTATAGATCTGATGTTACAAGAAGTATTGATGTAGTTGAAGAAATTTTGAGAATTTATGGTTATGATAATATAATTTCTTCAAAAGAATTAGTTAATACATTAAATTATAATCAAATTAGGAATGACCACAGATTTAAAGAGTTAATTTCAGAGTTTCTATCTTCAAATGGTTTTAATGAAGTAATCAATAACTCTCTAATTAATGAAGAATCTCAAAAATTATTTTTTGGTTCTGATTCATTTGATTTAATTTCATTAATAAATCCTCTTAGTAAAGAGTTAAATGTCTTAAGAAAGACAATGTTATTTGGAGGTTTATTAAATATTGAGTATAATATAAATCGACAAAATAAAGATATATTACTCTATGAGTTTGGAAATATTTATTCAAAAAAGAATGAAAGTTTTTTAGAGTCTGAAAAATTAGCTATTTGGATTACAGGAAGGTTTCAACAGCAGAGTTGGAATACTAATGATATTTTCACAGATTTATTTTATTTAAAATCAATAATTGAAAAAATTTTATTTAAAATGGATCTTGAGAATAAATATTATATCGAAGTTATTAATTCTAATTTTTCAAACCAATCTTTAGTATATAAAATTAATAATCAAAGTGTTATTAAATTATTAAAGTTAAATAAAGATTTACTTAAATTTTCGGGAATTAAACAAGATGTATATTATGCAGACATTGATTGGAAAATATTACTTGATCAAGTTTTGATAAATAAAACTAAATTTAAAAGTGTTTCTAAATTTCCGTATGTGACTAGAGACCTTGCCCTTTTAGTTAAAAAGGATATTAAATTTAGTCAAATTGTTAGTATATCAGTTAATTTTAACAACAAAATATTAAAGAAAGTAGAGTTATTTGATTATTATGTCGGAAAGAAAATAGATAAAAATAAAAAATCTTATGCAGTGAGGTTTAAATTTTTAGACAAAACAAAAACATTATTAGACTCTCATGTTGATAGACTAATGAAAGGAATATATAAAAACTTAAATAAAGAACTGGGAATTGAGTTGAGAGATGGTGAATTATAAAAAATTTAAACATGGAAAAAAATAATATTTTTTGTTCTTTCTGTGGAAAAGATAAAAAAGATACAGAAGTTTTAATTGCAGGTAATAAAAGTCATATTTGTAATTTATGTATTTCTCAAGCTAATAAAATCATTGAGGAAGAAAATCAATCTGATAGTTACTCTAAAATAAATAAACAACTAAGTCTTGTCAAGCCTGAAAAAATTCATTCATTTTTAGATCAATATGTTATTGGTCAAGAAATTGCAAAAAAAATATTATCAGTTGCAGTATATAATCATTATAAGAGGATATCTAACAATAAAATTGATAATACAGTAGAAATTGAAAAGTCTAATATTCTACTTGTTGGTAAAACTGGAACAGGAAAAACTTTACTTGCAAAAACAGTAGCTAAACTATTAAATGTTCCTTTTACTATTGTAGATGCGACTGTTTTGACAGAAGCAGGTTATGTTGGTGAGGATGTGGAGGGAGTTCTGTCAAGATTACTTCAATTATGTAATTTCGATATTAAATTAGCTGAAAGAGGAATAATTTTTATTGATGAAATTGATAAAATTGCTAGAAAAAATGACAACCCTTCAATAACTAGAGATGTTTCTGGAGAAGGAGTCCAACAAGGTCTACTTAAATTATTAGAGGGAACAATAGTGAATGTCCCACCACAAGGCGGTCGTAAACATCCAGATCAAAAATATATAAAGTTAAATACTAAAGATATTTTATTTATATGTGGAGGTGCATTTGATGGAATTGAAAGAATAATAAAGAGCAGAGTTAATACAAGTATTATTGGATTTGGAAATTCCTCAAATAATTATTTTAAAGATGATCAAGTTTTAAATTTTGTATCATCAATCGATATAAAATCATATGGATTAATACCAGAATTAGTTGGAAGACTTCCCATTCTATGTTCTTTAGATTCTTTAGATAAAGATGCTTTAGTGAAAATTTTGACTGAACCTAAAAATTCAATCATTAAACAGTATAAGAAAATTTTTGAAATGGATGATAAAATTTTAAATATAGAAGATGAAGTAATAGAATTTATTGCTGATAAGGCTGAAAAATTTAATTTGGGTGCCAGAGGTCTTCGGTCAATTTGTGAAACCATTTTATTGGATTTAATGTATTCATCTCCTTCCTCTGATAAAAGAAATTTCAAGGTGACTATTGAGTTTGTTAAAGAAAAGTTATCAATTAATAATTTAAATAAATTAAGAGCTGTAAGTTAGAAAATGTATGAGGTAATTATTGGTTTGGGTTCTAATTTAGGTAATAGATTTGATAATATCCATTCAACTATTTTAGAGATAAAAAAGATATCAAATTTAAAAAAGATATCAAATTTATACGAAACTGAATCTTGGGGATATATTGATTCAAAATATCTAAATTGTGCATTGATGATAGAAACTAATTTAAAACCCAAGCAATTACTGGAAAAATTCATTAAAATTGAACTTAAATATGGAAGAAATAGGACAAAAATTGACAAATATGAAGCTAGAATAATTGATATTGATATTCTATTAATTAAAGGTCATAAAATTAATACTCAATATTTAATAGTTCCTCATCCTAGGATTAGCATAAGAAAATTTGTACTGACGACTTTATTAGATATTATACCAAATTGGGTTCATGAAATTGAAAATATAACTATAGAGAAGTTATATGAAAATTGTAAAGATATTTCAAAAGTAAATTATTATGGAAAATTATCAATACATTGTAGTTGAGGGAAATATAGGAGTTGGTAAAACTTCATTTGTAGATTTATTTTACAAAGAGTTTAAGTATCATAAATTGTATGAAAATTTTAAAAATAACCCTTTTTTAGCTGATTTTTACAATGATGATAAATCAAATATTTTTCAAATGGAAAGTTATTTTCTGGTAGAAAGATATAAGCAATTAATCAATCTTCATAACAAAATAAATAATAATATTATTTCTGATTTTTTATTTTCTAAATCATTACTCTTTGCAGAAATAAATTTATCTAAAAGTGAATTTAAACTTTTTAAAGTTATATTTGATCAATTTGATAGACTAATAAAAGAACCTGATTTAATGATATTTTTGAGTTCCGATATTAATAAAATTTCCAAACAAATAAGACAAAGAGATAGGTTTTTCGAAAAAAAAATTAGTAGACAATATTTAGAAAAAGTTAATATTGGTTACGAAAAGTTATTGGAGTTAGAAAAAAATAAATTTCCAATTTTATGTTTTGATGTAACAAATATTGATTTTATTGACCAAAAACCAATTTTTAAAAAAATTCTTACGTATCTAAATAAAAGTTATTCGAAAGGAATTCATAATATTTCGTTATAATTAAAAGCATTTTTTATATTTGTAAAAAATTATAAACCTAAACTATTTTTAAAAGCAAAATAATGAACAAAATAATCAAACTTTTTTTAGCTACATGTTTAATAACATTAAATTCCTATTCACAAGATACTGGTTTAGGAAAATTTTTTTTAAAAGATGCTTCTGTAGGTCTTAATTCCGGTGCTTTTATGTTTATTTCAGATGGATCTGATATAGGTGTTTCAGCTGGTTTTAACTACTCAAAACAATTAACTTCAGTTATCGGACTTCAATTAGGTTATGTATCATCAACTTTATCAAATGAAACTGTTGATTTACCATTTGATGCTCTCTATATAAGAGGTCTTTTAAATTTATCTAACTTAACAATTGGAAATTCTGACAAATCTAAGATTTATGCAGGATTTGGAACCAGTTTAATGACATTTGATGATGATGGTTCCGCTGTAATTCCAAATTTTGGTGCAGGAGTTAAATTGGCTGTATCAGAGAAAATAGATCTTGATATTTCGTCTATGTTAGGTACAACTCCCTTAAGTGGAGACGATCTTGCTTCTCATTTAAATTTTGGAATAAGTTTGAATTATAGATTTACAAAAAAAGAATCTTCTGTTGAGTGGAACAACCCATTAGACGCTTTATCAAATGATTTAGCATCCGTAAAAACTAAAATAGAGGGTCTTTCTGCGGATACTGATGGTGATGGAGTTTCAGACTCTTTTGATGCTGATAATAACACTCCAAAGGGTGTAGTTGTTGATGGTAAGGGTGTTGCCTTAGATGTAGATATGGATGGTGTGGCTGATTTTCAAGATGATGATCCATTTACTCCAAGAGGAGTTCAAGTAGATGCAAATGGTAGAGAATTAGATTCTGACAAGGATGGAGTGCCCAATTCAGTTGATATTGAACCAAATACTCCATCAGGAGTTACAGTTAACTTCCAGGGTAAAGAAATAAGAGGAGCCAAGGGAGCGTTCATGCCTGCAATTTATTTTGATTTTAATTCAACAAAAGTGTCTTATGCTAATTACGAAAGATTAGCAGCTGTTGCTGCACTTTTACAAGCAAATTTAAACTACAAGTTAAAAGTTATTGGATACGCTGATTCAGTTGGTAATAATTCAAACAATATGAAAGTAGCTATGAATAGAGCAAATGCAGTTATAGAAATACTTAATACCGTTTTTAATATTGATAAATCAAGATTAACACCAGAGTCTAAAGGTGAAGAATCTCCGCTTGCTAACGAATCTGTTAAAATGACTCAAAAGTCTTCTGATGGTCAAGTCATCTCAAATTCTCTCAACAGAATGAATAGAAGAGTAGAATTTGTAATTCAATAAAATATATTTCATAAAGGGGGTATAATTATTCCCCCTTTATTTACTCTACAGCTTTCCATAAAATTATACCTACGCTAACTGATATATTTAATGAGTGTTTTGTTCCCATTTGGGGAATTTCTATACATTCTTTACAGATGTCAATCACATTTTGTTGAATACCAGCAATTTCATTTCCGAATACAAAAGCCACTTTTTTTTTCTTTTCAAACTTATAGTCATTAAGTTTAATACTACTTTCAGTTTGTTCTATAGCTATTGGTGAATATTTTTCAGAAATAAGTTTCTTTAAACACTCTAATGAAGATTCAAAATATTCCCAATCAACAGATTTTGATGCTCCTAATGCAGTTTTATTTATATCTGGGTTTGGAGGACACGCTGTAATTCCACATAAAAAAATTTTTTCAATCAAAAAAGCATCACATGTTCTAAAAATTGAACCAATATTATTTAAACTTCTAATATTATCTAATACTAAAATTATGGGTTGCTTTTCAATTTTTTTAAATTCACTAACTGATAATCTATTTAATTCACTATTTTTTAATTTCCTCATTTTAAATTATCAAAGAATTAATATATTAGTATTTAAATCAAAATTATTATAAAATTTATAATATAAATAACATTGTCTAAGAAAAATAAAAATACTCCTTTAATGGATCAGTATAATAAAGTTAAAAATGAATACCCTGATTCTTTAATTTTATTTCGAGTAGGAGATTTTTATGAAACCTTCGGAGATGATGCAATAAGAGCTTCAAAAATTTTAGGTATAGTATTAACTAATAGATCAAATGGGAGTTCAAAAGTTGAGTTAGCTGGTTTCCCTTTTCATTCTCTAGATAACTATTTGCCTAAACTAGTTAAAAAAGGTTGTAGAGTAGCAATTTGTGAACAATTAGAAGACGCTAAATTTACAAAAAAACTTGTTAAAAGAGGAGTTACAGAATTAGTAACCCCTGGAGTTTCATTTAACAACAATATCATAGAAAATAAATCAAATAATTTTTTGTCATCAATATATTTTAAGAAGGACAAAAATTTTGGAATTTCCCTATTAGATATCTCTACAGGAGAATTTTACTTAGCAGAGGGAGATTTTAATTATATCAAAAAGTTAATTCAAAGTTTCTCTCCCTCTGAAATACTTTTTTCCAAAGCTCAAACTAAAAAAATTGAGGATTTAAAAGTAGAAAATTATTATACTTATAAACTTGACAACTGGATATTTGATTTTTCATACTGTTACGAATTACTATTAAATCATTTTGAAACAAAATCACTTAAAGGTTATGGAATTGATAATTTACATTCTGGTATTGTAGCTTCAGGAGCAATTATTCACTATTTAAAAGAAACTAGACATAATCGTTTATCACATATATCTAGTATTCAAAGGATAATTGAAGAAAATTATATTTGGATGGATCATTTTACCATAAGAAATCTAGAATTGATTCAGCCTAATAGTGAAAAAGGAAAATCTCTTCTTGATATTTTAGATAATACTTCCTCTCCAATGGGTTACAGGGCTCTAAAAAGAGCAATAATTATGCCTTCAAATGATATTGGTTTTATTAATTCAAGATTAAAACTAGTTGATTTTTTTAATAAAGAAGATTTAATTTCCAATGATTTAAAAAGTTTTATTAGTAAGATTGGAGATATTGAAAGATTATTATCAAAATTAGCCACATTAAGGATTAATCCTAGGGAAGTGTTTAATTTAAAAGTATCTTTAAAATCGATCAAATCAATTAAGTTATTATTAGGTACCATAAAAAATAAAGAGATAATCACATTTGTCAGAAAAATTAATTCATGTGATGAAGTTATTAATATGATAGATAATTATTTGAATGAAACCCCACCTATTAATTTATTAAAAGGTAATGTTATTTCAGAGGGAGTGTCAAATGAATTAGATGAATATAGAAGTATTTCTGGTAAGGCTAACGAGTACCTTAAAAAAATTAGACAAAGAGAAATAGATAATACTGGAATTCAATCTCTAAAAATATCATTTAATAATGTTTTTGGTTATTATATTGAAGTAAGAAATACTCATAAAAACAAAGTTCCAGAGTCGTGGATAAGAAAGCAAACGCTTGTTAGTGCAGAAAGATATGTTACTCCTGAATTGAAAGACCTTGAGACAAAAATTTTAGAAGCTAATGATAAAATTTTAAATGAGGAAAAGAGATTATTTAATGAATTAATTTATAAAATTTCAAAATTTATTAATTTAATTCAGTGTAATTCAAAATTTATATCTGAGTTAGATTTAGTATTATCTTTTTCAATTTCATCACATCAAAATGGCTACACTAAACCTAATTTAAATTCTGGATTTGATATTGACATCAAAGATGGTCGACATCCAGTTATTGAAAAAGAATTAAAGGATGAACAATCGTATATTGCAAATGATATTTTTCTTGATAATAAAACCCAACAAATATTAATGATAACAGGCCCTAATATGTCTGGTAAATCAGCATTATTAAGACAAACTGCATTAATAATTATAATGGCTCAAATGGGAAGTTATGTCCCAGCTAAAAGTGCTTACATTGGAATTGTCGATAAAATATTTACTAGAGTAGGAGCATCTGATAATATTTCTTCTGGTGAATCAACTTTTATGGTTGAAATGAATGAGTCTGCTAGTATAATAAATAATATCTCATCTAGGAGTCTAATCTTACTTGATGAGATTGGTAGAGGAACAAGTACTTTTGATGGAATATCAATTGCTTGGGCGATTGCTGAATATATTCATGAGAATAAATCAAAAGCTAAAACTCTTTTTGCTACTCATTACCATGAGTTAAATGAAATGACTAAATCTTTCCAAAGAATAAAAAATTATAATGTTTCTGTCAAAGAGATAAATAAAGAGATTATATTTTTAAGGAAATTAAAAAAAGGTGGATCAGAGCACAGTTTTGGAATTCATGTTGCTAAATTAGCTGGTATGCCTTTGTCAATAATTAGCTCAGCAAAGAAAATATTAAAAAGTTTAGAATTTGATAATGAAAAAATTATTCATAATGATAATTCTCAAATAAATAACGATATGCAATTGAGTTTTTTTAATTTAGATGATCCAGTTTTAGCGCAAATTAAAGATGAATTAAGTAATATTGACATAAATAGTTTAACACCGGTAGAAGCTTTAATAAAATTAAATCAAATTAAAAATATGATAGGTAAATAGTTTTAATATTATATTAATAATTTTAATACCCTATAAAAAAAGTGTTTATATTTGTAATTGAAATTATAGTTTTATTGCGAGTGTAGCTCAGGGGTAGAGCATCACCTTGCCAAGGTGAGGGTCGAGGGTTCAAATCCCTTCACTCGCTCAAATGGATTCTTAAGCCTAGGTGGTGGAATTGGTAGACACGTTGGACTTAAAATCCAATGGACAGTAATGTCCGTGCGGGTTCAAGTCCCGCCCTAGGTACTTAACGGGATATTATCTAAAGATAGTTTCCCGTTTTGTTTTTATATTACTAAATAATATAGATACAATATCATAATCATTGTTAAAAAAATATATAAATAATTAATCTAGATAAACTCATATTTAAATACGGTATAAATGTGGTATTCAAATAGTTGAACTTCAAGAGGAGAATATGCTAAAAATAATTTATTATATTTATTAGAATGAAAAAGATCTTGATTATATTTTTAATTTTTCATTATTCCAATGGAATAGCACTTCATTTATAGAATATTCTTAAATTAAAAATTTATGGATTCTTTTAAAACTTACTGAGAAAAAATGAATAATAAATTTTTGCCAGCAATTGGAATCATAACTGTTGCAATTATCCTAATAGGAATAAATGAATTTACTGAATTCACATTTATTAAGGATTATGCGTTAATATTTATAATAGGTGGAATGTATTTAGGGATATATTTGACTAAACTATCTGATAAATATTGAATTAGAAATACATTACTTTGATTTAGTATTGAAGAATAGTGGATTCTGTCACTTTTAATTGATATCCTTGGCCTGGTTTCATATTACCTATTGCATTAAAATTAATCTCAGGAATATAGACCAAACCATTCCAGTTTTTTACAATTATTAGTTGATTATTTTCAACTAAATCATTGAAAATATTTAATAGTGATTGTGGATAATCGTGAAGATAAGCTACCATATTCCATCCAGAAACAAGAGTTATCGGATTATTCTCAGGTTCAATTATATTACCGTTTAAAGTTAAATTTACATCAGAATTCATTTTAATTTGATAACCTTGTCCAATATCTAAATTACCTATCCCATTAAATGGGATATTTGGTAAATAAGCTAATCCGAGATAATTTTTGATAATTATAATTTCACTGTTAATTGGACTAAATACCTCATTTATTTGGTTATTTTCTGTTGATATATATGTAGAAATCATATTCCATCCTTCCAAAATAGATAAATTTTGACTATATGATGAAAAAATTGAGTTTACATATGAAATTCCATTACCAACATAAGTACTTGGTCCATTATAAAATGTAATATTTATATTATTTAAACTTTCAAGTTGACAATCATATGCAATCCATACGAATTCATCTGATTCTTGAAAACCATCAATTTGATCAGTTGTTACATCATTTCCAAACAATGCAATTTGAGTCGTTTCCCCAATATAATGAGTATATCCTGCACATTGAAGTTCGTTTTGATTATTTGTATAAAATCCACCAATAAGTAAATTATTTGTAATTATTTCGTTATTGATAATAATTTGAGTATTCTCAGGAATTATTATAGTATGGTTAGTCCCAGTAACGACAAAATCCCATGAATCAGGTGAAATACAAGAGGANATNAATACAACTTCCATCATCTGTATTAGCATTTTCATTAAAATTAAATGCATCAGAATCAGTACATCCAGGTAAAATATCAATACAACTNCCATCATCTGTATTAGCATTTTCATTAAAATTAAATGCATCAGAATCAGTACATCCNNNTAAAATATCAATNCAACTTCCATCATCTGTATTAGCATTTTCATTAAAATTAAATGCGTCAGAATCAGTACATCCAGGTAAAATATCAATACAACTTCCATCATCTGTATTAGCATTTTCATTAAAATTAAATGCATCAGAATCAATACATCCAGGTAAAACTTCTATACATAACGGATATATACATCCAGATTCAAATATATTTTCACTTTCATTAGTACAAAGTGCACCTCCATATATCCAAATTCCATTTTCTTTATAGGCCCATGAATCCGAATATTCCCATTCTTGCCCGCTTCCATCAACATAAATATCACCATAAGTTTCAATGACATTTAAATTAAAAAATAATTCAATGGCATCGTTACCATTTTGAGTTAGATTATTTGAAGTTTCTAATACATATTCAAATTCATTAAAACAATTACCTAAATAATTAACCATTGCTAAAGAAGATTTAACAACTAAAATATCATCACCATTTGAAACAGATATAGGATCAAAAGTATATTCAATCCCATCAGATCCTCCTCCGTTATTTGCTATTCCTAACCCATATTGACTCAAATCTTGGATATCTCCTGAAGCAACTAAATGAATTGCTTTACCGTCTGTACCACCTGAGGGAACATCAAAATCAATTATACCTTTTAATTCTAAGTTGATTGACGTTGATGAGGGTAAAATTAAACTATCATTAGATGGATTTGAATTATAAACGCAGGGATTACAATATTCATTCCATATTATATTTGCAAATTCGGGATAATCAATAAATGGATTTCTATTATTTTGAATGTTATAAATTACATTATTTCTATTAGTTTCAAATTCATCAACAGGATCTTGGTTATGCCAAGAAATAAGAGTTTGAATATTTCCAATTTGAGGATTTGGATAAGTATTTACCTCCTCAATAATATTTAGATCAGGTTCATTTCCACCAATATTTCCTTCATATCTGGTATCCATATAAAATAGTATTCTAGCTATGTCTCCTTTCACATTATCAGGAGGTTCCCAAGTAAATTCTGTATAATTACATTCAATAGCCTCATCATGTTGAATACCACCATCATCAAAACTTTTATTACTTTTAGATGAATTTACAGTCTTGTCTGAGGGTTTTAAATTATGTAAATCTCGGTAGATAAGAGAATTATAAATACCATTACTGCCAAAATTTCCTAGTGATGTGGCCCAAACATGTTCTCTATTCCAAAAATCAGGTTCATTATTTGATGCAAAATTTTCTTTTGGTATACTAACTTGCTTGTAAACTAGGATAATATTATTTGAATTAGATGGATCTTCATCAGATAATTTCAGATAAGTTTTGCATGCATCATAGGAGACTGTATTATGATTTTTAATTAAGTTATGTAAGTTTGCCTTTAAATTTAAACTGTCAATATTATTTAAATCAACTGAATTGTAATAGCTATTTTGAGAGTAACAGCAAAATGTAATAGCAGTAAAACATTTTAATAGTGTTTTTTTCATATAAAAAAAGGCTGCATTAGCAGCCTTAAATAAATTTAATTAATAATTTTGAAATGTTTGTTAATTATTTTTTGATCATGTTTAATTTTTAAGAAATATGAACCATCAGGAATATTTTCAATATTTATGTTTATTAAATTATTACCTTCTCCATATTCTTCTGAAATAATTCGTCTTATGAAATTCCCCATCATATCATATAAATCAATTTCTACAATAGATGATTGATTTAAATAAATCTCTACAGAAGAAAATTGTGATGAAGGATTAGGGTATATTGAAATTTTATCTGTATTAACTTTACTACTTATTTCAACTCCATCAATATTAACAATATCATTTGTATTAAATAAAATTAATTCATTATTGGATGTAAGATTAATCTTTTTTAAATCTTTCCCGTTCCATATTTGAAAATAAATTTCTTCATTATTATAAAGTCCATCTTTAAAATTATTTAATACATCATCTACCCATACTGGAAAAACTGTTATCGGAAAAAATATTTTTGATGATCCTACAATTTTATTTTCTTTATCAAATGCAGCTATTTCAAAATTTCCACTAAGTTTTTTTAAATTATTTAAATTCAAAACTAAAGTCATATTCTTATCAGTGATAGTAGGTTTAGTAAAAAAATTAGTTTTATTAATTAAAGCTTTATGAGATGATACTCTATATGAAATATCATTTGAAAGTAATTCAAGAATTCCATCGGTATTTGTTTTAATTTGATAGCCTCTTCCAGGATTAAGATCTCCAATTCCGTTAAAGTTGAATTCTGGTAGATAAGCAGCTCCAAGAAAATCTTTTGCAATTATAAGGTTATTGTTATCTACCAATTGAGCGAGAACTAAATCAGCAGGAGCAGCATCAATTCTTAAATATCCAATCATATTCCAACCAGAATTAAAAGAAATAGGATTATCCTCAGGAAATGCATATTCTCCATCAACAACTAAATTTTGTTCAGACGACATTTTAATTTGATAACCTTGTCCTACTTGAATAGCTCCAACCCCATTAAAGTTAAATTCTGGTAAATAGGCTGCACCTAGATAGTCTTTTGCTATTATTACCTCATTAACAACACTAGATAATAATTGATCAAGCGCCGTATTTTCAGGAATCATATAAGTAGAAAACATACTCCAACCATTTGGTAAATTAACTGTTTGGCTTTCTGGGCCAGAAGGAGCTGTAGTTACTGTATTAACATAAGAAATCCCATTTGTTGTGTATACTGATGGTCCATTTGAAAATGATCCATTAGCATTATATGTTTCTCCAGAAATACAATTATAAATTAACCAAGTAAATTCTTGTCCTTCTTGGAAACCATCAATTTCATCGGTTGTAGTGTCATCTCCAAATGCTGCAATTTGACTTGTTTCTCCACTAAAGTAAGTATATCCTGCACATTGAAGCTCTCCAATTTGATTAACAAAAAATAAACCTATTGCAATTTCATCAATTGTTAATTGATCATCAATTGAAATTAAAGTATTAGAGGGTAAAATAATTGTTTGATTTGTTGCTGTGACAGTTACATCCCAGGAGTTGGGTACACTACATACTTCTTCTTGAGGACAAATTGGATAAACACATGATGTTTCAAAGATTGAGTTTGTTGAATCTGTACAATTTAATCCTCCATATGTCCATGTACTGTCAACTAAATAGGCCCAAGAATCTGTATATTCCCAGTCTTCTCCAGTACCATCTACATTGGCATCTCCAAATGTTTCTATTATTATTCCATTTTCAAATAATTCAATAGCATCATTCCCATTTTGATTTATTGCAGATATATTTTGATGAATTATATGATCAAATTCTGAGTAACATGAACCCATATATATAGACATAGCAGAATCATCTCTTACTACTAAAATTTCATCACCACTTGAAACAGAAATTGATTCAAAAGTAAATTCTGGACCATCTGATCCACCTCCGTTATTAGCAGTTCCAATTGCAAAAATACTTAGGTCTGAGATATTGGTATTAGCTTTTAAATGTATAGCTTTACCACCAGTTGATCCAAGATCAAAATCTAGAACACCTTGGAGTGATAATCCATTTGTTAAATTTAAGATACAAGAACCATCATCTATTGTTGCCTCAGGATTGTAATTAAAAGCAGTTTGATCAGTACATCCCTGAGTACCAAAGTTGCAAATTGGATAAGGACATCCAGAACTAATTACTGAGTAATCTTCAGGTGATTCAACATCACAATCTTCTCCTCCATCTAACCATGTTCCATCTTCTAATTTATATGTCCATCCATCTTCATATGGATCTCCATTAATTGCTGCTCCATCTACATCTCCATAAAAGTCAATTACAACTCCATTTTCAAATAATTCAACTGGATCGTCACCATTTCCATCAGGAAAACTTAATCCTGTAGGGATTAAAACATCAAATTGAGAGAAACAATCTCCAAAATAATCAGCGAAAAAAGTAGAAGAACTAGATCCATCGCCAACTCTGTAAACTAAGATATCATCTCCAGCACTAGCAGATCCTGAAAGCGTATATTCAACCCCATCAGAACCACCACCATTGTTAGCTACGCTTAGGCCAAATGCACTTAAATCAGCGATATCAGCAGTTGCAACTAAATGTATTGCTTTACCATCTAAACCAGAATATAAATCACTTCCAGATCCATTTAAATCTAAAATTCCTTG
>NZJX01000006.1 GCA_002692065.1 Flavobacteriales bacterium | reverse complement strand
GGATTATAATTAAATGCATCTTCATCCATACATCCTAGAATATACTCACATGTTCCATTGTTTTGAGTAGCAAGTGAATTATAATTTTCTGCATCAGAATAAGTACATCCTAATACTATAGATGAATCAACGCAATTTTCACTAATCACATTTAACCCAAAGTAATGAATCTCAAGATTAGCCCCATCATCCATTATTTCATTTAAAATTATATTTGAATCTAGCCTTACAATAATATTTCCATTGTCCCATGTGCTATTCATATCAAGTCTATAGCAGCCATCTGATAGACAATAGTTGTATATCCCTATTTCATTGTTACCTCCATAAAAAGTTTCAGCATCTTCAGGAATTTCATAAAATTGATTTGATAACTGCCAACCGTAAACATTGTATGTGGAATCATCAGTACCAGTAACCTCAACAAATATATTGTTAGATTCTGGGCATCCAATAAGATTTTCACAAAATTCAATGTATGTTCCATAGTCTTCAGAATTTGCCAGGGGATCATACTCAATATAATTTGGATCCATACAACCATATACGGTAGGAATACAAAGATCAACGTTGTGAATTGCACAAGTATCTATATTAATGTATTGATATTCGTAAATTGAAGCAGGACCAGAATAAGGGAAATTACATCCTTCGTAAAAATCGCATGATCCATCATCATAAAAATTAGTTACACTGTAATTTGGAGCGCAAGTGCTTGTACACCCAAAAAGATCTTCATAATTAAGAGAGCAGTCATTTGCATCAAAATCAAATTCATAACAATTAAAATTAAATCCTTCAGATCCATCATTACAAAAGCCATCACCAATTAAATTACCTAAACCGCTAAAATCATTATCGTTACAATCCAAAGAGTCACTTGGAATTGGAAATGATAATGAAGAGCATAGTGGATAGGTAGCAGGTGGAGATAAAGGTTGATATAAGTTGTCATATCTAATTGAAGAACCAAATGTAAAAACTCCATTATCTGAAGAACCTTCAGAATACATCCATGTTCCAGAATAATCCCATTCTTGATCAGCAGTCAAGTTAGCATTTTCCTCAGACCAAGAATAAAGTAATACAGTTTCATCAGGAGTGGTATTAACTGCTGTATAAATAAAATCTGTAGTTGCAGTTCCAGACAAAAATCCAGACAAATCAGCTTGAAAAACATAATCAAATTCGAATAAGCAATTCCCCAAAGAGGTAACCATTGATTCTGGTGAATGAGCAATTAAAACATCATAAGGACCTCCTATTGTTGGAAGATATTGAGTAAGGTTATAAGTATCAGGATTGTTTGCGTCATATAATAAAATATCCGGAAAAGTTAAAGTATC
Source organism: Flavobacteriales bacterium (assembly GCA_002692065.1). GTDB lineage: Bacteria > Bacteroidota > Bacteroidia > Flavobacteriales > UBA7430. The sequence continues at coordinate 82,440 of NZJX01000006.1, read as the reverse complement.
TCCATCTTCAGGATTTCCATCTTCATATTCAACCAACTGCCATTGTGATAATGATTCAGCAAGATTGTCATTACTAAAATTTACTCTAATATGTATGGCTTTTCCTTCATCAGTACCATTTAGATTATTAATAAGAGCTAAAAGTTCAGCTTCTTGACCTTGGTCAAAGGCACTCATATCTCCAGCAAAACTTTTAACGCCAGTAAAGAAAAGTATCGATAATACGAAAAGGGATTTTAAAAAATTATTCATAGCTTTATGATATATATCTTATATAATTTGAATTTTTCACTAAATAGTGATAAAAAAAAATCATTAACAAACTTAAAAAAAAATAATGAGAAATCTAAACCAAATTCTCCTCTGTATTTTATCATCAACCTTATTTTTTTTATCATGGCCTCCAAATGGATTCCCATTTCTAATATTTTTCAGTTTTATACCTCTATTTAAAATCATAAAAAATTTTTCATATCAGGTTAAAACAGCAAATCTTAAGTTATTTTTAATTTTATTTTTCAATTTTCTACTAACAAACTTTTTACTTTGTTATTGGGTAATAAAAACTAATGTGTTTGGGGGGATATTTGCGTCTTTCTATAATGCTTTTTTTATGGCTCTAGTCTTATTATTATCTAGTATAATCAAGAAAAAATATGGTGAAAAACATTTTTATATTTCATTAATTATTTTTTGGATATCCATAGTTGAATTTCCTCATCTCAACTGGGATTTTAGTTGGCCTTGGTTAATTCTTGGGAATGTTTTTTCAAATTCCATATACTTGATTCAATGGTATGAGTATACTGGTGTTTTTGGTGGATCTTTATGGATATTATTATCAAATGTGATAATTTACAATTTAATCGATCAAGATTCATTTAAATTCAATAGCGGGAACTTTTCTAAAATTTTAGTAATAATTCTACCGGTAATATTTTCCCAATTGATTATAAATTTTAAAAATTTTAAAGATTTGAATATAAACGATTCTAATAATGAAATTAAAATTAGTATCGTTCAGCCAAATTTTGATTGTTACACTGAAAAATTTCAATTATCCCAAGATATTCAATTTGACAGGGTAGACTCTTTAATTAATATTGATAGAAACTTTAATGCAAAACTCACACTTTTACCAGAAAACTTCTTAAAAAAATGGATGTGGGAATCAAGACTAATGGAATTCAAAATTATAAATAGACTAGATTCATTATTGAAAAAAAAACCTACCATGTTCCTATTGACAGGAGCAACAACAGCTCAAATTTATAAAGGGAAGAATAAATATAAATATTCGGTTCGAAATAAGAATAATATTTTTTTTGAAGTGTTTAATAGCTCTATATTATTTTCAAAAAATATCCCGCATCAGATATATCGAAAATCAAAATTAATTCCAGGAGCTGAAACCATTCCTTACCCAAACATATTTTCTCCAATTTTTGATAGATTCCCAATAAAAATTGATAATCAAATTGGTAATTTTGGTAGAAATGACTCAATTTCAAATTTTTATACTGATGTAGGAATTTTTTCATCAATTATTTGTTATGAGTCGATTTATGGTGAATATGTATCAAAATTTGTCAAAAAAGGAGCGAATTGGATTACAATAATTACCAATGACGGTTGGTGGGGAGATTCATATGGATACTCACAACATTTTGCTTATTCAAGATTAAGGGCATTAGAAAATCGAAAATTTCTAGTTAGAAGCGCAAATACTGGTATAAGTGCTGTGATAAATCCTTTCGGGGAAATTTTAGACTCATTAAGTTATAATAAAAGCGGAATTATCAATACCAATATATATAAAAATTCAAAAATTACATTCTATACTATGTACGGTGATTATGTTGCAAGAATATCAATTTTACTTAGTCTAGTTTATTTTATAAATTTTTTTATAAATTTTAAAAAGAAAAAACTCAATTAATAAATTATACTTTTTCTAATTATTATACTTTTTTTTGACTTCCCCATTTTCATAGATGTAAAATAGAATTAGTCCTTTAGGATGAAATTTATGCTCTTTTCCTAGAACATCAATCATTTTAATTAATCTATTTGAATTATCATTTAATTTATTGATTCCCAAACCATCATCATAATCATATTCATCACATTCACCATCTTGATCAAAATCATTAATACAATTATGATAACAATCATAATATTGTTCAGGGTAGATACATGATTCATCATCATTATTTGCGTATTCATTAAAATTACACGCTAAAGAATCTGTACAACCATATACAACTCCACAAAAACCTTTATAATTCAAAGGAAATGCCAATTGAGTATTACTACCAGTAAGATAGTATGTTCCAGCTAAATTTTCGTTTAAAATATTATAATTATTTTCATCTAGTGTCACAGTAGCTTGAGTACCAAACCAACTATTTCCATCAAGTGTTTCCAAATTTAAAAAATGACATCCATCATCCAAACAAACTTGTTGAGGTACATTACTTACTCCCTCAATTCCATTTAACTCCCAAGAAACGTTAAAGGTTAAGGACCCAAAAACATCAACTGTTACTAATCTGCCGGAAATACAATTACCAAAACAATCAAATCCTGGTTCTGGAAAATTATTTCCTCCACATTGTCCACAAGAATCATATTCAAAGTAACAAGGATTATTTATTGGTTGACCATCGTATGAAATTGATGATGATTCAGTATTATAGTTTGCAGTACTGTCAAAATTACATGCAGATGGATTTAAACAACCAAAAATAAGGCTGTCATCATCGCAAAATTGAAAATCATAATTAATTAAATTATTTAAATTTGAATCTAGATATGTAATATTTTTAGCATATTTATTAGAATCTACATCTATAATTATCTTTGAAATTTCTTGATTATTATACTGCCCCATATAAACACCATACCCTGCTGAACCAAGATTATATCCGCTATTTGAATTTTCAGTTATGTAATTAATATCAATTTCTACTTGATTTTGATTTACCCAATTGTAATCTAATGTAATCACAGATAATATAGTTGTATCGTTATTATGAGGGGTAATCATAGTATCCCCCATAAAAAATAATGTATCAAAATCAGATGTATATTGAAAATATATTCTATTAGTTTTTTTAATTCTTGACTGAGATATTAAACCATTTTCATCATAATAAAAATTAACAGTATCTACTATTGTATTTAAATTTCCAGGGTAATTAACAGCAACAGGCCCCATAGGATAATATCCATTACTAAAAACAGTATCACCATTTTCATCAACTGGAATATATTCAAAACTGTTATAGTTTAATAAATTTCCAAACGAATCAAATTCATATTTTGCAAGATTTCTATTTTCTATATTAGAAATACAAATTTGATTATTATTAATCCAAGAAAAATTAATAGAATCAGCATCAATCATAGGATTATCAGCTCCGACAATTAAAGAGTCTATTAATTCAACTTCATCGTAAATAAAATATCCAAATACAGTAGGAACCGACCAAAACCCCCCATTAACACAACTATCAATATAACCTTCTGAGTTAAAAGAATAATGAGTTGGACTTGAAAACATTGCTCCTTCTTCATAAATATTAAATGAATCTATCCAATTATATGTATTATAATTAGAATACGACATAATATTGTTAATGTCGTTGTTGTTGTATGAAGTAATCATTAATCCCTCTACAGGACAACTAATATCAACTTTTGGAGACATTGTATTAAACTTATTAAATTGTATTGGTATTGGTAAATTTACAGCTTGGTTATATAAAACGGGAATAGGGTAATTCAATGTATTATTTTGAGTATTTGAAATATTTCCGTAAGGATTACCATAGGGATAACCATAATATGAGGATTGATAAAATTCGTAATTATTAAAATTATAATTTATCCCAGTATTAAAACCCTGAGATAACAAAATAGAAGGAATAAATATTATTGATAATAAAAGGTTTTTCATAATATGATTTTAAATAATTTAAGTCAAAAATAATATTATTTAATAAAACTTCAATTTTCTTGATTTAATATTAAATAAATATATTGCAACTTTGTTGCAATAATTATTTTTTATAATTTTATTGCAGAAAAAAATTAAAGCAAATATCAATATGGATTATAAATTACCCGTGACTGTTTTAAGTGGATTCCTTGGGTCAGGAAAAACTACACTTTTAAATCATATAATACATAATAGGCAGGGGCTAAAAGTTGCAGTTATTGTGAATGATATGAGTGAGGTAAATATTGATTATGAGTATATTAAAGACACAAATACTCTATCTCGAACAGAGGAGAAATTAGTCGAAATGAGTAATGGATGTATTTGTTGTACTTTAAGAGAAGATCTTATGATTGAAGTTGAGAAATTAGCTAAAGAAAAAAAATTTGATTATTTATTAATTGAAAGTACAGGTATAAGTGAACCCATTCCTGTAGCTCAGACATTTTCTTTCGTTAATGAAGAAGATAATATCGATCTTTCTAAGTTCAGTTACATTGACACAATGGTCACAGTTGTTGATTCATATAATTTTTTTAAAGATTTTGGAAGTCCTGAAAAATTAAAAGACAGAAATTTGAGTGATATCCAAGATGACACTAGAACAATAGTGAACTTATTAACTGATCAAATTGAATTTGCAAATATCATTCTTTTAAATAAGACAGATCTAGTAACAAAAGAAGTTGTTGGATTCTTAAAATCTACAATTAAAAAATTAAATCCGTCGGCTAAAATTATTGAATCATCATATAGTAAAATTGAGCCTAATAAAATTTTAAATACTGGATTATTTAATTTTGAAGAAGCAGAACAAAATGCCGGGTGGATTGAGGAACTTAATAAAGATAATCATATTCCAGAAACTGATGAATATGGAATTTCATCATTTGTTTTTAGAAATAATAAACCCTTTGATTCTGAGAGATTTTGGTCTTATGTTCAACAAAGATTCCCATCTTCAATTATAAGAAGCAAAGGATTATTTTGGTTATCTTCAAGACCAAATCAAGCTCTGATATGGAGTCAAGCTGGAGGGTCATTAAAAGCAGATCCTGCCGGAGTATGGTGGTGTAGTATGGCTTTCGAAAAAAGAATTCAGAACCAAACATTTGTTGATAACCAAAAAAACATTGAATCAAACTGGGATATTACTTTTGGTGATCGAAAAAATGAAATAGTACTAATTGGACAGGACATGGATGAAAAAAAAATAACTAATGAGCTAAATCAATGCCTTTCAACTGAAGATGAGCTTAAAACATTAAAATGGAAATATGGTTATGATGACAATTGGCCTGTCCCAAAAAATTATCCAACTAATAAATATTAAATAATATTTTCCTGTTGTCTAACTTATTTCTTATAATTTGATTTAAAACTAATTATTTTTTTTAAATTATATTTATTGATTCTTATGAAAAAAAAATCAATCCTTAATATAATTTTATTAATCCTTGCAGCTGAAACAGTATTTATGTTACCCTACATAATATCAAGAGTTTTTAGACCCACCGTATTAGAATTATTTGAAATATCAAATACCGAACTTGGAATTTGTTTTTCAACTTATGGATTTGTTGCTATCTTATCTTATCTTATTGGGGGGCCTTTGGCAGATAGATATCCTCCAAGAAAACTAATGAGTACATCTCTAATACTCACTTCTTTAGGAGGATTATATTACGCAAATTATCCTGGATTTTTAGGTCTTAAAATTTTATATGCTTATTGGGGGTTTACTACTGTTTTTTTATTTTGGTCACCGATGATAAAAGCAACAAGAATTTGGGGAGACAATGACAGTCAAACTTTGGCATTTGGTTTACTTGAAGGGGGGAGAGGTATTATTGGTGCAATCATTGCTTCAGTTTGTATCATGATTTTTTCACTGTTAATTACTGAATTCAATTCTAAAATAGACTTACAAGAGAAGAGAGAGGCTTTTTCAAAAGTAATATTTTTTACATCTTTCTTTGTAGCATCAGTCTCAATTTTAGTATGGAAATATATGAAATTCTTTATACCAAAAAATAAAAATTATGTGGTAGAAAAATTTTCTTTCAAGAAATTTAAGTCTGTTCAAAAATTATACTCTGTAAGATTAATCATGGTAATTATACTATGTGCTTATGTGGGATATAAAACTACAGATATAATTTCTTTATACGCAAATAAAATAATGGATTACAATGAAGTTGAGTCCGCAAAAATTTCTACTTTTTTACTTTACTTAAGACCCACTATTGCAATTCTGATTGCAATCTTTTTATCTAAATTTAAAGCTACAATAATGTTAATAATCAGTTTTACATTTACGTTAATTGGTTCATTATTTTTTTCTCTAAAATTAATTTCAATTAATCAAGAATTATTATTTTTATTCTCGACAACTTTACTAGGGATTGGAATATATTCTGCAAGAACTCTTTATTTCTCTGTAATGAAAAGGGGCAATATTCCAATTAATCTAACTGGGACAGCCGTGGGGTTTATCTCTATAATTGGATATACACCAGACATTTTTAGCGGCCCTTTATATGGATATTTTCTTGATCAATATTCTGGGATTAAAGGGCAAAGTATTGTATTTACGATCTTAACGATTTTTTCATTTATTGGAATTATAGCTTCTATTAAATTTTACAATAAATTCGAAAATTCTTAAGCTAAAAACTTTAATTTTCATCTACAATTATTTTTTTTTCAAAAGATCCATCAGAATACAAATAAAAGTATAATAAATTATATATTGGAGTACTGCATTCCCTACCTAATATATCAAATACAGAAACAATTTTTCTTGTCTGAGACTGAATTTTATTAGTTTCTAAATGACTTGTATTGAAAAAATTCCAAATTTCTTCTAAAACTGCAATTTCTGTTTGTGGATTATTCCAATTATGACCAGTATTTATTGCTACTAAGGATTTAATTTCTGAATGAGAATTATTACAAGCAGTATAGGTAGTTGAATAAAAATCTGTACTCCCTAAAAATATATTTTCTTCTGTAATATATGATATATCACAATTTAAATTTTCTGCCCAATTTTGAGCACTATTTATAGCTGACATAAATTCTCCATTAAATGATATCCCCCCATTAATCGGAATAGATTCATCATTTTGTCCGACAACCTGAAAAACTTTTAAAGATTCATATAAAGTCTCTAATTCACCAATAGTAACTAACTGCTGACTAAATAAAGGAGCAATACCATCAAAATAAGATCTAGATTTACCTAAAAGGTTAACCATTCCTGCTCCATTAGACATACCAATTGCAAATACTTTATCAAAATTTATAAAAGAAAATGACTCAATTTCTTGAAATATCAAATCAACAAACTCTAAATCATCTGCAGATGAAGGTTCATTTCCCAAATTCCAATGACCACCAATATCATCAGGATTATCAGAATAACCATTCGGATAAATTCCAATAAACTCTTTTGAATCTGTCAAAAAGTTAAAAAATCCAGAATGTAAAAAATGCTCCCCTGAACCTCCTCCTCCGTGAAATACGAAAACTATTGGATAAATATTATTTAAACTAAAATTCATAGGAGTCTTGACATAAACTGTTCTGATAACTTCTTGACCATCAATTAAATGACTAATATTTAATTGATTAACACCTGGATGAATTTGGGATTTTAATAAGGAGCCCAATAGAAAAAAAAACAGATTAATTATCTTTCTCATTGATTAAAAATTTAATTGTTATATTAATTTAAAATTATTCTCTTTTTAGAAGATCCATCATCAAAAATATCAATCATGAGTCTAAATGATTGTTCACAAATATTTAATCCAAATCCATCAACAGTTTTGACAATATTTTTTTAATTACAGGATGTTTTGACAATGTCAAATTGTTACAAAAATCAAAATTTAAAAAATCTACAGTATTATTTAATGAATTTGGTATTGCTAAAGTATTTGTAATTTTATTATAAAAAATATCTGCAGGATGACTTAAATTTTCTACAACTAATTGAACGCTTTGAAAATTTGAGCTATATCTATAAATAGAGTTATCACTCCAGGCTGAAACATAAAAATATCCACAATCATCTATTGCAATCCCATCAAGATTTCCTAGTCCTGAATATAATAATGTATTATGATTATTATTAATTAAATCAACTTCATAAATTGGTGCATTACTTCCCCAACATACTACCAATATCCTATTATTAAATTCATCAAAACACACACCATTTGGTCTTTCTTCAAATGTGCTAATAATTTCAAAATTATTATTTAAAAAATTGTATCTGTAAAGCATTTTATCACCAAAATCTGAAATATATAAATCTTGATTTGAGTGAGTAATGCCATTTAAAAATGTAGCATTCAAATTATAATCTAAAATTTGACTTCCATCTTCTAAATCAAATGCCAATAAATTCGATCCGCTACAAACAAATATTGTATTATTGACTATTTCTATTCCATGAGGACCAAAACCAATATTATCTGCAAAAATTGTCAATGAATTTCCATCCCACTTGAGTATTTGACCATTTGATGAATTAGAAATATAATAATTTGAATTTAGTGAATCATAATCAATACTTTCTGGACTATTATAATTTTGAGTGTAACAAATTATAACTTGAAAAAATAATAAAGTAAAAAATACATTCTTCATGATTTAAAAGTATTAATTTATCAAAATATTTAACAACTATAAATTTAACTCTTTCATTGTCCAACTCCATAATGCTGATTGTTTTTCTAAAGTTGCATTTGGACTTTTAAATTCCATTGGTAAACCTCCCTTTTGCATATTTTTATTTCCATAAATACCAATTTGAGAATAAAATTTTCCATTTTCAATATCTGGAGATAAGGCACAATATAAATGAATTTGGGAGGCTTGTTCAATTGTTATTGCACCTAGAAATCTTCCAATTATCGGAATTAAAATTTTTCTCAAAATAAATGGATAATACCTATCTAAATTTGTTGCAGAACCCCATCCTGGGTGAATTGAAACTACCTTAGTGTCAGTTCCCTCCAGTCTTTTTGCCAGTTCATTAGAATAAAGAATTTGTGCTAACTTTGATTGACCATATGCGTCAATAGGTATATATTTTCTCTTATTCCAATATGGATCAGATAAATCGATGTCAGCTTGATTTTTCTGACCTCCACTTGGCATTGAATCAGCTGCACAACTTGACACATTGATTATCCTAGAGTTTGGAGTTAACTTGATTATATTTTCTAAGAGATGAATCAATAATACATGTCCTAAGTAATTTGTTGCCATTTGTATTTCCCGACCTTCTTTGGTCCTCACACTAGATTGAGATTTCCCTAGTGCCGGGGGAGCCATTAAAGCAGCATTACAAATTAATACATCTAATTTTTTATATTTTTTTTTAAATTCATTTGAGAAATTTTCAATACTATCCCTGTTACTTAAATCAAGTTCAAAAAAATCTGATCCTATTTCCTTGGAAATTTTATTTCCTTTTTTTTTATTTTTTCCAGCAATTATTACTGATGCATTTTGACTAATTAATTGTTTTGAAGTAAAAAGGCCAATACCACTGTACCCTCCCGTTATTAATATATTTTTTCTGTATAAATCATTTTTTAATAATTCTTTTGGACATTTAATAATTTTTGTCATAATCAATATTGATATTTGATAACTTATTTATAATCTAAGATAAAATAATTATTAATTTTCAATTCATGTTTTAATTTATATTTTGATAAAAGTTAATAATAATTGTAATAAATTATATTACATATCAAATCATTTGATTATCTTTCACCCTCAATTAAAATTTATAAAAAATGAAAAAAGGAACTGTAAAATTTTTTAATCAAAAAAAAGGTTATGGATTTATTAATGAAGAAGGTGAAGAAGGTAAAGACTATTTTGTTCATATTACGGGAGTTACAGGAGAAATAAATGACGGTGATTCCGTTGAATTTGAACTTGAAGAAGATAAAAAAGGAATGAGAGCTGTCAATGTTAAAGCAGTATAATTTTTTTAATTATTATTTAATAATAATTAAAATTTTATTTAAAAAGTATATATATTACATTAATTATTTTTAAAAGTAATTAATGTACATTATATTTTATATATCCTCATAATTATCGGAGTATATGTAATTATTCACTCTTAAAATGAAAATAGTATAAATGTAATACTCGTTTTTATTCAAAATACTTAGTTTTATAATTTGGTATACTTTTTTGCAACTTTACCATGCTCATAGATGTAAAATAAAATTATACCATCTTTGTGACTTTTATATTCTCTTCCTATAACATCTATTATTTTTATTAAATTATTACTGATATTTTTTGGTTCAATTTTTCCCAAATCATCGTTATAATCAAACTCATCACACTCTCCATCTAAATCATAATCATTTATACAATTCCCATCACAATCAAAATATTCCTGAGGATATATACAAGACAACATATCAGATACGAGTGCTTCTTCATCGTAATTACATGCACTTAAATCTGAACATCCAATACCCCCCTCGCATTCTTCCAAAGAATTAATTCCAATAGCAATACCTCCTGAATTATTACCTACTAGATTTCCTGATAATATTGTTGATTGTGACAAATTTTCAGTTATAGTTATTTGATTACCATACCATCCTTCTCCACCAAACGAAGTTGAAATATTAAATAATGAACAACCATCTTCTAAACACAATTCAAATACACCAGCACTTCCCTCAAAGTTTTGAATTTCCCACTCAATTTCAGAAGCCCAATTACCTCCTCCAACATCAATAGTTACCAGAGAAGTTCCATCTAGACAATTTCCTGCACAATCATAACCAATTTCGGGTCCTGGGCCTCCACAATCTCCACATTCATCAATATAAGCACAAAATCCGTTATTGGTATTAGCTAATGAATCGAAATTACACGCAAGTGAGTCTATACATCCATAAATTGGTACTTCGTCTTCACAAAAAAGATATTCACAACTTATTATTTTATTAAAATTACTATCTAAGTAAGTTAGTTTTGTCACATACAAATTTGAATCTACCTCATATATTATTTTAGAAATATTACCATCAATTAAGTTTGAAACTGAATCGCCATTTTGAAAATTATTAAAAGTTATTTCTAAATTACTTTCATCTATCCAATTGTAATCACAAATAATTTGACTACTATTTATATAAGATATTTGACTTTGAATTATTAATTTATCATCATTATAATGAAAATTTATTGAATCTAAGTTAGAATTTTCATAATTAAAGTTTTGATATTTAGCTAATATATTATTTGAATTAAATTCATATGCTGAATTAATTTCTCCACTATCAATAACTGTACATATTTGATTTTCATTAGTCCATTGTAATTCTAATGAATTATTAGCTGAATTACCATAGCTTAAATTATTATTATAAATTGGTAATCCACTTTCATTATAAATATAACTACTAGATGATAAAGGATAAGATATTTGATTATATAGTAGAATATTTCCATTATTATCAAAATAAAACCACTGGGACCATCCTGTTAAGAATTCAGTTGATACAATATTAATAAAACCCGTAACACTTGCGCTATCAAATCCTGAGTTAATGTAAGGTGTTAATGGAACAAAATTTGGTGGACCTGAAGTTAATGAATCAGGGATATTATTAGAAATTGAATCAGGAATTTGAGACCATGAGCCATAAACTTGTACTATTGAATATTCTGGGACAATCTGTCCAAATGTGTAATAGCTATTGTAATATGTTATTGACCTAGCTTTTAAAGAACAATCAAGATTAATTTGAGGGGTAAGTATATTGTGTTTGCTAAATTGAATTGGAGATGGTAAAGTTTGACTATTAAAAGGATAATAATCTAACATAGGATATGGTAATGGAGAGTTTATTTCAATAGATTGAGACTTTACTAAAATTGAGAAAACTAAAAATAAAACAAAAAATATTTTTTTCATAACACTTTTAAAACTAAATAAAAATACTGAATATCGAAAATAACTAATTCAAGTTTAATTAAATTAATAATATTTTAATTCAAAAACAAAAATTCAAAAATTCAAAAATTGATTAAAAATAATTTTGAAAAAATGAGTAGTTTATAAAACTATAAAAATTCAAAAAATGGCTAAAATTGATCAAAAATGATCAAAAATTGACATTTTTTAGCCTTTTTTCCCCAAAAATTGATTAAAATTTAATTTTTTTAAAAAATGAGTGTGAAGGATTGGATAACTATTTATGAAAGAAATAAATCTTTAAAAAAATTCGAAATTAGGACCTAGAGTTACCCTTGTCGGTTCTCTCTCGAAACGCTTTTGGAAGCATCTCAAGGAGTATAGATATTAAGCTTTGACTTTGTAAAGTATATAAATTATGAGCTTTATATATAAAGCAATGTATAATAATAATCCCGTAAAAAATGCAACATAGCCTTTTAATGCCCCTGATGAATTTAACTCATTACCAATAATAGCGAAAGATTAAGAGCTATTTCAAAAAAAAGGAAGAAAGCAAAACTACTTTCTCTCATTCAGTACCTAGGGCGGGAATCGAACCCGCACTTCCGAGGAAACTGGATTTTGAATCCAGCGCGTCTACCAGTTCCGCCACCTAGGCATTAAATTCTTTTCAAAATTATAATTATTTACAAAGAAATTGATAAATTTCCATAAAATAAATATATCATTTAGTTTATTGCTAAAATATTTTTAAATTTGCTGCCCATTTATTATCAATTAATAATTTAATGCCGTCCACTGTAAAAATATTTTCAGGAAGATCAACAAAAGATTTAGCAATAAAAATTGCTAAAAATTTTGGTACTAATTTGGGTAATGTAATAATTTCTAAATTTAGTGATGGAGAGTTTATTCCTTCTTTTGAAGAAACAGTTAGAGGATCAAAAGTTTTTATAATACAATCTACAAGACCTCCATCAGATAATTTAATGGAACTTTTATTAATGATTGATGCTGCAAAAAGAGCTTCAGCTGCTCAAATAGTTGCTGTTATTCCATATTTTGGTATGGCCAGACAAGATCGAAAAGATAAACCAAGAGTCCCAATCGGTGCTAAGCTTGTTGCCAATATGATAATCGCAGCAGGTGCAACTAGGGTTATGACATGCGATTTACATGCAGATCAAATACAAGGTTTTTTTGAAGTTCCAGTTGATCATTTATATGCATCAAGCGTTTTTATTGAATATATCAAGTCTTTAAATTTAAAAAATTTAACTATAGCATCGCCGGATATGGGCGGTTCTAAAAGAGCTCACGCATATTCAAGACATCTACAATGTGAAATGGTTATATGTTACAAACATAGAAAAAAAGCAAATGAAATAGGAGATATGAGAGTTATTGGAGAAGTTGCAGGTAAAAATATAGTTCTTGTTGATGACATGGTAGATACAGCAGGGACATTAACTTCAGCATCAAATATGTTAATTAAAGAAGGAGCGATCTCTGTCAGAGCTTTTTGTACTCATCCTGTTTTATCTGGGTCTGCTTACGAAAAAATTAAAAAATCAAATCTAAAAGAACTAATTGTTACTGATACAATATTAAGTAAACCAAATGAAAAAATTAAAGTGCTTAGTATTGCTTCACTTTTTTCAGATGTTATTAAAAATGTTGTATCAAATGAATCTATTAGTAAAAATTTTATAATGTAAAAAAAAATAAAATGGAATCTATATTGCTAAATGCTAAAATGAGAAATAACTTAGGGAAAAAAGAATCAAAATCTCTGAGAAATTTAGGTAAAATCCCATGTGTTTTATATGGTGGGGCCGAAAATATTCATTTTCAACTTGATGAAAATGATCTAAAAAAATTGGTTTATACTCCCAAAGTATTTATTGTTGAACTAACAATTGATAGTACCCAAATTAAAGCCCTAGTTAAAGATATTCAATTTCATCCTGTAAATGATCAAATTTTACATGTAGATTTTATTGAACTAGTTGATGAAAAACCCGTTAATACTCAAGTTCCAATTATTTTAACTGGTAATTCAATTGGAGTACTGAATGGAGGAAAGTTAATGAAAAATTTAAGAAAATTATCAATAAGATCTATACCAAAAAATCTTCCTGATAATATTTCAATTGATATCACTAATTTAAAAATTGGTGATAAAGTTTATGTTCGTGACTTAAATTATAATCACTTCGAAATAACTACATCTGAAAATTCAGTTTTAGTAGCAATTAAAACATCCAGAGCTGCGGTTGAAGAGGAGGCAGAAGGAACTGATTCATCTGCTGAGTCGAAACCTACTGACAAAGATTCTACGAGTAAAGACACTGATACTAAAACAGATGACAAAAAAGAATAATTTATGAATAAATACCTGGTTGTTGGTCTCGGAAATATTGGTCAAGAATATACAGATACCCGGCACAATATTGGTTTTGATATTATTGAATACTACGCTTCAATTTTAAAATCTGACTTTCAACCTAATAAATACGGATCAACTATTAAATTTAAAATTAAGGGTAGACCTGTAACTCTACTAAAACCTACAACATATGTTAATCTCAGTGGAAAAGCAGTCTCTTACTATGTTAATAAAGAAAATATTAAACTTGAAAATATTTTGATTATAGCAGATGATTTAAATTTACCTTTTGGTAAATTTAAAATTAAAACTAACGGAAAATCTGGAGGACATAATGGTATTGAAAATATTATCAAAAGTTTAGATAGTTTTATTTTTCCAAGATTAAAATTTGGAATAGGAAGTGATTTTTTAAAAGGTAACCAAATTAATTTTGTTTTAGGGAAGTGGACTAAAAATGAAAAAGAAGTTATTTCTAAAAAACTAATTTTGTCAAAAGACATTATTGATAGTTTCGTTTTTAAAGGAATTAGACCTACAATGAATAAATATAATTCTAAATAACATTAATATTAAAGATATTGTTTAGATTGAAAGATGAAAAACCCTAAATATTTAATTAAATTCCTAGTCTGGAATTATATTTGTACACAAAGATTTATATTTCTTCTTTTTCAATCAATATCAAAATTTAAAGTTTCAAAGTTATATAAAATTCCAACATTGATTTTAATCTCCTGTATTGGTTATATAATTGCAATAATAAATATAAATTTGGTTGCTTTTGAATTTTTATGTTTGAAAATTTTATTTAAAAAAGAAAATTACAATTCAATATTTATAGTTGGATTACCAAGGTCAGGGACTACCAGACTTCACAGGCTTATTATTAATGAAAATAAAATTTTTACTTCACTTAAAACCTGGGAAATTTTTTTTGCACCGAGTGTTTTCCAAAAAATTTTTTTCAAATATATTAACATTCTTTTTTTAAGTTTCAAAATTGATTTAAAAAAATATATTATACAACTTGAAAAATTATTATTTAAAAAATTTAATACAATTCATAAATTAGGATTGTTTGAGGCTGAGGAAGATGGATTAATTCTATTTCATTTATTCTCTTGTTATCATTTATCTTTCATTCTTGGCTCTGAGAAATCATATAAAAATTATAATTATAACCTCGATATCTCTCCTTTTATTTGGGAATATTATAAAATTTGTATTGATAACCATATGTTTATTAATAAAGGTAAGTTATATGTTTCTAAAAATCCATTTTTTACAAAATCTATTAGTACCTTAAGAACTAAATTTAAAAATTCTAAATTTATTCTAATTAAACGAGACTTTAAAAGTTCATTAAAATCTTTTTTGAGTCTTAAGAACTTTTTATCAGTTTTCTTTTACGGAGAAAAAATATCTAAAAAGAGATCCTATGAAATAATTAAAATTTTAGAATATTGGTATAATCTTAATGAAGATTATCTAAATAAAATTGATCTAAAATTTAATTTTTCAGATTTAACAAAAAACCCGAAAAAAATAGTACTTACAGTATATAATGAACTGGATATACCTGTGACTGAAGAATTAAATAAAAGACTTAGTCTAGAAAATTTAAACTCAAAAAAATATGTGAGTAATCACGTCTATATTGAATAAATTCATAAATTAGATTATATAATTATACCATAACCTTTTAAAATAACTAAAAATTTATTAAATGAATCTTTCAAATGTTCTATTGTTATTAATAATTATTTTTTTAATTATTGATAGATTCAATTTAAAAAAACAACTAAATTCAAAAAAAAAAAATATTGATAATATTAAATTAGAACAGGCTGGTTATGTTATTGAAGTGGACCAAAATTCTGAACATTTTGGAAAATATGTTAAAATTGAAAATTTATCACTTGCACACAGATTTTATAATTGGAATGGAGGTAAAATTAAAGGATATGATCTAAAAAAATACAGAAATGATCCTTCAAAGCTTATAAAATTTTAAACTAATTTTGAAAAGTTCAAATATTACATCAATTTTTGTGTGTTTAACATTAATTTCTATTAACAGAATTAATGCTCAAATTGATATCAACTTATTTATTCAACCAAATATAACTGGATCAAATATGTTCATAGGATTTAATTCCTCTAATTTAAATCAGTTTACAGGAAGTTTACTTGGAGCATTTTATGATATCAATTACGATGGTACAATGGAATGCGTAGGATTAACAACAATTGAAAATGGATTTTCAGGATTAGCTATTTGGGGTGACGATATGGCTACTAATGAAATTGACGGCCTTTCAACTAATCAAGTTCCATCTTTTTGGATTTTAACAGAAAATAATGACCTGATTTCTATTTTGAATTTTCCTACTAACTTTAATGGCTACATAACTAATGATATTATAACTATGTCTAACACAATTTTATCATATGAAGGTTGTAATGATAATTTGGCTTGTAATTACTATAATTTTAACTATGAAATTGAAAATTTTGAATCAAATTGTATTTATCAAATATTATTCTATAATTGTGATTCAGTATGTAATAATGATATTGATAATGATTTAATTTGTGATGAACTTGAAATTCCAGGATGTACAAATTCTAATTATTTTGAATTTAATACTAATGCTACTGATGATGACGGCTCATGCATATCTCCTATTATTATTGGCTGTACAAATAGTATCGCTGAAAATTTTAATATTGATGCAAATTATGATGATGGTTCGTGCATTATTTTCGGTTGTACTTATAATAATGCTACTAATTATAATCCAAACGCTAATTTTAACGATGGCTCATGTGAAATACACTCCTGTTTGGAAGATTATGCTTGTAATACAAGTCAAATTTATGAAAATGCTAATTTTGTAAATGATTCATCCTTATGTATATTCCCTCAAATATTTCATGATTGCTCTGGTAATTGTATTAATGATATTGACGGAGATTTAATTTGTGATGAATTGGAAGTGCCAGGGTGTCAAAATCCTCTTTTCACTGAATATAACCCAATCGCAACAGATAATGATAATTCATGTAATTTATTATGGGAAGAGGCTTATTCAAATATTGAGAATTTAAATGACTCTATTTATGAGGTAAATTTGACTCTTAACGCTAATTTAGGGGAATTGAATGATAGTTACAATTACCAAAATTCTTTAATAGATGAATTAAATACAATTAATTTTGATTTACATTCAATAAATTCAAATTTAGAAATAGAAATATCAAATCTTAACTATAATATTGATTCTTTGACTATTGGTATAAATGAACTATTAACTATGAATTTAAATCTAAATAACCTGAATGATTCTCTTATATTAGTTAATAATAACTTATATTTTGATTATTTACATATATATAATTTTACAGATTCATTAGAAGAAAGCAACATAACTTTAAATTTTTTAAATCAAAATTTAAGTTATCAAAATAATCTACTTTTGAATGAAAATTTGAATTTATCTAATATAAATGATAGCATTGCCAATTTATTAGAAGNAGTCCAAAATAATTATTTGATATCTGTTAATATTAGTGAGGGATGGAATATGTTTGGTTACTGTTTAAATCAAACGCAACATATTGATGAATTTATGACTCCATTCATTAATGATATAATTATAATTAAGGATATTAACGGGAATGCTTATTTCCCAGAATATAACTTTAATAATATTATAAATTTAACTCCTGGGTATGGATATCTTTTGAAAAGTGAATCTTCGTTTATACTTAATTTTTAATATGTTAATTAATCTTAAATAATTTGGATATAAATAATAAAGATAATCAANATAAGGAAATTATTAATTATAGTTTTTTAAATTATTTAGGGGTAATAATTGGGATATTATCTAATATTTTTATTTATCCTTACAATAAAGAATTACTTGGTATAATTAGATATATTGAGAGTTTAGCATATATTATTTTACCAATAATTATAATGGGAGGAGCGAGTTGCTTAGTGAATTTTTCACCAAAGTTTGAAGATAACTCAAAACTATTAAATTTTATTATTTACATAATTTTAAGAAACTCATTAATTACACTTTTTGTAACTTTTTTAATTTATGATTACATAAGCCATTTTATAAGAATTGATTATATCTTTATATCAATTTTTTTAGCAATTGTCCTTTCATTTATTGATATTTTTAAGATTAGATTATCACTAGAAAAAAAAATTTATATTCCTTCAATATTACAAAATATTTTTCCTAAAATTTTTTTACCATTAATTTTTATAGCTTTTTATTATAATCNTATTAATACTGAAGAAGGGGTTTACTTACATTTATTTTCTTACGCATTTATTTCATTATTCATTTTTTTATATTCTTTTAAAGTGAAAAAAATGAATATATCATTTAACTTTTATAGCCTATTTAATATTATTTCAAAAAAAGAATATTTTAGCTACTCACTATATGCTGTAGCTGGTAGCTTAGGATATTTATTTGTATATAAATTAGATGCTCTAATGATTCCTAATCTTATTTCATATGAAGCAAATGGAATCTATAGCATTGCATCAATTGCTGCTGGAGTAATATATATACCTGCTAGAGGTATCATGCTATTATTTGCACCTCAAGTTTCAAAATTAATTAAAAATGAAAATTGGCTTAAATTAAACATTATATATAAAAATATCGCTAAAAAATTACTATTTATTGGATTACTAATATTTGGAATTTTATTTATTTCTATAAAAGATTTCTTTTTTTTACTTCCAACTTCTAAAGAACTTGATAAGACTGTTTATGTTATATATATTATTGGAGTTACTACTGTTTTCAATATGGCAACTGGATTAAATTCTGAGATAATAAATTATTCTAAATTTTACAGATTTAGTATAATTGCATTAGGTGTATTAGCTTTAATTAATATTGTTAATAACTATATTTTTATTGTAGTTTTTCAACTTGGGATCGAAGGTGCTGCGATTGCAAGCTTGGTTGCTATTGTTTTATATAATACTATTAAAGTTTTATATATAAATCAAAAATTACACTTGTTTCCTTTCGATACTTCATATTTTAAACTACTTATAATTCAATTATCAATTATTCTATTTTTCTTTCTCATTCCAAACTTTGAAAATTTCTTTGTAAATTTAATAATTAAACCAATTCTCTTATTATCCACTCAGCTAACTTTAGTTTATAAACTAAAGTTAGTTGAAGATTTAAATACTTTTATAAATAGATTTTTAAATCGTAGCTAATATTTATTTTTTATGAGGCAGATATATTCAAATTATACCAATGATGATCTAACAGTCTGGAAACTACTTTTTGATAGACAAAAAAAAAATTTAGCTAATAAAGCAAGTTATAAATATAATAATTGCCTAAAAAAATTGAATTTATACCTAAATGCCGATACTATCCCTAATTTTAAAAAATTAAATGAATATTTTAAAAGAACTACAAAGTGGGAAATAGTTGCAGTTAGAGGATTAATCCCTGTAGCTGAATTTTTTGATAATATTTCAAAGAAAAAATTTCCAGCCTCAACTTGGGTAAGAAGTAAAAAAAAATTAGACTATTTAGAAGAGCCTGATATGTTTCATGATATTTTTGGACATATTCCATTATTAATTGATGAGAATTTTTCTAATTTCACTCATAAATTAGGAAAATTAGGTAAAAAGTATATTGATAATGAGAAAATACTAATTCAATTACAAAGAATATACTGGTTTACAATCGAATTTGGTCTAATTAGGGAAGAAGATAAAAAATGTATTTACGGATCTGGAATTGCATCTTCTTTTGGAGAAACTAATCACATTTTTAAAAAAAATATATTAATTGAGCAATTTAATATTTTTAAAATTATAAAAACAAAATTTAATACTTCCGAGATTCAAGAAAAATATTATATGATTGACTCTTATAAAGATCTAGAAAAAGGTATTATTGAGTTTGAAAAAAACATCTCAATGATAACATAATTACTTAATCGTTGAAACTTTTAATAATACCATTTGATAACCCCTTTATTATCCAACAAGATCTTAAATAATTAAAATAAGCTTTTTGACTTAAAACTGAACAAATAAAGAAAATAAATAATAATAATATTTGCTTAAAAAATTTTAATATAATCAAAATAATACCTTTTTTTTTGTTAAAATATAAAACCCTATTTACAAATTGCACACCACTTAAAGTTATTCTTTGCTTTAAATATTTTTTTTTCAATTTATACTCTCCTTCGAAGTGAATAATTGCCATTTTTTTTAAATTATAAAGCTTAATTTCTATTGAGCTTTTATATAATCTAATAAATAAATCTGTTTCTTCGCCTAATCCCATTTTATTTCCAATCATTCCTAATTTAACATTAAAGTTTCCTACAGAATCAAAAATATTTTTTTTAAAACAAACATTGCCCCCAGAAAACCCAATCATTGAACTTAATCCACTTAAATACCCATCATTTTTCTTAAAAAATCTTTTAAAATAATTTGAATCTATCCAATTTGGGCAATTAATTTCAAAGTTTGGATATATAGGTCCCCCAAAAACCTCAGCTTTTATATTATTTATTCCGTATAATAAAGATTTTAACCAACTTTTTCCAATCACTGCATCATCATCAATAAATGCGATGAAGTCTCCTTTAGACTCTTGAATTGCACTATTTCTGGCATAACTTAAACCCTGATTATTTTCTAAATAATATGAAATAAATAATTTAGGAAATTTTTTTTTTAAGCTTCTAACAACTTCTAATGTATTATCATTACTATTATTATCTATAACTAAAATTTCAATTATTTCAGAAATTTTAGAAGTCTGAAGAATTAATTCATTAAGAGATTTTAATAAAAATTCTGAACGATTGTAAGTACAAATGGCTACGGTTAAAATCAACTTTAAAGATAAAAATTTACTAAAATTGACAATGTAATGATTTTTTTATGATTTATGATTTAATTCAACTAAGATTTGAGATTTCTTTTTAAAACGCTTATTAACTTTCTTTCGCTAGTTCCACCCCATTCATCAACTACTTTTTTTGAATCATATAAATAAAAATATGGGAAATACGGAGGTTTAATCTTATCAGGCATATTTTCTTGTTGAACAGTTTTAAAATCTAATTTACTTTCATTAGCAATTTTCTTAACTATTGGCTCAAATTCTCTACAAGGTATACATCCTTTTTTTTTAATCATAATTAACTGCATGCTGTAAAATTTAATTAACAAAAAAATACCCTCTCATCATTTCTGCATGACCAGGATATGTACATACGAACTCATAATTACCAGGTTCTGGTGCATTAAACTCTAATTTAACAGAGTCACCAGGGTAAGCTAACTTGGATGCAGCAATAACATTTTTATTATTTGGTATGAATTCCAAATTTTGACCAGCTTCAACGGACTCCATTGCAACTTCTTTTCTTGAACCAAAGTTAATAATCAAAATATTGTGAATCATAGCTGGGTCTGAACCTTTATTTATTAGGTTTATTATAACCTTATTCCCAGAAGAAACAGATATATTCTCTAGACTATACTTCATATCTTGCATAGTATTTCCAATTGCCTCTAAAGTAAATTCTTCAATTATCTGTTCTGACAAATTAGATTTTTGATTTACTTCTGATTTATTATCAGTATTAGGGCTACCACAACTTATGATTAGAAAAAGTGGAAATATTAAATTAAAAATTTTCATAGTATTTTTTTTTACAAAGTTATTTAAAGAAATTTTATTTAAAAAATCTTTTCACAATCTATTTTTAATATATTTATTGGTAATATGAAAATTACAATAAGAATAAATCTATTTTGGATTATGTTATTTACATTATCATATCTTATCTTTACAAAAACTTTATTTAGTCCATACAAAATCAAAGACTATTTATAAAAATTAATTACATCAAGTGTGTTAAACTAAAAAAAATAATTAAAATGAAAAACTCAATATTTACACTGTCCTTAATTTTAGTGATCTTAAATTCTTGCGCAATAATTAGACCAGGAGAAGTCGCTGTTAGACAATCTTTTGGTAAATTAAAGCCCATTAAAAAAACACAAGGATTAGTTTTACTTGAACCAATTACTACCAGATTGGTAAAAATTCCAACTCGAACAATTAACAGAGAAGTATTCCTCAATTTACCTTCTAAAGAGGGCTTAAATGTAGCTGCAGAGATTTCAATTCTTTATCATGTTGATAGAAATAAAGCATTAGATATAATCAATGAAGTTGGTATTAATTTCGAGAGAGTATTAATTTTAAGTACCTTTAGATCAGCATCAGCAGACGTTTGCGCAAAATTTTTTGCAAAAGATATGCATTCAGGTAAAAGATCTGAAATTGAAAAAGAAATTAGACTTCAAATGTCTAATATCCTAAAAGACAGAGGATTCGTGATCGAATCAGTCTTACTTAAAAGTATAAAACTTCCTTCAGGACTATACTCTGCAATTGAAAATAAACTTCAAGCTGAACAACAAGCCCAACAGATGGAATTTATTCTTCAACGTGAGAGAAAAGAGGCTGAAAGAAAAAGAATTGAAGCAGCAGGGGTTAGAGATGCGCAAAATATTATCAAAGAGGGAATAACCAAAGGAAATATCGAATGGAGGAGCTTAGAAGTGTTAAAAGAATTATCATCATCACCGAATGCAAAAATCATAATTACTGACGGGAAAACTCCAGTCTTAATTAATGGTAATGAATAATTACAACTTTTAGTTTGAAAAAACTAACCTTAATTTATATTTTGATGATTGATTAATAAAAAGAATCACAACTAAAACACTTGTTTTGTATGGGTATTTATCAAAAGTATATAATGCCAAAGGTATTAGATTTTCTTTGTAGTACAAAACCAATTCAGTATCAAAGAAAAAAAGTAGTTCACCAAGCCTATGGAAATATATTAGAGATTGGTATTGGTACAGGAAATAATATTCCTTTTTATGATAAATCTAAAGTTTCCAAAATTATTGGTTTAGATCCATCGGAAAACTTGAGTAAAATAGCAAAAATTAAATCTCAAAAGTATAATTTAAAAATAGAACATCTCAAAAATTATGCTGAAGATTTAGATTTAAAGGATGAAACTATTGACAGTGTTTTAATTACCTATACTCTTTGTTCAATTGAAAATGAAGAAAAATCATTGAGTGAAATTAAAAGGGTATTAAAACCTGATGGGATTTTAATTTTTTGTGAACACGGACTTGCCCCAGACTATAAAATTTCCAAGTGGCAAAATCTACTAACTCCAATTTCAAAAAAACTTGCAGGAGGGTGTTGTTTAAATAAAAATATTTATAACTTAATTCAAAATAATGGTTTTAAATTTGAAAATATTAACAAAATGTACATCCCAAGTACACTTAGTTTATATGCATATCAATACTGGGGAATAGCAAAAAAAAATATTTAAACTATTAGCTATGAGAACAAACATAATTATAACACTAATGATAATTATATCAAGTTGTAATAATTTCAAAATTAATAATATTATGGAACCCAAAGCAAAAAAAATTGCTAAAGTAAATAATTATCATAATGATAAAGTAATTGATTACTATTCTTGGATGAGATTATCCGACAAACAAAAAGAGTCTAATACACCCGATAAACAGTCACTTGAAGTTAAAAAATATCTTAATGATGAAAATCTTCATTTAGAACATAAAATGAATGATACAGAAAAATTGCAAAAAACTCTGTACAAAGAATATGTTTCTAGAATTAAACAAAATGATGAATCTATTCCTTACAAAAAAAATAACTATTTATATTATTCTAAATTTGAAAAAAATAGTAATTATAGAAAAATATACAGAAAAATAAATGGCATAAAAAATTCTGAAGAATTATTATTGAATTTGCCTGAACTAGCAAAAAATAAAAAGTACTTTACCCTTGGAGATTGGTCTGTAAGCACTAATAATAAAATTATTGCTTATAGTATAGATACAGTTTCTAGAAGAGAATATATAATTTATTTTAAAAATATTATTTCAGGCGAAATCTACAACGATAAGATTGAAAATGTAACAGGAGGAATCTGTTGGGCAAATGACAATAAAACAATTTTCTACACTAAAAAAGATCCAGTTACTTTGAGAGCTAATAAAATATTTAAACATGTTTTGGGATCAAATCCATCAACTGATGAACTAGTTTACGAGGAAAAAGATGAAACATTTATTTGTAATATTTACAAATCAAAAAGTGATAAATTTTTATTTATATCATGTAATCAAACCTTATCAACTGAAGTAAGATTTATAGATGCTAATAATCCTAATGGTAATTGGAAAGTTATACAACCAAGAGAAAAGGGATTGGAATACAATGTATATCATTTCAAAGAAAAATTCTTTATTAGGACTAATCTAAATGCTAAAAATTTCTGTTTAATGGAAACAAACGTATCTATGTCTGATAAAAGTCATTGGAAAATATTAGTGCCTCATAAAAAGGAAATTTTTTTAAAGGATATTGAGATTTTTAAAAATTTCTTAGTTTTAGAGCAAAGATCTGAAGGATTAACAAATTTTAAGGTAATATCTTGGAGTGACAATAATGAACATCACATAAAATTCGATGACCCTACATATTCAACCTCAATAAATATTAATTTAGAATTTGATACAGATCTCTTTAGATTCTCTTATTCCTCACTTACTACACCAAATTCAATATATGAATATAATCTTATTAGTAGAGAAAAATCATTATTAAAACAAGATGAAGTATTAGGTGGCAACTTTAACGTAAAAAATTATAAATCAGAAAGACTATATGCAAATAGTAGAGACGGATCAATAAAAATTCCTATCTCTTTGGTATATAATAAAAATATAAATATTGATCAAAATACACCCTTGATACTCTATGGTTATGGATCTTATGGATATTCAATTGACCCTTATTTTAGCTCTGTAAGATTAAGTTTATTAGATCGAGGATTTATATTTGCAATCGCTCATATTCGCGGGGGAAAAGAAAAAGGTGAATCTTGGTATGAAGACGGTAAACTTTTAAAAAAGAAAAATACTTTTTATGATTTTATTGATTGCGGAAAATTTTTAATTAAAAATAGTTTTACATCTCCTTCTCATTTATATGCCCAAGGAGGAAGTGCAGGAGGATTACTTATGGGGGCTGTAATCAATATCGAACCTGAATTATGGAACGGTGTTATAGCAGAAGTTCCATTTGTAGACGTAATAAATACAATGTGGGACGAATCAATTCCCTTAACTACAGGAGAATTTGATGAGTGGGGAAATCCTAAGAATATAGAATATTATGAATATATTAAATCTTATTCGCCGTATGATAACGTTTCAAAGGTTGAATTCCCCAATCTATTGATTACAACTGGTTTTTGGGATAGTCAAGTTCAATATTGGGAACCTGCCAAATGGATAGCAAAAATTCGTGAATTTCGAACAAATAATAATTTGTTACTTATGAATTGCAATATGGATGTAGGGCATGGTGGAGCCTCCGGGAGATTTAATAGATTAAGAGAAGTTGCTCTCAACCATGCTTTTTTTTTAAAACTTGAAAAAATAAAAAAATAATTAAAACTAAATGCGGTTAATTAATATTTTCTATATTTTTCCTCTAAATAATACTATTTTATTTTCTCAAGAAAACTTTATCGTAGAATCATGTCATCCTTGGCATATATTTTTGATTTTGATAAGATAATTCAAAGAATGGTCTGGGAAAAACAAAAAAATTTGTATTTAATTTAAATATTATAATTTTGTACAAAAATTATGCTAGCACTTTTTAACCATATTACTTCAGAATCTTCAAGAAAAAGAATAGAAAAAATGACGCTTTTTCTAGCTTTATTTTTTTTCATAGCCCACCTAGTAATAATTTATTTAATAAAATTTAACTATCTGAATATTAATCCTGGATCAGGGTTATTTTCTAATCCAATTTCTGCAATTTATACCCCTTTTTCATTTATACTTGTATATGAAGTTTATTTATTAATTTATTATTTACCAAAATCTTTCACAAACTATTTGACTAAACAATATGAAATAATAACTTTAATAATTATACGAAGACTATTTAAAGATCTTTCATCAATTGAAATATCTTCAAATTGGTTTGAATTAAATCAAGATCTTCAATTTACTTATGACATAATTGCCTCAATAATATTATTTTATTTAATATTTTTATTTAACAAACAAAGCGAAAAATTATATAAGGAGAAAGGTACTTCTGAATCAATAAAAAACTTTATATATTTAAAAAAAATAATAGCTTTCACTCTTGTGCCTATTTTTTTCTTTCTTGCTACATATACTTTAGTAAACTGGGTAGTTGATGTTCTTCAAACCTCAAAAATTAGTAATTTTAGCGGTATTAATAATTTATTTTTTGACGAATTCTTTACAATTTTAATTTTAGTAGATGTTGTACTTTTATTAATTTCATTTTTCTACACTGATAAATTTCATAAAATTATACGAAATTCTGGATTCATTATATCAACGATTTTAATTAGAATGTCTTTTGGTGCAGATGGTTTAATAAGCACGTTATTAATCGTAACAGCTGTTATTTTTGGCCTAGCTATAATTACAATTCATAATAAATTTGAATCAGAATCATTTAAAAATAATCCTCAGAATACATAAAAATCATTTGTTAATTCTTAATTTTACCTAAAAAATTTTTAATATGAAAAAAATTATATTTCTAGTTATTCTAATCCCAATTTCTTCCTTTTCGCAAATTATTAATAAAACTCTTGATTTTGATGGACTTAACAGAGAGTATATCATTTATCTTCCTTCTAATTTTGACAACACTACCTCTCATCCAGTTATGTTTAACTTTCATGGTGGATCAGATTTAGCAAGTAATTTTATCTTCGCTAATGATATGAGACCTATCGCTGATACTGCAAAATTTATTGCTGTGTACCCTCAAGGAGCGGTTGACTACGAAGGAGCTGATCCTGGANCTCAACCATCAACTTCCTGGCTTCATAAAGCTCCTACAAACCATGATGATATATTTTTTATTGAAGCTATCATAGACGACCTTAATAATGAATATTTAATAGACCAAGACAGGATATATGCTTGTGGATATTCAGAGGGAGCAATTTTTTCGTATGAACTTGCTTGTCGATTAAACCACAAAATAGCTGCCATAGGTGCTGTATCAGGTAGCATGCTTGACGATTATTACAGAAATGATATATATGGTTGGGGCCCCTGCAATCCTTCTCATCCAACATCAATAATGCTGATACCAGGAACATTAGATCAAAATCCTCACTCAAACTATAATGGATTTTCATATTTAGATTTACCATTATATATGTCAGTTGAAGAAATCACTTCTTATTGGTCTAATTATAACAATGCTAATCCTATTCCCTCAGTTGAATCATTAGAGGATGTTAATCCATATGATGGTAGTACTGTTGAGCAAAATACATGGGAGAATCCTGATTGTATAAAGGTGATTGAACTAAAAGTGATAGACGGTGATCATGAATGGCCTGGTACATCTGGTAATATGGACATTAATGCATCTGAAGAAATATGGAATTTTGTGTCAAAATATGATTTAAATGGAGCTATAAATTGTTCTTCATCTTTAAATCTTGAAAAATCAAATATTATGCGACCTAAACTTTTAAAAACATTAAATATTTTAGGTCAAAATTCAAATATTACTAAAAATAATTTGGTTTTTGAAATCTATGATGATGGTAGTGTTAAAAAAAGAATTTTCTTAGACTATTAATAATAATTTAGATCCTCAAATATTAAGTATTCCTATTTTGAAACTATAAATTAGTTATTTATGAATAAATTTTCTTTATTAATAATTTTCAATCTTTATTGCCTAGATGCCTTAGGTCAATTCACATCTGATTTATCCTATGCAAGTTCTGATGGTGAGTTAATTACTCCGAGTTCAATTTTAGAAAATGGTCAATATATTTACCTAAATTTTTTTTCAACTACATGTGGAATATGTAATAGTGTAGCTTCTCAAATTAACGAAGCCTATGATCACTATAATGAAAATACTGGGAATCTTTATATCCTAGGGATTGAATATTTTTCAACTTCAGCCGAATGTGAAGAATTTAGATCAACCCACGAATCAAGCTTTCCAGTAATAGCAGGGTTAGAAGGTGGTGGCTCAATTTTCAACTTATTTAACCAAAACGGATATCCAGGAGGTATGTTAATAAATCCATCAGGAGAAATTATTGCAGATTTTAACTATTCTTTAATTTTAAACTTGCATGAAAATCTTGAAACCTATATTTTACCATCAATTAACGAGTGTTCATTAATTGACATTAACTTTATAAACTATAATACTAATAATTCAAACATTGAGCTTGAGATCAACGCAAATTCTTATTTTTTGTATAACTACCCTTCTTTTTTAATAATCAATGAAAATTATGATACCCTTGCTGTTGAACAAGTTAATTATTATGGATTAAGTGGCGTTACATCTCACATATTAGAAGTTGAATACAATTTTTTTTCCTGGACTGAAAATTTAGAATTACAACTTTATTCTGGATTTACTGAAAATATTGAATGTTCTTTTGATATAAATTTTTCAGAAATTATGAAGGTTGGATGTACAGATGTAAATGCTGGTAACTACAGTTATTTTGCAGATATCGATAATGGGTCTTGCTTGTATGAAATTGATTATCTTAACCCAGTTATTGATTTAAATTCTGGATGGAATATTATTGGATTCTCCTGCATAAACGAGATGGATGCTCAATTAGCATTTATTCCTTACGAGGAAGAATTAATAATCCTAAAAAATTACTTAGGTTTAGCTTATTTACCTGAGTTTGGATTTAATGGAATAGGTGCGTTAATTCCAGGCTTTGGGTACCAACTTAAAATTAATAATTCTATCATTAATTTTAATCTCTGCACATATTAATTATTAATTTTCATGAAAAAAAAAATTTTTTTTGCTCATGCAAATGGCTTTCCCTCAGAAGTTTATTTAGAACTTTTTGAACTACTAAATAGCTTTGATATTAGATATGTTCCAATACTATCTCATGGAAAATATAAAATTAAATCTTCCTACCAAGATGTTGTTCCTGAAGTTATAAATTTTATAGAATCCAATTATTCAGAACCAATATGGGCTGTCGGTCACTCTTCAGGCGCATTTTTACTTGCATATGCCGCAAAGTTGAAACCAGAATTATTTAAGGGTCTAATAATGATAGACCCTGTTGTACTATCATTTAAACATCAATTTTTAATGAAAATATTTCAAATTTTACATTTAATTGACTATGTTCATCCTCTTGCAAAGAAATCAAGAAAAAGATCAACTACTTTCCCATCAAGAGAAATAGTATATAAAAAATTAAGAAATAAGTCAATTTTTAAAAATTTTACAGAAAAAACTTTCAATAATTATTTAAATCACGGATTTGATGAAAGTAAATTAGGATTAAAATTAAAATATAATAGAGAAATTGAAACTAAAATATATTCAAAAATGCCAACATTATTTAAACCTATTAATATAAAGATCCCTAATTATTTTCTATATGCAACTGAAGGTAAAATATCTGAAACTCGTGATATTGATTCAATTAAATACTTATTCCCAAATACTATATTTATTCCAAAAAATGGAGGCCACCTTTACCCATTTGAAAACCCAAAAAAAGTAAGTATGATGATAAAAAAAATAATTTTAATTTAATGTATTAAGAAATTTGAAAAAATTTTTTAATTCGTAAATAATTAAGTTCCTTGGAGTATATTTTAGAATGCTTACAATACTATTTCTTTTACCTTTCAATCTTCTAAATTTTAATAATCTATATTTTTTTTGAGAAATGTTCATAATATTCTTGTATTTTAAATAAACTAAATAATATCCCATTAAAACCTTCTGATTATTGGATAATCTAAATCGATTTAGATTTTGGTCAACTGTTAAAAGAAATTCTGAAATCCTGTAAGCTGGACCTTTTTCTAATATCAACCTTATCCACATATCATGATCTTGTGCAGAATTCAAGTTTAAGTCCCATCCACCTAACTCTCTCAAGTACATTGTTTTTGTGATTATTGAAGGGCCTGCAAAGTTTTCAAATAAAATATCATCAATTGTTATTATTTTTTTACAATATTTATTGATTGAACTGCTATTTAAAGTTTTATTAAAATAGATATAATTTGAACAAATAAATGAATAATTATTTTTATTAAAGTAATTGACTAATATTTCTATTCTATTGTAGTGAAAAAAATCATCATCATCTAGATTTAAAAATAATTCTCCTTTAGCTATTTCTAAACCTTTATTTCTACAAAATTGAGCCCCCTTATTAATCTTATTTTTAAAGTACTTTAATCTATTATCATTTGGTAATTTATTTTTAGTATGGCTTGCATCATCAACTATAATAAGTTCAATATTTTCGTATGTCTGGCTCAAAACTGAGTTAATGGCACGAATTAGTAGTTTTGGTCGATTATATGTTACAATTAATACAGAAACTAAATTATTCATTAAAAAAAATTAAAAATTAAATTTTAAGACAATTATTCCCTGACTTGTAAAAAATTGTTGTTTGATCTATTTTAAATCCCATAGGCTTTAATCCTCTCAAATTTAAAGAATTATATCCAAGGTCAGTAATATATTTTATACCGTCTTTATATTTAGCTCTATCTGAATCATCCAAAATTATAACAGAGCCTTCTTTTAAATTTTCAGTTATGCTTATACAACATTCTTTTCTCATTCTACCATCAATAAAAATTATATCATATTTTTTATAAGGATCAATTTTTTTTATTGAATTTGGATAATTTTTATCCAAATCAATATAATACAAATTTATATTAGACTTATCAGATATTACTTTATTAATTTTTTTAAACCAATCTTTGTCATGTTCAATAGAAGTAACACTCCTTACTCGTTTTGAAAAAAAAAGAGTAGAAGCCCCTGAACCATACTCAAAGATATCTAAATTTTGATTTAATTTTTCTTTTAAAATATCTATTAATGAAAAATTAAGCCAAGGAACATATTCTTCATTAACTAGTAATGTGTTTTGAATTTTAGACTTCAAATATCCTGTTTCGTTCAAATATCCCTTTTCATCATTTACCATATTATAACCTAAACGTAGTTTGTTAATATAGTAGATAGACCTTTCAGAGAGAATTTTAGATAAAATTTTTAGAATGAATTTCATAATACTTTTATTATTTATAAATATATTTTAAAATTATAATTGTTAACTTTAAAAAATTACAAGCTAAACTACAAGAAAAATTTTGCAAATATTTGAAATTATATTTAATAATCGTCTTTTAGAGGGTATGAAAATGAAATATTGGGATTTATTTAGATTTTATAATGAACTAGATATAATCGAAAAAGTCATGACAATAATTATTCCTATTGAATTGTTTTACAGAATATACCTCAAAACTTTTCTTCAATTTAAAATATTAGACTATATTAATTATANACTTATTCTTTTAATCTTTATTCTATTATTTTAAATTATTAAAATCTATACCTAGTGGGACTCAAAAATAAAATAGACAATTTTAAAAGTGGNGTTAAGGATGTTATAAAAATTAAAAAAACTAATTATAAATTAAACTTTATAATAGATGTNCAAAAAATTATAATTTTTTCCTTATTAATTATAATTTTGACAATATTAATTTATCAATTAATTAATAATGGTATTAATTTAAATCAAAATACAATTTATAATAAAGGAGGATTGAATATATTGGATAAACTGAATTAATTGTTTTTTAAATATTTCCTAAACATTATATTTAAAATAACTCCTAAAGGCATCAAAATAACTCCAAAAAAAATTGCTAATTTTCTTGCAATATTATATTTTTTGTATTTATAACTATCTCTCCATATCCACCTTGTTACAAATATATCACCAACAACAATATGAGACCATGTAGCAACAAATCCGATTTCTGTTGATAAACCATACGANATCCTTTCTATTAGACTCTCTTGACTATTTTGAAATAAAAAAATAAAATCATCAATATTTGATATGAATAATATAAACCATACTAAAACAGGAACAAAAAAAAATAAATTACCATCCATTATTTTTTTTGTTTTATTTGAATCTGTTTTTACAAGCATTAAACCCCAAAAAGGCCCTATCCATAAAGTTGTTATTAAAAATAAGTATTGATACATATCTATTTTTTTTATTTAAATAATTACCAAATATAATGTGTTTTAATTTTATGCAATTATTAATTTTGTTTAATGATTTATTCTATTTCAAGAAAGCAGGCATTTGATAATTTTATACCAAAAAATATATTAGGTGTATATTACTTTATTTCATCTGAAGAAAATATTATATACATAGGAAAAAGTAAAGATGTTGGGAAAAGAATACAACAACATATAAAAAATGGAAGAAAAAGAATGATATATGAATTTAAAAAAATAAAAATTTTAAAATTAAATACTGAACTTGAAGCCTTGTTGTTTGAATCTCAAGAGATAAAAAAATTTTTACCTATTTTTAATAGAAAATTAAGAAAAACAAAAAATACTATTTCTATTTATGAAAATATAACTAAATATGGTTATAAATTTTTCGATTTAAATCATTGTTCTTCTTCCCCTATTTTAGAATTTATTTCTAAAAGAAAAGCTATTAATTATATTATTAAAATTTCAAAAGAATTTAATTTATGTTATAAAATTAATAATATTGAAAAATTTAAAGATGCATGTTTCAACTATCATTTAAAAGATTGTTTTGGTGCTTGTATTAATCTTGAAGATGTTGAAAGATATAATAAACGTTTTGATTATAGTTTATCAAAAATTTTTAAAATCCCTAATGATTGTAAAATAATTTTTGAGGATAACCCTCATAAAACTTTTGTAAAAATTAAAAATAATAGAGTTATTTCCTTTGGAGTAAAAAACTTATCAAATCATAAAATAAATTATCCGTCATTAGATGAATTAAAAATTGTTAAAATTTTTCAAAAAAAATTTAATTCTACTACAATTAAAAAAAATAAATGATAAATCAACTTTTTAAGTCATATGATTAACTAATTGATCACATATTTTCATTAGTAAAAACTCATCTTCATGGTTGAAAGCATTTATGTAATTTGAATCAATATCAATCTCTCCTATTACAATTCCATTTTTAATTATGGGATAAACTATCTCTGATTTGACATCCATATTACATGAAATATAATTTTTTTCTTTTTTAACATCATTAATTAATAAAGACTTTTTATCATTTGCAACCCTCCCACAAACACCTCTTCCAAATGGAATGACTTTATGAGGAGTTTCCTTCCCAGAATAAGGACCAAGAGTTAATTGTTTTTTCTTATTATCTGATATATAAAAACNAACCCAATGATATTTTTCAATTCTAGACTCTAAATGACTAGATATAAATTTTAATTTTGTTTCTATTGATTGTTTAGTATTTATAATTAACTCTACTTTTTTTAATATTTCTTGATAATTTTTCATTTTTATTAAAATTTAAATAAATTTATAAAATATTAATATTAAGAAATTGAAAATATTATTTACAAATCAAAATAAAAATGAGAGAATATTGAGACTTATAATTTCATTATTCTTATTACCAGCTCCTTTTCTATTAGGCTTTAACCTCTACTCAAATATACTACTACTTGTTGGCTGTATTCTAATGTTTAATGCAATTTTTGGAACTTGCTATATATACAGGATATTTAGGGTCAATACGTGTAAAGCTTGATCTAAATATCAGTTTTCCATGTCATTCAAAAATTATAGTTTTAGAATTATAAACTAATATCCTTCTTTCTGAATGAAGCAAAATTGCTTTAGATAAGCTTGACTTTTCTAATTCTCTCCCCTTTTTCACAAGCTCTTCCACACCATATTCATGAGAAATATCTATTATAGATTGAGTTATAATTGGCCCAGCATCTAATTCAGAAGTAACATAATGAGTTGTTGCACCAATAATTTTAACTCCTCTTTTGAATGCAGCATGATAGGGTTTAGCTCCAATAAATGCTGGAAGAAAAGAATGATGTATATTAATTATATTATTTAAAAATTTTGAAACAAAATTTGGAGAAAGAATTTGCATATACCTTGCTAATGAAATAAAATCTATACTATATTTCTTCATTAATTCGATTTGAGAGCTTTCAACATCCTTCTTATTATTTTCATTTAAATTAAAGTAATAAAAAGGGATATTAAAGAGCTTTGCAATACTTTCTACTGATTTATGATTNCTAATAATTAAAGGTATTTCAATATTAAATTCTGAAAGTTTATNCCTCGATAAAATATCCATCAGACAATGTTTATCTTTTGAACACATAATTGCCATATTTGGTCTATCAGAGTCCTTAAATAAATTAATTTTTGAATTAGGATCATGATGTAATAAGTTTTTAAATAAAAGTCTGATTTCATCAATACTTAATTTTAAAGTTTTGAATGACCATTTAATTCGCATAAAGAACATCCCATTTTCTCTATCTACATATTGATGTAAGGATATTATATTTCCCTTATTTATTTGAATAAAATCAGTTATCTTAGAAATTACACCTTCTTTATCTTTGCATGAAATCAAACATATAATGGATCTCATAATTATTTAAGTAATTTATTAGTAAATCATATATTAATCTTTAAGATTCTGGGCTAAAAATCCCATCATCACCTTGTATAAAGCCATCCTATTTTCTTCTTTTGCAAATCCATGTCCTTCATCATATTTAACCATATAAGGAACATTAAATCCCTTTTCTCTTAATTTGCCTACAATTTGATCACTTTCATTTATATTAACTCTTGGGTCATTTGCTCCTTGAATCACAAATAAAGGCTTTATTATCTTATCAACATGAAAAACAGGCGATATCTCATTTATAATTTCATTTTCTTTTTCGATATCTTTATCATACCATATTGCTTTAATTATTTCCAAATATGGCTTCCAATAAGGCGGTATTGATTCAAGAAAAGTGAAGAGATTAGAAACCCCAACATAGTCTATTCCACAAGTATACAATTCAGGTGTCTTAGTTAAAGCTCTTAATACAGCATATCCNCCATGACTTCCTCCATAAATAGCAACTTTATCAGAATTAATCCACCCTTTATCAACAACATATTTAAGCCCGTCTTCAATATCTTCCATTGCTTTTCTACCAATTTGTTTAAATCCTTTTTGTAGAAAGGATTTTCCATATCCTCCACTAATTCTAAAATTTATATGAAGTGTTGCATATCCTCTACTTGCAAATAACTGGGCTTCAGGATTAAATCCCCATGAGTCCCTGATTCCTTGTGGTCCTCCATGAGGATTAACAATTAATGGGACTTTGTCTCCATTAATTCTAGATTTTGGTAAAGTTATGTAGCCATTAATTACTAATCCATCTCTGCTAATAAACTCAATTGGCTCCATCCTTGACATATCGTTTTCATCTAATTGTGGCATTAAATCAAATAATAAATCAATTTTATCTTTTTCAACATTATAATAATAATATTTCCCATATAACTTATCACTAGTTACATATATCAAATAATGACTTTCATCATCGGTCTTATCAGAAATATAATAGTCGTATCCAGCAAACTCTATGGACAATTTTTTATGTAACTTTTTAAAGTATTTACTTACTGGGATAATATTAAACTTTTCACCTTCATAACTAAAATAGTCTAATTCCCAATTTCTATTTCTAGAGATCGAAATATTTGATACGTCATACTTGTTATTTTCATACAGTATCTCTATAAATTTATTTTTCCTCAGATCATACCTATAAATTTTAGTCTTATCTGATTCTAAATCAGAGACAACATATGCTTCATCTGGATTTGAAGATGAATAATTAAAAGTTTGAATCGAAAAAGTTTCATACCAATTAGTTTCTCTAATTAATTTAAATTTGTTGTTTTTAATTTTATAAAATACTTGATTTATGACTCCATCCTTAAGTTTTGTATACCCTCTTAAATTTCCACCTTTGTCAAATAAAAAATCCGATATAGGGTTATTTATATCATTATTTTCAAATAATTGATCAATTTTACCTGTCTTAAGGTTAATTTTATATGGATCAAAAACTTGAGGGTTATTTTTATTCATTAAAATTATCATATGATCTTTATCATCTTTGAGTGGCTCGATAATGTTAACCTTAACTCCATCATAAGGTGTTAACTCAATTTGATTACTTCCATCAATATTCACAGCAAATAAATGATAGTCTTCATTACCCCCTTTATCCATTATGTAAACTAATCTTTCATTATTGGCCCATCCATAACCTCTAATTAATTCTTCCCCTTCTATTATTACTCTTTTCTCTTGTCCGTTTGAAATATTCTTTACAAATACATGATTTTTTAAATTTTTGTCTTTTTTTCTAAAACTCATATACTTTCCACTTGGAGATAATTGAAAAGAAGAAGAATTTGGTTTAGAAAAATAATCTTCAACATTATATTTATAACTCCCATTTTCTTTAGATGCAAGTTTTTCTAGCTCTTCAATAGAGCTTGGCAGTTTTTGATTACCTGGTTTTTTCATTTTTACTTTATTTAAATCTAAATTATATTTAACTCCATTTTTATGTAACTGTCCATTGAAAGATTGAGTATTGAACTCTCCTGAATATTGAATTAGTCCATTTAATAAAAAAAAANTTAATTTGTTTTCAGAAAAATCAAGCTTTTCAATTGGTATATTAAACTGACCCTCTGATGAATTATCCATAAACCCTAAATAATCAGTATTATTTTTAATAAAATGAAAAACTAATTCCATTTCTTGACCTTTTACATTAATTTTCCCTCTCCAATCACCTTCTATATCTTGAGACATCAAAACAGTATTTTTTAATATAACTGAAATTAGAAATACATATTTGATCTTTTTTGATTTTTTAAATAGATCCTTGAGATTCATTTTTTTTAAAGTTTAATTTTAAAAGAGACAATTATTTAAGGTAAATTATTTAAATATATTTATTGCATTNTTTAAAAATAATTAAATTTATCAAAGTATTAAAAGTAAATTAATATTTAAAATTTATGTTTTATGAACAAAACTTTTATATCAAATTTTTTTAGAAGAATTGGTATATTAGGCTTAACTGATTATTTGCTATATTTTTTTTATAAGATTAAAAATCATAATATTAATCAAAAGTTTAAATTTGAAAATCCAAATATAAATTTACCTCCAGATTATTTAATTTATGAATCATTTCAATTAAATTACTATAAATACTATAACGAAAGTCATGAAACAGCGAAATGGTTATTAGATAATGTTTCACCATTTGTTAAACTTGAAAATGCTAAAATATTAGATTGGGGATGCGGCCCTGGAAGGATTATTCGACATTTACCAAACTTACTTAAATCTTGTAAATTTTATGGAACAGATTATAACAAAAATTCCATTAAATGGTGTAAAAATAATTTAAATAATATTTCTTTTAACCATAATAACTTAAACGCAACTTTACCTTATCCTGATAATTATTTCAATATCATATATGGAATTTCAATATTTACCCACTTATCAAAAAAAAAAAAATTATGAGTGGTCTGATGAACTGTACAGAATTTTAAAACCAAAAGGAATATTTTTTTTTACCACCCAAGGAGAAAATTTTAAAAAATTATTAACCATAAATGAAAAAAAAAAATTTGATGCCGGTAAAATAATTACAAGAGGAAATGTTAAAGAAGGACACAGAACCTATTCTACTTTTCACCCTGAAATATTTATAAAAAATTTATTTAATAATTTCAAAATACTAAAGCATATTATTTTGAAACAAGAAAAAAATCAAATTATTCCTCAAGACATTTGGATAATAAAAAAAATATAATTTTTTAAAATATTTAATAACTCCAGATAAATTAAAAAAATTATTTACAAAGTTTATCTTTAGGAGGAGCAAATTTTGTCAAATTTATTCCTTTTACTGCGGGGATATATTCCTGAATAGTTGGTATTCTTCCTAAAATTGCTGATAAAACTACGACTGGGGTTGAGGCTAATAAAGACTCTCCTTTTTTTCGATCAGAATCTGCTACAACTCTTCCTTTAAATAAACGAGTTGAGGTTGCCATAACTGTATCTCCTTTTTCAGCTTTTTCCTGATTTCCCATACAAAGATTACAGCCAGGTCTCTCAAGGTACATCATATTTTCATAAACTTTTCGAGCTGTATTTTTGGGTGCATTATCATCAAACTCAAACCCAGAATATTTTTGTAAAACATCCCAATCTCCCTCTTGTTTTAATTCATCTATGATATTATAAGTTGGAGCAGCCACTACCAAAGGAGCATTAAACTTGACGATACCGTCTTTTTTTTCAAGATTTCGCAACATATGAGACAGTATCTTGAGATCTCCTTTGTGAACCATACAAGATCCAACAAACCCTAGATCAACTTTTTTCTCCCCTTTATAATATGTTAAATTTCTTATGGTAT
Organism: Flavobacteriales bacterium; assembly: GCA_002692065.1. Lineage (GTDB taxonomy): Bacteria > Bacteroidota > Bacteroidia > Flavobacteriales > UBA7430. Next base: position 43,424 of record NZJX01000006.1, on the reverse strand, counting down.
CGTGAGTATATCTTTTTGACTCATCCTCATTTTGAACATCAGGGTCAGCAATCATAGGTTCTGCAATAATCCCTAAATCAACTTCAAATTCTGCAAAGTATTTAGCATTAGAATCTGGAGCTAAAGCTGGTTTTTCACCCGATTCAATTTGCTCAATCCTCTTACTTGCCATTTCAAAAAGACTTTGTAAAACTTTTTTTGAATTATCCATGCCTTTTTGAATCATTATATTAAGCCTACTTTTAGCTATTTTTAGTGATTCTATTAGAGTATTATCTTGAGAAATACATATTGCTGCTTTTGCTTTCATTTCGGCAGTCCAATCAGTGAATGTAAATGCTTGATCAGCTGGAAGAGTTCCAATATGAACTTCAATAACTCTACCTTGAAAAATATTTTCTCCATCAAATTTTTCAAGCATTTGAGACTGAGTTGCATGAACAACATCTCGAAAATCAGTATAATTTAACATTTCTCCTGTAAATGTAACTTTTACCGATTCGGGGATAGGCATACTTACTTCCCCTGTAGCTAAAGCTAGCGCTACTGTTCCAGAATCAGCTCCGAAAGCGACACCTTTAGACATTCTTGTATGAGAATCGCCTCCAATAATTATTGCCCAATCGTCAATTACTATATCATTTAAAACTTTATGAATTACATCTGTTAATGGTTTATATATACCTAACGGATCTCTAGCAGTTATTAGACCAAAATCATTCATAAACTTCATTAGTTTTGGAATATTAACTTGAGCATTAAAATCCCAAACTGAGGCAGTATGACATCCCGACTGATATGCACCATCAATATTTGGGGAAATTACTTTAGCAGCCATTGATTCTAATTCCTGAGTTGTCATTAGACCAGTTGTATCTTGGGAGCCAACAATATTGACCTTTACCCGAACATCTGACCCGGAATATAAAACTTTTCCTGATTCTATTCCAACTGCATTTTTGTTGAATATTTTTTCAACAGCAGTCAATCCTTGATTTTTGAAAGATACCTCTTTTGAAGCAGCAAATATTTTAGGAGTGGGGATCCCTATAACCTTGGCTGCAAAAGATTGAAGTTTTTTTCCAAATACAATTGCATAAGACCCCCCTGTGCGCATAAATTCCATTTTTTGAGGAGTAAAAGCTGAGGAAATATCTATTAATTCTTCTGAGCCTTTATATAATTTTTTTGTTTTTGTATTAATAGTTAGTATTGTCCCAGTTTTTACAGAGTAAACTTCTTCAAGAACGGGCTCTCCATTTTTGTCGTTGATTACTTCACCATTAATATTTTTTTTCTTTTTCCAATTTTTAAGATCTAAGCCAATCCCACCAGTAACTCCTACTGTAGTTAAAAATATAGGTGAGATCCCATTTGTCCCAGCTACTATTGGAGCAATGTTTACAAAAGGTACATAAGGACTTGATTTTTTCCCAATCCATAACGCTACATTGTTTACCCCTGACATTCTAGAAGACCCGACACCCATAGTCCCTTTTTCAGCTATTAACATAATTCTTTTTTCTGGATGTTTTCTCTGCAACTCTAAAAGTTCATTTTGTCTATTAATATCATGTTCAAAAATACTTTTACCATGGAGTTCTCTATCTGATCTTGAATGCGCATCGCTTCCTGGTGATAATAAATCTGTTGATATATCTCCAATTCCTGCAACATAAGTAACTATTTTAATTTCTTCCTCAAGTTCAGGAAGGCTTGTAAAAAATTCTGCATTTGCATAACTTTCTATTATTTCTTTTGCTAAATGATTTCCTTTTTTGTATTCAACCTTTAAACGATCTGTGTCAGCTTCATAGAGAAAAAATTGAGTCTTAAGTATATTTGCAGCTCTTTGGGCTACATTAAGATTATTGCTCAGGGCAATATCTAATAAAACTTCTATAGAAGGGCCACCCTTCATATGAGATAAAAGTTTAAAGGCAAAATCAGAATTAATTTCTTCGATCTTAACCTCACCTAAAATTATTTCTTTTAAAAATGAAGATTTAACTGAGGCTGCAGGTGTAGTTCCTGGTAAAACATTATAAATGAAAAAATCCAAAGATTGTTTTCTATAAATATGATTTACATCTTTAATTTGTGAGATTATTTCATTCAATAATTTTGATCCATCTATTGGTTTAGGGTTTAAACCTTTCTCTTTACGATCTTTTATTTCTTGAATGTAATCTATATATTCACCCATTATGGATTTTGTATTTAAATTTATGAAAACAAAAATAATAAATTCAATCAAATAAGTAGTTTAACAGACTGTAAGAATTTATTTTATAACTAAGGTTTTGAATTAAAATTAACAAAGTTTTTATCTTAATTGCAAAAATTGATGGAAATTAGTACTTTTTTATATAATACTTCATCTTACTATTCATATGAGGTTTCTTTGAATAACTCTATCCTTATATTCTATTACATTTGTTTTACATTTCATATTATCATAACTTTATCAAAATGAAATAGCATTTCATTATACTGTTAAAAAAAAAATTATTATATAATCTTAATTAACTTTAAATTATGAGTTTAATCTCTTCTAATAAATGTTCTTTGTCGGAACTTCTAAAAAAAACAAAAATATTTTTATTATTAGCTGTATTTACAGTTAATTCTTTTAACACATTTGCTCAAACTACTTCATTAATAAGCGATTGTGGGGACTTTATTTCAGGCCCTAGTGCTTGGCCTTTTGTTCTTGTGGCAACAACTATTGCAAATGGTCCAGCTAGTCAAGCATCGCAAACATTTACTATGAATGTAACTTCTTTGCCAGCAGATGGAGCTAACTTTAGAGTTTATAAAACTACAGCGAATGGAAATGACTATTTTGGAAATCCAATAGCATTGAATCTGGGTTCAAATAGCATCACAGTAAGTGCTGTTACTTTTGATAGAGCAGTGAAATTCCAATTCTCAAGTGGAGATGTAGAATTTGATGCTTTAAGTCTAAATGGAGAAGATTCTGATTGTATTGACGCTCTTCCACCACCACCATTATCATTAATAAGTGATTGTGGTGATTTTATTTCAGGCCCTAGTGATTCTTGGCCTCATGTTCTTGTTGCAACAACTATTGCAGAGGGCTCAGCTAGTCAAGCATCGCAAACATTTACCATGAATGTAACTTCTTTACCAGCAGATGGGGCTAACTTTAGAGTTTATAAAACTGTTGCCAATGGAAATGAGGATTTTGGAGATCCAATTGCATTGACTCTGGGTTCAAATAGTATTACAGTAAGTGCTGTTGATTTTGATAGAGCAGTGAAATTCCAATTCTCAAGTGGAGATGTAGAATTTGATGCTTTAAGTCTAAATGGAGAAGATTCTGATTGTGTTTTTTCCCTTCCGACACCAGCATTGTCATTAATTAGTGATTGTGGTGATTTTATTTCAGGCCCTAGTGATTCTTGGCCTCATGTTCTTGTTGCAACAACTATTGCAGATGGTCCAGCTAGTCAAGCTTCACAAACATTTACTATGAATGTTACTTCTTTACCAGCAGATGGAGCTAACTTCAGAGTTTATAGAACTGTTTCCAATGGAAATGACGATTTTGGAGATCCAATTGCATTAACCCTAGGTTCAAACAGTATTACAGTAAGTGCTGTTGATTTTGATAGAGCAGTGAGATTCCAATTCTCAAGTGGAGATGTAGAATTTGGTGCTTTAAGCCTAAATGGAGAAGATTCTGATTGTGCTTTTACTATATTGATACCAACTTCNTCAATAATAAGTAATTGTGGTGATTTTGATTCAAGCCCTAATGCTACTTGGCCTTATGTTTTTGAAGCAACAACTATTGCAGAGGGCCCAGCTAGTCAAGCATCACAAACATTTACTATGAATGTTACTTCTTTGCCAGCAGATGGAGCTAACTTTAGAGTTTATAAAACTACAGCGAATGGAAGTGACTATTTTGGAGATCCAATAGCATTAACACTGGGCTCAAATGGCCTCACAGTAAGTGCTGTTGGTTTTGATAGAGCAGTGAAATTCCAATTTTCAAGTGGAGATGTAGAATTTGATGCTTTAAGCCTAAATGGAGAAGATTCCGATTGTGTTTTTACATCTGAGACTCAAGGAAGTGAGATTTCTGAACAAACAATAGAGTTACCTGCAGGTTGGNCTATGTTTTCAACTTATATGATGACTGATAATATGGCTTTAGATGTAATTCTTAATCCGATAGTTTTAAATGTAATTATTGCCAAAGATAATTTTGGTGCTGCATTCCTTCCTGAATTTAATTTTAACGGTGTCGGTAACATTACACCCGGCCTAGGTTACCAAATTAAAACAGTTGAAGCAACAGATTTAATTTTATCAGGAACATATTTGTTACCGGAAAATAATCCTGTTAACCTTGATGCTGGTTGGAATATGGTTGGTTACCTAAGATTAGATGCTGCTCCTGCAGACTTAGTTTTAGCTGAACTAAATGATGCTGATAACTTAATAATTGCAAAAAATTATCTTGGTGCTGCATTCCTTCCTGAATTTAATTTNAACGGTATTGGAAATTTAGAGCCCGGACAAGGTTATCAAGTAAAAATAAATGAATCTGGAGTCTTAAATTTTTTATCAAATGACAATTCTTACAAGTTTTCTAAAATTGAAGTAACTAATAATATTCTAAGTCACTTTCAATCAGCTATCAACACGGGTTCTAATATGACTATTTCAGTTCCTAGTTACGCATGGGAAGAATCTCCTAGTATAGGAGATGAGATCTCAGCTTATAACAGTAAAGGTGAATTAGTTGGATCTGCTGTATATACTGAACCGGTATCTGTAATTTCTGTTTGGGGAGATGACTTAACAACTGAAAAAATTGATGGTATGGAAAATGGCGAAATTATTTCTTTCAAACTTTGGAACAAGGAATTAAATTCAACAAAAGAACTTATNGTTAAAGAGTGGATTAAAGGATCAAACACTTACCTTACAGATGCTATCTGTCAAATTGGTGCAATAGAAACAGTAGCATACTCTTCATCTTTAAACCAATTAGCTATTTACCCTATCCCAGCCAAGCATGAATTAAATATTGATATAGAACTAAGTAAATCGGAAGAAGTAACTGTAAGTATCTTCAATCTTATTGGAGAACTTATATCAACTGAATCTTATGAATTATTTAAAGGTATCAATACCATAAGACTAAATACAGATTTTCTAAACGACGGCTTTTATTTATGTAGTACAACTTATAGTAAAAATCAATTAACTAGAAAATTTAATGTTTTAAAATAATAATTTTAATTTTCAAATATTTAAATAGAATACTTATAAGTATCCTATTTCTCTTTCAATTTTTGGCCTTATCATTAAAANAATTANATGTTTCGATNAATTTATATGTTGTATTCTAAAAAATTTGCTTTTATAACTTTATTAGTTTTTATGCTGGGGTATACTGATGCTCAAGTTTATTATGTTAGTAGCTCACAGGGGAATGATCTAAATGATGGATTAAGTATTCAATCACCTTTTCAATCAATTGATAAGTTAAATTCAATGGTATTTGATGCTGGAGATTCTATTTATTTTAAATCTGGAGATTACTGGCAAGGTATGTTTTGGTTAAGTGGTTCTGGTTCATCCACAGAACCAATTGTTGTTGATTCATATGGAGGAGATATTAGACCTATTATCGATGGGTTTGGTTATCAAGCATCTATTTTAATTTACAATGATCAGCACATTAAGATTAATGGCTTAGAGCTATCTAATTCTTTTTCTCATCTTGATGCTGGTGCATCGACAATTTCTTCGCAAACACCGGGCTTATTTGCAAATGGTCCAAACTCTACATGGACTAATGTCTTCACTGCTTGCGTAATGGGTGATGGAAACAATGGAGCTATGCAAACATTTGTGATAAATGTAACGAGCCTACCTGAGGGTGGGGCAAATTACAGAATAGTGAGAACTGTTGCCAACCAAAATTGGTATTTTGCTCCTGAACAATCTTTATCATTAGGACTTAATACAATCACTGTTAATGCTGTTGATTTTGATAGAATCGTAAAATTTCAATTTAGTAGTGGTGATATTGAATTTGATGCGATTTCATTAAATGGAGTGTCTATGTATGGAGGAACTAGTAAGAGACTCCCTGGATTTGGAGGAGTAGAAAATTCATGGGGTTCTGGAAAGAATGTTCGTTTTGGTATTAAGGTTGTTGCATCCACCCAAAGTCTCGAAAACTTTTCTTTTAATAATCTCTATATTCATGATATTTATCCCACTCCCGATGTGGCTGAAAACGTTCATTTGGGTTATGGAATCAAATTAGAAACTCAATCAGATACTATTTCTGGACTATTAAATATTATATCTGATGTAAAAATTATTAATACAACAATATCAGAAACTGGACATTATGGTTTTTGGATTAAATCTCTAGGCCTTAATGGTATAGACTCTGTGAAAAATAATCAAATTCTTGTTGAAAATTGCCTATTTGAACATACAGGAGGATCTGGTTTTGTCCCTAATAAGAGTAAAAATGTACTTGTTGAAAACTGTATTTTCAACCATACAGGATCATCCATTGACGATAGGATGTGGAAAAGAGGGAGTGGTATGTGGCCTTTTGATTGTAAAAATGTAATTGCACAACATAATAAATTTATGAATGCACACGGTCCCATGGATTCTTATGGCTCACATATTGATTATGGTAATGAAAATGTAGTATTTCAGTATAATTACAGCTATAATAATGAGGGAGGATTTGCAGAAATTTTAGGAGATAATATAAATTGTGGTTACAGGTACAATATTAGTGTAAATGATGGTTATCGAGAAGATCCAGATGGAGTTCCTTGGAATAAAAAAGGTAAAATATTCTGGGTTTCAAATTATTGTGGGAGCAATACTGTTCGATGCCCTAGTACAGGTACATTTATATATAATAATACTGTTTTTGTAAATGACACATTGAATCCTGAAATCTATTTTTGGCCAGATGTGGGTGATGTACATGTATATAACAATCTCATAGTTGTTAGTCAATATGGCGAGACTATTCCTACATTACTTCAAAATGATCTTAATGAACTTTATATCAGTCATAATCTTTTTTATGACGCATCTCGTATTGATCTGGATAGTGACTTAGAAAATAATGCACTTTACCAAGATCCTTTATTACTCAATTCAGTGGATTTGGGAGAGAACGATCCTCAAGCATATCAAATCCAAGATGGAAGCCCTGCTATTGGGAGTGGGTTTTTGATTAATGGTAGTAACGATACAATTAACTATTTAGAGCACAATGGCGGTTTAGATTATTTTGGAAATACTGTTTCACATAATTCTCCATCAAATATTGGAGCCTTTAATGGCTATAATTATATTGATATATCAGAAATAAAAATACCCGACATAAAAATTTTTCCTAATGTAACTGATAACTATGTGAATATATCTACAGAGAAATTTTCAGGGACTATACATACAGAAATTTACGGACTCAATGGAGATTTCATGGGTGTTCAAAAGGGTAGTAAGCTATCATTTAGAAAGCTTAATTCTGGAGTTTATTTCTGTGTGATTTTCTATGAAGGTAAAAGTAAAACTCTAAAAGTTATGAAGCTATAATCCTTAAACCTATAAAATTAAATCAATAATTATTGATTTAAGTATTTATTGAATATACTTGCTTTATATTTTTAATAAAAAATCAAAATTAACATTGTTAATATAATACTAATATTTTAAAATTTTAATGTCTCTAGTCCCGTCAGAAGTAATAATTTTTACAAAATAAATTCCTGGTGAATAATTAGATATATCTATACGTTCTTGGTTAAATAAGTGTGACTTGTGTAATAAAAGTTTTCCTTTAATATCTAAAATACTAATGTCTACAAAATCAATACCTTCTAATGAAATAGTAAAATAATTTCTTATAGGATTAGGAAAAAGTTTAATTCCATACTTCTTATCAAAAACGTATTCCCCAAGATTATCTGTAGTTACAATACAATCAGAATCTTTTCCATTTAGGCTTAAGGCATTAAATTCTACATCTCCACTTGAGAATTGGAATCTCACTGCTCTATCAAAATCAACAGCACTTACTGTAATACTATTTGAACCCAGAGTCAATGCGATTGGATTTCCAAAATAGTCATTCCCATTCGCTGTAGTTTTATAAACTCTAAAGTTAGCCCCATCTGCTGGTAAAGAAGTAACATTCATAGTAAATGTTTGTGATGCTTGACTAGCTAAACCATCATCAATAGTTGTTGCCACAAGAACACGAGGCCAAGAATCACTAGGGCCTGAAACAAAATCACCACAATNACTTATTAATGATAATGNTGNTGGTGGAAGAGNANCAACACAATCAGAATCTTCTCCATTTAGACTTAAAGCANCAAANTCTACATCTCCACTTGAGAATTGGAATTTCACTGCTCTATCAAAAGTAACAGCACTCACTGTGATGCTATTTGAACCCAGATTCAATTCTATTGGATTTCCAAAATAGTCATTTCCATTTGCAACAGTTTTATAAACTCTAAAGTTGGCTCCATCTGCTGGTAAAGAAGTTACATTCATAGTAAATGTTTGCGATGCTTGACTAGCTGGACCATCTGCAATAATTGTTGCCACAAGAACATGAGGCCAAGAAGCATTAGGGCCTGGAATGAAATCACCACAATCACTTATTAAGGATGTAGTTTGAGCAAATGTGTTAAAAGAATTAACTATAAATACAGCTAATAATAGAAATATTTTAGTTTTTTTTAGAAAAAGTTCGGACAAAGAACATTTGTTAGTAGAGATTAAACTCATAATAGGTATACTAAATAATAGCAATAAAAAAATTTTCATAATGTAATATTTGAATATCTGATTTTTAAAATTTGTGAAATTATTTCATAATCTTGTTTGGCTCATTATAAACTCTTTTGATAACAGTATCTGTCATCCTTCTCATTTGTTCAAGTGAATCATCGTCTTTGTATTCTTTTCTGAGTGCTTCAAGTTCTTTTTTCAAGCTATCAATCAAATCTTGAGGCGCGTCAGAATATATATTATTCATTTCATTTGGGTCTGTTTTTAAATCATATAATTCCCACTCATCCATTGTATAATAGAAATACATTAATTTGTATCTATTAGTTTTTACCCCATAATGTGGTTGTACTTTATGCCAAATAGGATACTCATAATAATGATAATAGACTGATTTTCTTTTATTTTTTTGATTACCACCAAATACCTCTTTGAAGCTTTTTCCCTGCATTTCCCCAGGAATTTCTATACCGGCCATATCAAGAAGAGTGGGAGCGAAATCAACATTCATTAACATTGCATCTGAGGTGGTTCCAGCTTTAATAACTCTTGGATTTTTAATCAAGAAAGGCATCTTAAAAGATTCTTCATACATCCATCTTTTATCAAACCATCCATGCTCTCCAAGATAAAACCCTTGGTCAGAGGTATAAACTACAATCGTGTTTTCACTTAATCCATTTTCATCTAAATAATCTAAAACACTTCCAACTGCCCGATCAACTCCAGCAACACATCTTAGATAATCTTTTATATAAGTTTGAAATTTCCAGTATTTTAAAGCATCTCCTTTTAATGTATCATTTGGTGACCAATATTGCCCCTTATCTCCATAGGCAAGCCAACGTAATGAATCTCTTCTTGACAATCCCTTAGGAGGTATTTGCTTCATATCTCTTCTGTTAAGGTGCCTTCCAATTTCCATCATATTTTCACTAGCTGCAATTCTTCCCTCATAATTATCGTTAAAGGTCTCTGGAAGTGGAAAATCAAAATTATTAAACAAATCATGATACATTGAGTCTGGCCTCCAATCTCTGTGAGGAGCTTTAAATTGATACAACAGCATAAAAGGCTTAGTAGTATCTCTATTTGATAACCAATCTAAACAATCATTTTCTATTACTTTTGTTAAATGCAGTTTTGTTTCTGTCACAGTATCTTTTCCATTTATACAAAATTGGGGATTAAAATAAGTTCCCTGTCCACCTTGATTTATTAGAACTTTAGAATAGTCAAACCCAGTAGGCTTAGTTCCTAAATGCCATTTCCCAATTACTGCAGTTTGATAGCCGTTTTTTTGAAAAACTTTTGGAAATGTTAGCTGCTCCCCATTGAAATCTCCTCCATCAACGTTTTTATAAAATCCATTGACATGTGAAAATTTACCTGTTAATATGGAGGACCTACTGGGTCCACATATAGAATTTGTACAGTAAACAGCGTCCATTCGAGCTCCTTCCTTTGCGATACGATCTATATTAGGAGTTGGCGCAAGTTTACTAATTTCAGATTCATATGCACTAATAGCCTGATAAGCATGGTCATCAGCCATAATATAAATGATATTTAGCGGTTTATTTTCTTGAAATTTTTCTTTAGTTGAATTGCATGCACAAAGCGAGATTAGAAAAAGACTAATAATGTTGAACAAACTGAAAAAATTGTTAGACTTCATATTAAAATTATTAATCAGATAAATACTTCTTAGGGCTGAATAAAAAAGCCTAAACTAGATAACTTTCAGACCTAATTTATTATCTTAAGTTTTTAAAGATACTAAAATAATTAATTTAATTAAATTTGACTATTTATAAACTACACAACTTGAAAACGAGTCTATTTTATCTATTTTTGAGTATATCCACTTTTTCTTTTGGACAAGGATCACCAAATTTTTTATGGCTAGTTTGTGAAGATCAATCCTTATTTTTTCCAATGTATGGTGATTCAAGTGCAAATACTCCAAACATAAATCAGCTGGCTAAAGATGGATTGGTGTATCAAAATTGTTACACACCTTCTCCTGTCTGTGCCCCAAGTCGAAGTTGTCTAATTACAGGAATGTATCCTACATCAATTGGTACACAACATATGCGAGCTTATAAAAAATCGAAAGAAAATAGTGCAATTAATCCTCATAACTCTCTACCATATTATAGTGCTAAACCAAAAAAACCAATTCGTTTCTTCACAGAAGATCTTAGAGCAAAAGGCTATTATTGTACTAATAATTCAAAAGAAGATTATAATATGAAAGCATCTCCGTTAGCCTGGGACGAAAGTAGTCAAGAAGCACATTGGAGAAATAAACAAGAAGGTCAACCTTTTTTTTCGGTCTTTAATTTCAATGTAACGCATGAGTCTAATATCTGGAGGAATAAAACTTCATATTCAAAAAAAGAATTAGAAAATATTCTAACTCCAAAAATTTTTCCTGATGACGATGAAATTAAAAGGGATATACTAACTAACTATAAAAATATAGAAAAACTGGATGAAAAAATTGGTGCAATTTTAAACCAGCTAAAAGCGGACAACTTGTATAAAAACACTATTATATTTTTCTTTAGCGACCACGGTGGCCCCTTCCCCAGATATAAACGATCAATTTATGAAACTGGTCTTAATGTTCCAATGATAGTTAAATGGATTGATGAGACTAATAGAGGAAAGAATTTTCAACTGATTAGCTTTGTTGATTTTGCTCCAACTTTACTTGACGCAGCAAATATTGAAAGAGAATTACCGTTTGAAGGTGTTTCTTTCTTTAAAAAAGACCAACGTAAGTATGTCTATGGAGCTACAGACAGGTTTGATAGTGGGGTTGATATGCGAAGAAGTATTCGTGATAGTAATTTTAAACTAATTTATAATGGAGATACCTCAACTACCATATATAAACCGATTATATACCGTCGACAAATGAAAACGATGCAAGTACTTGATTCTCTTATGAAAAAGCAAGAACTAAATTCTTACTTTTCAAATTGGTTCTTGAAACATAAAGATCGTTTTGAACTTTATGAAGTTTCAAAAGACTTCTTTGAATTAAACAACCTAATCCATAATCCCAAATATGAAGAAATTTATAATACATTAAAATATCATTTATTTAAATGGATGGAAGAGTCTGATTTTGGTAACATGAGCGAATTAGCAATGCTAGATTCCATGTTTACCAGTTCCATATCTATACCAAAACTCAACTTACCAAAACTTATTATGAAAGATTTAGGTTATATAATTGAATCTAATAATCTATATACCTCGGTAGGTTGGCGAAATAGGAATGAATCAGGTTGGAATATTTATAAAGCAAACGAAATAATTAAACCTAAAAAAGATTTCGAGGTGCTTCTCTTTAGACCTGGTTATAAAACACTTATTCAACTATTTAACAACTAACTAACTATTCTACTAGGAATGGAATGTTAGCAACAGAGCATTGTCCTTTATTATTTTTTACATAAGCAAAAATACGATAAGCTCCTTTTTTACTTGGAGTTATAAAAGTTAACTCCGAACCAATTTTCTGTATAATTTCAAAATTTATGGGATCTGGCGATAACTGAATATCACCACCAATTTTATTGCTAAAGGCTTCAGGATATAATATGTATTCAAGCGTTACTTGTTCGTTGTTGTATTTAAAATAATCTATCCTCAAAGTCGCTTGTTTAGATGGAGATAGGACGTGATCTTTTCTCCATCCTATATTTTCTAATGATATATTTTTAATAGAAGGTGCTCTTGATTTTGGCCATTCTCCAGTCCAACAATATTGCATTACATCAACTGCCTCTGTTGGATTTCCATTACTTAAAAACATTCCATGCCAAGTAGCTGTTGATTCTTGTTTTTGTCCCCAAAGAAAACAATAACTCCCAAGGCAAAGTTCGTTATCTTTTTCAATTATCTCAAGATATCTTCGCTTTCGCTGGTCAGCTTTTACTCCATTTGGTGGTTCAATCTTCGCATTCCAAGATGTTTTTCGAGCTTCAAAAGGCCCATTTACTCCCCATTCAGAAACTATGTAAGGTTTTTCCCAATTAAACTTTCTTAAATTAGCTCCTGCATTTTCAATTGAACCATAGACATTAAGCCCCAATATATCAATACTTGGGCAATTTTTTTTTATATAAAATGCCTTAGACGGATCTACCCCAGCAATTACTGTCATAGTGGGATGATAAGGGTCTACCTCCTTTATGAATTTTGCTATGATCTCAATGGTTTCCCAAACTTTAAAATTACTATATCTCAAATCAACCTCATTACCAATACCCCAGACCAATAGAGCTGGGTGATCCTTGTATCTCAAGACTTCATTTTTAAGATATTCGATTTGACCTTTAACTGCATATTCATCATTATAATCCATACCGCTTCTTTCAGGTCTTACATATAAACCTAGTGAGACGGTAAAGTTGTGATTATAAGCAGAATCTAATAATGCATTATTACTAGTACTCCAAACTCTAATTGAGTTAGCTCCTGACTGGGCTAATAGATCAAAATGAGCTTTAGCACCTGCACCTTTAATGTAGTATGGCTTTCCATTTCTTTGTAATTCAAAATTACCTAAAGCATTCTTAATCACTTGAACTTTATTTACCTGTGAATAGGTGTTGAGAGAGTATGCCATAACAAATACTAGGCAAATAAATATATTTATATTCCTTTCCATTGTGTAGGTTTTTTAGGATTTCCACGAAATTCAATTAGTTGAAAGTCCCCTAATTCAAATTGTCCCCCCTCTAATATTTTAAATCTGATTTCCTTGAGTTCATCCCATCTAAATTCTCCATGGCCTTTTATTGCTTTTAAAGGAAGATAGGCTTCATATATGCCATTCCCTTTATCAATAAAATGACTTTCATTTAATATTTTAAATAACCTTCTTTTTTTTCCTGTATAAGCAAAAAAATTAGCTTGAAGCTTTGGAATTTGAGTTGCTTTTAACTTAAACTTTAGAGCTGATGTACTATAAATAGTGGATATATCAATACGCAACCATTGATAGGGAGAAAAACCAAATATATTCCAAGATGATTCTTTAGATTGGGGAAGATCAACAACTATACTTTCGTTTTTAAAGGAGTTGCCAAATTGCAGACTAGATGAATATTTTGTATTAATCCCCCACCAATATTCTTTGCCAACTCCAAGCTTAATAGGATTTGACTTAAATACTTTTTTAAATGTACCCTTTGTCTTATGATAATTATGATCATGAGGTACAATTAAAATATTATCTATATGAAGATCTCCCTTTCTTTGAAATTCAAGACGAAGCTCTTTTATATTACTCATATTAACACCTCGTTTTTCGTAATTAAATGCCTGAAGAGGAATGCGTATACGTCTCCATTGTGTATCAATTTTTCCTCCTTCAAGATCTAAATAGTTAATATTTGCCCTACATTGATTACCTCCGTAATCTAATAATATAAAAAACATAGGTGTATTTGAAATAGAACCCGAATCAATACGAACACGAAGTTCTATTGCGGTCGATTCTATAATAGGTATCAGATTTTTAGGTTTGTAATTACTCCATTTCAGCCCCATTCCAATATAATTACATTTTGATGCATCCCACTTTATATGAAGATGGTCTTTTCCAATGAAGCTATTATTAGTATCAAAATATACTTCCTTACAATTATTATTTTTTACGCCCCATAATCCATTTTCACTAGAATTTGTAAAGAGTGTTTTATAGGGAAATTGATCAAATGCTGAAATAGATCTAGAAGGTTCATAAATACTAACCTCACGCATAGAACCGCAGGAGAGGCTGCAAAAAATAAAAAATCCTATAATTATTTGTATATTCAATTTCATTATTGGTCTAATAAGCTAGAATTTGTAGTGAAAATAATATGATCTATATCTGTTCTTACATCTTTTCCAAAATTTTCAGGACAAACTGGATTTCCAACAGATGAGGGGCATGCTTGACAAGAAATTCTAATTGCCCTAATGTCATTTGGATTCATATTAAAATTAATATTTGTATTATTTGGTGATACAGGTTCAAAGTCTGAATACCTAAACGATTTAATTTGCCAACCATCCCAATCTACAGGGACCTTCATTTTATATACCTCCATTGATGATTCAAATAAGTCTGAAGCATTATTGTTTAGATTATCATTAAATGGAGTGTCTTTTTCCTCAGAAATTAAAATATTTATAAATTGACCACTATGTAAGTCTTGGATATCTGACAGTATGCCTATATTAATATAAAAATTGTTTGAACTTTGGCTAGCATTAGCAATATTAATAGGTATATCAAGATTTCCCAAAGGCCAGTCCCAATTAACTCTACCACCCATCTTAAAATAATTATTCCCAAGTAATGGGTCATCACTTGCTACAAAAAAAGTCATACCTCCACCATCAGAATCATAGTGAATAAGACTGCCTTCTGGAAGACCATCTTCAAAATCTTCAACCCAGATACCATTTTCATAAGTTTTAGTTGAAACAATAGTGATATCGTCTCTTAGGGTGTCAATTTCATTTTCAATAGTCAATTCGACAGAACAAACTTCTTCTGAAAAAAAAGGAAGTTGTGATGGCCCGCCATTCCAAAAAACAGTATTTGAGTCAATAAGATCAGAAAAACCCGAAATTTCCTTATAAGCAGAAGAACTTAGACCCGAGATAGCAATTTTCCATTGAACTGGTTTATTAAACTCACAATGAAAACCAACTTGTTCGTTGATTGAAAAACTTGGATTTTTATTTGTAAGTATAAGTGGTTCAATTAACTCAAAGTCCCCGTATAAATTTGCAATTGATGGTCCTTCAAATTCTGTTTTTGTGCAACTATGTACAAAGAATAGTAAGCTGTAAAAAGTAATAAGTTTTATTTTAATTTTCATAACTCCACAGATAAAATTAATATTAGTCTATTATATTTGTAATCTAAATTCGGTTGATCAGTAAATTCAGTACCCCACCAATTATAATTTAGCGACGCATAAGCATTTTTTCTAAATTTATACAACATTCCTAGTGATAGAATATGATCTTTTTGGTCTATCTCTGTTGATGCAAAATAAGTAATATTCCCATAATCATCTCGCTGAGTTAAAAATTCATTACCATTTGCATTAAAAAGCTTATAGGATGCTTGAATGAAAAGATTTTTGGTTAACTCTGCATTTACTGATGTATTCATTTGGTGACTAAATAAATTTAATGAAGAAACAGCTTCACCACCTCTTTTAGTAAATTCACTTTCAGATGAAGTAGAAACACTTAATTCTTTTTTCCAATTTAACCATCGATGAAAATTAATTTTGAAAAAACCTTTAATTAAGGCAAAATTTCTTTTTTCTGAAGCACCTTGACCTATTACTTCTTTAAAAAATCCTGAATTAATTTTAGAAAGAAATACATTTTTTTCATTATTTATTTTAGCCTTAAGGTAAATCCCTGTTCTATTGGGGGTGGCGTCTCCAAAAGGCAATATATTTGAATAAATAGGATTGAAGACCATTAAAACACTAGATAGGTCTTGGTTATACAGTTGGTCATCAGATACGAGGTCAAAAACAGAAGGTGGTCTAATTAAAGACATATTAGTGTATATCGGATAAGTAGTGTTGATATTTCCGGAGGCATAATCTAACCGACGAGTTTGGGCTCCAGCACTTCTAAAATTTGGATCTACGTAGCGATAACCAAAAGTTAACAATAGTGAAGAGTCTCTTTTAATAAATTTATTATCTAATTCAAAAAACATCCCTTTCGTGTGATTTGATATTGTGTCTAATTCTCCATTAGCAAGCTCTGAATGAAGCCAAAACCTTTTGGAGAAGCCAGTTTGGATCTTATTTTCAATCCGATACTTATCTTTGCTAAGATGGTGTAAAATTGACAGATCATAAACTGGATTTCGAACAGAAATATTGCTCGTGCCGCTAGATGGCACTTCAAATAAGTTAACGTAGTTTAGTGATACTATTAGTCTTTTATTAATTTCAGAAACCATAGAAACTCCTGAAAGTAAAAGATCACTTGAAGCTGTAGTTTCATTAATTTGAGAAGATCCACTAGGACGAGTGACAAATAAATCAAAACTTAAGTTCCTTATAAATCTATCAAATTCATAGGAGAAGTCAGTTTGAATACCCTGTAATCGCCATCTATTTTCTATGTAAAAGTTTTCATAGTGAATTATATCACGATAAGGCTTAAACATATCATTTTCAAAACCTGAAAGTTCTTCATCATAGTTGTAAAGAGTAAATTTAGATTGCTTTAAAAAAAGATCACCAACACTAAAACGTAACTTATTATTTATGACTCCTCTCGCCTTAAGTTGTCGCACATTTATTTGTGTTCCTGACGCTGATCCAAAAAAGCTTCCAAAAGAATTTCGAATTCGGAGCTGTGCAAAAATTTCAATATCCTTAATTGGATTTATATGAGTATTGAGATCTAATAAATTGTAGCCATTTGATGTATTTCTAGGAGATAATGTATCATCTGTTGTACTGTTGTTTAGTGCATCTCTTGTAAAATACGAACGATAAAGTCCGTCAAACCAAATATTACCATTCATCTGAGCTTGAAGATTATATTCAGATGAAAGGATTGCAAAAAAAACAAGTAAAAGTTGTATCCTTCTTTTCATAGGTTAAAATTTTATTTTTAATTCAAGCATTGTTTCCCAGCCTTTTAAATGATTTTCTATAAAATTGGGGTCAAAATATCTGTACCGGTTGTGACGAAAAAAAATCATTGCATTTGGACCTATCATATAATCAAAACCTAAACCAAAAAGTGTGTTTTTTTGATTTCTTGCTTTCGTATATCTGAAAAGCTTTTTAAGACCCAACCTCTCAAAAAAAGCACTTGTTGCAGAAGGTTCTGGGCTGTCTCCTATATCTGTAGAATTATTACCTAATATTTTTTCTACACCATAGCTTAAAACAAATGTTGATTTCTTTGTTAATTCAATACTAAAATCTATTTCTTCGCTAAGTTGACTAATCAGTGCTTGGCTATTAACCTGTGGAAGAGCCTTTAAATTTTTTTGACAAGAATTAAGTCGTGTTAGAGAAAATATATAGTAGTTCTTTCCAAATATCTTATTATTGTATTTGGCTTGGAATTCAATAGTGTTGTAAAACTTTTTAAAATTTGCAAATCCACTTGCAGTGGTATCACTAATATTTACATTTTCAAAGACTCCTCTGTAAGTAGAATTTAGGGCATTATATGGTCCCCAGTTTTGTGCAAATATATTTAGCCTTGATAGTGTCTGGCTATTAACATTGTGGATATAAGACAAAGCAGCATATGAAGTATCAATCTCAGCATATATTCCAATACCTCCGTTTAATTTCAACCTACCAAGACTAGCATCTGCATTAATAGAGAAACCTTGTCTATTATTTACAGGTCTTCCAAGCCCTACAATTGGACTTTGAAAAGGTGTTCTCACTGTAGTTCCTATACCTTCCACATTTGGGAAGACCTCGAGAACTGAGGTGTTTAAAAAGTTTCCTGTAACGTTTACAAATTGTGGTGAAATTCTATAAAACTGAACATTTAAGGGGACTTTATTTGATTTTGCTGTTTTAATATTTAAAAGGATAGCTTCTCCATAGCCCAAATTCTGATTAGGATCACTATACTTCCCTAGTCCTATCTCCATTTCGAATTGTATTTTATTCCACTTCTTTACCAATTCAAAAGAATGAATAAAATAGTTTCTTTTATCATCTCTCAAAGAGTCTGTATCTGCCCATGAGGAAAGGTAATTGTAAGCAACTTTTAAATTGGGACTGAGCATATTTTTAAGTTGAAAGCACCCTGTGAAATTATCACTAGTTTCAAGTAAAGATCGGTTGAAGTTAGTTTTCCCAATAACTCCTTTTACAGAAAAATTTAATGGAAGCTTAGATCCTTGAAGAAAAATACCTTGAAAGGCTCGATTCCCATATCTAATTCCTTGATCTACCAATCCACTATTGTAATAATTTGAATAACGATTAATAGGTAATTTATTCAATAAAGTTTGAGGTCTTCTTTCAAAGATACTGGTCCTATTAAAGGATCTGTTTCCCCAGACAGTGAGTCGACTTTGTCTATACCATGAAACACCCCCTGATTTAAAATTAAAGTTTCCGTATTTCGTAGCAAATGATGTTGTTAGATTAAGTCCAAGCTCTAGGGTCAAAGCTCGAGTATAAATAGCTGAAGGGCCTTTATATAAACTATTGATCATTAAATCAGCGCCAAAACTAATGTTGTCTCTCGTTTTTCCATTTAACTTTAAAAGAAGCATAGGTTCTCTAAACACATCTCCTGAGTTAATAAATACTGTTTTGCCAGCGTTATTTGGAAATGTCTCTTTTTGATTTCGCACAAAACCTAAAAACCTGTAATAACCTGAAAATGCTATTGAAGTTGAAGGGTTCTTAAAACTCAAAATATTACTGCTAAAAGGTTTTTGCTGGATAATTGTATCTTGAGAAAAAGAAGACCCCCACCACATAAAAAGAATGAACCAAAATGATCTCCTCATAACATACAAGATGTGTAAACATGGCAAAAATAATAAATTAAAATTATAAGACAAGACTTTTTATAGTTAATGTAATAAACACTTTAACAAAATTTTATTGGAATCAATAATTGTGATATCTATTTATAATTAAATTGAGAATAACAATATAAAGTTAATTATGGAGTGACATCTTTTACACATCTGAATCCAGTGTGACTCATACCTGTATCTTGAGAATAAGGCATTCTAGCTGAAACCCTATAGCTTGAGCAATAACTATCATTACATAAAAATGATCCTCCACGAATAACACGTTTTGGATCCATTGGTTCCATGGGATAATTCCATGTCTTTGGTCCCTTTGGATTATCTTGAATTTCCGTTAGATTTAAAGATGAATAATAATTTTCATCATACCAATCTTCACAAATTTCCCAAACATTCCCTGCCATATCATAAAGACCATAGCCATTTGGTTCATATTGCATCACTGGTGCAACCCCTTCAAAACCATCTGTCTCAGTATTTTTAGTTGGGAAAATTCCTGTCCAATAATTACATTTGGGGGTTCCTTTTTCCACAGATAAATTCCCCCAGGGATAAACTTTATCTTTTAACCCCCCTCTAGCTGCCCACTCCCATTCTGCTTCAGTAGGTAAGCGCTTTCCACACCATTTTGCATATGCTAAAGCATCATGGTAACAAATATGAACAACAGGTTCTTGTCCTTTACCCTTAATATTACTTTCTGGACCATAAGGATGCTGCCAATCAGCTCCTTTAATCCATCTCCACCATTGGGAGATATCAATCAAATTATAGATATCTTTACTCGAGACAAATACCATTGATCCGGGTTGTAGAAGATCAGGATTAGGTTTGGGAGTATTTTTTGGAAGTTGTTTTTTAATTATATCCCAATCAATTTGACGCTCTGCAACAGTTTTATAATTAGTTGCCCTAACAAAAGCAGAAAACTGAGAATTTGTTACCTCGTGAATATCCATATAAAAGGCGTTTACTTTAACTTGATGTTGAGGGAGCTCCCTTTTTAGAGCCATGTCTATGTTACTTGAACCCATACTATATATCCCCCCTGGAATATAAGCCATACTCTCATTGGAGTCTGGGTTTAAACAATATAATGAATCATTTATTTTGTTAACAACATTTGTATGGTCTATTTCCTTAAGGAGACTCTTTGTTCTTGAATTTTCAAGGCATGTCTTTTGGCAATTGTTATTTTTGATTTCTTCATTTGTATTTGAATTTTTATCTCGAATCTTACATGAAGTTAGAAGAAAAGTCAGAGTCCCAAACAATATATATTTTTTATTACTGATCAAGAATTAGTAGTTTGAGTTAATTTCATTTAAAGGTGTCTTTTTCCAAGTAATTCCATCTTGCCATTTTGGGGCATGGACCTCAATTAGATAATTATCTAACATTTTTTCCAATTCTTTTGCTTTCTTTAGATTTTGAGGGGCTAAATTTATTTGTTCCATTTTGTCTTCTACTAAATTATACAAAAAGATTGATTTATCATCTTGAAATTTAACTAGCTTATAATCTCCTTTTCTTACTGCAGAATGTGGTCTTTTTAAAGCAATACCATTTTTATAGGGAACATGAAAGAAAATACCATCAACCGCTCTTTTAATTTGGTCATTATTTTTATTCAAAAGTATTGGCGCAAAACTCCCTCCATCAATCTCATTCAATGTGATTGTTTTATTGCCAGCTAATTCTAATATAGTAGGTAAGAGGTCGCTTCCAGAGACAGGTATGGAAGACTCTGAACCATTTTTAATTCCTGGTCCAGAAATAATTAGTGGAACACGAACTCCTCCTTCTAGTGCATCCCATTTACCTCTACTCAAAGGGTAGTTATAACTTTTTTGATACTTCCTGGCTGCTGGGATATTAGGCACTGAACCATTATCAGACATGTATATGATATAAGTGTTGTCTTCGATGCCAAGTTCTTTTATATTATTCAAAAGTATACCAAGCCCTTCATCTAAATCAAAAGTCATTGCAGCAAATCCTAGATTTTTTTGTTGTTCCCCCTTTGGCTTATCTTTTAACCGAGAATAGCTTATTTCTTTGGATTCAATGTTGGCATGAACAGCATAATGAGAAATTTGAAGATAAAAAGGGGTTTTTTCTGCTTTACAAGATTTCATGAAATTTAATGCTCTGTCAGTTATAGAGAAAATTTTTTTCGGATCCTTTTTAAATGTATTTTCCCATTGACTTTTATTATTAATATGCCCCCCATCCTTATTTTTAGTGGTCCCATCGCTTAAATCATAACCTAAAACATCAGGATTACTACCCATTCCCCATTTTCCAAAATGTGCTGCTTTATATTGTCTATTTATTTTTTTAAGCGCCTTAGGTATACTTATAAATCCTTCATGATCAATATGATCTGTATTCATTCCAACACGAATCAATGATAGCCGAGCTGGTGTTTTTCCAAATTGAATACTATACCTTGAAGGAGCACAAACAGGAGCACTTGCATAAGCATTAGAAAACCGAATACCTCTTTTAGAGAGAATCTCTAAGTTTGGTGTTTCAAAGTAATCACTTTTTGATCCTGGCTCGTTATCCATCATTTTAACTGAGGTGCCATTCCAACCCTGATCATCAGCTAAAATAAGTATGAAATTAGGAGAGGATGTATAAAAATTTTTTTCTTTAGAAACATCATTAAAATTACATGAAAAAAAAAGTAACAAAATTCCAACTAGGAAAAATACTTTTTTATTAACGCTAAATGGTATTTTTTTTAATGCTTCTTGTAATATCATAATATCAAATTTTATAATTTTAATGTTTAAAATGAATCCATTATTTCTTAAAATACAATATTTCTCCATTTACAGCGTGGATGTCCCCAAAAGTAATATTTTTTGCTTTTGGGGTGGGTTTGGCATCTTCAAATTGTCTGCCTAAACCTTTAGGTTTAATTGAGGCTTCAATAATTCTTTGTTCGATTACTAATTTTAAAGAATCCATTATTTCATTGTAATCTTGGTTTCTAGCAAGATTAATTAGCTCTTTCTTATCGTTCTTATGGTCGTAGAGCTCATAACCTAACTCTCCATTACTTCCCCACTTTGTGAGCCTGAAGCGTTTAGTTTTGATTGAATATCCTTTTCGCCATCTGGTAAGTGCACTTCCTCGAACTGAAGCTTTCAAGTTTTTCATTAATGGTTCTAGACTTTTTCCAACAACATGTTCAGGTATATTTATTCCAGTCAAATCCATTAAGGTAGGATAAAGATCAATTAATTCAACTGGACTCTTAGATATACCTCCTTTATTTTTCATGTTTGGAAAAGAAATTATTAATGGAATTCGGGTTGCATTATCAAAAAGTGTTTGTTTTTGCCAGTGACCATGTTCTCCCATATGATAGCCATGATCAGATGTAAATACTACAATTGTATTTTTGTCTAATCCAGATGATTTAAGATGATCAAGAAGTCTACCAACCTGAGCATCCACAAATGAAATGGTTGAATAATAAGCCTCTTTAATTTCTTGAGCAAGTTCTTTTTCGAGATTTAGCTGATTTTTTTTTGCTCTAATTGATTTTACAGCAGGCTCTGGAAGAGTTGCTAAATAGTCACTAGAGATTTTTGGAATTTCAATTTTTTCTCGATCATAAAGATCAAAATATTTTTTAGGAGCTACAAATGGGGTATGAGGTCTAAAAAACCCTACAGTTAAAAAAAATGGAGTGTTATTCATAGCAAAATCATCAAGCTTTTTGATAGCCTCACTTGCTCCAATACCATCTGTTTGCTCTTCATCTTTACCATCAGCAGCTAACCAACTTAAAGTTCCACCATACCTTCTTGGTTTTAGGGTGTTAATTTTATATTCTTCAATTTTATCTCTACCATATGGATTGACGGTTTGGTCCCAAGAATAAATGTCATCATTCCCTGATGTTCCTATTGCACTTGGGTTGTCATAGTGAAAAACTTTACCAATTCGAACGGATTGATAACCTTGTTGTCTGAAACGTTGACCCAAGGTAATAACATCAGGAACGGAATTCCTAAGATTCATATTATTCTCGGTTATCTTAGTTTGATTGGTATACATGCCCGTCATAAATGAGGCTCGTGATGGACCACATAATGGATATTGATTATGAGCGTTTTCAAACAGCACTCCCATTTCAGCAAGACGATCAATATTAGGGGTTTTTACAACTGAATTTCCGTAAGAGCCGAGATCACAATTTAGGTCATCTGCAATAATAAATAAAACATTCATTTTTTCTCTTGTATGTGAAATTAACTCAGGTTCTATTTTATTATTTTTTTGACTTTCAGAACAACTGAATAGACAAAACAATACAACAAATAATTGGACATTTACTATGTTTTCAAAAACATATAAATATAGTGTAAATTGATTTGTTTTTGATTGGAAATAATTTTTTTTGTTAAACATTAGTAATTTGATTCAATAATAAAGTTAGATTAGTCTCTCATATAAAATGTTTCGTCAATAATGAAGCTTTTACTCTTTAAGTCCTCAACTCTTGATGAATTACCTATTAGAATATTAAATTCCCCTGCCTCAACAACTTGTTTCATCTCTATATCATAATATGCAAATGCAGATTTATCTATATCAAATGTAACCTTTTTTAATTCACCTGGTTTTAAATTAACTCTTTTAAAACCTTTAAGTTCTATAACAGGTCGGGTAATTCTACTATACTTATCAGAAATATATAGCTGAACTATTTCATCACCAGAAATTTGACCAATATTTTTGATGTCAACTGAAACACTTAAAATTCCTTTTTTGAATTTTAAACTATTAAATTTTGGTTCACTAATTTGAAATTTTGTATAACTTAAACCAAACCCAAAAGAATATAGTGATTTATTAGTATTCATAGTATAATCTTTATAATACATAGAGTTCTTATGATTATAAAACATTTTTAATTGACCTACTGATCTTGCAATAGTTAAGGGTAGTTTACCACTAGGGTTTATCTTTCCAAAAATAATTTCAGCAACTGCTAATCCGCCAAAACTGCCTGGCTCCCAAGCTTCTATAATTGCATTTATATTTTCAGAAATCCAAGGTTCTGAAATTGGTCTTCCATTTACATAAACAACAATAACATTTTTACCAGTTTCTTTTAATTTCTTGACTAAATTTAATTGATTTCCAGCTAAATTAAGTTCCATCCTTGCTCTATTTTCTCCTGCTGTTTTTTGTTTCCAATTATACCTCATTGAATTATCTCCAACTACTACAATTACAATATCATATTTATTTGCAATTTCAATCGTTTTATTGATATCATTTTCTGAAATATTCATTATGTTTTGATTACTATCATGATGATCAACTATATATCCCATATCTGTAGCGATTTTTTCAACACCTTTGTATATAGTATATACATTTTCTTTGGGCTGAGGGCTATGCCAATCACCTAATATTGATTGATTATCAGAATTTGGACCTGTAACTAATATTTTATTTTTTTTATTTTGAGGATTTCTTAGAGGGAGAATATCATTATTTTTTAATAAAACTATACCTTCCCTTGCTAATTTTAAAGCTGTTTTTGTATGGGATTGATTAAATATTTTTTTTGAAATATTATTTTCATCTACATACCGATTTTCAAATAGCCCTAACTTGAATTTAGCTTCTAATATTTTTGAACACGCATAATTTACTCTATTTTCTGATAATTTTCCTTCAGCTACTAATTCGACTAATAATTCAGGAAAGTTAGGACCATGCATATGCATATCAATTCCTGCATCAACAGCAATATAAATAGCTTCTTTGAAATTCCTAGCAACTCTGTGAAGAGTTTCCAACCTTTCAATATCTAACCAGTCGCTAACATAAAACCCTTTAAAACCCCATTTATTTCTGATTAAATCAGTCAAAAGTTTTTTATTTGCATGGCATGGTATTCCATTAACTTCATTATGAGCTGCCATAATTGAAAAAACACCTGCATCAACAGCACTCTTGTATGGTGGTAAATAAATTTCATTTAATGTTCTTTCTGAAATATCCATAGGAGAAAAATTCAATCCATTGATTGGTTCACTTCCAGCTATAAAGTGCTTTGCACACGCTATAACTTTATCTATTCCTGTAAAATCATCTTGCTGAAGTCCATTTATCATAGCCTTACCCATTTGAGCAACTAAATATGGGTCTTCACCAAAGGTTTCGCCTACCCTTCCCCATCTGGCATCTCTCATTACATCTACATTTGGAGTAAATGCCCAATGAGACCCTGTCGCTCTCATCTCAAAAGCAGTTTGCACACCCACACTATATGAATTAGTTTGATCCCATGAAGAAGCAATTGTTATTGGAGAGGGATAAACAGTTGCTCCCTTATATAATGCATTTCCATGTATTGCATCAATTCCAATAAGTAGTGGGATTTTTAATTTAGATTTAAATGCTAATTCTTGTAAATAATTAGCTTCCTCTGCTGTAACTACATGAAGAAAAGAACCAATTTGTCCATTAACAATCATTTGTTCAACCTCATAAGAAAATACCCCCTTATAAAACCCCTGTGCATCACTTTTTTTTAAATCCTCAGGAGACAAATCTTCTTCCGCTTTTTTCATGTGTTCTAGTCCAACAAATTGATTCATTTGACAAGCTCTTTCATAAAGAGTCATTCTCCCCATTAAGTCATCTATTCTTTTATCAACAGACAAAGTACTATCCAAATAAGGAGGTTTAGTTTCCTGCGCATAAGCTGAAATGAAAAATAAACAATAAAAAAGTAAAATACACCTCATTTTAGAATTAATCATTTTGGTAAATATATTAATAAATTGATTAAAATTTTATGAATTTATTTTAATAAAAGAAAATACCATTTAAAATAATTAAATGGATATATAATTATTAATTTGGATGAGTAAAAATATTTATTCCTAGATTTAAATTAGGAAAAGATAATTACATATTGGTATTAAATTTATACCCTACACCTTTAACTGTAGTTATGTATTGTTTTGTTAATTTTTGTCGAATTTTTCTAACATGAACATCTATTGTTCTTCCACCAACTAAAACATCGTCTCCCCATATTTTATCAAATATTTCTTCTCTTTTAAAAACTTTTCCCGGTTTAGAGGCTAAAAGATAGAGTAATTCAAACTCTTTTCTGGGTAAAAATATATTTTGATTTTCAACATTTACAGAATAAGTTTCTCTATCAATTCTTAAGTCAGAAATTTCTATCAATTCTTTAGAACTTTCATGATATGGATTTTCACTGCTCTTTCGTCTTAATAAAGCTTTTACTCTACTAACTAAAACCTTTGGTTTGATAGGTTTCTTTATATAATCATCAGCTCCAGCTTCTAGTCCAGCAATCTGAGAATAATCTTCAGCTCTAGCTGTCAAAAAAGCAATAATAATATGATCATATTTAGGATTAGATCTGATAGCCTCACAAGTTTCAATTCCATCTATATTTGGCATCGTTATATCTATTAATATTAAACTAGGTTGGAACTCTTCAATTAAATTTAATACTGAGTTACTATCATTGCATGTCATAACTTCAAATCCCTCCTTAGTTAAATTATAACTTAAGAACTCTAAAATATATTTTTCATCATCTATTAATAAAACTCTTTTGGATATATTCATAAGTCTTATTTTGAAATAATTTCTTTATCAACATTTAAAAGTAACAAAAGTATTATAGATGAAAAAAAATTATATTCATTTTATCATTAAATTTAAAAAAAACTCTTTCATACTTGCATTAAATTCATTGGGAACTGACTGTGTCATTTTAGTAAATGTTAATTCTTCGTTCACTTGAATTGCAATAACAATTGAGATAATTAGACCAATAAAAGCAAGTGTAAAATCTTTTAATAATAGTTTTATGGAAAATAAAAGACCATGAGATCCTGTATTTCTCAATGACATTGCTATTTCTCTTCCTCCTAATAATCCAATAAATACCCATGTTGTACTCATAGGAATTTGAGAATAAAGTTTAAAATAAAATAATATTAAACAATAAATAAAATCTATGATCGTAGCAAAACGAACATCATGAACTACAGATTTCTCAGTAACTATTTTTTGAATTCTACCTCCTTTGAAATAAAGTAACATTCCTAACCCACAAAATATTGTAGCAGCGAATCCTAAAAATTCTAAAAAATTCATATCCCTTGGAAGATATACTGCAATATTTGCGGCATCCTGCATTAACCATACTGACCATAAAGTACCTGAAGTAATCCATTGAATTATAGTCCAGATAAATTTAGGCTTGCCTATAAAGTATTTTTTCGAAAGTTTAGAAATTAATAAGAAGACTGATAATCCTAAAAATAATGCTAATATATAGCCACTCATACTTTTAGCTAAAACCTTACCTATTGCAGCAGGCGCAGTGGCAAAAGATGTTAAAAGAATGAATGTTGTTGATACAGGCATTCTTAATCGAGTAAGAATCAATAAAAAGATAGGTGCAGCAATCTGTAAAAAGTGAAATTTTTTTGGGGCAATATCAAATCCTTTAGATAATAATCGTCCATGAGAGACATCTCCATTATAAAAAAACCAACTATAACCAACAGTGAGCAAAAAAATACTACCTATGAAAATCCAAAGGACCCACCATTTCTTGTCTTGATTTGAAGCAATAAAAGTTCCTAACGTTTGTATACTATCATTAGCAACTGCTGCATATGCTGCAAATAAAAACCCAACCCACATTGCAATATTAGGATTTGGTACACTAAATATTGCTAATAACAATGCAATAATTACAAATGTAAGGAAAGATCTTTCATCTTTTTGAATCCACAAATTAATTGGATAACTAAATCTCTTTAATATTTTTAGCATAAAGTTTTCTAAAAAATAGCATTGTAAAAGAACAAAAAAAATTATAGAAAACCGAACTATATTATATAAAAAAAAGGCCCTAATATTAAGACCTTTTTTTTTATTGTAAATTAGATAAATTAATTTTTGTATATAATTTTACTGACAGAAATATCATTTTCAAAATTAATATTAAGAATATATATTCCTTTTGAATTTATGTCAGTAATATTAATCATTCTACCGTCTATAAATCCTTTTTTAATAACTTGACCTAAAGAGTTTGTCAATTGAAAATTACCAGTTCTAGTTTCATTGAACTTTACATTTAATGAATTAATAACTGGATTTGGGTAAATAGTAAAATCTTCTGAAATTATTTTATCAATATTTACTGAGAATCCTGGTTCTACCCAACCTGAAGTCATTGCTAATGTCCATGTCGCCCAATTTGCATGTCCTCCCATGTTTACTTCATTTGGTGTCCAAGTAATCCCATGATTAGAAGATTTGGTATTACCATTTTCTTCAAAATAATTAGACAAATCTTCCCCCTGAGATGTAACAAATGCATCTGAAGCAACATCTACAATATTATTTGTAAAAGTTAACTCTCCACTTAAAAATCTTGAATATGAATCTTCACCTTGTTCTAAATCTTCAATATCAACTCCCTTAGCCCAGTTCACAAACATAGAGTTAGTGTAATTACCTCCTGCGTTATCTCTAAAGGTTAATGCTCTTTTTCCAGCATCAGATCCTCTTCCAACAAAAATTGCATTATCTATAAATGGTATTGCATACGGTTGCGCTGTCTCTGGATCTGTCCCTCCATCATGTTCTCCACCTCTATCACCATCATCTGAAGAAACTATGCACACCCAGTGTGAATTTAATTGACCTCGCCATCCCTAATCATAATCAAAGCTATCATCACCACATGCAGAAACAAAAGCATGTTGAATACTTACTGTCCCTCCAAAAAACTCGATACCGTCATCCATATTTGCAATAACTTCTACATTATTTATCGAAGTTTCAGATCCAACTCCACCTAGTGTAAGTCCATTTATTTCGTTACCTGCACCAATTTCTGTGCCTCCATGACGAATTGAAACATATGAAATAACTCCAGAATTATCTGTATCATTATTCCCTCCATATATTCCACGAGGATCATTTGTTGGAATTCCCTCAACAGCTGATTCTCCCGGAATTGAATTCAATGTAGCATAACCAAGTACAATTAGTCCACCCCATTGTCCTCTTGTAGTTAAAGGAACTGAGCCGTCTAATGGATCTTGCTCAAATGTAAAAATAATTGGAGCATCAGCAGTTCCTTCTGCATACAACTTCGCCCCCCTTGCTACGCACAAATATGACGATTCTTGACCAACTCCTGGCATACCTTTTATTACTGTACCCGCCTCAATGTAAAGAGTTGTTCCAGCATCTACAAACACTCCACCATCTAGGTGATATGTATTGTCAGAGGTCCAATAAACTTCTCATACACCAACGTTGTTTGAAATAGTAATATCATCTGCATAAATTAAGAAAATAAATAAAAAAGATAAAGAATTTAAAAAGAGTAATTTAAAATCCATAACAATATTTTTTGATTAATTTGAAAATAAACTTGGTAATGTAATATTATTTAATTCTTTAACTTATATTAATTTTTAGTTATTAATTCATATAAATTTATATTAAGTTAATATTAATGTCATAGTATGTTAACATAAGAGCATTTCATTTGTATAAATAATATTTTAAAAATGAAACATTACTTAGCCGTAATACTTTTTGTGTCTAATATTGTCTTTAGCCAAAATAATTTTAAGATATCTGGAAAAATTTCTGATAAATCAACTGGAGAAGGATTAATTGGAGCATCTGTTTATCTAGATGGAGGAAATAATGGAACAATCTCAGATTTTGAGGGTAATTACGAAATTTTAAATATTGAAAGCGGTATAGTAAAAATTATTTGCCAATACATTTCATATCTAAATGATACCATAGAAATAAATTTGGATAATAACTTAACAGTTAACTTTGAACTTATTTCAGATAGTTATACTATTGATGATGTTAACTTAGTTACAAAAGTTAATAGAAAAGATGAGTCATATGTAGTAAATGTTCAAAAAAAATCTATAGGATTAATAAATACTCTTTCAAAAAAACAAATGAGAATAACTGGGAGTTCAAATGCAGCTGAAGCTGTTAAAAATGTTAGCGGAGTAAATATTCAAAGTGGCAAGTATGTATTTGTAAGAGGATTAAGTGATCGTTATAGTTTAGCAACATTAAATGGAGTTGCAATTCCTAGCTTAGATCCCAATAAAAACTCTGTTCAAATGGACTTAATCCCTTCAAATATTATTGATAATATATTAGTGTTTAAGACTTTTACTCCTGATCTTCCTGGAAATTTTACTGGAGGATTAGTTGATTTATATACTAGTGACTTCCCCGATTCTCTGGAAGTATTTTTTAATTATAGTACTGGGTATTCAAACTTATCAAATCTTAATAATAATTTTTTAAGACAAGACCCAAGTAACACTGACTGGATTGGATATGATGACGGATCAAGAGATATTCCAGATTTTGTTTTACAAAATGGAATTAATAACTACGATCCATCTTCATTTGAACAAGCTTTTTACTATGCTCAATCCCAAGATCCTAGTTACGCAAACATGACATTAAATGAAGTTCAAGATGATAATGGTAATTTTAATAGTTGGTCTGAAAGGTGGTTTTGGATAGAACAACATAGAATCAAAACTAACGACTCTCTTTCAATAGCTACAAATTCATTTTCCAAAAATTGGGACCCTGAAAGATATAGGTCTGGATTAAATAGATCACTTAACTTTAGCATAGGTAATAAATATATTTTAAAGGAAAAAGAGGTTGGATTCTATTCTGGTGTAAATTATTCAAAAAAATATTTATACTTCGAAAATGCTGAATTTGGAAGGTATAAACAAACAGGTAGTGCATCTCAAACTCTTAATCCTGATAAAGTTGGTTTGGAATCTAGAGGCGATGAAAATATTTTTGGCTCAATTTTCACAACTACTTCAATAAAATTTAATGATAACCACAAATTGGCTTTGATGGGAATGATTAACCAAAGTGGACAAAGTTCTGCAAGATACTTTGATGGTGAAAATATGTCTGATGCCTTTGGATTATATGAAGAACAGAGAACTCAAAGATATCTTGAAAGACAAATGAAAACCTCACAATTATCTGGTAACCATAAATTTTCTAGAAATAAAAATTCAGAACTAAATTGGTATTTAGGTTTGACCAAATCCTATCAAAATACACCTGATTTAAGAGTATTCACTAATTCTTATGAGTATATATATCTTGAAGATGATGAAACTGGAGATATTTATTTAGATACATTACCTACATATTCAATCCAAGCAAATCTATATCCAGCACCAACCAGATATTACCGTTATCTAAATGAAGATAATATTAATTTTAAATCAGATTATAAATTTAACCTGAATGATTCTGAATTTATAAAATTAGGATTTTACTATTTAGATAAAAAAAGAGACAATATTGAATATCGTTATACTTTTATTGCAAATGGGATTAACTATAATGATAATTTAAAGGAGTATTTTAATTCTGAAAATATGATTGTTGGACAGTCAAATACTGGCCTGGGGGGGCAAGGGGAATACATTAATGTAATCGACAATACTGAAATAAAAAATCAATATAATGCAGAACAAAAAATTTTAAGTTCCTATATAATGAGCACACTAAACCCAACTGATATTTTAGAAATTACCTTTGGGGCAAGATTTGAAAATTCTAAAATTCTTGCAGTGAGTTCAGATGCGGAACAAGATATTGGTAGACTAAATAATAGTGATATTCTTCCAGCATTGAATGCTAAATATAATTTAGATGAAAATTCATTTCTGCGTATTTCATTTACTAAAACTTTAGCAAGACCAAGTTTTAGAGAAATTGCTCCTATTTCTTGGTATGATTTTGAAACGACTTTTCAATTTATTGGAAATCCTAATTTAAAACGAACTCTAATTAACAATTTAGATTTAAGATTAGAGCGATATCTTTTAGGGGCTGGGATAGCTAGTATATCAGGATTTTATAAAAAATTTACAAATCCAATTGAACAAGTAATGAATCCTCAAGCTCAAAATATAGAATTATCGTGGAGAAATGTTGATCAAGCGTTATTATTTGGATTTGAATTTGAATTCAAAAAAAAAATTCTCTTAAAAAAAGAAAGAATTCTAAACTTAGGGTTTAATGCTTCGTATATTAAATCTCAAACAAAAATTGATTCACAAGAGCTTGAGCTTATTCAAGCATTGGATCCCAATCATTCCGACACCAGACCAATGTTTGGCCAATCTCCTTATATAATTAATTTTTATTCCCAGTATCAATTTAATAAATGGACATCTAGTGCAAATTTTAATATTTCTGGAAAAAATATTGTTATTGTTCAAAAAGGAGCTGTTGACGTTTACCAGGCTCCTCAACCTATTTTAAACCTTAAAATAAATAGAAAGATCACTGAAAAAAGTAATATTTCTTTA
This sequence comes from Flavobacteriales bacterium, assembly GCA_002692065.1. Taxonomy (GTDB): domain Bacteria; phylum Bacteroidota; class Bacteroidia; order Flavobacteriales; family UBA7430. The sequence continues at coordinate 10,544 of NZJX01000006.1, read as the reverse complement.
AGTGCAAGAAACCTTTTAAGTGCTAAAAACAGATGGTACTATCCATTTAATGGGAAAGAATATAATTTTAGAAACTTTAATTATGCCCCTCAATTCAACTTAGGAGTTCAAATTTTACTTTAAATTGATTCTTTAACTTTTTATGTTTAGATAATAAAATGGCTATTTTTTTTGTCCCTCTTAACTCTGTAAATTATTACAGTAAAAATTAATCCTATCATTAAAATGATAATACATACAAGACTATTTATTTCTCCATAATATTTAGCAATTAGATTTTGAAAAAAAATTAAAACAATTGTAATTAAAAAGACTATTCCAGCTCCCTTATTTTCTTTTAAATATTTCAAAATTTTTTCGATTTAATTTTAAAGTAATTATTGTAACCCAAATATAAATACTAGATTGCAAGTAAAAATATTTATGAAGCAATTTTTAATTTTTTTTTCCTTAATTCTATTTTCATGCCAAAACAAGCCATCAAACGATTCAAATGAAATAACTATTGATATTCAAATTGACTCTCTTTTTTTAAATGAAACCCCTGATTCAATATTTGACAAAAAAGTATCTGTATGGAATATGTTTAATTTTTTGGATTTAAACAAAAATGTTTATAATGTAAAAATAAATTATCAAGGGAATGATTCTTTAATTAGTTTTATGGGGGGATTTGTTGAAGAAGATATATTTGATAAAGCTAAATACCAATGGAATTCAGACTCATCTATTATTATGACTCTATTTAATTCAAAAAATGGTGTTAGTAAAAATATATATTTAACTGGAACTATGGACGGGAAAAGTGGACGTAACGGAATCTTAAAATAGGTATTAATTCACCTATAAAACTTTACCTTTATAGTTCATAAAGTATTTTAATAAATATTATAATTTACCTAAGCTAATACAAATAAAGAAATTAAAAGTGTGTTTTTATAAAATTTTGATTTGAAAAAAATTGTAACGCCTTATAAAAAATCTAGTTTATCAAAGAAAGAACAAATTGTTAAAATGTTTGATAAAATTTCCAATAAATATGATTTTTTAAATCACTTTCTTTCTTTAGGCTTAGATATTTATTGGCGTAACCAACTTGCTAACCATGTTAAAAAGCAACAACCAAAAAATATCTTAGACGTTGCAACTGGAACCTGTGATCTTGCAATTGCATTAATGAAAGCAAAACCTAATGAAATTATTGGTCTAGACATTTCAAAAAAAATGCTAGAAATTGGGAGTAAAAAATTAATTAAAAAATCATTAACTCATAAAATCAAGCTTCAATTAGGAGACTCAGAAAAACTTCCATTTAAAAAAGATGAATTTGATGCAGTTACTATTAGTTTTGGACTGAGAAACTTTGAAAATCTAGAAAAAGGACTATACGAAATTAACAGAGTTCTTAAACCAAAAGGTAAACTATATATTTTAGAATTCTCAAAACCTAAAATATTTATATTTAAAAAAATTTACCAATTCTACTTTTACCATATAATTCCAAGATTAGGGAAACTTTTTTCAGAAGATGGTAATGCATACAATTACCTCCCTAAATCAGTTGATACTTTTCCATATGGTTTTGAGTTAAAAAAAATTATTAAAAACTCTGGATATATAAATGTAAAAAGTTATTCATTATCAATGGGAGTAGCTTCAATATATATTGCAGTAAAATAAAAATTATTAAAAAATTATTAATGCATTAAAAAACTTTAAAAAATTTCTAAATTAATTATGAAAAATTGTTTAAGTAAAGAAGAACAGATAGAAATTCGAAAAAGATTATTTTTACATCTTGATGGATGGGCTGTTATTCCAACAATCTATGTCTTACATAAAATAGGCGCTCTAAAAATATTAATTGATAAACGTGAATTGGGATTTAACAAACTCAATTCCATGTTAAATACAAATTCCGGCTATTTAAATATTGCTCTTCGTATCCTTTCATCACAAGGATATCTTAGGAGAGAAATAGACAATGACATGGACAGAATATACTTAAAAATAACAAATTTAGGAGAACAAGCTTTTCGTCAAGTTCATTATTATGAGACATTTTTTAATCTTATAAAAAATTTAATAGTTCGGCCTAAGAATATGATTTCTAATACATTAAATGTTGAATATCTTAAAAAGGCTTATAACGAAATAAAATATCTTCATGTTAATGAAAGTAATTTATTAATTAGAAGAATGGTGAACCATATGGAAGGAATAATTTTAGGACCATTAATGGTTGGACTAGGAATGAATAATAAATTAAAAAAAATAGAAGTTAATTCTCTTTTATCCCAAAAAAGTTTGGATATCCCAAAAAAAACTTATGAATTGATGATTGAAATATTTCAAAATTTAAAATTTATATCTAAACAAAATTCAAAAGTTCGAATTAATGAGAGAGGAGTATTCTATTTAAAAAAAGCAAGTGCTTATGGAGTAACTGTATCATATCTTCCCACATTTGCCAAACTTAATACACTATTAACTGGAGATCCAAATTTAATTTGGGTAAAAACTGAAAAAGGTGATGAGAGTCATGTTTACAGATATATGAATGTATGGGGTAGTGGAGGAGCTCATAATACCTACTTTAAAAAAGTAGATGAAATAATTATTGAAATATTTAATAAGCCTATAAATGAACAACCAAAAGGATTTATTGACATTGGTTGTGGAGACGGCTCTTTTATAAACCACATTTACAATGTAATTAAAGAAAAAACTTTGAGGGGAACATTTTTATCAAAATTTCCAGTCCAGATAGTTGGGGTTGACTTCAATAAAAAGGCAAGGTTGACTTCAATAAAAAAAATGAATTCCGAAAAAATAAAGGCAAAAATAGTTTTTGGAGATATTAGTGATCCTCATAAACTTAATAAAATGCTTTTTGATAGATATCAAATAAAATTAGTTGATTTGTTAAATACCAGAACCTTTTTAGATCATAATCGAATATATAAAAGACCTGTAAAGACACTATTAAAAACTAATTCAGAGGGCGCTTTTGCATTTCGAGGTAGAAGAATTCCAAATAACGAATTATTTCAAAATTTAAATAATCACCTTTTATCCTGGGCACCTTTCGTTAGAAAATTTGGTTTATTAATAGTAGAATTACATACTATTAACTCAAAAAATGCTGCATCTAATATTGGAGGAACACTCGCTACACCTTATGATGCAACTCATGGATATACAGATCAGTATATTATTGAGTACGAAAGTTTCATAAATGCTGCTAAACAAGCTAGACTTTCCCCCGTCCCAAAATTTACATTTAAATTCCCCAATAATGGACAAACAACCGTTAGTATTCAGCTTTTAAAAACAACATAGAAACATCTATTAAAAGTTAAATTTCAAAATTCTAAACTATAAAATAAACTCTCTTCTATGAACTTAGGCTTTATCTTTATTAGATATTCTTTTACTAAATAAATTTGTTGTAGTTTCGCAATCTTATAACACATACAATTAGTTAGTTAATAATGAATATTAAGTGATTTGAGTGTTAGGATTCTATAAAAACTTAATCTTAGATTATGAATGAAGATTTTTTTACCCTAGGACTTGAGAAAGATATCATTAAAGCGGTCAATTATTTAGGTTTTGAAAAACCTACTTCAATCCAAAAAAGATGTATTCCAATTGTTTTAAAAAAAAAAACTGACTTAGTTGCTTTAGCTCAAACTGGTACAGGGAAAACAGCTGCTTTTGGGTTACCTCTAATTCAAAAAATAAATAATCATAGTAATAACATTCAAGCATTAATTTTAGCTCCAACAAGAGAGTTGTGTATTCAGATCTCAGAAGATTTAAAAAATTTTGCACGAATTAAAAAAACAAAGATTTTAGCCCTATATGGAGGTGCAAGTATTTCAGATCAAGCAAGAAATTTAAAAAAAGGAGTACAAATTATTGTTGCAACACCAGGAAGACTTCAAGATATCATTAATAGACGTTTAGTCATTTTATCAAATGTTGATTATTTGGTAATTGACGAGGCAGATGAAATGTTAAACATGGGATTCCAGGAAGCTATTGACAAAATATTGGAAACAGTCTCAAAAAAGAGAAATACATGGTTATATTCTGCCACAATGCCAAATTCTGTTTCTAAAATAATATACCAATATATGAATGACCCAATAGAAGTTACTTGTGGAATAAAAAATCAATCGGCATCAACAGTTAATCATTACTATTATTTAATTGATCATAAAAATCGTTACAAAGTGTTGAGAAGAGTGATAGATTATAACCCTTCTTTTTATGCAATCGTATTTTGCAGAACAAGAGCAGAAACTCAAAATATTACTAATCGACTTCAAACTGATGGTTTCAACACTGATGGTTTACATGGAGATATGTCTCAAATGCAAAGAGATGCAGTCATGAAAAAATTTAAAAAGAAAAAAATCACTATTCTTGTTGCAACAGATGTAGCTTCAAGAGGAATTGATGTAGATAATATAAACCACGTAGTTCACTATCAACTCCCCGATGAAGTAGAAGTTTATACTCACAGAAGTGGAAGAACTGGACGGGCAGGGAACCATGGTAAATCAATATCTTTGATAGGAGCTAAAGATAGGCACAAACTCATCAAGATTGAAAAGACACTCAACTTTAAAATAGAAAAAAAAAATATTCCATCTAGTAGTGAAGTGATCAAAGCTCTTGTAACAAAATCAATAGATGATTTATTAAATTCTAAAATAAATGAAAAATCTTTGAAACCTTTCAAAAAAATAATTGATGATATATCACAAAAAACTACATCAAATAAAATAATTGAAAAATTCATTTCACATTCATTATCTAAAATGATCAATTTCTATGAGGATTCAGAAGATTTGAATTCTTTAAATAAAAATCAATTATTTGGCTCTGAGAGGGTATTTATAAATATAGGTGAAAAGGATGGATTAAATTGGGCTGCGTTAAAAGATTTATTAAAAGATAAGACTTCACTAAATGATGAGGATCTAAATGGATTTGATGTCAAAAGATCATTTTCATTTTTCAATGTATCCAAGGAAAAACTTAAGCTAGTATTTAAATCTTTAGAAGGGTTTTCACTAGGAGGTAGAGATGTTGTCATAGAAATTAGCAAAAAATCTAAAGAAAATAAATCTTTAAAAATTAAAAAAGGGAGATCTACTCACCCAAATACAAAAGGCCGAAGAGGAGGTGAATTTAAAAATAGAAAAAATGTATCTAAAAATAAAAGAATTAAAAAAAATAAATTATTGTAAATTTTAAATCAATTAGTTATTTTATTAAAACCACAGTAAAGCCCAATTATTATTGTCATTTTTTTCTAATATTGTTTAATATTTGATCTTTCTCATTCTTAAACTTGATGGCGTAATCTCTAAATACTCGTCTTCTTTAATATACTCCATCGATTCCTCAAGTGAAAAAATAACTTTAGGGGATATTTTCATTGCATCATCTGAACCAGATTTTCTCATATTTGTTAATTGCTTTCCTTTTATTAGATTTACCTCTAAGTCATTGTCTTTAGTATGTTCTCCAACTACTTGACCCTTATAAATCATATCTGTTGCCTCGACAAAAAATCTTCCTCGATCTTGAAGCCTATTTAGAGCAAAGCTCTTTGTTGAACCTTGTTCCATTGAAATTAAAGACCCTTTCATTCTCGTATGTATATCTCCTTTGTGTTGAGAAAACTCTCTGAACCTATGGGTCATAATGGCTTGCCCTGAAGTGGCTGTTAGCATATTATTTCTCAATCCAATTAATCCTCTGGAAGGAATATAAAACTCCAAATGTTGTAAATCGCCTTTAGGTTCCATCACAATTAGATCCCCTTTTCTTTGAGTGACTAATTCAATTACTTTCCCCGAAAACTCTGAAGGAACATCAACAACCAGAGTTTCAAAAGGTTCACTTTTAACTCCATCTATTTGTTTTTCAATAAATTGAGGCTTTCCAACTTGGAACTCATAACCCTCTCTTCTCATTGTCTCAACAAGGATAGATAAATGTAGAACTCCTCTCCCAAAAACATTAAACTTATCTTCAGAGTCTGTCATTTCAACTTGTAAAGCAAGATTTTTTTCTGTTTCTTTTAAAAGTCGCTCTCGAATATTTCTAGATGTAACATATTTTCCTTCCTTGCCAAAAAAAGGAGAATTATTGATTGTAAAAAGCATACTCATGGTTGGTTCATCTACAGAAATTCTTGGTAATGGTTCCGGATATTCTAAATCTGCAAGAGTATCTCCAATATCAAAATCATCTAAACCTATAACTGCACATAAATCTCCACCTCTAACTGAATCAACTTCTACTCTTCCAAGACCTTCAAAAACAAATAACTCTTTAATTCGAACTTTTTTATTTATCGCATCTTTACAAAGAATATAATCCTTCCCTTTAATCAAATCCCCGCGAAAAACTCTGCCAATAGCTATTCTCCCCTTAAAATTAGAGAAATCTAAAGAAGTTATCTGCATCTGGGGGGGGCCCTCAAGGTATGGTGCTTCTGGTATATTTTCAATTACTGCATCCAATAATGGAGTTATATTATGAGTTGGAGTTTCCCAATACTTACTCATCCAGCCAAGCTTAGAAGAACCATAAATCGTAACAAAATCAAGCTGATCTTCAGTTGCATCTAAATTAAACATAAGATCAAAAACTTGCTCCTGAACTATCTCAGGTTTACAATTTTCCTTATCTACTTTATTTACAACAACAATTGGTTTAAGGCCCAAAGAAATAGCTTTACTTAAAACAAATCTTGTTTGAGGCATGGGGCCTTCAAAAGCATCTACTAGAAGTAAAACACCATCTGCCATTTTTAATACTCGCTCAACTTCTCCCCCAAAATCAGCATGACCTGGTGTATCTAGTATATTTATTTTTACTCCTTTATAACTTGCTGCAACATTTTTTGAAAGAATCGTTATACCTCTTTCTCGCTCCAAATCATTACTGTCAAGAATCAACTCTCCTGTTTTTTTTCTTGAATCCATCATCTTACACTCATGAATTATTCTATCTACAAGTGTAGTTTTTCCATGATCAACATGAGCAATAATGGCAATATTTCGTATAGATTTCATATTCAATTTTATAGCGAAATTACTTAGAATTAATGAGTTATAAATTACAATACTCTGAATTTTTTAATGTTAAATATAAATTATATCATTTAATTAAATTTTTGAAAGAAAATAGAGGCCTTGGTTATAGATAAATTTATCATATTCTGACTTTAAAAGGATACAGAATTGCGAGAACAAAAAGTATTCTTAAACAAAACTTTATTTACTCAATTTACAAGTAAGAGAAAATTAGGAAAAACCGATATAGGCGAGTGTTTGATTCCAAAATTGAGAATATATTTTATTATATTTTATAATTATATTTGTTGTGATTATAAATTGCCTTTCTTAAAAATGAAAAACTTTACACAAAAATTTATTAGATTATTCACTCTTGTATTTACACTGTGGTTTTTAGTTAATGCTCAATGTAACAAAACATTAGTTCTTACCTCGCAAGGAGGTGAAAATAACGAGGCATATGCTTCTTATGCTTGGTTTATAAATAATCTCACATCACTTGTTAACAAGGGAGGTGTAATTTATTATGAAAATAAGACCCCATACACTCTCTCTAGTTTACACTCTGGGTCGTTAGGGGCCGTAATAATAATAGAATTTAAATCTTCGGTTGAGGGTGCATTTACAAATGTTAACAATATATTTTAAAGAATGACTGCACAAACGAAATTAACTCGTTTTAATGAAAATGTTGTATCAAAATACCAGATTTACAATAGCCTTTTCATGACTCTACCTTTTGACTCGATAAGTAATACGGGCTTATTACTACCATTATTTCATGATGTTTGTAATAAAGGATTCACTATGGGTAAAAATCCTACAGAAATTATTGACAATTTTTTCAAAAGACAACAAGAAAATTTTTCTGAAGAAGAAAAAATAAATCTTCTTTTTAGATTTATTCAGTTCATCGAACGTCAAGTTGTTTTGTTTGATGCAATTGAAGATGCCTCATTTCCTATTGTGAACAATATGAATGGAATTGGTACACTAAGAAGTTTAAAAGAGATTGCCTATTCTAAAAATAAAAAAGAAGAACTGAAAAAATACTTAGAAGAGTTTAGAGTTCGAATTGTATTAACAGCACATCCTACTCAATTTTATCCCGGTGAAGTACTAGGTATAATTACTGATCTGGATAAAGCCATACATAATAATAATCTAGTTCTAATTAAAAATCTTCTATCTCAATTAGGTAAAACAAGATTCTTTAAAAAAGTAAAACCATCACCTTACGATGAAGCAGTTAATCTAATTTGGTATTTAGAAAATGTGTTTTACCATTCTGTTAGCAAAATTTACAACTATATAGAAGCAAATATATTTGAAGGTAAAAAATCAGATAATCAAATAATTGATCTAGGATTTTGGCCAGGTGGAGACAGGGATGGAAATCCTTTTGTTACAGCACAAATCACGCTTGATGTCGCAGAGAAATTACGTCAAACTGTGTTAAAAAATTACCACAAAGACATAAAAAGATTGAAAAGACGATTGACTTTTAGTGGAGTTCAGGAAATTCTATCTTCTTTAGAAGTAAAAATCTACAAACACGTTGTACGAAGCTTTAAAACAATTGACTTATCTCAAGAATTAGTTTTAATAGAATTAGAAAAAGCAAAAAAAATAGTTATTGAACAACACCAATCTTTATTTATTGATGAATTAAATGATGTCATAAATAAAGTTAGAATTTTCGGGTTTCATTTTGCAAGTATTGACATAAGACAAGATAGTAGAATTCATCATGATGCTCTTACAAATATGGTTAAAAACCTAATTGACATAGGTGACCCTACCTTTCCAAAAAACTATTTAACACTTTCTAAAAAAGATCAAATTAATATATTATCACAAGTAAAAGGTATCGTTGACATGGGCATATTAAAAAATGAACTATCTATCAAAACTATGGAATCTATTTTTGCATTAAAAACCATTCAAGAAAGAAATGGCGAACGTGGTGCCAATAGATATATAATTAGTAATAACCAAAGTGCATTAAATATAATGGAAGCTTTTGCCATGCTTAATTTATCTGGATTTAAAGACAATGTCCCTGTCGATGTAATCCCCTTATTTGAAACTGTTGAAGATCTAAAGAATGCAGAGAAAGTAATGCGAACTGTGTACAAAAATAAAAACTACAGAATACATCTTAAGCAAAGGAATGATAAGCAAACGATTATGCTGGGTTTTTCTGATGGAACTAAAGATGGTGGATATTTGATGGCCAACTGGGGAATTTTCAAAGCAAAAGAAGCTTTAACAAAAGTATCAAGAGAATACGATATTAAAGTTATATTTTTTGATGGGCGTGGAGGTCCTCCTGCAAGAGGAGGTGGTAAAACACATCAATTTTATGCCTCACTAGGACCATCTATAGAACATAAGCAAATTCAATTGACCGTTCAAGGGCAAACTATAAGTTCAAATTTTGGAACACTAAGTTCATCCCAATTTAACTTAGAGCAATTACTGAGCTCTGGTATAAAAAATGAAGTTTTTAGAAAAAATCAATTTAACAATAAACATAGAGTTCTTATTGAAGATTTAGCCAAGACGAGTTATAATAAATATAAAGATTTTAAAAACCACCCTAAATTCCTCCCATATTTGGAAGAAATGAGTACACTAAAATACTATTCAAAAACGAATATTGGAAGTAGACCTTCTAAAAGACCTTCTTCATCTAAATTAGATTTTTCTGCTCTGAGAGCAATTCCTTTTGTTGGTAGTTGGAGTCAATTAAAACAAAATGTTCCAGGATTTTACGGCCTTGGTTCTGCATTAAAAACATATGAAGATTCTGGCAGGCTTGACGAAATCATTTCATTTTATAATGAATCTGATTTCTTTAAAACTTTACTGGAAAATAGTATGATGAGTTTAACAAAATCATTTTTCAAATTAACCAGTTACATGTCAAATGACCCAGTTTATGGAGACTTTTGGAAATTAATTTATAAGGAATATAAAACAACTAAACGATTACTATTGCAAATATCAGGTCAAAAAGAACTTATGGACAACTACCCTGAAGGTAAAGCCTCTATAGAAATTAGAGAACAAATTGTTCTCCCTCTTTTAACCATTCAACAGTATGCATTAAAACAAATTCAAGAACTTAAAAATGAAGACCCATCATCAAAAGAAATTACTATTTACGAAAAAATGGTGACACGTTCGTTGTTTGGAAATATAAATGCGAGTAGAAATTCTGCATAAACCCAAAAAAGACTCAAAGAGGCTAAAATTTACTCAACTGTAATCGACTATTTACGAACCAATAATTCGTCCCCTATCACTTATCCATAAAGGGATTGTAAAAAAATTTAAAAATTTAACCTTTAATTTTTGTCGGTTTTGTAAAATTCCCACTATTTATAAACCTCTTCTTAATTTAATTATAAATACACCCAAAAATTAATTATT
>NZJX01000005.1 GCA_002692065.1 Flavobacteriales bacterium | reverse complement strand
TTGGAATTTTAACTTGGTTTAATTTTTCTCTTTTTCTATTTTCACTCTTTATATCTAAAATCTCATTAAATTTAATTTCTTGTTCTGAAATTTTTTTGGCCATTAAATTAATTTTGTTTTAAATATACCAACTTTTTTAGAATAAAATTTTTTAATTTGGTCAATAAAACTGATTTTTATGAAAGATTTAATAATAAATTTTAGCCATCAACTCAGAGATGCAGTTAAAATAGGAGAAAATTTCACATTACATAGTAAAAAGCGATCATATAAAAATGTTATAATTTCTGGTCTAGGGGGATCTGGTATTGGAGGAACAATAGTGTCTGAGTTTGTATCAGATACTAGTATTTTGCCCATTAATGTTATTAAAGGATATGATATACCAAAATATATTAATGAAGATACTTTAGTTATTTGTTCTTCATTCTCTGGTAATACAGAGGAAACTATTGAGGTTTTTAAAAAATCATTACATAAGAATTGCGAAATTGTTTGTATCAGTTCTGGTGGCTTTTTAATAGAATTGGCCAAACAGAAAAATCTTAATTACATTTTGCTTCCAAAAGCAAAATCTCCAAGAACAATGATTGGATATTCAATAACTCAAATTTTATTTATTTTATATAATTATAAGATTATTAATTATGATTTCGTGAATGAAATTTTAAATTCTGCAGATTTAATTGATGAATATCAAAATGAAATTCAAAATGAATCAAAGAAAATAACCGATATCTTATTTGGTAAGATACCAATTTTGTACAGTTGTGAGGGATTTTCTGGAATGATTACAAGATTTAAGCAACAATTAAATGAAAATTCAAAAATGCTAGGTTTTACAAATACCATTCCGGAGATGAATCACAATGAGTTAGTTGGTTGGAGAAATAAAAATAATAATTTAGCCGTAATTTTTTTTAAGAATGAAAAAGACTATTACAGAAATATTAAGAGATTGGAAATAAATAAAAAAATTATATCTAAATATACCTCTTCAGTAATCGAAATTGAGTCAAAAGGAAATTCAATAATTGAAAATACATTTTATCTTATAAATTTATGTGACCATGTCTCATATAATTTATCAAAAAAAAATAATGTAATTGCAGAAGAAATTGATGTAATAGATTACCTAAAAAGTGAACTAAAGAAAGTTTAAAATTTCATATATGAATAATAATTTAAATGAAGTTGAATTTCATGATTTAGGTTTGATCGATTTTCATAAAGCTTGGGAGATTCAAGAAATTAAATTTAATGAGATTTTAGATATAAAGAGTGAAAATAGAAAAAGAGAAAAATTAAACCAAGTTAAAATTCCAACCAAAAGTTACCTGCTTTTTTGTCAACACTACAGTGTTTTTACAATAGGTAAAAGTGGTAAAATTTCAAACTTGTTAATAAATAAAATAGAATTAGATTCATTAGGAATTAAATTCCATAAAATAAACAGAGGAGGAGATATAACTTATCACGGTCCTGGTCAATTGGTTTGCTATCCAATTTTTGACTTAGATAATTTTTTTACTGATATTCACAAATATCTTAGATTACTTGAAGAAGTTGTAATTAGAACATTATTAGAATACGATATTAAATCTGGAAGAATTGAAGGTCAAACAGGGGTTTGGATTGATCGAAATAGTGAGTTTGCAAGAAAGATTTGTGCTTTCGGTGTTAAATCAAGTAGATGGGTAACAATGCATGGCCTAGCTTTAAATGTTAACAATGATTTAAGTAATTTTACAAAAATAATACCATGTGGAATTAAAGATAAGTCTGTAACATCAATGAACATAGAATTAGGCATAGAAATTAGTATGAATAATTTAAAAGAAAAATTGAAAAAGCATTTTGAAAAATTATTTAGTTTTAAATTATGTTAATTGTAATATCAAAAAAATTAAAGTATTTAATTGGAATAATATTACTGATAAATTTAGTGATTATTTTAAGTGGTAAAAGCTTTTTTTATACGGCTTTATTTAAAGGATATATTTTTGGTAATTTTACTGCCACACTAGAAGATTATAAATATTTCCATGAAACTAGTGAAATAATTTCTAAGAACCCTGTTCAATGGGAAAAATCAAAAAAATTTAATTCATTTGAAATTACCAGTAATCTTAAAAATTATTTAGAGGAAAATAAATCAATTGCATTTATAATTATTAAAAGTGATAGTTTAATTTTTGAAAGGTATTGGGATATTGGATCAGAAAAATCTTTAACTAACACTTTCTCTGTCACTAAGGGGATTGTAACATCCCTTTTAGGTATAGCTATTAAGGAAGGTTACATTGGAGATATTAATGAAAAAATAATTAAATATTTACCAGAATTAAAGAGAGAAGGAGAAAGTTATAATAATCAGGTAACAATAAAAGATTTAATTACAATGAGTTCAGGATTATATTGGAATGAAAATTCTTTTAATCCATTGGGTCAATTAGCTGAATCATATTTAACTAATAACAATTTAAATTTCACATTAAATCTTAATTTCTTAGAGAAACCGGGAGAACAATTTAGATACTTAAGTGGTAATACAATGTTATTAGCACTTCTAATTCAAAGAGCAACTAAAAAAAATATAAGTTCATATACATCTGAGAAACTTTGGACTCCTTTGAATTCTAATTATAACGCTCTTTGGTCAATTGATAAAGATAAGTCTATTGAAAAAGGTCATTGTTGTTTTATAACAAATGCTCTTGATTTAGCAAGAATAGGTAGTCTTTATCTTAATAATGGAGTATGGAAAAGTGAACAAATTTTGGATAAAAAATTTGTTCGCGAATCTCTAAATAATGGGATAGTAAATCACTATTCATATTCTTGGAGAAAATTTGATAAAGAATTTAAATATCCTGTCTTTTGTTTAACTGGTTTATTAGGTCAATATTTAATTTTAATTCCGGAATTAAGACTTATAGCTGTAAGGTTAGGTCATTTTCAAAAATATGATTCGTTAATTCTTCCATCAGATTTAAAAGATTATATAATTGAAATTATTAGCACAGATGAAAAAAATAAAAATTAAATTTTTTGTTTAATAAAAGTAATATAATACTACATATAGATAATCTTACTATATCTAATATTGAAAAAAAAAAATACTCTACTACATTCTGTAAGTTTTAAAATCTATGAGTCAGAGTTTATTTCTATGGTTGGAGAGTCTGGTTCAGGAAAATCTATAATTTGTTTAACAATTTTATCGCTGTTGCGTTCAAGTAATTTAAAAATTGATTCTGGGCAGATATGGTATTATAAAAATAATGAGAAAATACCGTTATTAAACTTAAATGAAAAAGAAATAAGAAAAATTAGACTAAATGAAATATCAATTATTTTTCAAAGTCCTTTAAATTCTTTAAATCCTAAAATAAAGTGTGGTGAACAAATTTTAGAAGGTGTAAAATATAATTTAGGTCTCAATAATAAATTTTCAAAAATTAAAACTCACAGTTTATTAAAATCTGTTGATTTTTCAGATACAGAAAGGATTTACAATTCTTATCCACATCAATTATCAGGAGGTCAACTTCAAAGGATCATAATTGCTATAGCATTATCTTGTAATCCAAGAATTTTAATAGCTGATGAGCCTACGACTTCTTTAGACAATATAACACAAAGTGAAATAATTTGCTTATTTAAGAAAATCCAAAAAAAAATATAAGCTTACTTGTTTATTTGTAAGTCATGATTTATCAATTGTAGAAAAAATAAGTAAAAGGATAATAGTTATATTTAAAGGAAAAATTCTAGAAAAAAATACGACTAAAAATTTATTTCAAAATCCTTTAAATATCTATACCAAAGCTTTATTATTGATTAAAGAAAGTTACAAATTCAACCTAATTAAATATTTGACAAAAGAAAATGTCTTAGAAAAAAAATTCAATTTTAGTTTATTTCGAAAAGAAAATGTCTTAGAAAAAACAATTTTAATTAAAAATAGAAATAGAATATATGAAAATAAACCTATTATTAAATTAACTAATGTTTCAAAAAAATATCTTATTAAAAGATTTTTCAGAAGCGATATTGTACATACAGCTTTATTAAATATTAATTTAAAAATTTTTAAAGGAGAGTGTTTTGGGATTATTGGGAAATCAGGATCAGGAAAAAGCACTATTGTTAAATGTATTTTAAATTTAGAAAAAATAACATCAGGAAAGATTACTAAAAGTAAACTAAATTCAAGGAGAGATATTCAAATAATTTTTCAAAATACTAAATCTTCATTAAATCCATCACAAAGAATAGATATTATGATTATGGAAATAATTAAATATTATAAATTAGAATCTAATAATATTAAAATGAAAAAATATTTAAATAATTTATTATCAGATGTGGGATTAGAAAAAGAAATTTTAGAAAGATATCCACACCAATTATCGGGGGGAGAAATTCAGAGGGTAGCAATAGCTAAGGCAATTGCGGTTAAACCTAAAGTTATTATATTTGATGAATCTATATCAGGATTGGATTTATCACTCCAAGGACAAATTTTAAACTTACTTAATTTTTTGAAAAATAAATATAATTTAACTTTCATTTTCATCTCTCACAATTTAAATATTGTAAAATCATTTTGTGATAGAATTTCCGTTATTAGTGAAGGGGAATTAGTTAAAGTTGGATTTGCTGAAGATATTTTAAAATCTAATGTTGATGACATAAAAAAATTATTTGTCAAAAATCTTAATCGATAAATTTCAGTATCTTTTTATTAAATAAAATTAATAGAAAGACCCCGATAGATATACATGTATCTGCAAAATTAAATACAGGTCTAAAGAATATAAAATAGTCTCCTCCTAAAAAAGGTATGTAATCAGGTAAAAATCCTTTGTATAACGGAAAATAAAACATATCAACAACTTTACCAAACATTAATGGAGCGTATCCATTTCCATTAATTGAAAAAGTAGAAATTTGTCCTAAGCTCGATGTAAAAAAATATCCATAAAAAACACCATCAATTATGTTACCTATAGCTCCCCCAATAATTAGGGAAAAAGTTAGTAATGATAAATTATCATATTGTTTAAAAAGTGTTTTTTTAACATAGGAAATCATTATTAGGACAAAAGATATTCTTAAAATCATCAGTATAACTTTACCAATCTTACCACCAAATTCTAAACCAAAAGCCATTCCATTATTTTCTGTAAAATGAATATAAAACCAATCTAAGATCTTGTACTCCTCACCTAAAATCATTGATGATTTCACATAAATTTTTAAGACTTGATCAATTAAAATTATAATAAGAATAATCAAAATTGATTTTTTCATAAAAAGGTTATTTTCTATTTTGCATCTGTTTTGCTTCTATGCTCAAAGTTGCGTGAGGAACAAGTAATAATCTTTCTTTCTTTATTAATTTACCTGTGACTCTGCAAATACCATAAGTTTTGTTTTCAATTCTAATTAATGCATTTTTTAAATCAAGAATAAACTTCTCTTGTCTTTGAGCTAGTAATGAATTTGATTCTTTTGAAAGGGTTTCAGATCCTTCTTCAAAAGCTTTGAAAGCAGAGTATGTATCATTAGTTCCATTCCCTGCGTTTTGAGTAATTGAGTCTCTCAACCTTTTAAGATCTTCTCCAGCTGAATTAATTTTTTCCTTTATAAGTTTTTTAAATTCTAATAAATCTGAGTCAGAGTATCTTCTACTTACATTTTTCATAATTTCAACATTTTTTTATTTCAATATAGCTTTTTAAATTGTTAAATTCAATATGGTTAAAACTTTTGGGCTTATGTTTTAAAAAATTAATTTCTTTAATTAATGTTTCTTCACAAATGTAATCTTTATTATTAATAATTGCTTCATTAATTTTGTTATCACACAAAATATATAATATTATTTTATCTGTAACATTAAATTTTTTTTCTTTTCTTAAATTTTGAATCCTATTTATTAGTTCTCTGGCAATTCCCTCAAAAATAAGTTTATCTGTTAGTTCAATATCTAAAGCAATTGTTAGTCCATAATTATTACTTATAGATAATCCATCTATTTCATTTGAATTAATTATTACATCTTCTTTCTTGATTACAATTTTGTTATTATTAAGTAAAATTTCAATATAACCATATTTTTCAATGTTGTTAATTTGATTTTGATTGAAATTAGAAATTTTTTTGTTTATGTATTTTATCATCTTGCCATATTTTGGTCCAAGTATTTTGAAATTGGGTTTAATATTTTTCTTTAATATATCTGAACTATTTGACATAAAATCAATCTTCTTAACATTTACCTCAGTTAAAATATAGTGGCTTATTGATATGATATCACTGTTAATTTCTTCGTCCGAGGATAGAATTATAATTTTAGACAATGGTTGTCTAACTTTAATTTTCTCCTTTTTTCTAAGAGATAATACCATTGAGGAAATATTTTGGGCCAACTTCATTCTTTTTTCCAAACTTAAATCTATAAATTTTGAATTTATTACTGGAAATTCAGAAAGATGAACGGATAAATTTTTATTGTAGTCTGAACTACTCACTAAATCTAAGTATAATTTATCAAAATAAAATGGAGAAATTGGGCATGAAATTTTACAAATTTCAATTAGACAGGTAAATAGTGTCTGATAAGCTGAGACTTTATCTTCAGTATAATCTCCTTTCCAAAATCTCCTTCTACAAAGTCTTACATACCAATTACTTAGATTTTCAGTTACAAATTTTTGAATTAAACGAGTAACTTTAGTTGGCTCATAATTTTCGTATTCTAGTTCAACTTTAAGTAATAATGAATTAAGTGATGAAATTATCCACCTATCAATTTCAGGTTTATTCTTAAAGTCAATTTCTTTTTCAGAGTAATTAAATCCGTCTATGTTAGCATATAATGCAAAAAATGAATATGTATTATGTAATGTCCCAAAAAATTTTCTTTGAATTTCAGTTATACCATCTAAATCAAATTTTAAATTATCCCAAGGTTGAGAATTAGAAATCATATACCACCTTGTAGCGTCAGGACCATATTTACTAATTGTCAGAAATGGATCTATGGAATTCCCTAGTCTTTTAGACATTTTTGAACCATTTTTATCAAGTACTAACCCATTTGAAATTACATTTTTAAAAGCTACTGAATTGAAACACATTGTAGATATTACATGCAAAGTGAAAAACCAACCTCTTGTTTGATCTACTCCTTCAGCGATAAAATCCGCAGGAAAATTTTTATTTTCATCAATTAAATTTTTATTTTCAAAAGGATAATGATGCTGAGCATAAGGCATAGATCCAGAATCAAACCAAACATCTATAAGGTCGTTTTCTCTGTACATAGGTTTAAAATCAGATGAGCATAAAATTATTTTATCAACATAATTTTTATGTAAGTCTATTTTTGAATAATTAATATCACTAAAATCTCCTAAAACAAAATCTTTCAAAGGGTTATGTTTCATTATGCCATATTTTAATGATTTTTCACATTCATTATAAAGTTCCTCGATTGAACCAATACAGATTCTTTCACTCTCATCTTTTGTTGACCAAATAGGAATTGGGATTCCCCAGAATCTAGATCTTGAAAGATTCCAGTCATTTAGGTTCTCAAGCCAATTTTTAAATCTTCCAATCCCAGTCGAATTTGGTTTCCAATTAATAGAATCATTCAGTTTAATTAATTTATTTTTGTACTCTGTAGTTTTAATAAACCAGGAGTCAAGTGGATAATATAATATCGGCTTATCTGTTCTCCAACAGTGTGGATAGGAATGTTCATATTTTTGGGAATAAAATAACTTACTTTGTACTTTAAGATTAATGATTATTATAACATCAACAGATTTTTTTGGGCGGTTATTCTTCTCATAGAATTCGTTTTTAACATACATGCCAGATAAATCTCCCATACCAGAAATAAATTTCCCCTGGAAATTAACTATAGGAATTGGTTGATTATTTTTATTCATCACCAGCAAAGAGGGGATATTAAATTTTTTTGCAACAATTGAGTCATCAGCACCAAATGTTGGAGCAATATGAACAATTCCAGTTCCATCATCAGTTGTTACAAAATCACCAGAAATAATTCTAAATGCATTTTCACAACCTTGATATGGTTTAGCGTAATTTAATAATTGTTTATATTTTACACCAACTATATCTTTTCCTTTAAAATCAAATAATAATCTGAATGGAATTTTTTTATTTAAATGTTTATAATTTTGAAATTCTTTGACATCTGAAGTTTGAAAGTACTTTCCAACAAGTTGTTTGTGGATTAAGTTTTTTGCTATTATTATTATTATATTTTTTCCATCATACTGGTTAAATGTTTCTACCAGCGAATATTGAATATTTTCACCAACACACAAGGCAGTATTAGAAGGAAGGGTCCAAGGAGTGGTAGTCCATGCCAAAGCAAATACGGGAGAATTAATTTGTTTGAGTTTTGAAAACTTAATTGAACTAGGTATTAATTCAAAAAGAGCAATGGCGGAAGTATCAGTAATCATTTTATAACATCCAGGTTGGTTTAATTCATGTGAACTTAACCCCGTGCCAGCAGCAGGAGAAAAAGGTTGAATTGTATACCCTTTATAAATTAGATTTTTATCATACAGTTTAGATAAAATAGACCAAACACTTTCCATATATTTACTTTGATAAGTTATATACGGATTTTGAGTATCAACCCAGTATCCCATGTCAGAGGTTAATTTATTCCAGACATGAGTATATTTCATAACAGTTTTTTTACATTCATTATTATATTCCTCAATCGATATTTTATTTCCGATATCTTCTTTTGAAATGTTTAGTGCTTTTTCTACACTTAATTCAACAGGTAATCCATGAGTATCCCATCCTGCTTTTCTTTCAACTAAGAATCCTTTTAAAGTTTTATACCTACAAAAAATATCTTTAATGGTTCTTGCCATCACATGATGAATTCCAGGCATACCATTAGCTGAAGGAGGCCCTTCGTAAAAAATATAAGGTTTATTTACAGAATTTTTTTTAACACTTTTTTCAAAAATTTTATGTTTTTCCCAATAATCAAGTATTTCTCTTGAATCATTAGGAAGGTTTAATGATTTATATTCTTTAAATTTTTTCATGATATAAATTAATCAATAATAGCAATAACTTTTAATTCAATATTAATTGGAGTAGGGAGTGATAATATTTCAACTGTTGTTCTGCAGGGTTTATTATCTTTAAAAAAATCTGAATAAACTTTATTATAAATTTTAAAATCAGATTTCATATTAGTTAAAAAGACAGTTACATCAATTATATTTTCCCAATGGGAACCGGAATCTTCTAAAATACTTTTAATATTATTAAAAACTGAAACACATTGTTTTTCAATATCATATGAAATAACTTTCCCCTTTTTATCCATTTCAACTCCAGGAATTTTATTCGAGTTTCTAACTCTTGGACCAACTCCAGACAAAAAAAGTAAATTCCCAACTCTACGAGAGTGAGGATATGCACCAACTGGTTCAGGTGCATTATTTGAATCGAACGAATCTTTTATTAATTGCATTTTAGAATTATTAATTTTAATGTTTTACAAATTTTTTATAAATAGTTTTTTTATGAACTTGAATTTTCAAAAAATAAAAACCAGAAGTTAAATCGGAAATATCTAATCTTTGTTTAAGGTTATTATTTTTTTCTTTATTTTTTTTCAAAATCAAATTACCAAATCTATCAAAAATTAAAAATTCTATTATACTTGAAGACATATTTCCTTCAATGAATAAATTATTTTTTGAAGGATTGGGAAAAACTGAAATTTCAATTTTTTTTTCATTTACTAAATCAAGATATTCGCATGACCCATCATCAATTAGTGAAAAGGGATTGAAATTTAAAGCAGAGAAATCGGAACAACCTACTGTATCACAAATATCGTCAAAATCATTATCAAAATATATTATAGTTCCACTTCCATCAATTTCTCCTGAACATGATTCACAATTATTTTGATTTGGATAAATACAAAAAATATTGTTTGATTCATCATAAATTAATTCTTCTGTCGCAAATGAGTTATAATTACAAGCCATTGGTTCAATACAGCCAAATATTTCCAATTCATCACAAATTTCATCAAAATCATAATCATTTAAACAATTACCTGAACAATTATAGAATTCATAAGGATAAACGCAGTTTATATTTTCAGTTGCATAAATATCAAAATTACAAGCATTCTCATCCATACATCCATAAATTTCCCCAATGCAATTTAAAGTTAATTCAGCAGAATAAACTATTTTAATACCATTACTACTATATGAAAGATTATCAATCAAAGAAGTTTGACCCGAATTTAGAAGTTGAATTATTTGATTTACATCATAAATTTTGACTCCATCTACGATTCTAATAATTAAATTTTCACCATTAGTAGCCCCATCAATCTCAGGAGTAATACTATCGTCACCCCAAATTGTTAGAGCTTGAGACCCATTGATTAAATCTTCTGTACCAAGAAGACTTAATCCTAAAACTAATTCATTTGAATTGTTATAAACAATTAAAAATGGATTATCAGATTCAAATTCTACTGAAGATATGAAGTTACTGTGTAACATTACAGTCATGTTATTCCCAGTATTTATGTTAAGATTTGGTATTGGAATTTCACAGTCTATTTGAGAAAAAACTTTTGAAGAAAAAAGTATTGTAAAAAAAATAATTTTTTTCATTTTAATCAAAATTTAAACAAACATTTTTAGTTTCTGTGAAAAATTCAAGAGATTTATATCCCCCTTCTCTCCCAATACCTGAATTTTTCATTCCACCAAAGGGAGTTCTAAGGTCTCTTAATAACCAGGAGTTAACCCAGATTATACCTGAATCTAATTTAGATGAAACTTTGTGAGCGGTAGTTAAATTTTCTGTCCAAATTGATGATGATAATCCATAATCTGATTGATTTGCAAGAAATATAACTTCCTGCTCACTGTCAAATGGAATAACAGTTACAACAGGACCAAATATTTCTTCTTTATTAACTTTACAGTTCATATCTAAACCTTCTATTATGGTTGGTTTATAATAATATCCTTTAGAAAATTTTCCAGATAAATTAACTTTTTCACCCCCAGTTAATATTTTACCTCCCTCTTTTTTTGCTAAATCTACATAATATTCAATTTTTTTTTAGGTGATTTTCAGATATTAGAGCTCCAAGCTGAGATTTTTTTTCAGAAGGAGGTCCAACAATTATTTTTTTAGTCTCTTTAACGAATTCTTTGACAAATTTTTTGTAAATTTTTTTTTTGAATAAAAATCCTCGACCCGCACAAACATATTTGACCTTGATTTGAAAAAGAAGATTTAATCGTAGTTTTTAGGGCAAGATCAAAGTTGCAGTCAGAAAAAATTATATTTGGATTTTTACCACCTAATTCCAAAGAAAATTTTTTCATTCTAGTTGCACAGTTAACAGCTATTTTTTTACCTGTTTTGGTTCCTCCAGTAAATGAAATTACAGGAATATTTTTATTTTGTACAATTTCTTCACCAACATTCTCTCCTCTTCCATGAATTATATTTAAAACTCCATCAGGCAATTCAATCTTCTTACAAATTTTTGCAAGTAAGTGTGCTGTCATTGGTGTTAATTCTGATGGTTTTGCAATGACACAATTTCCTGCAGCTAGAGCAGGTGCAATTTTCCAAGTTAGTAAATATAAAGGAAGATTCCATGGAGATATACATCCAGCTATTCCTATTGGTTGTTTCAGAACATAATTATAAACATTACTTGAGGTATGATAGAATTTTGATGAAAATTGAGTTATACAAGAGGCAAAAAATTTGAAATTAGATGCAGCTCTTGGTATATCAACTGATTTACATAACCATAGAGGTTTCCCATTATCTTTCGATTCTGCTATAGCTAGCATTTCCAAATTTTTCTCAATTTCATGAGCAATTTTCATCAAATAATTTGATCTATCTTTCAAAGGTAAATTAGACCAAAAAGGAAAAACAGAACTGCTCATATCAACTGCTGTTTTTATATCTCTAGAATCACTATCAGGAACAAGAGAATATATTTCTCCTTTGGCAGGATCATAATTTTCTAAATATTTTTTTGATATTGGAGTTAAAAACTTACCTCCAATAAAATTTTTTATTTTTTCCATAATTAAAAGCTTGACATTCTTCCTCCATCAATAACTAAATTAATACCGTTTATATAAGAGGCAGATGTAGAGGCTAAGAATGCAATACCATCAGATATTTCCTCAGGATGACCAATTCTGTTCATTGGGA
The DNA here is from genome assembly GCA_002692065.1 of Flavobacteriales bacterium. GTDB lineage: Bacteria > Bacteroidota > Bacteroidia > Flavobacteriales > UBA7430. The sequence goes on along the minus strand of NZJX01000005.1, from coordinate 33,766 downwards.
TTTTATCAATTATATTTTTTTTTTCATTTTCAAATGAATTACCTGTCATATATGATCTATTTTTTATAATTGAGCTTAATCTATCAGTATTAGTTGCCCCTGGGAGAATATTATTTACAGTAATATTATATTTTCCAATTTCTTTAGACAAAGTTTTAGCCCAATTAGCAACTGCTGATCGAATAGTGTTTGATACACCAAGGTTATCGATCGGTTATTTAACAGAAGTTGAAATAATATTAATAATTCTGCCAAATTTTTTATTTATCATATTATCTAAAACACTTTGAACTAAGATATGATTACATATTAGGTGTTGGTTAAATGCATTTATAAATTCTTTAGGTTGGGCAGAATGAATTGGACCTGACTTTGGCCCACCTGAGTTATTGATTAGTATATCAATTGAGTATTTTGAGGTTAAAAGTTTAACTTTCTTTTTTAATTCATCAGTATTTTGAAAATCACAAACCAAGTAATCGTGTTTTTGATGATCTTCTGTTTTTAAGTTCTTTAAAACTTTTTTAAGATTTAATTCATTCCTTGAAATAAGTATTAAGGATGCACCAAGTTTTGCAAATTTTATTGCAGTTGATTTACCAATTCCTTGAGAAGCACCACAAACAATGGCAGTTTTATTTTTTAATGAAAAATCTATTTTAAATTTTATTGATTTATACTTAAAATAAATTAAAAACTAAGTTAATATTAATTATATAAAAAAAAACATTGCACAAATATTTATTAGATACAAATTAATTTTTAAAATAAATTTATGGTTTTAAGTCGTGATTAAATTAATTTTTAAAATCTAATTAGTATATTGCTCAAAAATTAAAAAATGGAAAAACCTTTTAATTTGAATAAATGGATAGATGAAAATAGATCAATTTTAAAACCTCCTATTGGTAATAAAAATTTATATAATAAAGCAGGCGATTTTATTGTAATGGTTGTTGCAGGGCCAAACTCGAGAAAAGATTATCATTATAATGAAAGTGAAGAATTATTCTATCAAATAGAAGGCAATATAAATATATTAACTCAGCAAAATAACAAATTAGTTAATATAAAAGTAAATGAAGGAGATATGTTTTTACTCCCAGCAAAAATTCCTCACTCTCCTGTTCGCCCAAAGGGTTCTATTGGATTAGTTATTGAAAAAGTTAGGACAAATAAAGACAAAGATGGATTAATTTGGTTTTGTGAAAATTGTAATGAAAAAATATTTGAAGAATATTTTCATTTGAAGAATATTGAAAAGGACTTTAATCCAGTTTTTAAAAAATTTTATAATTCAGAGTTTTTAAGAAAATGTAAAAATTGTAACTTTATAATGGATATTGACTCTAGGTTCATATAGAATGGAGAATTTATTTTCAATAGATATTCATACTCATATTTTGCCAAAAAATATCCCAAATTTCAATAAAAAATTTGGTTATGGAGAGTATATAAGATTAAATCATCATAAAAATTGTTGTGCAAAAATGATGATGAATGACAAGTTTTTTAGAGAGGTTCAATCCAATTGTTGGGATATTAATTCAAGAATTCATGATTGTAATAATTTTAATATAAATATTCAAGTTTTATCAACTGTACCTGTCATGTTTTCATATTGGACTAAANCAAAAGATGGTCTGGAAATTTCTAAATTTTTAAATGATGATATTGCGGAAAAAGTTAGTTTAAATTCAAAAAGATTTGTAGGTTTAGGTAACTTACCTCTTCAAAGTACCGATTTATCAATTAAAGAATTAGAAAGATGTAAAAAAATAGGATTAAAAGGTGTTCAAATAGGATCCCATGTAAATGAGTTTAATTTAGATCATTATTCAATTTTTCCTGTTTTTCAAGCATGTCAAGATTTAGATATGTCTGTATTTATTCATCCGTGGTGGTGGATGTCAAAAAATAAAATGGAAAAATACTGGTTATCTTGGTTAGTTGGAATGCCTATGGAAACTTCTTTGGCAATTTGCTCGTTAATATTTAGTGGAACTTTTCAAAAACTTCCAAATTTAAGAGTTGCATTTGCTCACGGGGGTGGCTCTTTCCCAGGAACAATCGGAAGAATTGAGCATGGATTTAATGTAAGACCTGATTTGGTTGCAGTTGATAATAAAATAAATCCTAAAGAATATTTAGGTAAATTTTGGTTAGATAGTCTTGTTCACAGTGATAAAATGTTAAAATATATAGTAGATTTAGTTGGGGAAAATAAGGTTTTACTTGGAACAGATTATCCATTTCCTCTTGGAGAATTGAAGCCAGGTAAGTTAATAAATGATACTTATTCTGACATTAAAATTAAAAGAAAATTATTATGCTCTAATGCCTTAGAGTGGTTAAATATGAAAAAAAAAGACTTTATTTAAATTTATTTATGAGTGACGATATTAAACATGAGTGTGGAGTAGCAATGATTAGATTATTGAAACCATTAAACTTTTATAAAAAAAAATATAATACTGCAAGGTATGCCCTAAATAAAATGTATTTACTAATGCAAAAACAAGTAAATAGAGGGCAAGATGGAGCCGGCCTGGCAAATATTAAATTGAATNTACCACCTGGTAAAAGATATATTAGCAGGTATAGGACTAATTTACAAAATCCAGTTAGAGAAGTTTTTAAATATATAGATGACAAATTTGATAATGTAAGCAAAACTCACCCAACGAAAATTAATGATGTTAAATGGTTAAAAGATAATATGCCTTTTTCAGGAGAAATTTTTTTAGGACATTTGAGATATGGTACTTATGGAGGTAATAGTATTGAAAATTGCCATCCTTTTTTAAGGCAAAATAACTGGAAGTCAAGAAATTTAGTTCTAGCAGGTAATTTTAATATGACAAATGTAGATGAACTCTTTAATCAATTGATTGATTTGGGTCAACACCCTAAAGATAAGTCAGATACGGTAACAATACTAGAAAAAATTGGTCACTTTCTTGATGAAGAAAATAGTAAAATATTTAATAATTTAAAAAATAAATTTCAAGATAGACAGGAATTAGCTAATGAAATTGCAAACAAAATTAACGTTAAGGATGTTTTAGTTAATTCTGCAAAAAAATGGGATGGGGGATACTTAATTTGTGGACTATTTGGTCATGGAGATTGTTTTGCATTAAGGGATCCGTCNGGAATTAGACCAGGATATTTTTATAAAGATGATGAAATAGTTATTGTAGCTTCCGAAAGAGCTGTAATACAAACTGCTATGAATGTGAACCAAAATAAAATTCATGAGATATCTCCTGGAACAGCTATTATTATTAAAAAAAATGGAACAGTTTATAATGAAGTAATAGTTAATCCTCAAAAAAAACTTTCGTGTTCATTTGAAAGAATTTACTTTTCAAGAGGAAATGATGCTGAAATATATTCAGAAAGAAAAAAGTTAGGAAATTTTTTAGCAGATAAAATTTTACACTCGATTAAAAATGATTTAAAAAATACAGTATTTTCTTTTATACCAAATACTTCTGAAACTGCATTTTATGGAATGATAGACCGAATCGATAAATTAAATAAAAAGAGTCAACTAGAAAAACTATTAAAATTAGAAAATAAAAATTTAAGTAATTTAGAGGAAATAGTTTTCTCTGGCCCAAGAATAGAAAAAATAGCAATCAAAGACGCTAAACTCAGAACTTTTATTGCGGATGATTCTAATAGAGATAGTTTAGTTACTCATGTGTATGATATCACTTATGGTCAAATTAAAAATTCTGATAATTTAGTCATCATTGATGATAGTATTGTAAGAGGGACCACATTGAAGAAAAGTATATTAAATATTTTATCAAGGTTAAATCCAAAGAAAATAGTTATTGTGTCTTCAGCTCCTCAAATTAGATATCCTGATTGTTATGGTATCGATATGTCAAAATTAGATAATTTAGTTGCTTTTAAAGCTGCTATTCAATTATTAAAAGAGAGGAAAATGGATAAGTTAATTGATGAAGTTTATACCAGGTGTAAAACGAGCTTAAATGATTCTTCAGGAGATAAAATAAATTTTGTAAAAAAAATATATGAACAGTTTGAGTATAGTGAAATTTCTAATATGATAACTAAATTTATAACACCAGATAATATTTCATGCAAAGTTGAAATTATTTTTCAGGATTTAATAAAGCTTCACGAGGCCTGTCCAAATCATATTGGAGATTGGTATTTTTCAGGAGATTACCCAACGAAAGGTGGGAATAGATTTGTTAATAAAGCATTTACATATTACATTGAAGGTATTAAGAAAAGAGCATATTAAAACAANTTTAGTATGGTTAATTTATTCATTTTGTATAATTGAAAGTAATTCTAGTTACTCTCAAAATTCATATTTCTCTAATAAAAAAACTATTAATAGATTAAAAACTGATATTAAAACACTTTCTTCCAGAAAAATGTTTGGTAGAGAAGCAGGAACTATAGGAGAAATAAAAGCCAGAAATTATATAGTTAAAAGAATGATCGAAATTGGAATAAAATCATATGGAAAAGAAGATTTTCATCAAGTTTTTTTTTATTAGAGATAGTATAATTAAAAGTTCATATAATGTATTAGGATTTTTGGATAATCAATCTCAAAAAACAATTCTTATTTGTGCTCATTATGACCACCTCGGATATGAAATTAATAAAAGAAATAGAAAAATAATTTATAATGGAGCCGATGATAATGCTAGTGGAGTAGCGGCTTTATTAGAACTCGCACTATTTTTTAAGAATAATGAATATTTAGAAAAAAATAATTTTCTATTTATTGCTTTTTCATCAGAAGAAAAAGGNATGTTGGGGTCAAAATACTTTATGCAAAATCCAATAATTGATACTTCTAAAATGAATTTTGTTGTTAATATTGACATGATAGGGCGTATGGAAAAAGATATGCCCTTAACAATTGAAGGTTTAGGAAGTTCAAAAGTTTTATTTGATTATTTTAAAATGTTAGATTTTGACAAATTTAATTTGAGGTTAAAAAAAAGAATTAATGGCCCATCTGATCATTCATCATTTACTGAGAAATTTATCCCAGCTCTTCATTTTTGGACGGGCAAACATAATGATTATCATAAATTTTCAGATGATCCCCATAAAATTAGCTATAAAAGAGAATTAAAAATCATATTATTCTTAGAGAAAGTTTTGATGGAGTTAGATCTTCTAGATAAAGTGAAATTTACAAAATAATTTTTTTTCTGTAAACAGGGACTTTAGAGCAAATCTCACCAAAATTAATAGTATTTGCATAAGGTTGAATTTTTTTACATAATTCAACATATGAAGATATAGGCACATTAATTTTAGAACATCCCTTAACTATTATGTTCTTATCTTTAATATTTTCAATATTTATTTTATTGATACCTATTGAAAAAATATATTTTTTTAAATCAAATAAGTCTCCTTCTATTATATTTTTTGCGAAAGGAGAAAGATAGGAGGAAATAATCATATATGCCCAAGTAGGAATTATTGCTTTATTTTTAGAATTTATAGCTACATTGACATTTTTATATTCTTTCCAATTTTTCAATTTAATAATTTTTCTGAATTTCTTTTCTATCAAAATCAATCCATCTTCTAAATATTCATCAATATTTATAACTTTCATTTCGGAAAAATCAAATAAACTTTCAACTTCAAGTATATAGTAATCAGAATTTTTCAAGTTATTTAAAATTAAAGAAATCCAAGTTCTAGTTTTGCTTCCTCGCTCATCATGTCTTTTGTCCACTGAGGATCAAACACCATATTAATTTTCACTGACTTTACTTGGTCAATCATTTTTATTTTTTTCTTTTACTTCTTCAGGTAAACTTTCTGCAACTGGACAAGCAGGAGAAGTTAGAGTCATATCAACATCAACATGAAAATCACTATTAATTCTAACATCATATATTAATCCTAGTTGATAAATATCAACTGGGATCTCAGGATCATATATTTTTTGTAAAGTTTCAACAATTTCTTCGCCTAATTTTTTTAAAGTATCATTTTTCATTTTATTCTATTTTTAAATGCTAAAGCATATATTTTAATTTGTTTAATCATTGAAATTAGACCATTAGATCTGTTCATTGACAAATGTTCATTTAAACCAATTTTTTTTATAAAGTATATTTCACTATTTAAAATATCATCACAACTTTGATTATTAAAAATAGAAATTAGCAAGCTAATTATCCCTTTAGTTATAATTGCATCACTATCACCACTAAAATATAGTTTATTATTTTTATATTCAGCAAATAGCCAAACTTTTGATTGACAACCTTTAATCAAATTTTCATCATTTTTTTTTGATTTAGGGATTAAAATTATGTCCTTACTTAATTCAATCAAATAATTATATTTATCCATCCAATTGTCAAATAAGTCAAAATCACTTATAATTTCGTCTTGAATATTATTTATCCTCATTGAAATAATTTTTTTATTTGTTTAAGTGACTGGATAAAAAATTCTATTTCTTCAAAATTATTATAAATAGCAAATGATACTCTAATTGTTCCTGGGACATTATATCTGTTCATTAAAGGTTGTGCACATAAATGTCCTGTTCGAAGAGCAATACCAAAGTTATTTAAGAATGACCCAGCATCATAATGATGAATTTTTTTCATATTAAAAGAAACAATACTATTTTTATTTTTATTATTACCACCAAGTATTTTGAGATAAGGGAATTTTGTTAGTTTGTCAATTAAGAATTCAAGTAATTCTTTTTCATATTGTTGTATATATTCAAATCCTATACTATTGATAAAATCAATCGACTCTTTCAAGGCAATAATACCTGTAATATTGGGGGTTCCTGTTTCAAATTTAAATGGTAAATCATTAAAAGTTGTTTCATTGAATGAAACCTCTTTAATCATTTCTCCACCAGTTTGGTAAGGACTCATTTTTTCGAGAATCTTCTTTTTACCAAATAAGATTCCAACACCAGTAGGACCATACATTTTATGGGCAGAAAAACAGTAAAAATCACAATTTAATTTTTGAACATCAATTTTTTTATGGGACACAGCTTGAGCTCCATCAATTAAAATTTGCGCGTTGGCTTTGTGAGCTAATTTAATAATTTCAATTATTGGGGTTTCTATCCCAATAACATTTGAAATATGTATTAGAGAAATAAATTTAGTTTTTTTAGAAATTAAATTTTTTACATCATTTAAATCAATATAACCATTTTCATCAATAGGAATTATTTTTAACGTAGCTTTCTTTTTTTTACAAACTATTTGCCAAGGAACAATATTGGCATGATGTTCAAGTGTTGAAATAATAATTTCATCACCTTCATTTAAAAAAACGTCTGACCAACTTGACGCAACCAAATTAATTGATTCAGTAGTTCCTTTTGTAAAAATGATTTCTTGAGTAGAGTTAGCATTTATAAATTCTTTTACTGCTGACCTAGTTTGTTCAAATTTATCAGTTGAAATTTGACTTAATGAATGAATTCCTCTGTGAACATTACTATATTCATATTTATAATAATCAGAGATTTTGTTTATGACGCACTCAGGTTTTTGAGAAGAAGCAGCATTATCAAANTAAATTAAATTATTATTATTTAATTTTTTTTCAAAGATTGGAAATTGTTTTCTTATGATATTATTTTGATTCATTAACTAATTATTTCATTGAGATCCAGTTTAACATTAATTTTTTTTGACATAATTTTCAATAAATATTTTCTTAATTCTATATTAATTACAGTTTTTAATGAGTCCTTACAAAAAGCAAACATAAGTAAAGCTTTGGCTTCTTTAGTGGGGATCCCTCTAGATTTTAAGTAGAATAATGCCTTTTCGTCAAGTTGACCTACTGTACACCCATGAGAACATGAGACATCATCAGCAAAGATTTCCAATTGCGGTTTGGTATCTATTTTTGCATATTTACTTAGAAGTATATTATTATTTTTTTGGAAAGCATTAGTTTTTTGAGCATTTTTTTCAACAAGTATATTGCCATTGAAGACACCCCTGCTTTTATCATCATAAATTCCTTTATAAAGTTGATTGGAAGTACAATTTGAAATATTATGATTTACTTTTGTAAAGTGATCAACATGACTTTTTTTATCAATCAGAGTTATGGCATTTAAGTTTGATTCANCCAAAGAACCTGATAAGTTNAAATAAAGATTATTTCTAACTAACTTCCCATCTAGACTGTATGTCCCAAAATTTGATACAGATGATTTACATTGATTTATGAATGTACTGTCAATTAAAGAATTTATTTTATCATTTTGAATTTTATAATAATTTATTCTTGCATTTTCTTCAAGATTTATTTCTGAAACAGAATTAATTACACCAGATACTGAATCAGATAAGGAAATATTTCTTTCTAAAATTTCAGCTTTTGAATTTTTTTTTAATAAAATTAAATTTCTTGTTTGGCTAAATTCAGGATGAACAAATGAACTAAAATTTATAATTTCAATTGGTTTTTCAACAATATAATTCTCTTCAATGCAAATATACAGCCCACTATTAATTAGAGCATTATTTAGTAGACACAAACTATTTTTATGAGTCAAAATTTTAGAAAAATACTTATCAAATTTATATTTATTTTTATCTATTAACTGACTGTTATTTTTTTTAAAGAATTTTTTTAAATCACAAATAAACAATTTTGAATTTTCAATTTTGGAAGAGTATTTCGGAAGAAATCTACCATTAAAAAGTACAATTTTAAATGAGTTATAATTTGGGATTATAAATTTAGTTAAATCAAAACTTTTAATTTCATTTTTATCAAAACTATTTGAGAGATAATTATTTTTTAAAAATTTATTAATTGGAGTATACTTCCATTCTTCACTCTTTAAAGATGGTAATCCCATCAAATTGTATTTTTCATAGGAATATTCTCTCAGTTTTATAATATCATTTGAATCATTAATCTTTGAATCAGATAATAATTTTTTATATGTCNATTTAATATATTCTTTAAATTCCAAAACAATAAAAGTTAGAGTTCTTCATTATTAATCCAATCATAACCCTTTTTTTCTAAAGTTAAAGCAAGACTTTTATCTCCAGATTTAACTATTTTTCCTTCATATAAGACATGTACATAGTCAGGTTTAATGTAGTCTAAAAGTCTTTGATAGTGTGTAATTAGGATTATTGAGTTTTTAGAATTAGTTAATGAGTTTATGCCATTTGCAACAATTTTAAGCGCATCAATATCAAGTCCAGAGTCTGTCTCATCTAATATTGCTAGTTTTGGGTTAAGCATTGCCATTTGAAAAATTTCATTTCTTTTTTTTTCTCCTCCTGAAAAACCATGGTTTAAACTCCTAGATAAAAATTGGGTATCAATTTTAAGTAAATCTTGTTTTTCTTTTATAAGTTTTAAAAGATCTTTACTCGAGAAAGGTTCTAAATTATTTGCTTTTCTAGTTTCATTTATTGAGGTTTTGAGAAAGTTAATAACTGAAATCCCGGGTATTTCAATAGGGTATTGAAATGATAGGAATATACCTTTGTGAGCCCTTTGTTCAGGAGGAAGATCATTAATATTATTCCCATTGAATAAAATTTCACCTTTTGAAATTGTATAATCTTCATTACCTGCAATTACAGAAGAAAGAGTACTTTTACCAGAACCGTTTGGTCCCATTATTGCATGAATTTCTCCAGGTTTAACATTCAAGTTTAAGTCATTAATAATGGTTTTTTCCCCAATTTTGACGATCAAATTTTTTATATTTAACATAATCAATTTTTTAGCCTACACTACCTTCTAAAGATAGAGATAACAGTTTTTGAGCTTCAACTGCAAATTCCATCGGTAGTTTATTTAAAACATCTTTACAATAACCATTAACTATTAATCCAATTGCCTCTTCTGTACCAATTCCTCTTTGATTACAGTAAAATATTTGGTCTTCTCCAATTTTCGAAGTTGTAGCTTCATGTTCTACCTTAGAACTTTTATTTTTTACTTCGATGTATGGGAATGTGTGAGATCCACATTTATTTCCCATTAATAGTGAGTCACATTGAGAAAAATTTCTCGAATTTTCAGCACTTTTCATTATCTTAACTAATCCTCTGTAACTTCCGTTACTTTTTCCTGCTGAAATTCCTTTTGAAATAATTGTACTTTTTGAGTTTTTACCTATATGAATCATTTTAGTTCCAGTATCGGCTTGTTGAAAGTTATTAGTCAATGCTACAGAGAAGAATTCACCAATTGAACTATCTCCTTTTAGAATACAAGATGGATATTTCCAAGTAACAGCAGAGCCTGTCTCAACTTGTGTCCAAGAAATTTTAGAGTTTTTGTAGCAGATTCCTCTCTTAGTAACAAAATTGTAAACACCTCCATTTCCATTTTTATCACCTGGATACCAATTTTGTACAGTTGAATATTTTATTTCAGCGCCATCTAATGAAATTAGTTCAACAACGGCAGCATGAAGCTGATTTTCGTCTCTAGAAGGAGCAGTACACCCTTCTAAATATGAAACATATGAGTCTTTATCAGCTATCAAAAGGGTTCTTTCAAATTGGCCAGTACCAGCTTGGTTAATTCTAAAATAAGTTGATAATTCCATAGGGCATTTTACACCTTTGGGTATATAACAAAATGACCCATCAGTGAAAACANCAGAATTTAAAGCTGAGAAGTAGTTGTCTTTAATGGGAACAACTGAACCCATATATTTCCTAACTAAATCTGGGTGATTTTGAATTGCTTCACTAATAGAACAAAAAATAATACCCAGTTCAGATAGTTTGTCTTTAAATGAAGTTGCAACAGATACAGAATCAACTACAAAATCCATAGCAACTCCGGTTAATCTTTTTTGTTCATTTACAGATATACCAAGTTTTTTAAAAGTACTCAATAATTCTGGATCAACCTCATCTAGGCTNGTTAATTTTTTTTTTGTTTTAGGAGCAGAGTAATATGAAATCTTTTGAAGATCAATTTTTTTGTAAGATAAATTAGCCCATGAGGGTTCATTCATTTTCAAAAAAATATTATAAGCCTTAAGTCTCCAATTTAACATCCATTCAGGTTCATTTTTTTTCAAAGAAATTTTTTTAATTATATCTTCATTAAGTCCTTCTTCTAATGTCTCTGAATTGAATTTTGAAACAAAACCATATTTGTAATCTGATTTTGTAGCATCTTTTAATATTTTTTCTTCGTTAACCAAATTTTTACATTTTTAAATTGCAAAAGATTCACCACAGCCGCAGGTTCTTTTAGCATTAGGGTTATTAAAAACAAAGCCTTTTCCATTCAAACCCCCAGAGAAGTCTAATGTTGTTCCAGCTATGTATAGTAAACTTTTTTTATCAATTAATATTTTTATTTCATTATCTTCTAAAATTTTATCATTGATATCTGATTTACTGGTAAACTTTAAAGCATAGGATAATCCAGAGCAGCCTCCACTTTTTACTGAAACTTTAACGTAAGCATCAGAAATACCCTCTTCCTTGAATAAACTAAGTATTTTATTTTTTGCTTTATCGCTTATTGATATCATTTAAAGTATACTTTAAGTTTTTTTTCTGCAAAGATACAATTAAATATTTTTGATTGTAGTTTTATGGTGTAAGATTAATTTAATATTTACTTTTGTAGCATGTCAAAAAATATTAATAATAGAAAGTCTTTTACTTCTATTTCTAAAATAGGTGAATTTGGTCTCATTGAAAAAATTTCAAAACAGTTTAAACCTAGTCATGAAAATACTATTAAAGGAATTGGAGATGATGCTGCTGTAATTAAAGTTGGGGAAAGTTGTTTAGTAATATCAAAAGATTTTTTAGTTGAAGGTATTCATTTTGATTTAATGTATAATCCTCTAAAGCATTTAGGGTATAAATCAGTAGTTGTAAATTTATCAGATATAATTTCAATGAACGTCATTCCAACTCAAATATTGATTTCAATTGCTTTTTCAAATAGATTTTCCGTTGAAGCTATTGATGATTTTTATAGCGGTGTTAAACTCGCGTGTAATAGATACAATGTTGATTTAATTGGAGGAGATACCACAAGTTCTAACAAAGGATTTACTGTTTCGGTAACTGCAACAGGAATATCAAAAGAATCTGAAATAGTTTACAGAAGTGGTGCAAAAGAAAATAATTTAATTGTACTCTCTGGAGATGTTGGAGCAGCTTATCTGGGCTTACAAATACTTGAGAGAGAAAAAGCAGTATTTGAAGTTAATAGTAAAATGCAACCAGAGTTTGAAGGTTCTGAATATTTACTTGAGCGCCAATTAAAACCTGAAGCAANATTGGATATTATTAATTCTTTAAAAAAATTAGATGTAAAACCAACATCAATGATAGATATTTCTGATGGTCTCTCATCAGAATTAAATCATCTTGCAAAATCATCAAGTATTGGTTTTAGAATATTTGAAGATAAATTACCAATAAATTCCGCTGTTCATGAATTCTCAGAAAAATTCAATCTTAATCCTTCAATATGTGCATTAAACGGCGGGGAAGATTATGAGTTATTGTTTACTCTAGAACAAAAAGATTATGATAAAATTAAACACAGACCAGACATGACAATAATCGGATATGTTGAAAACAAAAAAATGGGGTGTAATTTAGTTACTAGGGATTCAAAGGTACATTCACTTTTATCCAAAGGTTGGAAATCTCACTAATTAACTGTTCATAATATTCTCAATTTCTTCAATTTCAATTGGAATATCTTGCATTAAATTTATAGTTGTTTTATTAGTAACTAGATAGTTATTCTCTAATCTTATTCCAATATTTTCATTTCTTACATATATCCCTGGCTCGCATGTAAATACCATGCCAGATTTAATTGGTTCATTCCAAAGGCCAACATCGTGAACATCAAGTCCTAAAAAGTGGGAAGCTCCATGCATAAAATATTTTTTATAAGCGGGATTTTTTGAATCTTGGTTTAGTATATCTTTTTTGGTGATTAAATTTAACTTTAGAAGTTCTTTTTCCATGATCTTNCCAACTTTTTCATGATAATCTTTCAATAGAATTCCAGGTTTTAGAAGCTGACTTGAAATATTTAATACATTTAAAACTGCCAAATAAATTTCTTTTTGTCTTTGGGAAAATCTTCCATTAGCAGGGATACATCTTGTCATATCTGAACAATAATTTGCATATTCAGCTCCAAAATCCATCAAAATAATATCACCGTTTTTACATCTTTGGTTATTAGAAATATAATGTAAAATACATGAATTTGAACCTGAAGCAATAATTGGTTGGTATGCAAAGCCATTAGATTTATTACAAATGAAGTCACGTATTATTTCAGCCTCTATTTCATATTCATAAATATTTGGCTTAACAAATTTTAAAATTTTTTTAAAGCTATTTTTTGTTATCTTGCATGCTTTAGAAATTAATTCAACTTCAATTGAACTTTTTATTGATCTAATCTTATGCATAATAGGAGCTAATTTTAGATATTTTAAATTTGCATAAGTATTTTGAATCTTCAGTTTAAATCTTTCATCTCTTGTTTGTACCTCTAATTTAGCCCTTAAATGTTGATTAGCGTTTAGATAGACTTTATTTATCTTAGATGCAATAATTTCAAAAATCTTGTCAAAATCATCTAACCAGTAAACAGAACTAATTCCTGAAATTTCAGAAGCATTTTTTTTTGACAATTTTTCTCCTTCCCAAATTTTTATTAATTCATTAGTTTTTTTTAAAAATAAAATTTCTTTAAATCTTAATTCTTTAGAGTCAGGATAGAAAAGAAAAATAGTTTCTTCTTGATCTATACCAGATAAGTAAAATAAGTCACTATTTTGTTTAAATTTGAATGTGCCATCAGAATTCGTTGGCATAATATCATTAGAGTTAAGTATTGCAATAGAATTTTTTTCAAGATGTTTACTAAGCTCAATTCTATTTTGGATAAACAATTTTTTATCTATTTTATCGTATCTCATTCTATCAAATATTAACAAATATAGCTTTATTAAATTACAATTATTTAAAATAAATTATTTAAAATAAATATAAATAATGAATTAAGTTGTTTTAAAAGTCTTTCTGTGGTAAATTTGCATAATAAAATGTTATATGAGTAAAAATACTATTATTTTCAGTTCTTCTTTAGGGAAAAAATTTGTTATGTCTTTAACTGGACTATTTTTGTGTAGTTTTTTGATAGTTCATTTAGGAGGAAATATTGCGCTCTTTACAAGTAAAAATACATTTAATGAATACACTAAGTTCATGACTTCAAATCCGGTAATTAGATTTATGGAAATAATTTTAGTTTTAGGTTTTTTGACTCATATAGTTGACGCAATTTTATTGTATGTAAGGAATAAAAATGCTTCTGATACAAAATATGTTTTTGATAAGAAAAAAAGTTCAATAAGCTCTAGGTCTATGGCCTTAACTGGAAGTTTTATTTTGTTTTTTTTAATAGTCCATTTAAGATCTTTCTGGTACGAATATAAATTTGGAGAAGTAATTTATTCTGTGGATAGTAATGGAAATCAAATCAAAGATATGTATGATATTGTTACTTCTTCTTTCGAAAGTCCAATTTATAGTCTTTTTTATGTTTCTGCAGTAATTTTATTAGGTATTCATTTAAATCATGGATTTCAATCTGCTTTTTTGTCACTTGGATTAAGACATAAAAAATACACTCCTTTTGTAAGTCTAATTGGTAAGTTATTTTCCTTCACGATCACCTTAGGGTTTATTTCTTTTCCTATTTATTTTTGTTTAAAAAATTTTAATTTATGGTAGATGTAATTAAAAGTAACATACCAGAAGGTGAGTTATCAAAAAAGTGGACAAACTATAAATCTTCTGCAAACCTCGTTAATCCCTCTAATAGAAGGAATTTAGATGTTATTGTTGTTGGAAGTGGATTAGCAGGGGCGTCTGCAGCAGCGTCTTTAGGAGAAATGGGATATAATGTTAAATGTTTTTGCTTTCAGGATTCTCCCAGAAGAGCTCATTCAATTGCAGCTCAAGGTGGGATAAACGCTGCTAAAAACTACCAAAATGATGGTGATAGCGTTGGTAGATTATTTTATGACACAATCAAAGGTGGAGACTATAGATCTAGAGAAGCAAATGTTTACAGATTAGCTGAAGTTTCAGTGAATATTATTGATCAATGTGTTGCTCAAGGAGTCCCTTTCGCAAGAGAGTATGGTGGATTACTAGACAATAGATCATTTGGTGGAGTTCAAGTACAAAGAACTTTTTATGCAAAAGGTCAAACTGGACAACAACTTTTATTAGGAGCATATCAAGCTTTAAGTAGACAGATTAGTAAGGGGTCTGTTAAAATGTATAATAGACATGAAATGATGGATATTGTGATTGTAGATGGTAAAGCAAGAGGAATAATAGCCAGAAACTTATTAACTGGAGAAATTTCAAGACATTCTTCCCATGCAGTTATACTTGCAAGTGGGGGATATGGTAATGTATTTTACTTATCTACAAATGCAATGGGCTCAAATTGTTCAGCTACATGGAAAGCTCACAAAAGAGGTGCTCTTTTTGGTAATCCTTGTTTTGTTCAAATTCACCCAACTTGTATCCCAGTATCTGGGGAATATCAATCTAAATTAACTTTAATGTCAGAATCTTTAAGGAATGATGGAAGAATTTGGGTCCCAAAAAAACTTGAAGATGCAAAAAAAATATCTTTAGGAGAAATTTCACCTTCAGATATAATTGAAGAGAATAGAGATTATTATTTAGAAAGAAGATACCCATCATTTGGTAATTTGACTCCTAGAGATGTAGCTTCAAGAGCAGCTAAAGAGAGGTGTGATGCCGGATTTGGAGTAAATTTATCAGGTCAAGCTGTATTTTTAGATTTTGAAGATTCTATAAAAAGGTACGGTAAAGAAGTTATTGAATCAAGATATGGGAATTTATTTCAAATGTATGAGAAGATAACTGCTGATAATCCTTACAAAATTCCCATGAAAATTTACCCGGCTATTCATTACACTATGGGTGGTCTATGGGTTGATTATGATCTTCAAACTAATATTTCTGGACTTTTTGCAGCAGGTGAAGCAAATTTCTCTGATCATGGTGCAAATAGATTAGGAGCTTCTGCTCTAATGCAAGGTTTAGCTGATGGATATTTTGTACTTCCATATACAGTCTCAAATTATCTAGCAAATGATATTCAGACTGGTAAAATTTCAGTTGAAAGTAGAGAGTTTAGCGAAACAGAAATTAAAGTTAAAGACAGAATTAATTATTTTTTAAAAAATAATGGTTCTAAAAGTGTCGACTATTTTCATAGAAAACTAGGAAAAATTATTTGGGAAAATTGTGGCATGTCAAGAAATAAAGAAGACTTAAATTNAGCAATTGAANAATTAAAAATTATAAAAGATGATTTTTGGAAAAATGTAAAGGTGACAGGAAGTAATAACCATTTAAATCAAGAACTTGAGAAGGCTGGTCGAGTTGCTGATTTTATTGAGTTAGGCAGCTTGATGTGTCATGATGCTCTAAATAGAAATGAATCTTGTGGAGGTCATTTTAGAGAAGAATATCAAACTGAGGACGGAGAAGCTTTAAGAAATGATGAAAAATTTTCTTATGTTTCTGCTTGGAAGCATAATGATAAAAATTTATCGCCCAAATTATTTAGAGAAAATTTAGTATTTAACAATATCGAATTAAAACAAAGAAGTTATAAATAACAAAAAATGAATTTAAAATTAAAAGTTTGGAGGCAAGAAAGCTCAAAGCATAAAGGTAAAATTGTAGAGTATAAAGTTCAAGGTATTTCACCTGATATGTCATTTTTAGAAATGATGGATCAACTAAACCAATCCTTAATTGAAAAAGGACAAGATCCTGTTGCTTTTGATCATGACTGCAGAGAAGGGATATGTGGTTCATGTTCAATGTATATAAATGGTCAGCCTCATGGTCCAGAAAACTTGATTACAACTTGTCAACTACATATGAGATCTTTTAATGATGGTGAAACAGTTTATATTGAACCCTGGAGAGCTGCCACTTTTCCTATAATTAAAGATTTAGTTGTAGATAGATCAGCCTTTGATAAAATTATTCAGGCTGGGGGTTATATTTCAGTAAATACTTCAGGGAATTCTCAAGATGCTAATGCAATCCCAATTCCAAAAGAAAATGCTGATTCTGCTTTTGATGCAGCAACTTGTATTGGTTGTGGTGCTTGTGTCGCTACTTGCAAAAACTCTTCGGCTATGCTTTTTACCTCTGCAAAAATCTCACATCTTTCTAATTTACCACAAGGACAAGTAGAATCAAGCTCTAGGGTTATAAGTATGGTGAATAAAATGGACGAATTGGGATTTGGAAATTGTACTAATACTGGTGATTGTGCTGTTCAATGCCCAAAAGGAATTTCTTTAGATAATATTGCTAAAATGAACAGAGAATATCTAAAAGCATCTTTAAAATCTGAAAAATAATCATATTATCCAATCAATTTCGTTATCCCAATTCTTTTTTAATTCAATTATATTTTTGTAAAAAAAAACTTTTTCTGGTAAAGTATTTTTATCAAAATCTCCAGGATCCCATATCATATTCTTGTTCTCGTCTATTATTAGTTTTAACATATATTTACCAATGGGGATATTCTTAAATTCATTAGTATTAAAATTACTTCTAACTATTTTATTATTATTAATTAATTGAATAATATAATTTTGATTACAGTTTAATAAATTAATTTTTAAATTACTTAAATTTTCGTTATTGTAAATTTTAATAGAGATTGTTTTTTTTTCAAATGATGTATTCGCATAAGTAAAAATTGATGAATCAGGAATATCTATTGTANAGTCTTTACCTTCTTCTTTATTAAAATTAAAAATTAAATTAAAATCATTCTTTATTAATGAATAATTAATGTCTAAACTATCATTAAATACTTTAATTTTTGAGCTATCAATTTTTATTAAAGGTGACGAGAAATGAATTTTAATATCTTCAAATTCAGTAATTTTTATCTCTGACTTAGAAATAATGTAGGGTTTGACATCTAAATTATTAGGTTTAACATTTAGAAATTTTATTGAATCAGTATTATTATAAATTTTGTTGAAAATTGTAATAGAATCAGCAAAATAGTTAGTTGGCCATACACATATTGTGTCACTCAAATTTTTATTTTTTATTTTTAACCTTTCATCATTACAAAAAATATTTGATTTTTCTATTTTTTTGATTATATACCCAAAAAAGTGGGAATCCATTATTTTTTGATATCAATTCAAAGGGGACAAACTCATTGAATAACCAAATTTTTGGATAGACTGAATCTTCAAAATTTATTATTTCATCAAAAAATGCTATATTTTCTGAGTATTTATCGTAAACAAAATTGTTATTTATATCATTAAAAGCAATTAATTTATAAATGCCCTTTTTGATGTTATTAAATATAAACTCCCCTTTTTTGTTAATTATTCCAATGTAATTTGGAGAGTCAATATTAATCGAAATCTTTTTTTTATCAATAATTTCATAAATTCCAATTACCAATTTTTCAGAAAGAGTATTTTTTTCAGTAGGGTATATTTTACCCTTAAAGTTTATAGAATCAATTTTCTTTCCAGTACTGAATTTATATAAATAATTTTCTAATATATTGCCTTCGTTATAGTCAATGATGCCAGAATTTAAGTTAATATTGTAAGTAGTATTTTTTTTTAAATTAGAACTAAAAACTAATTCAATTTCATTAGGCTTTAATTTAATTTCATATTCATTTTTATTTAATGGTGGAGATATTAGGATTTTATTTTCAAGATTATTATTTTGAATAAATTCATCAAAATAAAAAGTTATTTTTTTTGGAGACGTATTAACTGAAAAATTTTCGGGTATTGTTTTAATAATTNTTGGAGGATAAATATCTTTTTCTCCTCCTGATGGGAATTGGATATTTGCACAACTATTAAATATTATAGCTATAAATATATATTTATTGTTAAATTTCAAGTTTTAGTAAATTAAATCATACTAAGTTTTAACATATTAGTCATCCCTCTATCTTTAATTGGCATGCTACCAATATTAATTACAAAATCTTTTTTTTTAACTATTTGTTTTTTTAAAATAATATTTTTGATGTCAGTTATAGTTTTATCGGTACTTTCATACTTATTGTAATAAAACCCTCTCACACCCCAAAGTAAACTCAAAGTATTCATTATTTTTTTATTTTGAGTAAAAACACAAATTTTACATGGTGGTCTAAAACCAGATATTTTAAATGCATTGTAACCTGAGTGAGTCATTGTCAAAATAGCTTTAGCTCGAACATTTTTTGCCATTGAGCAGGCGTTCAAACAAATAAAATCTGAAATAAATCTATTTTTATTCTTGTAAGTATATGATGAATCTGTTAGATTTTTAGTTGTAAATTTTTCTACATTTTTTATGATTTTTTGCATTGTCTTAACTACTTTTACAGGGAAATTACCCATTGAGGTTTCGCCGCTTAACATAACTGCATCAACTTTATCATGAACTGCATTTGCAACATCATTTACATCCGATCTGCTAGGATTTATATTAGAGAGCATTGATTCCATCATTTGAGTAGCAATAATTACAGGAGTTGAATTTTTGATACATTTATCAGTAATAATTTTTTGGAGATTAGGTACTTTTTCAATTGGGACTTCAACTCCAAGATCCCCTCTTGCAACCATGATTGCATCACTAATGTCAATTATTTCGTCAATTTTTTCAATTGCCTCAGGTTTTTCAATTTTTGCGATAATTTTTGCTGGGGAATTACTTTTTGCAATAATTTTTTTAAGTTCAGTTATATCTAATGGTGATCTTACAAAAGATAATCCAATCCACTCAACTCCATATTTTAAACAAAAAAATAAATCTTCTAAATCTTTTTTTGTTAAACAAGGTAATGAAATTTTTGTATTTGGAAGGTTAACACCTTTATTGGAATTTAGGGCTCCTCCCTGAATTACTTTGCCCTCTGTGAAGTTTTTGTCATTATTGATTACTTTTAAAACAATCTTTCCATCGTCAATCATTATTTTATCTCCTAATTTCACTTCTTTGTGAAAATTACTGTGATTTATAAATACTTTTTTGTTATTTCCAACTATTTTGTTGGAGGTAAAATTCAAAATTTCACCTTTTTTTAATTTTATATTATTTTCAACTTCACCAATTCTAATTTTTGGTCCTTGAAGGTCTCCTATAACTGCAACATTTCTATCTAGTTCAGTATTTAATTCTTGAACAAATTGAATAATTTGACGAGCTTTTTTATGAGGACAGTGAGAAAAATTAAGTCTAACTACATTCATTCCTGAATTAAACATTTCNCTTATTATTTCTTTATCGTAAGAACTGGGGCCAATTGTAGCTATAATTTTTGTATTATTCATTGTATTATTAAATTTTCTCTTGAATTTAATCTATTTATATCAATTTCATAAATTGAGATAATTTGATCAATCATTTTAATATTGTTAATAATTTTTAATTTCATATTTGAATTTAATAATCCATGGATTTGAATAAAATAATCAATGTTATTTTTTTCCTTAATAAGTTTGAACTTTTTAAAATTATTGGATTCAAAATTTTCAAAGATAGTNCCTTTTTTTTCAAAGTCATCTGATAAAGCATAACTATTATTATTTATTAAATACCATTTTAATTCATTTTTTTTGTCGTAAAAATAAAAAGATGAAAAGGAGATTGTATTCTCAAAATTAATATTTTTCAAAAGAATATCAGTTTTATTTCTTCTCAACATAATATTTAGAGATTTATTTAAGTTGTAGCAAATTCTGTAATCTTTAAGTCCGGAAAAAATCCCAAAAAGATGAAAATCAAAATCATATTCGAAATTTAAGGTTAAATTTTTCTTTAATTTCATGATTGTTAGGTTTGATAAAGATTAAATCCTTTTCAAAATCAAAGAAGCATTGTGCCCTCCAAATCCAAATGTATTGCTCATAATTGTTTTGACACTTTTANATTGACACTTGTTTAAAGTTAAATTCAATTTTTTATCAATAAAGTCATCAAGATTAAAGTTATTAATTGTTGGTGGAATTATTCCTTTAGATAAAGCTAAAATTGAAGCTATTGCCTCAACCGCTCCTGCAGCTCCAAGTAAGTGACCAGTCATAGATTTAGTTGAACTAATATTTAATTTATAGGAATGATTTTTAAATACTTTGGATATTGCTTTAATCTCAGCAATATCTCCAAGTGGAGTAGAAGTACCATGAACATTGATATAATCAATTTCTTCAGGTTTAATACCACTGTCTTCAATTGCATTTTTCATTACTGATATAGCTCCATCNCCTTCAGGATGAGGGGCGGTAATATGGTAAGCATCTGCCGATAAACCCCCACCAATTACTTCTGCATAAATTTTTGCATTTCTTCTAATAGCGTGATCATATTCTTCAAGTATAAGTGTTCCTGAACCTTCACCTAAAACAAAACCATCCCTATCTTTATCGAATGGCCTTGATGCATTTTGAGGTGATTCATTTCTGGTAGAAAGGGCTTTTAATGCATTAAATCCTCCAACTCCTGCCTGATTTACAGAAGCTTCAGACCCTCCAGTAATAATTACGTTTGCCTTTCCTAATCTAATATAATTGTATGAATCAATTATGGCATTTGAGGACGAGGCACAAGCAGATACCGTGGTGAAGTTTAGTCCCTTGAGACCATATTTTATAGATATTGTCCCTGCAGCAATGTCTGAAATCATTTTTGGAATGAAAAAGGGGTTAAACTTTGGGATTCCCCCTCCAAGAGCATAATTTGAAACTTCATCATAAAAAGTTTTTATCCCACCAATACCTGATCCCCAAATTACTCCAACTTTGTATAAGTCTGTTTTATTGAAATTAATGTTAGAATCTTTTATTGCTTCATCANTAGATATAAGTGCATATTGAGAATATGGATCTAATCTTTTGGTTTCTTTTTTTTCAAGAAAATTTAGAGGATCATAATTCTTAATTTCACAGGCAAATTTAGTTTTGAAGTTTGAAGCATCAAATCTTGTAATTTTTGAAGCTCCACTGGTCCCTTTTTCAAGATTTTCCCAAAATTCTTTTACATCATTTCCTATTGGTGTTAGAGCACCTAAACCAGATACAACTACTCTTTTTAATCCCATTAAGAAATTAATTATTTAAGATTTTCAATATATTTAATGGCCTCTCCAACAGTTTTCATTGATTCAGCTTCATCATCAGGAATTTGCATATCGAACTCTTTTTCAAATTCCATAATTAATTCAACTGTATCAAGAGAATCAGCACCGAGGTCATCAGTAAAACTTGCTTCATCAGTAACCTCACTTTCGTCTACTCCTAATTTTTCAACTATTATTGCTTTAACTTTAGATGATATATCAGACATATTTTTTTTTTTAATTATTAATTTACAAATTTATACAATTATAATAAAATAAAGTAAAAAACTAATTACATTAATGTTTTTTTTTCTGTTTTATATTAACAATTCTTTTTATAAATATTCAAAACTTATATTTTTACAAAATGAANAAAATTTCAATATTTGCGTCAGGAAATGGAAGTAATGCAGAAAATATAATAGTTTATTTCTCGAAAAGTAAAATAGTTAAAGTTGCTTTAATTTTGACTAATAATTCAAAAGCTCTAGTAATTAATAAAGCAAACAAATACAATATTCCAATATTGATTCTTAAAAAAGATGAATTTAATAATCAAGATATAATATTAGAAATTTTAAAAAACTTTCAAATTTCATTCATTGTTTTAGCTGGATTTTTATTGAAAGTTCCTAGCTTTTTAATTAGTAAATTTAAAGACTCAATTATTAATATTCACCCTTCTTTATTACCCAAACATGGAGGTGAGGGGATGTATGGAGATAAAGTTCATGAAAGTGTACTCAAAAATAGAGAATTAATTTCAGGTATCACAGTTCATTTTGTAGATGAATTTTATGACCATGGTGAAATTATATCACAAAAAACTTTTAAAATTGAAGATAACGATACAATTGAAACTGTGAAAAATAAAGTTAAAAGATTAGAGAAAAAATATTTCCCAATAATAATAGAATCAATATTAGTTAAACTATGATAAAGCTTTATACTGACGGATCTTCAAGAGGTAATCCTGGCCCAGGAGGCTATGGTATAGTTCTGATTTATAATAATTTCAGAAAGGAAATTTCAAATGGATTCAGGTTAACAACTAACAATAGAATGGAATTAATGGCTGTAATAGTGGGGTTGGAAGAAATTAAGTTGGTTTCAGAAAAAATTCAAGTAATTTCAGATTCAAAATATATAGTTGATTCAGTTTCAAAGGGTTGGTTATTTGAATGGGAAAAAAAAAAATTTAAAGGCAAAAAAAATATAGATTTGTGGAAAAGGTTTCTTGTTATTTATAAAAAATTGAATATTGAATTTATTTGGGTAAAAGGACATAGTAATGTTAAAGAGAATGAAAGGTGTGATTATTTAGCAAATAATTCAATTAAAAATCAAAAATTATTAGAGGACGAGGGTTACACTAGAAATTTAAATTCCCAAAATTCATTGTTCGAATAATTTTAATGATTCATTTATTGCATCATCTNTGATATTTAAAATAGCATAATAACCCTCATTTTTAAATTTTTTTCTTGCTATTGTAGCTTTTAAATTCAATTTTAATAAATTTCTGTCCTCTACATTATTAATTTTAATTTCTTCATTCAAATCATTTTCACAAAAATTAATAAAAGAATCAAATAAACTATCAGATATTGAATAATTATATTTAAAATCATCTAAAGAATTATATTTATTAATATTTTTACTGTTAACATTAATTTTTTGATAAATAAATTTACTAATCAAGTTAAAAGAGATAATGTTTAATAATCCATTATTATTGTATTTGTTATCATTATCGATTGGGATAAATACATCAGGTATTATCCCCCCCCCTCCATAAACAACTTTACCATCTGTAGTTAAAAATTTTTTAGAAGTATCAATTTTGATGCTGTCTTTACTAAAGAATTCTCCATTATTGAATCTTACTAAAATATTATNCATACTATTTTCGCTATTTTCTGAATTGTAGGGAATTTGAATACATCTACCCGAAGGAGTAAAATACCTTGATGTAGTTAATCTGACTACAGNCCCATCATCCATTAATACTTGTTCTTGAACAAGCCCTTTGCCGAATGTTCTCCTACCTATCACAATTCCTCTATTATTATCTTGAATTGCCCCAGCAATTATTTCGCTTGCTGATGCAGAGTATTCATTAACAAGAACATGTAATTCAATATCATGTAAATTTCCATTTGATGATGAATTATAAACTTTTCTTTCTCTGGAGTTACCCTCAGTAAATAATATAATTTTATCGGAACTAAGAAGCTCATCAGCTATTTCGATGGCTGATGAGAGTAATCCACCTGGATTATTACGAAGGTCCAAAATTAATTTCTTCATACCTTTATCGATTAAACTTTTAGTACAAACAGAAAATTCTTGGTAAGTTTTGATCGAAAATCTATTGATTTTAACAATACCAACATCAGATTTAATCATGTATGAAAAGTCAATACTAGTTAAAGGTATTTTATCTCTTTTTATGTTGAACTCATATATTTTTGAATTTCTGTTAATTTTAACAGAAACATATGTGTCTTTCGGTCCTTTAAGTAAACTTACAGCTTTAGAATTTGAAATTTCTATATTTCCAACATCAATAGAATCAATTTTAATTATTTTATCACCCGGTAAAATCCCAAGTTTTTCTGAAGGGCCACCTGTAATTGAATTCATAACTGTTATT
The DNA here is from genome assembly GCA_002692065.1 of Flavobacteriales bacterium. Classification (GTDB taxonomy): domain Bacteria; phylum Bacteroidota; class Bacteroidia; order Flavobacteriales; family UBA7430. Next base: position 8,859 of record NZJX01000005.1, on the reverse strand, counting down.
GTGTCATTGAGGATTTGAAATTCAATTCCAATTCCTTCAAAGTCTCCTTCCATTGATTCTTTAATATCTACAAATTCATCTGTTGAAATATAGTTTGAAAAAGGATCAAGACCTGATAAAATGTTATTTATAATGGACTCTCTTATACTATCAATGTTAACACTATCAACATAGTTATTTTCTAAATAATTTAATAGATCAGAAATTTTATCAGGGGTATTATAAATTTTTAGGAATGGTCTAATTTGAAAAAAGTTTTTACCAATAAAAATTCCTATTAGTAATATAAATACTGATTTTACTAAACTATTAATTACACTAAATTTATTCATAAAATTCTATTAATCAATTTGTAAAATTTCCACACCAGCTTTCAGTAAGAAGTTTAACCCCTCTTGATCTTTATATAGTTTTTTGAAGACTACTTTTTTTATTCCGGATTGAAAAATTAATTTGCTACACTCTTTACAGGGAGATAAAGTTAAGTATAAAGTCGCTCCTTCACAACTTTGGGTTGATCTTGCAACTTTTAAAATAGCATTAGCTTCTGCATGAAGTACATACCATTTTGTTAATTCATTTTCATCCTCACAGATATTTTCAAATCCTGATGGTGTTCCATTATAACCATCAGAAATAATCATATTATTTTTAACAATTAAAGCTCCAACTTGTTTCCTTTTGCAATATGACAATTTTGACCATTGTTCAGCCATTTTTAGATATGTCTTATCGTATTTTGATTCTTTATTTTTCAATTAAATTTAAATTTATTGATTTTTTTTCGGGCTAAATTAAATTATCTTTGGCACAAATACAAAGTACTTTAAAATGTACACACTAAAGATTAAAGATCAAATAGTTGAAATAGAACTTGATGAATTTGATGATTCAAAATTTAATTTGAATGGATCATCTTATCAAATTAATTATTTTTACCATAATGATTTGTTTCATATAATTTTTAATAACAAATCTTATGTTCTTAAATTAATATCCTCAAATAAAGATTCCAATAATTATTGTGTATCAATTAATAATAAAATTTTTAATATTGAAATATCTGATGCGAAAAATAAATTTTCAAAAATAATTGGATTAAAATTATCTGATGATAATAAAAAATTAGATGTTACATCTCCTATGCCTGGATTAGTAATAGATGTTTTAGTTAATGTTAATGAAACAGTTGAAAAAAATCAAAGTTTAATCATTTTAGAGGCTATGAAAATGGAGAATGTGATTAAATCTCCAGTTCAAGCTAAAATTAAGTCAATTATGGTTAAAAAAGGCGATAATGTTAATAAAAATGAAGTTTTAATATCATTTTTTGAGTAAGCTTTTTTTAACACTATTTAATCTTTCATTTAATCCTTTATTTAAAGGATCATACGGTAAAAGTTTTAAATTAGAAGAATCTCTCATAATAATATTATTGATTTCAATTGATTCTATAGAATATGGTATTCCAAAAAAATAATTATTGTTTTTTTCATCATCAGAAAGTTCCTTTTTTGTTTTTTTCCAGGATTTTATGAAAGATCTTAATCCAAAGTTATTTGAATGATCAAAAGCAATTGAAGAAATTTCATCAGAAAAAAAAGTTTCTAAATAGGGGTTATCTCCAATTTTTGCGTATAAAATGTAATCTTCAATATTGACTATTTTGCAAATAATTTTTTCACCATTTATATTTAACAAGTAGTCTTGTGAAAAGCAGGATATAGATTTAAAAAAAAATAAGATCAATGTAAATATTAAAAAATTTCTCATACTAAAAATCAATCTTAATTAAATTTATAAAATCATTAATTCTAGTCTTTAAAGATTCATTACTCATATTTGAAATATTTTCAACTCCAAATCCTTCAACAGTAATTGAGGCTATCGCAGAGCCATAAATCATTCCCTTTTTCAAACTTTCAAAGTCAAATTTATTAACTTTATTTAAATAACCTATTAGTCCACCAGCAAAAGAGTCTCCAGCTCCAGTTGGATCAACAACATTTTCAATCGGCAAAGCTGGAACAAAAAATTTTTTATTTTTACTCATTATTAGTGCTCCATTTTCTCCTTTTTTTATTATGAGGTATTTTGGACCTTGAGTCAGGATATATTTTCCTGCTTGAATTAGAGAATTATTATTAGAATATTGTTTAGTCTCTTCATCATTAATGATTAGTAAGTCGGTTTTTTTAATAACTTCTTTAAGCTTATTTGGAGTATTTTCAATCCAAAAATTCATCGTATCTGTAATTGTAAATGAAGGTTTAGTATTTAGTTGATCTAAAACACCTAATTGAACTCTTGGATCTAGATTCCCAAGCATCACTATTTTTGGTGAACAAAATTGCTTAGGCACTTTTGGATTGAACTTAGATAAAGAATTTAATTCTGTTTTTAAAGTCTCTCTTTGATTCATATCACTAAGATATTTCCCTTCCCAAAAAAATGTTTTTTCATTTTTAATAATTTCTACTCCTGACAAATTGAAGTTATGGTTTTTTAGGATTTCAAAATATTTGTTGGGAAAATCAGCCCCTACAACTGAGATTATATTTGGAGTTGCCCCCAGATGGTAAGAAGCTATGCCTATATAAGTTGCAGATCCTCCTAAGATTTTCCCAGTAATGTGATTGTTTGCATGAATTTTATCAAACGCAATTGTACCAACAATTAATAAACTCATTTTTTAACTTTTTTTTAAATATAATTACAAATTTAATTTTTGTTGGAATATTAGCGGTTTATTTTTTCCAAAAAAACTAAATAATTGTTGAAATATTGTTAATAAATTAAAATTTTGATTATATTTACAAACTTACTAAAGAAAAAAAATTGAGGACTGTAGCGTCTTCTGATTCAAAAGAATACTTTGTATATCCCCCAGTACAATGCTATTCGATTATAAATACGGGGTAATTTTTAATTAAATATTCTAATTATGAAAAGAAATATTTTATTTTTCTTGTCTTTTTTCATTCTCTTTTCACTTAATCTTAGTGCTCAAGATGATGTATTAGACGTATTAGGTTGTACTAATGGTGATGCAACTAATTATGATCCAACAGCTAATGTTGATGATGGGTCTTGTTTAATTGAAGGGTGTACTGACCCCGATGCTTTTAATTATGACTCATTGGCTAATGTAAGTGGACCTTGTGTTGCTGTTGTGGAAGGGTGTACTAACCCAACATCGGTTAATTATTATCCTGCTGCAAATACTGATGATGAGACTTGTATTCCAAGTACTTGTAATGGTCTTCAAGTTTCTGTAGATTTTTACTCAGGTTCAAGTAGTACAAGTGCATCATTATCAATTATTGATGTTACTGATCAGCCTGTAGAATCATTCACTGGTTCTGGTATTTATAACCTGCAGACAGATACCAATGTTTGTTTAACACTATCCTCTAATAATCAGTTTACTGTTGTTCACTCATATAACAATGTTGCTTCGACTACTGAATTAAATGCAAGTTATGTTACAATTACGGGTTGCGGGGGATATTTAGTACTTTTTGAAAATACTCAACCTGATGTTTCTGGTGGAGGATCTTCATCTGACACACTTGTTTTTTCAGCTATGTCATGTGATTCATACATTTTTGGATGTAGAGATACCTTAGCTGATAACTACAACCCTCTTGCTACAGGTGATGATGGAACGTGTTTAATTAATGGTTGTACAAACTCTGATTACCTAGAGTATGATGAGACAGCAACTGTTGATGANGGNTCTTGTCAAGTTGTTGCTGTTGAAGGTTGTATGGATGATGCAGCTTTATCTTATGATTCATTAGCTAATATTTCNGATTCAACAGCGTGTACATATTCTGTTTGTTCTGATGGATCTCTTGGAATGCTTATTACAATGACTGATGAACTAGAAGATGGATGGGCTGGTTCAGCTTACAGTGTTACTGATGTTGAGGATAATGTTGTTGGTACTGGAACTTTAGCTTCTGGCGCTGAAGCGAGTGATACTCTTTGCGGTCTTTCAGCTGGATGTTACTTGATAGAGCTTTCTGGTGGAGACTTGAATCAAGCTTGGCAAGAATCATATACAGTTTCATTAGAATTAAATGCTGGTACAGTTGCTACTGGTAATCATGGAGATTCAGACATTCTTACTGTTGGTCAAGATGATGCATGTACAGAAGATGATTTTGCTGTAGGATGTATGGACGTATATGCTCCAAACTANGATTCTACTGCACTTGCTGCTTGTTCAGGATGTTGTTTTGATGTTCTTCCCGCTTTAACTTGTGAAAATGCAATTGAAATTGTTTTAGATGAAACATTTAATGGAAATCCTACAGATCATGATTGGTTTGAAGTATCTACAGATTCAGATGCTTCTGATGTTCTTCTTTCTTGGTCAGCAACTGGNANTNNCGACTGGAGTGAAATTNCACCNNNNGTTTATCCATCATGCAGTGATTCAGCTAATGNATTAGATCCACCTNTTTTATCTGGTGGAAGTACTTATTATATAGAAGTTAGTACAAGCTATACTTCTTCATTTTCATTGAACTTTACTACTGCTCCAGTTGTTTATGGATGTTTAGATCCATTTGCTTCAAATTATAATGCTGATGCAAATTTAGCAGATTCGTGTGAATATGTTTGTGATGGAATAGATGCGCAAATTGCCTTATCTACTGGTTCATATGGAGTTGAAGTTTACTACAATCTTTTAGATGATCAAGGTTTACTTGTTAACTCAGCTGATCCAGGTGATTTTGGAACAAATCAAGACTATTTGATAGAAAATATATGTTTTCAAGATAGCACCTCTTACACAATGATGTCTTATGATACATATGGTGATGGATGGAATGGAGGATCATATGAAATACAAATTCTATGTGATGGAGATACAATAACTGTCGCTTCTGCANCTCCAAATAATGGAATTTACATCGGTGGTTNTGGTAACCCTCAGATAGAGGATTCAACAACTTTTGAAGTTTTATCTTGTGCAGTTTACAATTCTGGATGTACTGATTCTACAGCCTTTAACTTCAATCCAAATGCAAATACGGATGATGGTTCTTGTGTTGCAACTGTAGTTGGGTGTATGGATTCACTTGCATTTAATTATGATTCATTAGCGAATGTTTCTGATACTTGTATTGCTATAGTTTTAGGATGTACTAATGATTTATACCTTGAATATGATTCACTTGCAAATGTTGATGATAGTACATGTGTATCAGTAGATTGTAATGGAAATTTATTTGAAATTAATGTTTTCATGAACTCATGGGTATCTGAAAATTCATTTGCAGTTGAAGATTCATCTGGAAATATTGTTTTATCACAAAATTATGTAGATCAAGGAATCAGTTTAGTAGATGAAACTTGGGCATTATGCTTGGATCCAAATAATGAATATGAATTTATTACTTATGATGACTATGGAGATGGATGGAATGGAGGTAATGTTCTTGTTAATCAAGTTTGTGCAGGTGGATTATTAGAAGTAATGAGTTTAACAAATTTCACATCTAACGATCCTGAGCCAGATGTTTCTGTAACTGATCCTTTTGGAAATTCTACATATCAAGAACAATCTGGATTCTTTGGAGGATTGGAATGTAATGCGTATGAATTTGGATGTACAGATTCTGTAGCTTCAAACTATGATCCGCAAGCAAATACTGATAATGGATCTTGTGAATACTTATTTGGATGTACTGATATGAATGCTGACAATTATGATGCTGCTATGACTGCCGACGATGGTTCATGCGTTTATTCTTGTCCCCTTGATTCCTTTGGTAATGATGCATTGACTACATTTGTAGTTGATTCATTATATTTACCTGTCGATACTCTTGGAAATGATTCTTTGGTACTTGATACTACCAATATCTTGAATTGTCAGTATTATGTTTGGGTTCAAGATGGTGGTGGAAATTATACTATAGAAGAAGCTGAAGATTTATGGAATGTAAGTAACTGTCAATGTGTTGACATCCCTGTATTTGGATGTACAGACCCTGCGGCTACTAACTATGATCCGGCAGCTGATTTTGCTCCTGATGGTTTGACTGATGTTGCTTGTGAATATGAGTGTGTTGGAAATGAAGTTGAAATGTCATTAAATATGATTGACTCTGAGGCAAATTCTTGGGAAGGTCATTCTATAATATTCTCATCTGATGTTCAAAGTTCAGTTGAATTAACAATGCTTGATAATGGTATTTACTATGATACTTTATCATTCTGTTTAGATACTAATGCTTGTGTTTTAGTTCAAACAGGTGGTTCTTTTTCTTGGACAGATACAGGTTCTTCTTATGATGTTACTGATTCAGATGGAAATGTATTTGTATCTGGAGATATTATAGCTCCAATTACTAACGGTTTTGATTCAACTTTTGTTGGGGATGCTTGTTATTTCCCTGGATGTACAGACGAAACAGCACTAAACTTTGATCCAGAAGCAACTGATGATGACGGATCTTGTATAGCTATTGTTGAAGGTTGTACTGATAGTTTATACCTTGAGTATGATCCTGCAGCAAATGTTGATAATGATTCATGTCTAACTATATACTGTGGAGATGGATTAACTGCTGTTAACGTTGATGTTAGTGGAAGTACTTATTGTTATGAAATTTCTTGGAATTTAGTACTTGATGATAGTACGTATTTCTCTGGTTCAGGATGTAATTCATATGATTTCTGTATGCTTGATGGTTGTTGGGTATATGAAATGGCCGATTCTTACGGTGATGGATGGAATGGAGGAGAGGCTGTAATCTCAAGTGGAGGTTTAACTTTACTCACAGCATCCCTGCCATCGAATGGTTGGACAATTACTCCAGAGGGAACTAACGGAAGTGAAGGTCTTGCAGTAAATGCTGATTGTGGTGTTCTTGGGTGTACTGATGAAACAGCTGAAAATTATGAACCAGAAGCAAATGTTGATGATGGAAATTGTCAATATGCTGGATGTACTGATTTAAGTGCTGATAATTACAATCCTGATGCTGCAATTGATGATGGTACATGTACATATTCATGTTCTGGAGAATATGTATCTCAAATTGACATCTTAATTACTACTGACGCTTATGAAGATGAAACTTCCTTCTCATTAACAAATGTAGATAATGGTAATTTATTAAATCCAGAGAACCCAGGTACTCTTCAACCAAATACTACTAACACCTACACTTATTGTGTTGATAATGGAACAAATGTTTTATTTGAATTATTTGATGAATTTGGTGATGGTATAGTAGGTGGTGGTTATCAAATTTATGTATGCGAAACTGATCTTGTATATTCTGATTTTGGATTTGTTGGTGATGGAGAATTAAATCAAGAGGCATCTACTTCTTACGAGTTCTATGCTGCATGTGGTGATATAGCAGGTTGTATTGACCCTGATGCTAACAATTATAATATGAGTGCTACTGTAGATGATGGTTCTTGTGATTATGATTGTGGTGTTGGACCAAATTCTGATCTAAGTCTATCAGCAGAACTTACATTTAATACTGCAAATTATGGTTATGAAATGAGTTGGGAATTGTTAGATTCTGATAGTGCTGTTGTTGCTCAAGCTTCTACCTATACTTTCGGCTCTTTTAGTACATATACTTATGATTTATGTTTAGAGCCAAATGCACAATATACTATGTCAATGTATGACTCATTTGGTGATGGATGGAATGGAAGTACTTATGAGTTAACCTTATCAACTTGTGATTCTGTGGTAGCCTCCGGAACAATTTCCGGTAGTTATCCTACTGCTACACAAGCTACAGATGTTATTTATGCAAATTGTGACAATTCAACAGATGGTGCAGTTTGTGAACCTTGGAATGTCGTCTTAACTGGTGCTAATCACACAATAATGATACCAGATAATGCATCTGTAATGATTGATGATATGGAAGTTACTAATGTTGCTGTTGGAGTTTTCTATATGGATGATTCTGGAATGATGCAATCAGCTGGTTATACTATAGTTGATGGTTCAACAGTTCAAGTTGCTGCTATGGGTGATGACACTACTACGCCTGAAGTAGACGGTTTATCTGCTGGTCAAGATTTAGTTTGGATGATGTTTGATTGTTCAACTGGAATGGCTATGCCTGCAGTTGCTACATATTCAAATGGCCCAAGTACATATACTACTAATGGTTTAACTTTTGTTGCAACTATAAGTAATGTTCCTGCTGGTCCAGACCACCAAATGTTAGATCTTCCAAATGGTTGGAGTATGTTCTCCACTTACATGATGCCAGCGGATATGGATTTAGTATCTGTATTGGCTCCTATAGTTGATCACGTGATTATTGCTAAAGATAATTCGGGTAATGCGTACTTATCAGAATGGAACTTCAATGGAGTTGGAGATATCCAAGTAGGTCAAGGTTACCAAATTAAACTTAGTCAAGAAATGCCATTAATGGTTGAAGGTGAATATGCATTCCCTGAAGATCATTCTATAGATCTCTCTGCTGGATGGAATATGATTGGCTACCTGAGAATGGAAGCTGCTGACGCTGTTGCTGTATTGTCTTCTTTAAGTGATGCAAACAATCTAGTCATTGCAAAAGATTACAATGGTAATGCCTACCTACCAGAATATGGTTTCAATGGTATCGGAGATATGCATCCAGGTCAAGGTTATCAACTTAAAACTGATCATGAAGATGTTTTACAATATCTTTCAAATGACGAGTCATATAGATTATCAAATTTACCTGTAGTTGACAATAGTGTTTCACATTATGAAAGAACTTTGTTTACTGATAACAATATGACAATCGTAATTGAAGATGCAGCATGGGATGTTATTCCACAGAAGAACTCTGAGATAGCGGCTTATGA